>JBMNVH010000008.1:0-83455 GCA_050946715.1 Anaerolineaceae bacterium | reverse complement strand
GAACAATATATTGCTGTTAGTTAGCAGAGATGAAAGCTTATCATAATGTTATGCATTAGAAGTTATTGAATGTTCCAATTGCGATTTTGATTAAATTAATTCCTTTTGTTTTTTATTTGGCTAACTCAAGGTAGTCTTATGAAGGTCAATATCGTTCAACACAAAAGGTTCAATCCCTTATTATTTAATCGGCTTACTCAAGCTTGATGAACGGTATTATGGAGGTAAACATGAGTAGACTTCGTAAAATTTTGCTTATTCTGATTTGTATGCTTCTTCTTCAATCTTGTGTTCCTTCTCATTCAATAATTGAAAGTGATCCAGGATGCGAACTGCCCTGTTGGAGAGGGATTAGAATGGGGGCGAAGTATGACGAAGTTTTAGAAATAGTTGAAAATATGGAAGATGTTCAAAAGACTTCGATAAAACTTACAGAAAGAGAAAGCCCAGCGCATAATGTAAAGACAATATGGTTCAAATTTTTAGCCGCTGATTTCGGTTCCGCGAAGCTTTATTTCAGTGACGACCAATTGCTACAAATTAATTTTTTTGATCCAAAAGGAAAAGCGAAAAGTCTATCAAATTGGATCGATTTACTTGGTGAGCCAGGTGGCGTTTGGTTGGACGGTGGAGGCCATACCAGAGGGGTTCTTGTTAGCAGTTTTTACTTTCCTAACATGGATGTTTGTCTTGAAGGCAAACCTGTTAGACTGAAAGAGAAGATCTATATTGAAGAAGATCACAAAATAGTTTATCTTGTCTTATACGATCCAGATAACATCCCTGATTTTATGGATTTCGGCTGTTATTCTAAGGAGAGGATCCTTGGAATAAAGGAATGGACTGGTTATGGTGAATATCTGCTCAACAGATCAAATTAATACCAGGCTAAAGTAAAGGAGAAATGATGACATCAAAGAAAAGAAAGCTGGTCTGTTTGTTGGTCCTGGTCTTATTTCTTTTTGCGTCATGTAATAGCAATCAGGAAAAAGATCCAAAAGAGCAGAGTTTTATAGATTTTGTGGGCTTAAAAGAGACGGATGATATAAACGACGGCATTACGCTGGCGGTGTCGTTCTATACTCAGGATCCATATTATTTTGGACAGGAATTGTGGGTGGATATTAACGTTTGGTCCAAGATGCTTCCCTTATATACCACCAATGAGGTCTTCGCATTTTATGTCTATGATAGCGATGTAAATGAGTGGAAAGAGTTGGAAAATCCTGTCGAATATCAAATGGATAATCTAAGATATGAAGCGCAAAGTAAAATTGACCCATTCCCTCTGTTGTCTGTAGGAAGACCGAAATTAGAAAACAAGGAAGAGGCGTATGATTTTGTGCGGGTCTTTTTTTGCGTTGAAAGAATAGAGGATGATATCCCGACAGGTAAGAAGGTCGCAGCTTTTATTGACGTTAAGATAGGACGATAATAGGTTTGTTACGTGAACGGAAAACCAGAGGAGAAACCTGGATTGCCAATTTTGTCATTCGCTCCACACCATAGGCGGTCATCATGAAGAGAACTCTGATTTATTTCATTCTTTTAGTAATTATCGTTTCACAAAGCGCTTGCGGTTTGGTCAAGCTTCCGTCTAATGAACATATTCCAGATGATTGTGTTAAAAACAAATCCTGCGATGGACTCTTTGTTGAAAATCAAACCTGTACTCCGCCGTGCTGGCAGGGTATTACCCCCGGTATAAGCACTTATGAAGAAACCAGGGAAATATTGGGAGAGCTGGAATTCCTCGACCCAGAATTGTTAGAGGATGAATTTGAAGGAAACCAATTCGGCAAACGCTTAACTTTTCATCCCCCTGATTGGAAGTGGACGGGAATGGCGTTTTTTGAGGGTGAAAATCTCGCGATGCTTGAATTCGGTGGGGAACTATATGCAAATTTCGAAAATGTTTCTGAATCAATTGCGCCACCTACTTCGGTCATCGTTTTACGGGATTTTCGCGGGGGAATTTTATTCTATGTCATCGAACAGTCAATGGGTGTCTTATACGTCACAGGAGGCACGGCTGTAAAACTTTACAGCACGAATAGGATCGATCCAGATACGCCTATCACCGGTATAAGGTATTTTGATCCGGCACAAGTCGAAGATCTTTATAGAAACCGAAAATTACTCGTCTATCATCCGGAAGGAGATCATTGGTCAGATTCCATTCAACCCTGGCTGGGATATGGGACGATCACGGATCGATATGATATTTCAGGAATAAAAAATGATTATTAAGGATCAATAGAAGCACATAGGCTTACGTCTACATAACAGGGTTGATCAGGCGCAAGCTTTCAGTCATGAGTAAAACTTAATTGCAAGCACACGGCACGCATTGTGTGAAATCTCATTATTAATCTCGTCCAAGCTGGGCTGCCACTCTTTTGCCAAGCAATGTAAAATAGGGGCATGCAAAGCGATCGATCCATCGAAGAAGCAATTAAATATTCCAACAGGCAGGGTGATATGCCAGATTCAACTCAGACCAATACTCCTACCCCCACAGAGGTCAGGACCACCAGCCCCCAACAAAGCAAAGTTATCAAAGACGCTAGAGGAACGCGCACGCTGAAAAAGACCTTTTGGGAAGATGTGCTCGACTATTTTCTCTGTGTCCTGGGCGGCATCATCTATTCGGTCGCCCTGAACCTGCTGATCCTGCCGGCGGGTCTTTACATCGGCAATATGACCGGTATCGCCCGGATCATCGTTGAACTGCTGCAGAAGGTCATCCCAAATTTTCAGGATCTGACTGGTGTGGTCCTGATGCTTCTCAACATCCCGCTCTTGTTGATCTCTTTTAGCACGATCAATCGCAAATTCTTCCTGAAAACGGTGATCACCATCGTCGCGGTCACGATCGCGATGACCTTCGTGCCGGTCAAGGCGCTCTTGCCTGGTTTGGACGACTTGCTGACCATTTCGATTGTCGGTGGGATCGTCTGCGGCTTTGGCGTTGGGCTGAGCCTGCGCGCGGGTGGTTCTTCCGGCGGGATCGATATCCTGGGGGTCTGGATCACGCTTAAAAAACCGGATTTCTCGGTCGGAAAAGTGAGCTTGTTCATCGGTCTGATCGTTTACGCTTACGCGCTCTTCACCAGCGCGCCGGAAATTTTGGTTTATTCGGTTATCTTTACGATGATCTATAGCGTGGTGGTTGACCGTGTCCATCATCAAAATGTGAAGATCAGCGTCATGGTCGTGAGCAAAAAACGGGAGATCCTGCAATATATCATCGATGAAACGCACCGCAGCGCCACCTATTGGGAAGGGCACGGCGCGTATACGGGCTCGGAATATCTGGTGATCAACACGGTGGTCTCCAAGTATGAACTGATGCGTCTACGGCGCGGGATCGTTGAGCTGGACCCTCAGGTTTTCATTGTCGAGAATAGTTCGGTCAATGTGACCGGATATTTCCCCTCGCATTTCTTTTAGATAAGGCAGGTTCGGATGGAATGGGAGTTTCTTAGATGACGGTCAGAATCGTTCTGGGAGCTCCTGCCAGCGGTAAGACCGAATGGCTGATCAGGCGCATTCGCAGCCTGAAGGCGAAGCAACGCTTTAGCGAGTCATGGGTGCTGGTTCCCGATGGGAGCAAGGTGGCTTATCTGCGCAAGAGGATCGGGCAGGCTGGCGGCGCCGTTGGCGTGCATGTTGGCAGCTTTGGCGCGCTTTGTAGAAACCTGCTGGAGCAAAACGGGCAGTTTGTCTCGGTTATGCCTCCCGCGATGAACAGCCAGATCGTTCAGGATCTGGTCTCGCGGGCATGGGAAGACGGCGAGCTCGAACAGTTTGCCAATATCAAAGAAAAACCGGGTCTGATCGAAGTGCTGCAGGACGCTTTCACAGAATTACGCGGCGGCTATCTTTTGCCCGATGATATTTTGGACTATCCTCAGGCGAGCCCGATCGAGAAGGAAATTGCCGGGCTCTATCGGCGTTATCTCAAGGAATTGGAGCATAGCGAATGGAGCGATGAGGAGGGTCTGAGTTGGAAGGCGCGCCAGGCTCTGCTGGATTCCCCGCGGCTCGCCGGATCGATCTCTCTGGTGGCGGTGGATGGCTTTGCGGGTTTCACCAACTCACGTCGGCGTTTTTTGCGGGCTTTGGCGGATCAGGTTGGGGAACTGATCATCACCCTGCCAGGCGAGCGTGAGGGTGGGCGCGCGGTCAACGCGTACACGCTCAGCCAGCTGGAATTGTTAGAAAAAGACTTTGACGCTGAGCTGATCGAGCTGGAGAGGGGCAATTTCGCGGCACCCCATCTGCAAAAACTGCAGGAAAGTGTTTTTGAGGAGCGCGATGTGGTCGTCCATGATCTTTCAGAGCCGCTCCTGCTGGAAGTGCCTGGTCAGGCAGAGGAGGCGCGTGAGGCGCTGCGCTGGTTCAAGCGTAAGCATCTGCGCGGGGGCATCGCGCTGGAGGAGATGGCTATTTTTGTCAGCGATATGAAAGCCTATCGCACCTGGCTAAGCCTGGTTGGGGACGAGTTTGGCATGCCATTGTATTTTCTCGAACGGGAAAAGCTTGCCAACAGCCCGGCGATCGACGCGATTCTGCGCTTTTTGCGGCTGGCTTTGGACGGCTTCCCGAGCCGTGATCTCTTGGGTGTGTTTTCGACGCCCTATCTGAATTTTGGTTTCACGAGTTCTCAATTGATGGAAGTGGATCGCATCGCGGTGGAACAAATTGTAGTCAGTGGGCGTGAGCAATGGCAGGAAGCCTGGCAGGCGCTTTCAACAAGGTCTGAGAAGAATGCCCAAAGTTACGACGATGAAGAGGGCTTTTCTGAAAGCGCTTTAACCGACCTGGCGGAGATCATTGAGAACTTTGATCGCTTCTGGGACCTTTTCGAAGGCATTGAGCAGTCCCGAAGCCTGGGCGCCTGGCTGACCTGGCTGGAAGAGCGGCTCAGGGTGCTTGGATTTTACGAAAATCTGGAAACCCAGGACGATCTGGACGCTGGCAAAACCTTATCGGATCTGCTGCAATCTCTTTTGATGACCGAAGAGGTTCTGGGAGCGCGGAATTTAACATTTGAGGGTTTTTTCAGCCTTCTGGGCGCTGCGATCAAGGCGAAATCGCTTGAGCAGTCCGAAAACCGTCAGGCTTCGGCAATTTTTGTCGCCGGGATCGGGAATGCCCGCGCGAACCGTTATGATTGTGTCGCCATTTTGGGGCTGAATGAGGGCAGCTTCCCGGTGCGCGAGAACGCAGACCCGTTTTTGAGCGAGCCTTTGCGGGCGACTTTGGGTCTGGAGCCGCGCTTGGGCAGACAGCAGCAAAGCATTTTCCATCAGGCAATCTCGCGCGCAAACCGCGACCTGCTCCTCACGCGCGCTTATCTGAACGAAAGCGGCGAACAAAACGAGCCCTCGGCGTATTGGAAAGCGGTGCAGCTTTTGATCCCTGAAAGCGGTGTAAAAAAGCTTACTCCCGGGCAGATGCAGCCTCAGTCGGAAGCGGGTTCCCTGAGCGAGATGTTGACCTGGGCGGCGCGGCAATCTACGATGGAGTATGTGGACTTGCCCGAAGCGCTGGAGCGCTGGCATTCTTTGACAGATGCGAGGGTTGTGCTCAACGCCAGACGGGCTGAAGCGGGCTATGGGGAGTTTGAGGGCGAGATCACGGTGAAGCCGGACGATGTCGCGCGCCCGATCTGGAGCGCATCAGCCTTTGAGACCTTTGCCTCCTGCCCCTTCCATTTTTATGCGTCTTATTTGCTCGGTCTGGAAGCGCGCGAACTGCCCGAACTGGGTTTTGACAGCGCGCAATTGGGGCAAATTTATCATAAGGTGCTTGAAAAAGTTTATCGCGAAGTGATCGAGAACGGGGCTAATCCCGTTGAAATTGTCGAGGAAATCGCCTTGCAGGTCTTCGCGCAAGCTCCCAGCAAACTGGGTTTCAGACCCTCGCTTTTGTGGCAGATCGAACAGGAGCAAATGCTCGAGCTGTTGAAAAAGAATATCGCTGAGCTGGAGGCAAAGCGAAACAATTGGCAGCCATATAGGCTTGAGTTTTCCTTTGGTGTTGGTTGGGAGCCGCCTTTGAAGGTTGGTTTTGAGGATGGTACGGAATTGTCCTTCAGGGGTTTCATCGACCGTATCGACGTCAATGGCGATGGCAATTACCGTGTGATCGATTATAAGACCGCCAGCTCCCTCCCCTCGGCGACGGATCTTAAAAAAGGCGCCCGTCTGCAACTACCGCTCTATGCTAAAGCGGTCGAAGACGCGTTGGAAGGTGGCGAGGTTGTGGACGGTTTTTATTGGTCGCTTGGCTCGCAAAATGCGGGGTACCTGAGCCTGGCAAAGTTCGGTGTTGAGGATGCCTGGCAAACCGCCAGGGAGCACATCTGGGCTGGCTACCAGCGCATTCGCGCGGGGGATTTCGTCCCGAAGGTGCCTAAAAATCAGTGCCCTGATTATTGCCCTGCCAAGGGCTGGTGCTGGCGCTATCAGAAAAGGAGCAGTTTCTGATGAAAGAGGAACTGAAGGCAAGCGTTTTGGCTGGTTTTCGGCTGAATGATGAGCAGCGCCGGGCGGTGGAAGCACGCGGCAGGGATGTCGTCGTCACTGCTGGGGCAGGCAGCGGCAAGACCTCAACGCTGGTGGGTCGCTATTTACACCTTTTGGCGGATGGCATCGAGCCGCGACATATCGCCGCGATCACTTTCACCAAAAAAGCCGCGCTGGAAATGCAATCGCGCGTTCGGACAAAACTGGAAGAGCTAAAAGGCAAAGCCGACACGCCTGAAGAGCTGCAGTTTTGGGCGGATCTGGCTGGCAAGATGGACGGCGCTCGGATCGGGACGATCCACAGTTTGTGCGCCGAGATCCTGCGCAACCACCCTGCCGAGGCGGGTGTTGACCCGCGCTTTGACATGCTCGATGAAAGCCTGGCAAGCCATTACAAGAACGAAGCCGTGCAGGATTGCCTGGCGTGGATGGTGACGCGGGAGGAAATGCTGCCGCTCTTGCGCCAGGTAAAGCTTTTAAGTTTAGAGAGAATATTGGCGGACTTGTTGGATGATCGCCTAAAAGCACGTGATATTTTTGATAAAGAAATTGATTTTGCGCCAGCATATTGCGCGGAAATACGCAAGCGCATCCAGGCGGTTGGTCTTGACGAAATGATGGACACGATCGGAGGGATGAGCCCCCTGGCTTTGGAGGAGGATTGCGGTAATCTGGGTGCTCCTCTGCGTGAGGTCTGGCAATCCTGGCTATATTTGCAAGCCACTTTGCAGTTGGAAGATCCGCTAGCGATCGCCCAGGGGCTTTTTGATTTTCGCGGGAACTTTCCCACGGCAAGAACGGGGAAGCGGAATAGCGAGGTCAAAGAGGAGTTTTTTGCCATGCGCAAGCGTTTTGACGAAGACCTGGCGATCCTTTTTAAGACGAAAGATGAGATCAGACCTGAGCGATTGGTGCAGGAAAACCATGCAAGTCTTCTGTCGTTGCTGAAGCAAGCTTTTATAATGCTCGATCAGGCGTATCAGACGCGAAAAGATGCTGACCAGGCGCTCGACTTTGATGATCTGGAATATTACACACAGAAGCTGTTGCGCGATCAGGCGATTCGCGACCGCTGGCAGAGCGAACTTGAGGCCGTCCTGGTGGATGAGTATCAGGACACCAATCGGCGTCAGCGCGAGATCGTCAACGCGCTGGCAGGGAAAAATGGCAATCTCTTTATCGTTGGCGATATGCGCCAGTCGATCTATCGCTTCCGCGGGGCGGATGTGACCGTTTTTCGTGAGGAACAGGAGCGCATTCGCCGTGAAGGCGGCGAGCTGATCGAGCTCAATTTGACCTATCGCAGCCACGAGCCTTTACTGGACGGGATGGGCGTCTTACTTTCGGAAGTGATTGGCACGGACGAAGACCCAAACCGACCGCATTTTGTCCCCTTTACTGCCATGAAGGCACACCGTGAGCATGCTCCCGCGCATATGCCGAACGCGCCACTTGAGTTTATGCTGGGTGTGGGAGAAAAGACGGATGAGGCAAGGACGCAGATGGCTGATGTCCTGGCTGCGCGTTTGCTGGGCTTGAAAGATACGGGCGTGATCCACAGTTGGGATGAGGTAGCCATTCTTTGTCGGGCATCGACCTCGTTTCCGTATTATGAGAGCGCGTTGGAAAGGGCTGAGATCCCATTCTCGACTGTGGCGGGCAAGGGTTTTTATGAGCGGGCTGAAATTCGCGATCTACTCAACATCCTGCGCTTTTTGGCCTATCCTGCTGATCAAACCGCCCTGGTTGGGCTGCTGCGTAGTCCCGCTTTTGGCTTGTCCGACAGTAGCCTTTTGCGATTGCATAAAGCCTATGATGGTTTTGAGGGCTTGTTGGAAAAAGAAGCTGATTTTTTGGGGGAAGATCAGGCTAAGAAATTCCGACGCGTGGTTCGGTTTACTGAGGAATTTTTGCCCTTGGTCGATCACGTGCATGTTGGAGAATTGCTCAGCAAGATCATCGATTGGTGCGACTATCGCGCCATTCTGAGCCTGGCTTCTGAAGATGAGGCTGGCGGCAGGTCCGACCTGCGCCTGTGGCGCAATCTGGACAAACTGCTGGATGAGGCGATCCACTCCGACCTGGTCAGCGTGCGTGAATTTCTGAAACGGCTGGACACCCTCAGCGATGCTGGCGCGCGAGAGGGCGAAGCGGTCAGCGACGCGCAGGGCGCCGTCAGCATCATGACCATTCACAAATCCAAAGGGCTTGAATTCCCGGTGGTCGTGCTGGGGGACTGCGGGCGAAAAGAGGTTTTTAGAAGCCAGGGTGTTTTTATCAACTCGGAAATGGGGATAGCCCTCAGGCAGGAGCAGCCCTCACTGGCTTACCTGGCTGCAAAAACCCTGGAGCAGGAGGAAGAAGAGAGCGAAAGCAGTCGGCTCCTGTATGTGGCGATGACCCGGGCAAAAGACCTCCTGATCCTGAATGGGCATGTAAGGCTTGGAAAAAAGCCTACAAGCACTGGTTGGTGTCGGGATCTACTTGACGCGGCAGGGCTTGATCTGGAAAATATTGTTAAGGTCGCAGACAAATTGGTTCAGAACTACCAGGCATTGACTGGTTTGAATGTGAGCGTCTGGTGCCCTTCCACTGCGCAAAGCTGGTGCAGGAATGAACAGGATCAACAAAGTCCTGAAATGAAGATGCTTCAGCCGCCTTTGTTCAATGAGGTCCGTCAGACCAAGAGCAAAGCCGAAGAAGAACCTGATGAGGAAGCCGAAGAGGATCTGATCAAGGTCAGTGAAAGCCAGGCGAGAGCGAGGATCTTGGGCAGGATCGTCCATAAAATGCTGCAGCGGTGGACCTTCCCGGGCGATGAGCAATTTGAGCCAATGCTGAATGGCTTGCTGAATGACTTTCGCGTAGCCGATCCTGATTTGCGTGACTATTTTCGTGAGCAAACGCGGATGAAACTCGAGGCTTTTGCCAAGCATCCATTGTTCGCGGATATTCATGCTGCTGAAGAACGTTATGCCGAGCTGCCCTATACTTATTGGAAGCGACACTGGCACGTGCATCGCGTGATCGACCTGCTTTTCCGCAAAGACGGTCAATGGCAGCTAATCGACTTTAAGACTGACCCGATCGAGAGCGAAGAAGACCGCCAACGCCTGGTGGAAAAATACCGCCGTCAGCTGACGGATTACAAAACCGCGATGGAAAAAGAACTCAGTCAACGGGTGAGGGCAAAGATCTGCTTTTTGAGCGACAGAGGCCAAATTTCAATTAGTGAATTATAGAAAACCCGATGCAGCAAGGAGAGGGTTTCCACATCCTGCCCTTTAGGGTTGCCCTCCCGCAAAAATGCATTGAAAAGGATAAAAGACTTAACTTCGGATAATGATATTGTAAATTGAGATCAGGATGATCAGCACATTGGCAAAGAGGAAAAGTTTGCGCACGCCTTCGGCATCGATCTTCTTATTGATCTTTCCACCAGTCCAGCCGCCCAATAAGCCGCCGGTGATCATCAGCAGGACATACACAAGTTTGACATCCGGCACTGAGCCCGACGCGAAGGTGTAGATCGTGCTGGCGATCTGAGAGATCAGAATGATCATGAGCGAATTTTGCGCGCCAACCTTGGGGTTCATCGAGAAAAGGAAGCCAAGGATGACCAGGTTGATCGGACCGCCGCCAATGCCAAGGAAGGAGGAGGAAATGCCCAGAAGCAAACCTACGACAAGGCTGATAAGCCAGGATTTGATCTTTAATGAGGGGATCTTCTCCTGAAAGAGCGTGTAAGAAAAAGTGCCAATGGTCAGGATGAGGAGGACGATGGCCTGGATCCGACCAACCGCGGTTGGATTGGAGTTGGCGATCAGCGCCTGAAAGGTGACTTTGCCAACCAGACCGCCAATGGCGGCGCCAATGCCCATCGGGATGCTGGCTTTCATGTCGATCTGGCTTTCTTTTTTGCGGATCACATTGCTGACGGAGTAGATCGTCATGCTCAACACGGACAGGGAAGACAAAAAGCTGGCTTCGGGTGTGCCAAGCCCGGGCAGATTGAGGCTATCCAAAACTGGTTTGGTGATGACGCCACCACCTATTCCACAAATAGCTCCGATGATGGATGCGAAGAATGAGACAATTAATAAGATAACTTCCATTTCACTTTTCCCTGTTTTCGAACTTTTTCTATTTTATATTGTAATTCGCTAAATTGACGGAATTGGGATAAAAAAGGAAAATAGAACCAAAAGACAAGTTTTAGGTAAAAATAGATAAAAAATCGTTGAAGAGAGGCATGTTGAACAGAAAACAGTATCCATTTAAAATATGCGGGTAGTCTTCAAAACAAAACAACAAGTAAAAAATAGAATAATACATTAATCTTTTGATGGTTCTAAGAGATAATAGTATTGTCTGAAAATAGAAATCCGAGTAATCAATATTACTTTTATCCTTAACAGCTTATTGACCTGGAAGGAGCGCGCGATTTGGAATCGAATTTGTTGAAAAGCATATCTTAGCTGGAGTCGCGAAGTACAATAAAGATAAATTGAGCGAGAGGTGTTGTGTGGATAATTTGTTTTTGGACCTATTGGAAAATGTAATAAATCAGGATTACATCATCGCCAGCTATTATATTGAGTTGGCTGCAAGTGAAGACGCCTACGCGATCGCAAGAAAATGCGCTGTGGGTCAAACCATCGGAACCTGGCTGCCTGTCCCGGGAATCACTGAAGAAATGCAACGTCGTCATATGGGCAAGGTGATCAATGTGATCTCCATCCCTCCATCTGATCTAAGCGATAAATACGATACCGCCGAGAAGAAGGCTTACTTATTTCAAATCGCCTATCCATACGAAAACTTTGGGGCTCAATTCCCTATGCTTCTGACCACACTTTTGGGCAACGATGCCTCGACATCTGCCCAAATGAAGTTGGTTGACCTGTATATGCCTGAGCAATATCAAAAACAGTTTGGCGGTCCGCGCTTTGGCATTGAGGGCATCCGCGAGTTGGTGGGTGAACCTAAGCGACCGCTTTTGCTGAACATGATCAAACCCTGCACGGGATTTTCCGCAAAGGTTGGCGCTCAGATCTTCCTTAAATCCGCTTTGGGCGGTGTTGATTTCATCAAGGATGATGAGTTGTTGGGTAACCCGGATTTTGCTCCTGTGGCTGAGCGGGTGGTGGAATATAATCGGGCAGCCAAACAGGCTTATGAAGAGACTGGCAAAGAAGTTATCTACATCCCGAACATCACCGACCGAATTGATAAGCTGGTGGATAACGCGCGTACCGCAGTGGCTGCTGGCGCGAAAATGATCATGGTATCGTTCTCAGCGATCGGTTACGGCGCTTTGCAGATGTTGGCGGAAAGTGTGGATGTGCCCATCATGGGACATTATGCCTCGACAGGTCCTTTGTACGAAGGCGACAAGACCGGTCTGGTTTCCAGCCTGGCTGTGGGCAAGTTCCCGCGCTTGGCTGGGGCGGATATTGTTATGATCAACACTCCATACGGCGGTTACCCCTTGCGCAAGGATAAGTATTTGCGAACGGCGCATGAGTTAAGCCTGCCCCTGCCTTCGATCAAGGCAACGATGCCTTCCTGCGGTGGCGGCGTGATCCCTGGCATCGTTGATCAGTACATTCACGATCTGGGCACAGACATCATTCTGGCGCCGGGCGGCGCGATCCAGGGACATCCGATGGGCGCGACCAGCGGCGCGCGTGCTTTCAGGCAGATGATCGATGCCAATATGGAAGGGAAGTCTATTGAAGAGGCGACCAAAGAGCACGAAGAGTTGCGCGTAGCTATTGAAAACTGGGGCTATAAAGGAGTTCATTAAATGAAAATTTTTGTTGATACTCACACTCACCTTTGGGATCCGGATTTGGATTCGGAAGTTTTACGATATTTTAAAGACACGCCTGTTCAGAAAATGCTGTCTGCTGAAGCCTTGCTTAAGGCGATGGATCAGAACGGTATTGACCTCGCTTTGGTGGCAGCGCTGCCTTACAAAGCCGATCTCAGCATTGCGGAAGTAGACGCGATCAACCTGCACCTGGAAAAGGAAATGGCAAGATCCTCAGGACGTCTTAAGGCATATTTCACCTTAAATCCCAGCCATTGGGAACATTCTCAACGTGTTTTGGATCGTTACATTGACCATCCGGGATTTGTGGGATTGAAGATCCATGGTCCTTTTCAGGAGCTTGCTGCAAATGATCGTCTGCTGTTCCCGATCTATGAACGCTTGGAAAAAAAGAACAAACCGGTTCTCTTTCACAGCGGCGGCATTGGCGTGAAGGGCTTTCTGGATCATTATGGCGATGTGGATCTCTTTGATGAGACCTGCACGCGGTTTCCGGACTTACCCGTCATTCTGGGACATGCCGGAAGAATGAAATATGAAGAGGTGGCTATCGTCATGCGTAAGCACAAGAATGTTTATGCTGAGATAAGCACCAACTTTAGCAAGAACCCAGCTTTTGGCGCGGCGCCCTTGAAGCGTCTGATCGAGACCCTACAGGTCTGGGTTGGAGATTATGATCGCGTGATATTTGGCAGTGATTATCCATTTTACAGTCAGGAATATACGCTCGGAATGGTTCGAACAGTAGAGGAAATTGAACTGATCAAAGTGTTGCAGGAGAACACTTATCAGTTTTGTAAAAACATTAATATACTTTAAGCCTGGAAAGGAGAAAATATGGCGAAACAGTATAAAGAAAAAGAAGTAATTTCAATCCTACAAAACAAGATCAAGAAAGGGGAAGTGCTTTTCATGCCCAATTGCGGTAGCGGTCTGACCGCGCGCATGCAGGAAGAGGGCGGCGCGGACATAATTATGGTATCCGCAACCAGCGCCTGGCGTTTGATGGGTCAGGGTTCGTTGGCAGCTCTGATGCCGTATCATGATCTGAACCAGACCATCATTGATCTGGCGCCGCAGATCATGGCTAACGTCACCGAAGCGCCGGTACTGGCTGGAACCGCGGCAACCAACCCCTTCTTACCCTCCAAAAAACACCTTGAAACTCTGTGGGAACTGGGATTCTCAGGTATCAATCCCTTCATGATCAATATCTATGGTCAGGAAGTGATGGAGCAGATGGAAAACATCGGTATGGGTTGGGACAGGGAGCTTGACCTGGTCAAGACAGCCCATGAAATGGAAATGTTCTGTCTGGAATACGCCTTTACTCCTGAAGAAGCCCGTAAGATCGCAGAAGTTGGATGTCCGGCGATCTCTTCACATGTCGGTTCGACCGTTGGTGGCGCTCGCGGCGCGAAAACCGCCATTACATTGGATGATGCCGTTAGAATTAGTCAGGAAATTTTTGACGCTGCCCGTGATGTCAATCCGGATATTATTTTATTTGCCCACGGCGGTCCAATGAAGGGACCGAAAGAAGTACAATACGTACTCGACAACACAAACGCTCAGGGATTTATCGGCGGTTCAGCTGCTGAACGTATGCCGATCGAAAAAGCAGTCCGAGCTGCAACTCAGGAATACAAAGCACTTAAACCAAAAAACTAAAAAAGGAGAAAGAATGGAAGAAAGAAAACCAAAAATCATTGTCGCGGGTATGTTTGATACCAAATACACAGAGCTCAATTTTCTGGCTGAAGAAGTCGCCAGAGCCGGCGGTGACGTCACCACTGTCAATTTAGGCTGTGGTAAGCATGTTGACTGGACCGATGTGCCCCTGCAAACGATCCTGGACGAAGTTGGAGAGAAGGAAGAAGATATTTTCAAAATGTCCCGTGCCGACGCTACCAAGATCGTTGGTGAGGCCGGCGCAAAATGGGTTGTCAAAGAACATGAAAAGGGCAATGTTGACGGAATCATTTCATGGGCGGGCTCGATGGGCACGACCACGGTTACTTATCTGATGCGCGCATTGCCTTTTGGTGTGCCGAAATTCATGTTGACCGACATGGCTTCCGGCGATGTCAGCATGTGGCTTGGCAACAAAGATATTTATCTGGTCAATCCCACCGCGGAACAAGGCGTAAACTCCGTTACCCGCAAGCAGATCGCAAACGCGGCGGCAGCTATTGTTGCCATGGCAAAAGTTGGCGAGATCGTGATTGAGAATCCACGACCATTGATGGCAATTACTGGTTATGGCAGCACTACCCCCAACGTCAATCGTGTTAAAGATTACTGGGATCAGAACGGCTGGGATACCATCGTGATCCACGCGGTAGGTGTTGGTGCTACGATGGAAGACCTGATCCGTGATGGCGTGATCACCGCAGTTGTTGACCTGACCCCCGGTGAACTGACCAACGCAATGTACGGCAGCAGCAACCGTGTTCCCGATACCTGGGAAGGTGAACGCATGACAGCAGCCAGCGATATGGGTATTCCTCAGATCGTTATTCCTGGTGGTTTGGATCAGGCTGCTTGCGGTCCGATGGCAAGCCTGGCAGAATATTTCGAAGACTTTGAAACCGGAAAGCGCAAACCATGGAAAGACACAAAGCGCCCATATAAGCACAACGAAGGCGTCACCCTGATGTGGCCAACCCATGAAGAAGTCGCTGAAATCAGTGAATATATGGTCGAAAAGCTGAATACCACTACTGGTCCGACTGTTTTCCTTCTGCCAACTCAGGGTTGGTCAGCCTATGACCAGCGGAAAGAGATCGCGACAGAAGAACGCGGTTGGAATGGCGCTTTAGGTGATGGCACCCAGTGGGATCCGGATCCGGAAAATCCGACTTGGTCAATTCGCGCCCGCATCATGTGGGATGTCTTTGAAGAGAAAATGGATAAGGACAACCCGAACTTTGACTTCATCGTTGCTGATATGCACATCGTAGACAAGGAACTGGGCGATTTGACCAATCTGATCATGCGTGACATGCTGGAAGGCAAATGGAAAAAAGGCATGTACCGTGACTATCCCGGCGTGATCCACTAAGATCAAACTATCCAGGAGGCTGTGGGATCATCTCACAGCCTCTTTTAAGTTGCATTCATTTAATATTAATGAAATGAAACTTAGAAAAACAAATTCTTATAACAGGTGAATAAATTGTCAACAAAATTACATATTCTTGGTACCGGTACTGGTATCGTTACCAAATATATCAATTCGAGTTTGCTTCTTGAAAATGAGAAAGGTTTTTTTCTTATCGATGGAACGGGTGGGGCAGAGATCCTTAAAGTTTTTGACCAAAGAGGCTTTGACTGGGCGAAGCTAAAAGCGGCATTTCTTTCCCACGAACATACTGACCATATCCTGGGTATGGTCTGGGCGGTTCGTATGGTCGCGTTCTTAATGAATCTGGGGCAATATGAGGGAGTCTTTCCTGTCTATGGAAACGAAGTCGCTTTAGGAAAGTTGCTCAAGATCTGCCAGATGGTTCTGCAAAAAAGTGAAGTTGCCAGGCTGGAGAAGGAAGTTCAGTTTGTGGTGGTTGATCATCGCGAAGTTTTGGAGACTATGAACTACCGCTTCACCTTTTATGACATCCTCTCGACCAAAGCGCCTCAATTTGGTTTTCATCTTGAATATGATCAGGGCAAGCGATTGATGTATATGGGCGATGAACCCTACCGCGGTGGGGTAGACGATCTGCTTCAGAGTTGTGACTGGTTGATCTCCGAGGCTTATTGTTTGTATCGGGACCGGGAGTGGTTGACGCCTTATAAATATCATCACGCGACTGTGCGTGAGGCAGCAGAATTGGCTGAGAAGTTCGGAATTAAAAATCTGATCCTATGGCATACCGAAGATTCGACCGACCCCAAACTCCGAAAAGCCAACTACACCGAAGAAGCCAGGCAGTTTTATTCGGGTAATGTTTTTGTACCGGATGATGGGGAGACCTTCCTCATTTAAGGATATGCGATCAGAATTTGGTAATGAATATACTTGCATTTTTTAGAAAAAGACAATGAATTAGACAAAAAGACAACGATTTATTACATAATGCCATTAAAAATATCAAATTCAAGTCTTATAATTAATACCAAAGAAAAAACCCCACAAAAAAGGAGAGATATGAAAAAAGTTGCTATTGCTGGAACGTTTGACACAAAAGGCAATGAGTTCAACTATCTCAAAGAGCGCTTTGAGGAGTTGGGAGTTGCCACATTCATGATTCACACAGGTTCTTTTGAACCAAAGATACCATCAGACATTACAAGTAAAGAATTAACCGAAGCAGCGGGAGAAAATTATGCTGAATTGGTCGAAGCCCGTGACCGCGGACGCTCTGTGGACGCGATCGCCCGAGGCATGGAAATTTTGATCCCCGAACTTTATCAACAAGGTAAATTCGATGGCATCATCTCCTTGGGCGGTTCCGGTGGAACCTCTCTGGTCGCTCCCGCTATGCGCGCGCTACCTGTCGGCGTACCCAAGATCATCGTCTCAACGATGGCTGGCGGCAATGTGGCACCCTACGTTGGCACTTCGGACATCATTTTGATCCCATCGATCGTTGACGTGGCGGGTTTGAACCGCATCAGCACGACCATCTTTGATAATGCTGTTCACGCGATGGTTGGCATGCTGCAGCACAAACGCGAATCCACGATGGAGCACAAGCCCATGATCGCGGCTACCATGTTCGGTGTCACGACTCCATGTGTCAATGCCGCACAGGCTTATCTGGAAGCCAAGGGCTACGAAGTCCTGGTGTTCCACGCTACTGGCGCAGGCGGAAAATCGATGGAAAGCCTGATCGATTCCGGTTATTTTGCTGGTGTATTGGATATTACGACCACCGAATGGTGCGATGAACTGTTTGGCGGTGAGCTGAATGCTGGTCCCAATCGTCTCGAAGCAGCCGGTAAGGCTGGTATTCCTCAGGTCGTCTCCCTGGGCGCGCTTGACATGGTCAATTTTGGGCCAATTGATTCAATGCCCGAAAAATATCAGGGACGCAAGGTTTATAAACATAACCCAACTGTCACTCTGATGCGCACTACCAAGGAAGAATTGGTAACTGTAGCGAAGAAAATTGCCGAAAAACTGAACCAGGCAACTGGTCCGACCATTCTGGTCTATCCGCTCAAGGGTCTTTCGTCAATTGACACTGAAGGACAGGTCTTTGAGGACGCAGAAGCCCGCCAGGCACTGTTTGACACACTTGATCAAGAGATCAACCCTGACGTTGTAAAGGTAATTAAGCTCGATAACGCGATTAACGATGTCGAGTTTGCAGAACAAATTTCTCAATATTTGGTTGACTTACTATAAAAAAGGAGAACAAAAAAATAATGAATACCCAAACAAGAGCAGAAATCTTAGAACGTTTCAAGAAAGAACTTGCCACTGGAAAGATCCTGGTTGGTGTTGGCGCTGGAACTGGCATCACTGCCAAGAGCTCCGAAGCTGGTGGCGCAGATATGCTGATCATCTACAACTCCGGTCGTTTCAGAATGGCTGGACGCGGTTCCTTATCCGGCTTGCTTTCCTATGGCGATGCGAACCAAATCGTTGTTGAAATGGGCGCCGAAGTCTTGCCCGTCGTCAAGGACATCCCTGTTCTGGCTGGCGTCTGTGGCACTGATCCCTTCCGTGTCATGCCCTACTATCTGCGACAACTCAAGGAAATGGGTTTCAGCGGTGTTCAGAACTTCCCCACCGTTGGTTTGATCGATGGCGTTTTCCGCCAGAACCTGGAAGAGACCGGCATGGGTTATGGTCTGGAAGTCGAAATGATCAGAGAAGCCCATAAGCTCGATATGCTGACCTGCCCCTACGTTTTCGATGCCGAACAAGCCAAGGCAATGGCAGAAGCAGGCGCTGATATCCTGGTTGCTCACATGGGTCTGACCACCAAGGGTACTATTGGTGCGCAAACCGCGCTTTCACTCGATGACTGCGTTGTCAGAATTCGCGAGATCATTGAAGCTGGTCGCGCTGTCAATCCCGATGTCATGGTAATTTGCCATGGCGGCCCGATCGCGGAACCCCAGGATACCCAATACATTATCGATCATCTGCCTGAGATTGATGGCTTCTTTGGCGCTTCAAGTATCGAACGCTTCGCCGCAGAACGCGGTATCAAAGCCCAAACCGAAGCCTTCAAGGCGATCAAGCGCTAAGCTTACTTTAAAAACAAAAAAGCCTCGGATCGATTCGAGGCTTTTTTAATTGTCATTGGATGAGATGATTAGTGCGATATTGAGTTGGGCTGACGCCGTAATGTTTTTTGAACATTTTGCTGAATTGAGGGTAATCGTAATAGCTGACCAATTCGGCAACTTCACTTAACAACAGGTTGGAATCCTGAAGCAGTTCAGCGGCAACATTCATGCGATAGTTGATCAGGTAGTCGCGGAAGCTCATCCCAACAGAGTTGGAAAAGAGTGAGCTAAGATAAGTTCGGGAGGTGTTGGTGAGCTTACAGAGATCCGAAAAAGCGATACTGTGCTGGTAATGCTCAGCAACATAATTCTTGACCAATTGCACCGGATCTGGCGCGCGTTTTTTGAGATGGTATTCCAGTGATTTCTGACCGGAGCTGAGGGAGGTTGTGGCGTTAAATAACGCGAGTGTATCGCTGACAGAACGTTCTACGGGCCAGCGTTCGAAAGAAGAACCACCAATGAAACCATCCGCCGGGGTGTTTTGATACATGAACTGCAGGTCATTGTGGGTCAGGATCGCTCCCCCTGCCAGGAGGCGAATTACGTTCTCATCGCGCCCAAGCATATAATCCATCACAGCGTTCGCGCGGTCTTTGGCATCAATGAGGGAGTAAGCCTTTTTTGCGCCGTAGCGCCCGCCGGTGGTAAGCCCTAAATGAACACTGATCATATCAGCGCCGTGATCCATCATCAACTCAGCCTCATGCCGTTCAGCCACAAAAGCGACTGTAACAAAGCCGTGATCCTTGGCGAGTTTAAGCATGCGGGCTTCTTTTTGCAGACCCAGGTCATTCTCCTCAAGCGCTTCACGAAATTGACCATCGATCAGACTAACACTGGGATAGTTGAGAATACCTAAAACCCCACGGTCTTTCAGAAAAGTGAAGATCTCATCAAAGTTGCTGGTTGGATCCGAGCCAAATAGCCCCACGATCACAGGTGTGCGATCAATGACGGGTTGGATATGTTCCAGATACAGTTTTATTGAAACCTGATTGGTGTTGAAGAAAGGAAAGAAGCTACCAAGGGAACTGCGTCCCTGGTTGCGCAATATTCCCGCCGAATGCACCATGATCGCATCAACTTCAGCTTCTTCAGACAGGCGCGCCGTAAGACCGGAACCTACCCCTGCCATAATGATCTTTTTATTTCGGAGCAGCTTTTGCCTCAGGCTTGAAATAAAATCTTTTGCTTGTGTTAGAATCATTAACATCCCTAAGTAAATGTCAGAACTTACAATAATGGAACTAAAGTTTGTTATAATAGCCACCGCGTTACAAAATAACAACATTCAGAAACATTATCACATTCTTTTTTTTTGCTT
The DNA here is from genome assembly GCA_050946715.1 of Anaerolineaceae bacterium. Classification (GTDB taxonomy): domain Bacteria; phylum Chloroflexota; class Anaerolineae; order Anaerolineales; family Anaerolineaceae; genus Mesolinea. The sequence goes on along the minus strand of JBMNVH010000008.1, from coordinate 63,510 downwards.
TATAAGGTCTAATGTAAATAGATTATTAGAGAACTTTAAAAGCTGTTTTTATGAAAGTGCTAGAAATCTGTTAAGAATTCTTAATGGTTTCAGCAAGCGTGCAACGCAACAACCCTTCGGTCGAGTGAGAAACAGACGACCGAAAACATACTCATCAAACAATATGTTGCTAAGCACAAAGAGTAATTCTTAACGCTTTAATCTTATTATAACCCAGCTCATTAGCAGCTGATAACAAATTGAATAAAAAGGAGAGCAATGCCCATAATTCCGCATGGTGGTACATTAGTAAATCGTATTTTGGATGTGGCTGAGCGTAAACAAGCCCTCGAACAAAGTTCTTCACTTCCAGTTATTGTGATGGATTCCCGTGAAGCAGCTGATTTTGACATGCTTGCGAATGGATCGTTCAGTCCATTAACCGGCTTTATGTCCGAGCAAGACTATTTAGGATGTCTCAAGGATATGAAACTTGCCGATGGAACCTTGTGGCCCTTACCGGTCACGCTTGCTGTTTCTGAGGAAGAAGCCAAAGAACTCAAACCCGGTATGGTCTGTGCCCTGAAAGCATCTGAAGATGGTGAGGTCCTGGGTGATATCACCATTTCTGATATCTATGGCTATGACAAAGAAGCCGAATGCCAGGCTGCTTTTGGCACAACTGATGAAAAACACCCCGGTGTTGCCAAAACACTGGAGCAAAAACCTTTCTACGTAGGCGGCGAGATCCGAGCCTTTGGCGAGAGCCAGTATGCGGATCAATTCCCCGAATATGCTTCGCCTAAAGATGTCCGCGCTGCTATCGAAGAAGCTGGATGGGAAACCATCGCAGCCTTCCAAACCAGAAATCCAATTCACCGTTCGCATGAATTCCTGACCAAGGTCGCGCTTGAAGTTTGTGATGGAATTTTGATCCATCCGATCGTCGGCGCCCTCAAAGAAGGCGATATTCCCGCGGAAGTCCGTTTGGAATGCTACCGTGAACTTTTGGACAAGTATTACCCCAAGACAAGCGTCCTCCTGCGCGTTTATCCGATGGAAATGCGCTACGCGGGACCAAAAGAAGCTATCCTGCATGCGATCATCCGCCAAAACTTCGGCTGCACCCATCTGATCGTGGGGCGTGACCATGCTGGTGTTGGTAGCTATTACGGTCCTTTTGAAGCTCAGGAGATCTTCAAGACACTGCCTGAAGGAGCTTTAGCGATCGACATCCTGCGTTTTGACTGGACCTTCTGGTGTAATGTTTGCGGTGGTATTGCTTCTGCGAAAACATGCCCACATGATGGCAGCAATCACTTCAAAGTTAGCGGCACCGAGTTGCGTCGTATGCTCTCCGAGGGGCAACGTCCCCCTGTGGAGATTACCCGCCCCGAGGTTGCTGAGATTTTAATACGCTACTACAAAACTTTATCTTAAAAAGGAGCCTAACCCAATGAAGAATATTATCCTCTTCACCATCGATACCCTACGACGTGATGTTTTTGGCGTCTATGGCAACGAAGAAGGTCTGACCCCCTTTGTCGACTCAATTCGCGACAAGCTGATGATCTTCGACAATTGTTTTGCAGTTGGTCCTTATACCCAGGCATCGTTCCCAGGTATTTTGACCTCCGGCTACTTCTTTGATCAGACACGTGATCCACAACCGGTGCTTTCACCCCGCCGTAAGTTGATCTCAGAAGCTCTGAAAATGAAGAAGATCCAGACTGCTGGTTTCCACTCCAATCCCTACATGAGCGATTTCTTCGGCTGGAAACGTGGTTGGAATGCTTTCTATGACGGTCTGGTCGGCGATGTGGATGTCAAATATCCTTACATGCGGTCCTTTGTCATCAACGAAAAAGTAAAAGGCTTCCTCGATTCCTATATCGGTGAAGACGACTACGATCCTTTCTTCGTCTGGATGCACTACATGGATGTTCATGAACCCTATGTCCCGGGCAAAGAAGATGTTATGCAGGTTTGCCCTGAGCTGGAGCACATGACTTCAGATGATATGTACCAGATGTTCCTGGATGTGGTCCTCCCTCGCGATGTTTCTGATCCCGAGAAAGTTGAGACCTTGTTCAAACTCTACAAAGCCCAGGTCTACGAAGTTGATCGCGGCATCAAAGAGCTTTTCGACATCCTGGAAGAGTTCGATATCCTCGATGAGACGATCGTGATCTTTACTTCTGATCATGGTGATGAATTCAATGATCATGGTGGACTTTCTCACGATGGTAAGTTCTATAACGAGCTGGTGAATGTTCCCTTCATGATCTATGACAGCGATCGCACCAAGGAAGAGCGCGTCAAGACCGTTATCAGCAACATTGACATTCCACCGACGATCCTGCACCACTTTGGATACGAGAATGATCCCAAGTTCAAGGGACAGTCGATCTTCCCATTGGAAGACTACGATGCCAAGGGTGCCTGGGGCGAAGCGATCGGTAAGGTACAACATCAGACTCTGCCGACTGACAAACCAGCTTTCTACTATACCGACGGTAAATATAAGATCATGTACTACGAAGAGGGCAACCGCTACTACTTCTACGATCTTGAAAATGATCCCAAAGAATTGAATAATCTCACTGAAGAACACGCAGAATTTGCTAAGTATTTAGATCTTCTCAAGCCTTTCGCTGAGAGAACTTTTAATTACGAAAAAAAATAAAAAAAGAAAAGGAAGGAATATCATGAAAGAATTTAGCCCAGAAAGAATCCAGGAATTGAAGGACAAAGTCCAGAAGACCAAAGACGTCTATGCCGAAATGTTCAAGCGATACAAGCCGGAAGAGATCCGCGTCATTTGGTCAGCAGGCAAGGACAGCACCGTTGCTTTGTGGTGTCTGTTGGAATACTGTAAAGAAACCAATACCCCCGTTCCCACCGCGTTCACCATTGACGAATTTGACGTCTTCCCCGAAATTGACGCCATGCTCAAAGTCTATGCCCTCAAATGGGATCTTCGCTTAGACTGGGGTCTGAACATTGACCTTGTTGAAGCCTCCGGCTGGCAACTGGACAATGACGTTGTTGTTGCTGATCTTAACGAACGCAACCAGAAAGAAATTGCCCGCATCGGTTTCGACGGTTTGGAAATGTTCCCCTTCGAAGCAGAATCCTTCATTGGCAACCATCTGATGAAGACCGTTGTTTTCAACCAGTACATCGAACAAACCGGCTGTAAAGCTGTCATCCAGGGTCTTCGCTGGGACGAGCATGTGGCTCGCAAAGATGACGAATACGTCGATGACTTCGCTGGCGACGAATACACCCCTGCCCACACTCGCTATCGCTCCATCCTGCACTTCACCGAGCGCGATATTTGGGATGCCACCCTTTACTTTGGTATTCCTTATTGCTCTCTGTACGGAGAAGGCTATCGCTCTCTCGGCGCGAAGACCACCAGCCTGAAGAGCACCGACGTCCCCGCCTGGGATCAGGATCTTGAGAACACTGAAGAACGTGCCGGCCGCCGCCAGGACAAAGAAAAGACCATGGAGCGCTTGCGCGCATTAGGTTACATGTAATATTGAATAAAACTTTGACATAAAGGAGCTGATGATCTAATGGATAGAATAGCATTGATTGGAATTGAAGGTCTAAATAATCTAAGCGAAAGGGAGGATCTGGAAAGCTTTCCAGCATTCGATAAGCTTGTCAACCAGGCTGCAAAAGGAGTACTGGAAAACGAAATTCCCTTAAACTGGGACCAAGCCTGGGAATTAGCCTTAGGCGGTAGCTATAAAGCAATAGAAGCTGGTAAAAATCTGGTCAAAGACCTACCCAAAAGAGGCATCAGCACCTTGTTCTTGTCAAAGGAACATCAATCTGAGGCTCCCGCAGAACAGATCCTGGCAGACAATGTCAAGACTGTTCTGCAGGGGATCCCGCAGAAACCAGTGCAGCTGATGGACCTGCTGGTGGTGGAATTGAAAGGTTATTCCGACTACCTTGCAAAAGGTGGAGATCTTGATCAGTATTGGAAAGAGCTGGATGCCGCTTTAGGAAAATTGCTTGAGTCCTTTGCTGAAAACACTGTTATCTTCACTGTCGCGCCAGTTGATACGATTAGCTCTTCAACCGGCATCGGCTTTACCAAATGGTTGGTCGATCAAAATTATGTGAATTTGGACAATGACGCAGACTCTTTGGTCAAATATGATCCTGAACAAGGACTTTTGACTTTTGCCGAGCAAAGGCTTGAAGAGCGCGAGGCATTCCTGGATGCTCTGCGTAGTCTGAAGGTATATGCCCGTCGAGGCGGAGACTTGCGCGTTGTAGAAGTCAAAATGTTGCCCGAGCGCATGATCCGATCAGACCAGGATGGCGAAAGCGTCTATGTGTCTCCAAAGCGAGCCACAATTTATCTGGATGCTGAAGTCCCGGTCGCAGATGGCGAAAATCTTAAGGTTGATAGCCCTAAAACTTTCTTCTCGAATAATGGAAGCATCTTTGTTTCCGGCTACAAGATCGACCTGGAGAAAGAATTATCGGATATCTCAGTTTTATCAATTGTCCCGACAATCAGAGATTGTTTCAATCTCGAAGCTGATTGGGAAATGGTAAAGAACTCCTTCAAATATCAATTCTCATTGAGAGTTGTAGAAGAACAAGCCGCAGCCGCTAGTGGTGATGAATCCGCTGTTCGCTCACGGCTGGAAGCTTTAGGTTATTAAATTATAAAAAATGGAGAGAATAATGAAAAAACAAATGAAAGTATTCGTAATTATCGCCGTGCTGATGCTGATGGCCAGCAGCCTCTTGGCTTGCCAGCCCAAAGCAGGCGGTAGTATCACAGAAGGCGAAGTAACGGAAATCCGTTTGGGCGTCTTCAATAGCCGTGCCAGCTTCGTTTCCTGGTACATGATGGAAAATGGTTTGGATGTTGAAAATGGTTTCAAAATCATCCCCACAACTACCACCGCTGGTGGTTCAGTTCTGAACGAAGCGATTGGTGCCGGCTTGCTGGACGCAACCGAAATGGGCGCTCCCGCTGCTGTTTATACCGCTTCAACCTACAACTGTATCGTTCTTGCCGAACTCAGTGAAGGAAACGGTGGTTTGAACCTCTTTGCCCGACCTGACAGCGAAATCGTTCAGGCTGTTGGTGCCAACCCTGACTACCCAGAGATCCTTGGTAGCGCGGATACCCTGCGTGGTAAAGACATTATCTACGGTTTTGGCTCCATGGGTCAGTACGGCGTGACCGCTTATCTGGATCTCTTTGGATTGACCACTGATGATGTCAACGCGATCAACATGAACTTCGGTCCTGGCTATCAGGCATTCCAGGCTGGTGAAGGCGATGTTGTTGCCCTCTTCACCCCTCTGAACTACTCCGCACTGGAGAATGGCTATGTCAAGATGGCTAACATTGCTGATATGAAGCTGCCCGTTCGCGACGTGATCTTGGTCACTCCTGAGACCTACAAGGATCCTGTCAAGATGGAAGCTATCAAAGCCTACATCAAACTCCACTATGAATTGGCTGAAATGTTCAATAACGATCCTGCTTTGCAGCGCGCTGAATTGGTCAAATACTATGACTATCACGGAACGCCTGTCACCTCCGCAGATCTCCTGACAATTGAAATTGAGGACATGCAGCTCATTACCGCAGAACGTGCCAAGAATGAAATTGATCAGATGGGTCAATCTATCATTGACATTGCTGAGTTCTACAAATCAATTGGTGCCGTTGAACAAGATACCATTGATGCGATCATGAAAAACATTGATCCAACAGTGTTGAAAGAACTCCTTGGTATTCAATAAAGCCAGTATTCATTTGCCCAGGGGCAGGAAACTGCCCCTGGGCTTTACCAGGCGGTGATAAAAATGGAACAAACAAAAAAGAAAAAAAAGACAAGCAATTGGGTCTACGTGCTGGTGTCAGTATTATCAGTTGTTCTCTTCCTGGTTGGATGGTATCTGGCTACTGATGTTTATCAGCTGCGACCTTCATATGCATTGCCTAGTCCTGTAAAAGTACTAACTTCCTTTATCGATAAGTTTACAAACACAAAACCTGACGGTTCAACATTGATGCAGCATCTTGGCGCGAGCCTTGGTGTGACCCTGACCGGTTACATTGCGGCAAGCATCGTTGGTGTGCCTTTGGGCATTTTCATGGCATGGAACAAAAAAGTGGACCTCTTTGTTCGTCCAATTTTTGACTGGTTCCGGTCTGTGCCTGGTCTGGCATGGATCCCGATCATGATCCTCATTTTCGGCGTCAACCTGAGTGCTAAAGCCGCAATTGTCTTTGTGGTGTCCTTCGTACCGATCCTGTTGAACTCGTACGCAGGCATCAAAAACACAAACCCTGTCCACCTTTGGGTCGCACAAACATTCGGAGCTGATAACGGACAACTGCTCAACAAAGTTGCCATTCCATCAGCTTTGCCACTGATCTTCACCGGTCTGCGTCAGGGTCTGAATATGGCGTGGGCGTCGATCGTTGCTGCTGAAATTATTGGCGCCAACCGTGGCTTAGGTTTCATGATCCAGATCAACCGTGACCTAGCGCGCCCCGACCTGATCATTGTTGGCATGCTGACCATTGGCGCAATCGGTATCGTTCTATCGACTGGCTTGTCAGCACTTCAGGATAGATTTGTGAGAGGATGGTAAAAATCATGGCAAAAAGAAAAGTTAAGCCAGCCATCATTGATTACGAAAAAGACAAGAAAGGTCTGTCAACAGTTTATGGCGCGATATCCTTTGTGATTTTTATCGCGGTGTGGCAGATCTCAACTGTTATTTTTCCGAATTTCGGACAAGTTTTCCCCGGTCCTTTCGAGGTTATTAAAGCCTTCTTCGTCTCCTTTGTGAAACCGATCGGAAATTACACATTGATCCCTCACACAGGCTTCACGCTTAGCCGAATTTTGGTAGGTTTCTTTGTTGGCGGCATCCTGGGCAACCTGGCAGGTCTGGCAATGGGTTCATCACGACTCGCCAATGCCATTATTCGCCCCTTGTTCGAAGTTTTCCGTCCCATTCCTGCAATTGCCTGGATTCCGATGGCGATTTTATGGTTTGGTGTTGGTGAAATGTCAAAATACTTCATTGTTACCTTCGGTTGTTTCGTGATTACCGCATTGAATGCTTATGCCGGTGCTTCACGAACGAGCCCGATGCTCAAAGGTGCAGCAAGAATGCTTGGCGCGGATGAGAGACAGGTTTTCTTTAAGATCGTCTTACCTTCATCCGTTCCTCAGATCTTCTCCGGTCTGCAGATTTCCATGTCTTCAGCTTGCAGCACGATCCTGGCAGCCGAGATGGTTCGTTCACAGGAAGGTGCAGGATGGATCATCATTCGCGGTATGGATACCGGTAACATGACCCAGATCTGGGTGGGTATTTTGGCAATTAGTATTTCCGGATTTGTTTTGGTTACTATCCTGCGCATGATCGAACGCAAGGCGATCGCCTGGAACTTTAGAGGAAGATAGGAGGAGTCACAATGGAAGAAAAATCAAACAGAAAAGTTGTAATCCGTTGCGAGAACATCTCGAAATCCTTTATCAATAAAAAAGGCGAGGTCAACAAGGTCATTGGCGAGATCAATCTTGAAGTTTATGAGAACGAATTTGTGGTTTTGTTTGGACCTGGTCAGTGCGGAAAAAGCACAATGATCTATATTATGGCAGGTCTCGAAGAACCAACCACCGGCGCGGTCTACGTTGATGATGTTTTGGTTGAAGAGCCGGGCCCCGATCGCGGCGTGGTTTATCAGGAAACTCATCTATTCCCCTGGCTGACGGTTATGGGCAATGTTGAGTTCGGTCCCAAAGCACGTGGAGTCGATCTTGAAACCCGTCGCAAACAAGCTCAGAAGTTCATCGATCTGGTCGGTTTGACCGGATTTGAGAATGTGCATCCCAACAAACTTTCCGGTGGTATGCAGCAGCGTGTCGGAATTGCGCGCGCATATTCCAACGACCCCAAGGTCATGCTGATGGATGAGCCCTTCGGACATCTGGACGCGCAAACACGCTACCTGATGGAAGAAGAGCTCGAAAAGATCTGGACCAACGAGAAAAGGACCGTTGTCTTTGTAACCAATAATATTGAAGAAGCAATCTACCTTGCCGACCGCATCGTATTGCTTACCAACTCGCCGGCACATGTCCGCGCAGAATATAAAGTTGATCTGCCACGTCCAAGAAACCTTACTGATCCTGCCTTCCTGGCACTCAGAAAGGAAATTTCAACACAGATCGATGTGACCCTATAGGTGCTGAAATGACAGAACGAGAAGTAATTTTAGATGTAAAGAATATGACGAAACGCTTCGGCGACCTACTGGTGTTGGATGATGTCTCCTTTGATGTTAAGAAAGGTGAATTCCTTTGTATTGTTGGCCCTACCGGCTGCGGGAAAACCACCTTTTTGAACTGTTTGACTGACATTTACCAAATTACCGAGGGACATATCCTGCTCCATGGCAAAGAAATTGACCTGGAAGAGGATAACCTGGCTTACATTCTTCAGGAATATTCAGCCTTCCCCTGGCTGACCGTGGAAGAAAACGTTCGCTTCGGTCTTGAGATCAGACGTTATCCCAAAGAAGAAATCCCTGCTTTGGTTGATGATGCTCTCAAGATGGTAAACCTCCAGGAGTATCGGGATTATTATCCCCGTCAATTATCTGCCAGCATGCTTCAGCGCGTTGTGATCGCCCGTGCATTCGTGACCAACCCGGAGCTTTTGTTGATGGATGAGCCCTATGGTCAGCTGGATATCGAACTTCGCTTCCAACTGGAAGATGAATTGCTTAAGATTTGGAGAGAAAAGGGTACCACCGTCATCTTTATTACCCATAATATTGAAGAAGCGGTGTATATGGCGGAACGTATTCTGGTACTTTCCAATAAACCAACTACGATTAAAGAAGAAATCTTCTGTGATCTGCCGCATCCAAGAGATGTTACGGCACCAGAATTCGTAAAAATCAGACAAGAAGTTACCGACCTAATTAAGTGGTGGTAAAAGAACTGGAGAGAAAATGAGACAATTTTCACGTGAAGAAATACGCGAAAGACTAAATGCCAAACGTGCAAACCGACAGCCGATCGTAATCGGTGGTGCCGGCATTGGTTTGGTAGCAAAAATTGCTGATCGTGCTGGAATCGACTTAATCATGGCATACAATACCGGTCCTTTCCGCATGGATGGACATGGGTCGCTCTCAGGCTATTTGGCTTATGGCGATTCAAATGCGATGACCCTAAGACTTGGCGATTCCATATTAAAGGTTGTCGAAAACACTCCTGTTATTGGAGGAATTGGAGCCGCTGACCCGTATCGTGATATCGATATGTTGATCGATATCATGATGGAACAGGGCTTCTCTGGTATCACCAATGTGCCGACAGCCGGTTTGTATGATGGAAATTTCCGCAAACAGATCGATGCTACCAACCTTGGTTATCCCGAAGAAATTAAATTGGTTGAAATGTGCCACGCCAAAGATGTTTTCACCGCGGTGTATGTCTTTGATGAAGAAGATGCCAAACGTATGGCTGACGCTGGTGCGGATCTGGTTGGCGCTCATGTCGGGCTGACGCTGGGTGGAACGATCGGCGCAGGTTACGCGCTCGATCTGGATCGCGCCTGTGAATCGACCCAGAAGATGCTCGAAGCTGCCAGATCAGTCAACCCCGATATCCTGGTTTGCTGCCATGGTGGACCATTCGACTATCCGGAAAATGTTCAATATTGTTTTGAACATACTGATGTTGATGGCTTCATTGGCGCATCCAGTATCGAAAGATTGCCCGTTGAAAAGGCAATCACTGCAATCGTCAAAGAATTTCAAGATTTGAAGATCGGAAAACGAGTAGATTAGACTTGCGGTCTAAGTGAAAATAACTAATGTGAGGTAATTGTGATAGCAAAAACTGCATTAAATGGTGTAACTTGCTATAAAAAAGATAAAGCTGATGATGGCTATACTCTTTTTTCCTGTTACGACCACGATGTTTGGCTGATCAATATGGAAGGTGAGATCGTCCATAAATGGCGGGTTCCGTATATTCCCGGAGCGCATATGGTCTTGCGACCGAATGGCAACCTTTTCTATTCAGCCGAAAATCGTAAACATGACGAGCTTGGTCTTGACCCTGAACATGCTGGATTGGGTGGGGTTTTGCTCGAAATAGACTGGGATTCAAACCTGGTCTGGAAACTGGAAGTTCCATACGAACACCACGACTTTGAATTTGTTCCCGAAAACGACAATGTAATTGTCGCGACATTCCATCCCGAAGGCGTATTTTCGGATGAAAAAGCTGCCTTGATGCAAGGCGGCATCCCAGGGTCTGAATTCCAGGGAAAAATCTGGGGCGATATCGTCTCTGAATTCAACCGCGATGGCGAAGTTGTCTGGGAATGGAAAGCCTGGGAACACATGGACCCGGAACTGGAAATGCTGCATCCCCTTGAAAGCCGTGTGATTCTGCCCTATCTTAATGCAGTTTGGCTTTGTAAAAATGGTGATCTCCTGCTCAGCGCCCGTCATGTCAGCACTATTTTCCGTGTCAATCGCGAGACCGGCGAAATCGTGAAGCGTTATGGTCGTGGCGAATTGGCCCATCAGCATGATGGTCGTGAACTTCCGAACGGTAATATCATGGCTTTCGATAACGGTATCCAACGTCGCGGCAGCGATGCCCTTTATTCCCGCGTTGTGGAATTTGACGGTGAGACCGGAGAGATCGTTTGGGAATATACTGCACCGGTTCGTTCCGATTTCTTCTCTTCGATTTGTGCTGGAGCAGAACGACTTTCCAATGGCAATACCATGATCTCAGAATCAATGCCTGGTCGGGTTTTTGAAGTCACCAAAGATAAAGAAATTGTTTGGGAATACATCAATCCTATCTTCACCTCCTATGTGAACGATCAGGAGAGTACCATGATGTGGCGTGCCCACCGTTACGAACGCGACTATCCTGGATTGCAAGGTAAAACATTGGATCCTGCGAATTATCCGCTTGAAAACAAACTCTTTGGTCCTGAAGCCTTCGTAAGAGATTTCAAACCAATCATCATCTAAAAGGGAGTGTGAAATGAGCATCGCAAGGACAAAAATTAAAGGTTTAGTATTATTGAATTCCCGGACGACAGTTCCTGGCTTCACCCTCTTTACTCCGGTCAACGATAAAGCAGTTTATCTGATCGACAATCGTGGAGAAGTGGTGCGCGAGTGGAAACTGGCAGAAAAACCTGCCTCAGGCGGACGTTTGCTGCCCAATGGGAACCTGTTGGTCTTGTTGCAGGACCCTGAATCCCCTTGTTTTGGCATCGAAGGATCCGGCGGCTATTTGCAGGAAGTTGACGCTGACAGTAACGTCGTATGGGAATATAAGGACCGCTATTTGCACCATGAGGCAATAATGCTCACCAATGGAAATATCCTGGCAATGCGCTGGGAACCAATGGACGAGAGCCTGGCAGCGCGCGTGAAGGGTGGCTTCCCCGTTGACGGACCGATGTTGGACGAAGGCATGATCGAGATCAACTATCGCAAACAAATTGTTTGGGATTGGAAAGCCTCCGACAGGATCAGCCCTGAAGAAATTTATCATTGTCCGGTTTGCCAACGCGACAGCTGGTTGCATTTGAACAGCGTCTATGAGATGAAGAACGGACATTTGCTGATCAGCTTCGCTAAGGCAAATACAGTCGCTGTTGTAAGCAAAACCGACAAGAACATCATCTGGCAATGGGACTCCAAGGGCGAAGTTTCGCATCAGCACTCACCGATCGAGCTGCAGAATGGCAATATCATGATCTTTGATAATGGTATGCACCCCTTCAAATTCTCAACTGACTTCTCGCGTGTGATCGAATTGAACCCGGGCTCAAATAAGGTGGTCTGGATGTACATGGGCGACTCAGACAATCGTCTGGCTGTCTATTTTGACTCCCCGATCTACTCCAACGTGCAGCAATTGGTCAATAAGAACCTGATCATCACCGATGGCTTATCCGGTACGATCTTTGAAATTGCTCCAAACGGAGAGCTGCTTTGGGAATACGTGAATCCCTATCCATTGGAAGACGGCATCGAGGAACCCCATTCCAAGCCGATCTACAGTGCTTATAAGTACGACAAGGAATTCCCTGGGATCAAAGCGATATTCAACGCCAATTACATGTAAGCCTTGTAATTGCTTTGAGAAGTAGGGAAAATATATAAAGACCAGGAATGAACACACCAAAACGGTGTGTTCATTCAAATTAGAACAGATTTTGGAGAACATCAATGTTTGACAAGTCAGAACTAAAACAAATTTTTGACAAAAAAAAGAAAGAGAAGCAGGCGATCATTGTTGCCGGTATAGGCAGCGGTCTTACAGCCAAGGCAGCCGTAGCGGGAGGGGCGGATTTTATCGCCACCTACAGCACAGCTCGCTACCGCATCCAGGGCATCCCAACCGGATTGGCGTTCCTGCCTTACGATAACTGTAACGAAATCACATTTTCACTTGTTCCTGAGGTTTTGGCGGTAAGTGGTACGACGCCCTTGTTTTTGGGTTTAGGCGCGCATGACCCCAGGATGCCGGTTGAATATTTACTTGATCGCACCCAAAGCTTAGGCGTTCAGGCTGTGACCAATGAGCCCTTTATCGGCATGTACGGTGAAGTGCTTAAAGATCAGCTCGATCAACTCGGCTATGGTGTCAACAAAGAAATTGAGTTGATCAAAAAGGGTAGTGATCGCGGCATGTTGACGCTCGGTTACGTCTTTGACGAAAACGAAGCGGTACAATTCGCCGATGCCGGAGCGGATATCCTCGCCATCATGGTGGGTGGCGTAACCTCTGGCGGCAGCGCTGGTGGTGAGTCAGCCCTCAGTTTGGATGATTCGGTGCGCACGATCAATCAGATCATCGAACACGTTCAAAAGACCCATCCGGATATCCCAGTGCTTGTTCACGGCGGACCTCTTAATGGCGTTAGTGCCGTAGAATACGCCTTAAAGAATAGTGACGCTGCAGGTTATGTGACCGGATCGACCGGGGAGCGTGTGCCAGCTGAGCAAGGCATCAAAGCCGCCATTGAAGCATTCTGCAAGATTGAAAGAAGGTAAAAATGGCAAGACCATTCTATTTTGGCACAAACACAAAAATGTACAAAAACAGTTCTCAAACCGAAGCCTTTGTGCGCGAGCTTGTGGAATTGACCGCTGATATTGATCGAAGCGAGAATCCGCTTTTTGTGATTCCTTCCCTGACAACCATTGAACGCGCTCGCAAAAGTGTTCCGGTCGAGAAGCTGAAGATCGGCGCCCAGAATATCCATTGGGCAGAAGAAGGGCAGTTCACCGGTGAGGTTTCGGTCAATATGTTGACCGATATCGGAGCAGACCTGGTGATGGTGGCTCATTCAGAGCGCCGCCAGCTGTTCAACGAAACCAACCAAAGTTCCAATAAGAAGATCCTCACCACCTTGAAACACGGGCTGATCGCGCTTTATTGTTTGGGCGAATCTGCTGAGGAGAAGGAATCCGAAATTACGGAAGAGGTGCTGAGAACTCAACTTAAGGTTGGCTTGAGAGCTGTGGAAGAAGCGCAGCTGGATCGACTTTGGATCGCTTATGAACCGGTTTGGGCGATTGGCGTTGGTGGAAAGCCGGCTGAGAAGGGTCATGTTGATGCTTCTCACCAGATCATTCGCGATACATTGATAGAATTGTTTGGCGAAGCAGGCAGAAAAGTGCCGATATTGTACGGCGGCAGCGTGAACCTCGAAAACTCGCGGGAATACAGCACATTGAAGTCTGTCGACGGACTTTTTATTGGTAGAAGCGCCTGGGACGCAAAAAACTTTTCGCGGATCATCCACGAAATATCAGAATTAAGAAAAACGATTGCATAAGGAGAAAACATGAAACTTGTATTTGGCTGTGACCCGAACGCAGAAGATCTGAAACAATTATTAATGGAACACGCACGCAAATTAGGTCACGAAGTTGCGGATCTCGGTTCCGAAGACCCAATTTATGCCAACGTGGCATTCAAACTTGGTGAAGCAGTGGCGACTGGCGAGTATGAGCGCGGCGTATTGCTTTGTGGCACCGGTATTGGCGTTTCGATCGCTGCCAATAAGGTCAAGGGTGTCTTTTGCGCGCTTTTGAATAACGTCTATCAGGCTCAACGCGCCCAGCTTTCGAACAATGCCAACGTGATCGCCATTGGCGCCCAGGTTACCGGACCTGAGTTGGCGAAGGTACTCTTGGAAACCTATCTGGCGAATACATTTGACGAAAACTCACGCTCCGCGCCCAAAGTCGCTCGAATTGCTGAGTACGAAAGCTAAGCTATTTGACAGATTTTGCTTGAAGTTAGATTCAAAGCTTTATATTGAAGATCAATTTATGCGGACGGGGTTAATTGCCCTCTGGGCAAACCCCGTCCTTAATATTTGCTTATTGCCGCATTTGGTTTCAGATCAATTCCTGCGCATCATTATTGTTGGGGGTGGAAATAGCCTTGCGGGCACTTAGTTTTATCCGAACATTCGTTGGACAATACATAGAGATTGATCATCGCATTATTAAATGTGCGAAATCATGTGCCTTATCCTTAAATTGAGGAACTAAAATATATTTCCTTACTTCCACGATATTCATCAGATCATTAGGTCTTTCCTGCGCTAAGAAACTATCTGGCCAATGCCATGCATGAACGCATCGGATCAAAACATGCTGATGCCCTGACACGCTTGTACGCAGGTCTTGACTTTCACTGATCAATCCCCTATAATACTAGTTCCGATGCGGGGTAGAGCAGAGGTAGCTCGTCGGGCTCATAACCCGGAGGTCAGTGGTTCGAATCCGCTCCCCGCTACTAAACGAGAACCAGAGTACGCAATACTCTGGTTTTTTCATATCCCGGCGTACTGTGGTTCATTAGAAATCCTTTCATGTTTGGTTTGTTTGGCAACCACAGTACGCATAACTCGTCAAAAAGAAAACTGTCAATAAGTATCTCAAAAGCCAGTGATGGCTTTCTCAAATTGAAGGTTGCTGAAAAGCATCAATCCTTCTTTCAAATACACTATAATAAGATATGGTAAATGGGTGTTTTGGCCAGGAATTCCTTTATGAAGTGCAGAGGCTACAGATTAGCTACGATGGAAATGACAATCGTGTGATGAAGACAGATGTGGAAGGCTATCAGGCTGGAATGGAGAGACGCACTTTCTGTGTGGGTGAAGGCTACGAGAAGCAGTATACAGGAGTACCAGACTATGAGGGGGAACCGCCACTGCCACCAGTTGGGAATATGGATCGTTTGTACTTGCCATTGATATGGCAGAACCATAGCAATGGCATGGAGTTGAAGTACTACTTTGTGGCAGGAAAAAGAGTGACAGTGAGAATAAATGGGGAATTGAGCTGGTTGTATGGGGATCAGCTGGGGAGTATCAGCGCTGTTGTAAAGGCAGATGGCACGTTGATTAGCAAAAGCCTGTATTATCCATGGGGAAGCGAACGCCTGACCCAGGGCACGAGTCCAACCGATTACGGTTATACCGGGCAGAAGAAGGAAGGGGATATTTACTACTACAACGCCAGATGGTACGACCCGATGATTGGCAGGTTCATGCAGGCGGATACCATCGTGCCCTTACAAGTGCAGGGGATTCAAGCCTTTGATCGTTACGCGTACGTCAATAACAATCCTGTCAATGGTACTGACCCATCTGGACACTATAAGTGTAATCCTGACGGAAGATGCTTTATAGAAGGTTGGCAGGATTCATATATCAATCATCCTGACTGGACTCAGGGTAGAGAAGAAAACACTTGTTGGGCTGTTTCTGTATCACTTGCAACATCAATTGCTACACTTGGCGAAGTTACAACAGACCAGTTTATAAACCTATTCCCGTATCGGGTTTTTAAACCAAGAAGGCTAGGAGGACCGATTGAAGCTGGCATGGGTGTTCCTATACGGATGCTCGATTCCGTGGGTAACAAAACTACCGGTTTAGGCGCAATCTACTCAGTTCGTAAGTATTCCAGGGAAACATTAAAACAATTAATCCTTAATGATGTTCCTGTTGTCATTCAATTACCCTTGCCCAATCTCAGGGATGCTGGTCATGATGTGGTTGTCATTGGTATGGAAGGTGATCTCTTCCTTTTTTATTCATGGGGCACGATTTATACTGAAAATGATCTCCTTTATGCTTACAAAAATAGCAAAAAGCGTGATTATGGATTAAATGCCAAATCATTAGATGTATGGATGGGTTTATCCAATGGCTTGCTTATACCAAATACAATGATGGCTGTGTATCCCAGATCAATCCTATTCTCGGTACGTAAAGGAGGAGGTGGAAGTTGGCTAAGTCAAAATCGCATGGATATTAGGTAAGGAGAAGTTTATTATGAAAACATTTTTGAAAATAATCTTAGTATTATTTCTGCTACAAATATCTGCATGTGCGCTTGCCAATTTATCCCTGGATGAAAAGATTCCAAACGGAGCAATTGTTTATACACCTGAAGATATCTCGGGGAAAAATGTTGGTTTCTTCGAGGAAGGTGATAGCAAACCTTCTTTGATTTGGGTTAAATCTTATTTGTCAAAGTTTACCTGGGTGGAAAGCGCGCGCGGATTCCTGGCATTTAGTTGGCACCAACCAGTTGGTGGGAGTGCTTTTGTCTTTTGGGGGCCAGACAAAAATACAAAAACGAATTTAGTTAACATGTGTGATCAGAATTTTAGTCTCGTTGCCTTCAATGAAAACGAGATGAGTGCTTATATACAAAACTACTCGAAAATAGCATTTATAGTATTTAAAGATTTCTCTTCACCAGAAAAAACTGAAACGGTTATACCCTATGCTAAGGAGATGATGGCTCAGATGTCTTTTAGCTATTCTGGAATTAGTTACAACCCCATCGATAATTGTCTTTATGCTGGAGTTGTAAAAGACCGTCTTCATTATTCTGCGACAGATCAAATTATGAAGTATTGTCCCGATACTGGCAGTTGGGAAGATGTGACATTGGGTATGGAGCCGGAGGTATCACCGGATGGGAGCGTTCTCGCATTCATCAGAGACACGGGCTTATATTTACTGGATCTCAATACCTTCGAGGAAAAACGCATTCTTCAGGCAGATTTTAGTTTTCATCATGGTTTGTTGCCATCTCATCCGAAGTGGAGACTGGACGGAGAGAAAATAGTAATCCATGTTTGGGATAGCAGCGATAATTCAGAAAAACCGATTCCGAAAATAGTGATCATTGATGTTTCGAGTGGCGAATATACAGACACAGGAATGATGGGGACTTACCCATCATTCAAAGGTATTAAATAACGAAGATAAGAAAAAGTGAATTCCACCAATTAATTATGAAGATAGGACGATAAGGTGAAGGCAGTTCAACAATCTGGTAGAGGTATGGAAGGGTGGGCAGTTGGCTTTTGAGTACGCCTATAACGGAGATGGGGAACGGGTTTGGGAAAAGAGCCATGACCTGAATGGAACGAATCAGGGCTATGAGACAGTGTATATAGGCAACTGGTATGAGAAGAGTCAGGGAAGCTTTGGGATGGCGGTGCAATCGATTGAAAACTGCACGGGGAGCAACTGCCTGTATCTGCCGTTGATATTCAAGCCAATGCCACCTGTTGAGACGCTGTACATTTATGCCGGGAGCGAGCGGATCGCGATGATGCGGGGAGGAGTGCTCAATTATCTGCTTAGTGACCATTTGGGGAGTGTGTTTGCGACGGTGGACAGAAGTGGGAACCTGACCTCCAGCAGCAGCTACCACTCCTGGGGCACGGCGCACCAAAACAGCAGCAGTTCTCCGACTGATTACGGTTATACCGGGCAGATGCAGGTTGGGGATATCTATTACTACAACGCCAGGTGGTATGACCCGATGATAGGCCGCTTCATGCAAGCGGATACGATTGTGCCAAGCCAGCAAGGCACACAGGGTTTTGACCGTTATGCGTACGTCAACAATAATCCGATGAAGTATACGGATCCGAGTGGACATTGGTTCATTAAAGGCTGGGAGGAAGTTCAATGGCAGGTACAGCCATATGATGAAAACATTTGTTATGCGATTGCATCTACCATGGCTATTAATATAGCGTTAGAAACAAATTATTCTTATCATACGATTCTCGACAATTTTCCAATTCAATCACCTAAGATATACCCACCTAACGGTCAAAAATTTGAGGGTTACGGAGTGCCTGCTTCACTTGTGAAGAATAAGCTTTCTAATGTTTTCTCTGATGAGCTGATAATTGAACAACATACTTTTTCGAGAAAAAAACTATTGGAACTATTAGAACAAGATGTGCCAGTAGTAATGCAAATTGCCCTTAGGGCGACTTTTAAAGACGGATTCGGGCATGATGTTGTTGCGGTTGGATATGACGAAGAAAATGGTTTTTGGTTTTATAATCCTTGGGGTGATTTAGTGAGTGAGTCTCAGCTTTTTGAGCAATTAGAGGAAAACACACCAGCAGGTTCTTTTGATGAAATGATTATGTACCGTAATGGTATATTAAGACCAGGTCAGATGATTTCATTTAAAAGAATTTTGCCACAGGCTAGATTTGGAACAGGTGGGCGTAGATTAATTGGCCCAACACAGGAAGTATACTAATGGTGATGAAAATGAGCAAGATGACTAAATTATTAATAATCATTCTCTTTACTCTTCTATGTTATTCATGCCAAAGGACGTATATAGCAGACATTCCAGCGGATGTTGTTGTTTACCAAAAAAATGATGGTCGGAGAGGTACTCTGGCATATTTTGACCTAGACAATCTGGGGCCTGTAGAAATACTTGCTCCACAGCGTTTCAGCAGCCCTGTTTGGAACGATGAAATAAATGGGTTTTTGGGGAATATATGGATATTAAAAAAAGGACCAGCACCTGTCCAAAGAGGCGGTATTGCTTACTGGTTGCCTGAGTCGGGTAAGCTCGTCTTCTGCAAACAAGATTCAAAAGCTTCCGAGCTACTTTATCAGAATGAAGACAAACTAGTCGTTATTGCGATAGGAGACCAGGGAATCTTCAGTTATGATATGACCTCCTGTCAGATGTTGGATATTTTTGTTTCTGGTGACTCCTGGTGGAGATTATCTGGTTTAACATTCGATGAAAGTAACGGAATAATATACTACGGAGTTCAAACAATAGACAATGATTCGAACGTTACACGTAAGTTGAAATCATTTGACCTAAAAACAAGGGAGGCAATTGATATCGCTGAAGGGATTAACCCTTCTTATTCCAAATCCAGGAATTCCATTGCTTTTTTAGGTAAAGATGGACTATACCTTTTGGATTTAATAACAAGAAACACAGTAAAGCTTTTTGAAATACCGAATCTTTATCTTGAGCCTGTAAATTATCCAAGGTGGTCACAAGATGGACGATACATAGCAATACATGTTCCTTTTGATTCTTTGACTGTTATGGGTCAAGAGATTGTAGTTTATGATACTGAAACGAACACTTTAATCAGAACTGGAATTGAAGGCATTTTTCCTTCATTCAAATGAGAATTGCTGAAATGAAAAAACAGTACCGTTACTACTGATATTAATACCAAGCGCTTGTTTCACTTGATTTAAGCATACCGAAGGAGTTTCTCATATAGTGGAAGAGCTCTTTGCACCTAGAAAATGGGTGAATGTACACATCTCCATCACCAAAGCAGATAATTGTTCATCATACGTTCTCCAGAATAAACGAATGTAAACAATGATACGATTTTCATGAAGAACCATAACTACTATTCCAAATGATTAGAGATGTTATACTATCGTAGTTATTGGTATTATACCATTGTGGTTTATTAGCAATTCTCAGTATGGAAACAAAATATGCTTCGTGGTAGGGAGACAACGAGGAACCTAATTCTTTTTCTTGTTCGGAAATGGTCTCCTGACCATATTCAAGGCTAAAATGAGAATTGCTGGTAGTTTATACGTTGATTTTAGCGATAAACTGAAGTAAGATTCATAACAATAAACCACAGTTCGTCTTATACGAACGAACCAGAGTACTCAAAACTCGTAAAAAGGGGTGGCCCGGCGGTCAAAGGTAACGAAAACTGCTTTCTCCCTCATAACCCGGAGGTCAGTGGTTCGAACCCCCAGAGGGGGCGATGTCCGCTCCCCGCTACTAAGTACCAGTCGAGAGACTGGTCTTTGTTTTAACCTTGATTTTCAGATAATGTAAGACAAGATAACTAACAAGACGTTACTAACTGAATTTCAATCACATAAGCCGATTTATGCAAAAATGCTAGCCATTTGGAGGCTGGCTCTATAGTCATTTTTTCTCTGCCAGGTAGGCGAAGAAGCCGGCTTTTTTAAGCGCGAGGAGGGTCAGGCCGCCTAAGAGCCCACCCAATGCGCCAAAGACAAGATAACTAATGATAGACCTGGCTAATCCCAGGGCGACAAAACCGAGAGGGGCGCCTGAGATCGCTCCAAAAGCCCAGTTGACTAGGAACTTGGCAAAATGACCGATGATCCCTGCCAAGGTTGCCACAACCAGGTTCTCAGGGTTGCCTAACAATAGCAAAGCCAGGTCGACCCCAATTCCGATAGCCGAATAGGATATAAGAGTGTTTAGGGAACCGAAATCCCCTAATCCCATAAAGGTTGCCATGATGCCTGAGACAATGCCCACAAAGCTGGCCGCGCCTTTTTTGGGAACAACCCGGGTGGCGACGATGATGATAACCATCCAGAATATACCTGAATGACCGGGAAGTTGGATCGGCAGGCGCTACGCAATCTTGGCGGCAACGATCAGCGCGGAAAACAGGATCAATGCGATAAAATGGAAAGTTGAGAAATAAAATCTGGGAAAAATATTGATCAAAAGAATGACTTTTTTAGATGCTTCCTGGATCAAATGATTCCTTATAAGAATGATTTGATTCTCTTGTTCAGATTTAGCAAAAAAGCATAAATTAATGTTATGATATACACAAGGAACCGACATGGGGAGTTTTACGATTCTTTCTTTTTCAATAGCAGATATATTATTCACAATTCTTATTCTGATCTTTACTGTTTGCGCGTATCTGCTGGATCTCAAGCGCCCTGCCAATGCGGTCCTTGTCATTTTTCTTTTAGTATGGCTTCTGGTTCCCTTGCTCCATTTTTCCCACAGCAAAGCCACATTTTTTCGCCATCTCTTCTTTGTGCCAACGATTTTGGTGCTCTACTATGGCAGAGGTAATTCGAACGCAAGTCTTTTTGGCAACTTCGCCACCGGAATGGCTGGTCTGGTCAGCGCTTTGTATCCAGACAAGATCGAGATCTTACAGAAGGTTGGCAGTCAAAACCCTCGTCCCTGTCCACCGGAAATCCATTGTGAAATAGTCGAGCTTGAAAACTTCAAGATCGAGCTTTATTCCTATGAAGGATCCCCAAAAAGAACACTTCTCTATGGAATTCACGGCGCCAGTCACTTTACTCCATTGACAAACCTCTACCGCAAATTCAGTCAAAAACTTGCTAATCGCTATCGGGACACGCTGGTCGCGGCGGTTGACCCCCGCAGCTCATTGGATCACCCTTATCCGGCTGCGCTTGACGATGTCCTCGCGGGTTATCATCACCTGCTTTCTCAGGGGTTTGACCCTAAACAAGTGGTGCTTATGGGGGATTCATCCGGCGGCAACCTTGTTCTGGCGCTTTGTCACCGGCTGATAGCCGCAGGAGAGCCTCTGCCTGCCGGGCTGGTTTTGGTCTCACCCCAAACCAACCTGACCCAATCCGG
The DNA here is from genome assembly GCA_050946715.1 of Anaerolineaceae bacterium. Taxonomy (GTDB): domain Bacteria; phylum Chloroflexota; class Anaerolineae; order Anaerolineales; family Anaerolineaceae; genus Mesolinea. Next base: position 41,702 of record JBMNVH010000008.1, on the reverse strand, counting down.
TGAATCCTATATTTCCCGCTACCATCTTGACCCGATTCTCGGAAATATGACCGACCAGGTTGACGCGAAAAAGCGGATTGAAATTCATTACGCCAAAGGTGAAGACAAGACCAATCCCTTTATATCACCACTTTTTGGCGACTTCACAGGTTTCCCGCCCACACTGATCCAGGTCGGTGAGTATGAGATCTTATATGACGATAGCCGGCAGCTTTTCGAGAAAATGAAAAACGCCGGGGTTGATGTCAGACTAACACAATATCCGGGTATGGTTCATGATTTTCAACTGATGTTCCCGGAATTGGTCCCTGAGGTCAAGCACGCACGCCAGGAAATTAGAAGTTTCCTCGGTGAATATTTGTAATTATCCTCTTTCAACGTATTGTTTTCTTCCAGCAATTCTCAATATAGAAATAATATATGGATCGTGGTCGGGAGACCACGAGCGAACCGGTCTTTTTATGGCACCTGAACGTCGGATTGAAAGAGGTGCACGAATTGCGCACCTCTTTCAATCACGACCTACCAGACTTCGTCTCGATCAGGCTTCTCTCAGGGAATCGTCACATCGTGCCCTTTGGGTACCTGTTCCCGTATGGGTATTGCGAGCCACGTCAGGGGCGCCTGTGCCTGTCAAGGTATGGCAATCTGCAGTTTATCATTTTTCCATTCCCTTCCTGGGCAACAAAAGCATAAAGGCAGATCGCCACGTCGCTCTGAAGGGCTCCTCGCGATGATAACCAGGCAACAGTACCACGTGTACCTTATTTACCACAGTCAAATAGGCAAATTTCATATCTAAAAAACTTCATAGAAGCTTAATTTGGGTAAATTTAGATGTGTTTGCCCCAATTATTTTCTTCTGCCAAAAGTCGTTTTCAACTCAAGTGATGTTACAATAATACCGATAAAAAGCCCATTCTCACCAGACGGGCCAAACAATGTACAAGGAGATTGAATGACCGAGGAAAACCCCCGCATCGATAAACTGATGGCTATGCGTGCCAGCTCCAAATTAGGTGGAGGTCAGGCCCGCATCGACAAACAACACGCCAAGGGCGCGCTGACAGCCCGAGAACGGATCGACCTTTTGCTTGACAAAGGCAGCTTCCGCGAGATCGGCGCCATGGCTGTCGCACCGAAAGATACTGACCCTGACACCGCGCTGGGTGACGGCGTCGTGACCGGCTACGGCAAGATCGACGGTCGCACCGTCTATGTCTACGCACAGGACTTCACCGTTCAAGGCGGCGCATTGGGCGAAATGCATGCACAAAAGATCTGTCGGGTGATGGATCTGGCAGTCAAGACCGGCTCCCCCATCGTTGGCATGATCGACTCCGGCGGCGCTCGCATCCAGGAAGGCGTCTATAGCCTGGGCGGCTATGCCGAGATCTTCCGCCGCAACGCGATCTACTCCGGCGTTGTTCCCCAGATCAGCCTGATCATGGGTCCCTGTGCCGGCGGCGCATCCTATTCGCCCGCTGTGACTGACCTGATCATCATGGTTCGCAAATCCTCCTACATGTTCCTGACTGGGCCAGCCGTCATCAAGACCGTTACCGGGGAGGATGTCGATTTTGAAACCCTCGGCGGCGCTGACGTCCACCTGACGACCAGTGGCAACTGCCATATGGTTGGCGCGAACGAAAAAGAAGCCATCGCGCTTGCCCGCCAGGCGCTTTCTTATCTGCCTTCCAACAACGTTGAGCAGGCTCCCTTTGCGGAAACGAGCGACGCGCTCAACCGCCGCAGCGAAGCGCTCAACAGCATCGTCCCGGATGACCCCAATACGCCATACAGTATGCACGATGCGATCGAAATGATCGTTGACAAGGGCTCCTTCCTTGAGATCCAGGCTGGCTTTGCCCCCAACGCCATTGTTGGGCTGGCGCGCCTGGGCGGACGGTCGGTTGGCATCGTCTCCCAGGAACCCGCCATGATGGCTGGCGTGATGGACATCAATTCTTCCGATAAGATCAGCCGCTTCGTGCGCATGTGTGATGCTTTCAATCTGCCAATCGTCACCTTTGTGGACTCGCCCGGCTTTTTGCCCGGCGTTGCCCAGGAACACGGCGGTGTCATTCGCCACGGTGCCAAGGTGCTTTTCGCGTATGCGGAAGCCACTGCCCCCAAGGTGAGCGTGGTCACCCGCAAGGCATACGGCGGCGCTTATGTCGTTTTGAGCAGCAAATACCTCGGCACGGATATCACCTATGCCTGGCCCTCCGCTGAGATCGCGGTCATGGGCGCTGAAGGCGCGGCGAATATCCTCTACCATCGCCAGATCAAAAATGCCGATGATCCCGCCGCTGAGCGTGAACGCCTGACCCAGCAATATCAGGAAGATTACCTGAACCCCTATGTGGCAGCCAAGGCTGGCTATATTGATGAGGTCATCGAACCCGCTGAAACACGCCAGAAACTGATCGAAGCCTTGCAGGCGCTGGAAAACAAGATCGAAACCAACCCGCCGCGCAAGCACGGCAATATGCCTGTTTAGGAGGCGAGCATGTCTTTATTCAATCAAGGATTGCTGATCACCGCCATCGGAATGGGTCTGGTCTTTGTCATGATCTTCGCCTTGTGGGGGATCATGGCTCTGTTGGTCAAACTCACCAACAAACCCGAAGCTGAAGAAGAAGCGGAAGAAGTCGTGGAGGCTGCGCCAGTCAGCGAAGCCGTGCCGGCGCAGGACCCCAACGCGGCCCTGGCTGCCGCGATTGCTGTTGCCTGGGCGCTCGCGGATCAGGCAAGCGCTTACGCATTCAAACCAAGCCAGCAAACCCACAGCGAAAACGCCTGGCTTAACGTAGGAAGAACCCAACAACTGTACACAAGCACATTCAGAGGACGAAACAGATGAAAGTAACAATCACTATCGAAGGTAAACAATATCAGGTCTCGATCAATGACCTCAATACCTGCCCGATCCTGGCTGAGGTGGATGGAAAAACTTATGAAGTTTGGCCCGAAGAAGCCGATGCTCCCGTCGCCAGCATCCCCACAGCCGCGCCAGTCGCAACCCCGGCAGCCAGCGCAGCCCCCGCGCCTGCTCCCGCAGCCGGAGCCCAAACGCTGACCGCTCCCCTGCCAGGCGTCATCATCTCGATTGAGGTGCGCGAAGGCGAGACTGTCAAAAACGGGCAGGAACTCTACGTCCTCGAAGCAATGAAAATGAAGAATTCGATCCTGGCTGATCGCGATGGCAAAATTGCCGCCATCCACGTTTCGGCTGGCGACCAGGTGAGGCACAACCAACCAGTCATGAGCTTTGAAGGATAGGGAGGACATCTCGATGGATTTCACCCAATTATTTGCAGACCTCAGTAAAGGTTTTCAGGCTTTTACCTGGGGAAACGCGCTGATGATTCTTGTCGCCCTGGTACTGATCTACCTGGCGATCTGGAAAGAGTACGAACCGGTCTTGCTGCTGCCGATCGGTTTTGGCTGTCTGATCGCCAACCTGGGTATGTCCAATGAAGTTGGCTTCATGAAGGTCATCTACGATGCCGGTATCAAAACTGAGCTCTTCCCGCTGCTGATCTTCATCGGCGTTGGCGCCATGATCGACTTCAGCCCACTTCTGGCGCAACCCAGCCTGGTCTTGCTGGGAGCTGCCGGGCAGTTTGGCATTTACTTCACCCTTTTGCTGGCGATTTTGCTTGGTTTTCCGCTCAACGAAGCCGCTTCGATCGGCGTGATTGGCGCGATCGACGGACCCACGGCGATCTTTGTGGGGGAAAGATTAGCTCCGCACATCATCGCGCCCATCGCGGTGGCGGCATATTCCTATATGAGCCTGATCCCGATCATCCAGCCGCCGATCATGCGCGCGCTGACGACCCGTAAAGAGCGCCTGATCCGCATGGAATACTCACCCAAACCGGTCTCACGCCTGACGCTGATCCTCTTCCCGATCCTGGTGACCCTGCTGGTCGCGCTGGTGGCTCCCGATGCCGCGCCGTTGATGGCAGCCCTGATGCTTGGCAACTTGCTGCGCGAAGCCCTGGTGGTGGATCGCCTGAGCAAGATGGCGCAAAATGAGTTGATCAATATCGCCACGCTCTTCCTCGGTCTGTCGATCGGTTCGACCATGACCGCCCAAAGCTTCCTCAACTTCGATACGATCAAGATCCTGCTGCTTGGCTTGCTGGCTTTTGTGATCGACACCGTTGCTGGTTTGATGTTTGGCAAGCTGATGGCAGTCATCACCCGCGGAAAGGTGAATCCGCTCATCGGCGCCTGCGGCATCAGCGCTTTCCCGATGGCTGGTCGCCTGAGCGCGAAAATGGCTTTGGAAGAAGACCCCTCCAACTTCATTCTCATGCACGCCATGGGCTCCAACACAGCCGGACAACTTGGCTCGGTCATCGCCGGCGGCTTGTTGCTCGCCCTGGTGACTGGAATTGGTGGATAGTAACAAATGGAACGCCGGATTGAATTGCGCAATCCGGCCTACATAAGCTTTTGATAGTAAAGGGCGAGGGTAAAACCTCGCTTTTTTATTCCAAAAAACGAAGTAAAAAACCCCCGATTCAAAATATCGGGGGTTGACACATGGGAAGAGTGATAGAAGCTACGGAGCGAGCACTCTTCCCATGAAAACGATGGTTTCAGTTGTCTGATCGTAGATCAGGTAAATGAAAGGTCGGTCAAACTTGATCTCAATCGTATCCCCTGGCATGGAAGTCATTTCCATCGCGATCGCGGTTGCCGCGGCGGCTTCGGTGCCCTGCTCGTTGACATCAATGTAAGCCTGATGGATCGCGTCGGAGATAAAGAGGTCCTTGGCGCCAGTGATGCCGGAGAAGTCAGCTGAGAACGCATCAAATGCGCTTCTCATCCCCAGGGCTTTGAGCTGATCTGCCAGGCTAAAGGAGCTTTCGGTCTTGAACTTGGGCAATCCCAGTTGGATCGAAGCAGAACTCTCGTCAAGATCTTCAAAAATGTCATCCAGCTCATCCTCCAGGTCATTTTCAAATTCCCTGAAGTCTCCGTTAGGCATGATCACGACCATCGAAAAGCCGCTTTGTTCGTAGGGCAGTCTGACAGCCTGATAATCATCGTCTACCAGCCCAGCGCCGGTAAAGCGCAGGTTCATCATTTCAACCGTGGTCTGGCTGCCATCAAGCTTATAAAAAGTTTCCTGACTGTTCAGCTGTGGGTCGAACTGATGGCTCCAGGCGCCCTTAAAGTAGACCGCGTTCGTGATCACCAGGCGGGTCAGCTCATTCAACATCCCGGCGGGGATCAGCTCTTTGATCTTCTCATTTGTCTGCGCTTCCACCCAGAGGTTGATCAATTGACGTGCCTCTTCAGGTTGAGAGAAATCGACCAGTTTCAAGCCGGCGTTATAGTTGGCGGCAAGCTTATCCAAAAATGCCTGCTCGTAATGCTGCTCTTTTTGCGCCCAAAGCGCGTTCGCGACGCTGAATTCCAAAGGCTGCGCGTCCTTGCTGGCGTATTCCGGTCGGGTGGTCAGGTGAATGTTGAGCGCGTTCATCCACTCATGCACCTTGTCGCCATCTTCCAGGTCGATCTCCAAAGCCTCGGCGATCTCCGCTTTGGTCTCCGCGTTGGCACCGGCATAGGTCATCAGAAATGCCTGGAAAATACTGTATGGCGAGAAGATCAGGTTCCCGTCGCTGGCGGCAAGTTTGCGATAGAGCTCAATGGCGAATTCGTTGATATCCTCAGCATGGTCATCGAGATCATCCTTGCTGACCTGCGGGTCAATGATATAGGCTTCGACGCCTTTGAGATCATCTGCACCATCAAGCACTTCCGAGGGTTCAGCGGGATAAATCTGCTCTGGATCCTCCGGTTCTGTTTGATCGGGTTCATGGACAACTTCAACAGGATATTCATCCGATGTTGTATCCTCCAGGTCCTCGTTCGTGCTGGGAGCGCTGGGTGTGGTCGTCGCGCAGGCGCTCAAAACGAGGCTCAGCACAAGTATGGCAATTATCAAAACTTTACTCTTCTTCATTTCTTACTCCTTCTATTTATATTAAGGCTGCATAAGCTGGCCGATGAAAAGGATCGTGCCAGTATTTGTATTACGGATCACGAACAGGAAAGGATGGTCAAAGCTCATCTCGATCGGTTCCTGATTGGATGGTGCCCCTTTTGGTGCGACGACGGCTATGGTCACAGCGGCCGCTTCTGATCCGGCTTCGTTGACGTCAATATAGGCTTTTTGCACCAGGGTGGAGACATACAGGTCTTCTTTGCCATTCATGCCAGACAGGTTTGCATCATCGCCAAAGACATCCACCAGCCCGAGCTTGGTCATCGGATCGATCATGTCAATTTCCGGTGTTTCGATCTTAAATTTTGGCAAACTCAAGATCACATCCCACTGTTCCAAGCCCGCAAAGTTGGTACGCAAGCTTTCTACCGTCAGCTTCTCCATGAAGCCATCCCAATTGCCGTCCATAGGCATGATGAGGTTCATCGCGATGTTCGAACCCTTGTAAGGCATTTCAATCATCTGATAATGCTCGTTCACCCAGACCGGGAAAGTGCCGGAGGTGATCATTGTAGGCACACTGATGACAGTGCCATCCAGAAGCGTGAAATCCTCATCCCGTGTTGCCGATTCTTCAAATTGCTGCGCCCAGGTACCCTTGAAGTAGACCGCGTTGGTCAACGCGAGCTGCGTATCGGCACTGAACATGTCTGGTTTAGCGATCTCTGTGATCTTTTTGTTGGTGGCATCCGCTGCCCACTGGTTGATCAGGTCAGCCGCCTTTTGTGCGTCCGCGAAATCGAGCGAGCGCAAACCGGAAGCGTAGTTTTCCGAGATGGTATCCAAATAGGATTGCAGTATTTCAGCGTCTTTCTGCACCCAAAGCGCGTTGGCGATCTCCAGAACCGTCTGTTCCTCTTCCTCCAGGTATTCATTCTTTTGAGTCAGAGCCTGGTTCAAGGCGTTCATCAGCTTGTGGACGTCCGGGTTTTTCGCGGAAAGCGTCAGCGCTTTTTCGAACTGGCTGGCGGTTTCACCGGCAGCACCGGCATAGACCATCGTCAGAGCCTGATAGAGGCTGTATGGCGAGTAGAGCAGGTTTTCATCTTTTTCCGCCAGCAGCTTGTAAAGCGCCAGCGCGAATTGATTGTGTCCGAGCACCAGCCCATCCAGTTCTTCCGGGTCATAGTCTACTGGTTCAGTCTGAAGGTCAGCGTTATCGTCCGGCTGGGGTTCGATCACTGGATCTTCTGTTGGACTGCTTACGCAAGCGCTGCAGATCAGCAGTATAGAAAGTAAGCTAAGGATTAATTTTTTCATTTTTTGCTCCTTTTATTAATATTCAGGCTGCATAAGCTGACCGATGAAAAGGATCGTGCCAGTCTTTGTATCACGAATCACAAACAGGAAGGGACGGTCGAATCTGATCTCGATCGGTGCCATTGCAGATCCTTCTTCCATGATTACAGCGATGGTTACAGCGGCTGCTTCGGTTCCATTTTCATTGACATCAATGTAGGCTTTTTGTACCAGGGTGGAAAGAAAGAGGTTGTCATCGCCGTTTATCCCAGATAGGTTTGCGTTTGCACCAAAGACATCCACCAAACCAAGGCTTCTCATCGGTTCGATCAGATTCATTCTGGGCGTTTCAATTTTAAATTTCGGCAAACTCAAATTCACATCCTGACCATTTAAATCTGACAGATAGGCTTGCAAGGTTTCGTCAGTCAATTCTTCCATGAAATCATCCCAATCGTCATCCAGGGGCATAATCAGGTCCATCACAATATTGGAACCCTCGTAAGGCATTTGAACCACCTGATAATGCTCGTCTACCCGGACTGGGAAAGTGCCGGAGGTGTGCATCGTAGGAATCCTAATGACACTTCCATTCAGAAGCCTGAAATCTTCATTCCTTGTTGCCGATTCTTCAAATTGTTGCGCCCAGGCACCCTTGAAGTAGACCGCATTGGTCAAAGCCAGAATTGTGCTGAAACTGAACATTTTTGGATCGGCGATATCTTTGATCTTTTCGTTTGTGGCTTTTGCAGCCCACTGATTGATCAGGTCGGCTGCCTTTTGAGCATCCGCGAAATCCAGTGAGCGCAGTCCGGTAGCATAGTTTTCTGATAAAAGATCTAAATAAGACTGCAATAATTCAACGTCTTCCTGCACCCAAAGCGCGTTGGCGATCTCCAATACAGATTGTTCTTCTTCCTCCAGGTATTCATTCTTTTGAGTCAGAGCCAGATTCAAGGCATTCATTAATCTGTGGACATCCGGATTTTTCGCGTAAAGCGCCAACGCCTGTTCAAACTGGCTGGCAGTCTCACCGGCAGCGCCGGCATAGACCATCGTCAGAGCCTGGTAAAGGCTGTATGGCGAATAGACCAGATTTTTATCTTTTTCCGCCAGCAGCTTATAAAAAGCCAGCGCGAATTGATTATGCCCGAGCACCAGCCCATCCAGTTCTTCCGGACTGTATACAGGCTTGGGGTTATAGGCGACCGTGCCAGTATGAAGATCAACATCATCGTCGGACACAGGGTTAATCACAGGTTTTTCAATGGGATTGTTCATACAAGCGCCGCAAATCAGCAATATGGAAAGTAGGGTAAGGATCGTTCTTTTCATGTTTTCTCCATTCTTCTTCGCAGTTAAGACGAAAGACCTTGCTCCTTTGTTCCAGTGCCAGAACGCAAAAGTCTGCTGGATGCTCCAACAGACTTTTTGCGGAAGTAAATCGCTGATAGAGGGTCAGCGAGTTAACCAGGTTAGAAGATGGCTCTCACGCGGTAGAAAGCCAGGCCAAAATATTCCCAGAGCGCTTGCCAGCTTTGCTCGAAAGCTTCAACGCTGGGCATCAGATTGGCGATGATGTCTTGCCATTGCCAGCTTGTCAGGTCTTGCCAATCCTGAAGTGTGACCTTGTAATCGACGGGCGCGACGCTGATATTCAAGTCAAGATCATTCAGCAGGAAGAGGGTTCGGTCCATCTTAAGCGCGGATTGGACCAGGATGACATTTTTGAACTCTTCGATTTCGATGATTTGACTGATATAGTGAGCCGAAGCGCGCATATTGGGGCTGCTATGATCGAGTAAGATTGCTTCTTCCGGCACGCCCAGTTCCATCAGCAAGGTTTTGGTGCTCGTGCTTCTGGCGACATTGCCGCTTACGACTATGATCGGCGCCAGCTCTTTCTGATACAGCTGCGCAGCATAAAGCACCCGATCAGCGCCCTCACCTACCTCCACGCGTTGTCGGGGTGTGTTGGCAGAATAAGTGCCATCGGCGAACAATATGATCGCGTCTGCCTGCTCGTACTCAGCTTCCGGCATATAGCGCCATTCCATCGAGCGTGTCAGGAAGGTCGAAAAGTAAGGATTCCCGAAAACAGTCACGATCGCCAAACAAATAGCGATAAACCAAATGGCTGTTTTTGCCTTCTTTTTGATCAAAAAGAGCGAAACGAAAAGCACAAGCCCCACAAACGCCAGAGGGTTGAAAAACTGTAATAAAAATTCTTTGATGATGTTTATCATAATATTCTCCTTCGATTAACACCTGCCCCTATAGTTGCAAGATTCGCGCCCAAGGAAAGATCTCTTTGCTGAAATTTATAAATTGATCAAGTGAGCGTTTGGGGGGAAAGTCCAGCAATTCTTATTATGACAAAACATCACGACTCATGGTCGGGCGACTACGAGCGAATGCACTCCTATTAGTGATCGTACGTGGTCTCCTGACTATGTACAGGGATAAAAATTACTGCTATTTTTTAACACGTGGCTGGTTCGTGAATGGGGAAAACGGTTAAAAAAACAAACGACTAAAAAGCGTGAACAAATTATGTGGCTTTGTCGAATCCTTTCAATCATTTTACTTGCGTCCGATAAGTTTCCTGTTATAATCTAAGCAATGACTGGTCCGGTGCGCGGTCCTTTGTTTAGGCTGCAATCAGGGAGACCTGCAAAAAATATTAAGGAGCATACGTCATGGCTTTAACAAAAACTGAAAAAACTGAGATCATCGAAAAGTACGCAACCAAACCGGGGGACACTGGTTCTCCTGAAGTACAGATCGCTCTGCTTTCCAAACGAATTTCTCAACTCACTGATCACCTGCGCGCAAACAAACACGATGAGAGTTCTCGTCGCGGTTTGCTCAAGCTGGTTGGTCAGCGCCGCCGCCTTCTTGCTTATCTGCGTCAAAAAGACTACGAAAGCTTCCTGGCGATCACTGAGTCATTGAACATTCGCAGAAAGTAATCTCTGAATGCAGTAAGAACACTTCAAAGCCTTTCCATATTAGGGGAAAGGCTTTTTGAAGATTAAAATAATCAAGCCAGACGGGTATTGAAAAGTGTTGATCAAGGCTTGATCGGCGTTTTTCAGTCCCTGTTCTGGCAACAGACGAAAGGACTATATGAAACCTGAAGCAAAGTACTATTCCACTACGCTTGGAAACAAAGAAGTCAGCTTCGAAACCGGCCGTATCGCAAGATTGGCTGGCGGCTCTGTGATCATCCGACAGGGCGACAGCATGATGTTTGCTGCCGCGACCATGGGTGAGGCACGTGAGGGCACTGATTTCTTCCCCCTGACCGTTTCTTACGAGGAACGGATGTATGCCGGTGGCAAGATCCCGGGATCTTTTTTCCGTCGTGAGGGTCGCCCCTCCACCGACGCAACACTGGTTGCCCGCCTGACCGACCGCCCTCTGCGCCCCCTCTTCCCCGAGGGCATGCGCAACGAGGTGCAGGTCATCTTGATGTCGTTTTCCGCTGACGATGAGAATCCCCTCGATATGCTGGCAATTAATGCCGCGTCAGCCGCGTTGATGATCTCCGACATCCCCTTTGGCGGTCCAGTTGGCGCAGTGCGCATCGGATTTGTCAATGGCAGCCTGGTCGTCAATCCCACGATCGATGAAATGGCAGAATCCAGCCTGGATCTGCGCGTCGCTGGTACCAAGGACGCCATCCTTATGGTCGAAGCCGGCGCCAACGAAGTGACCGAGGTGCTGATGGTCGAAGCGCTGCAGCTGGCGCACGAATCCATCCAGCCCATCATCGCTCTGCAGGAGCAAATGGCAGCTGAGGTCGGTAAAGCCAAACAAGACGTAAAACTTGATGTTCTGGATAAGAGCCTGGTTGAAGACGCTCACAAACGCGTTTTTGATCGGGTTACCAATTTGCTTGACCAACCTTATAGCAAGGAAAACCTCTATGGTGGCATGGACAAGATCCGAGATGAATATCTGGCTGAAATGGCACAGGAAGAAGAACTGACTCCGGAAATGGCAGCGGCTTATAAACAAGCTTTTGGCGAAGCCGAAAGACAGATTGTCCGCCAGCGCATCCTGAACGAAGGCAAACGCCCTGACAACCGCAAGGTCTACGAAGTGCGTGAGATCTACTCCGAAGTTGATATCGCCCCGCGCGCCCACGGCTCAGGTCTCTTTACCCGCGGTGAAACCCAGGTCGTGACCTTCGCAACACTTGGCACGCCTAAAGAGGCTCAGGAACTGGACAACCTCAACGGACTGGACCTGAAACGCTACATGCATCACTACAATTTCCCGCCATTCTCGACCGGTGAGACCCGCCGTATGGGTGGCCAGAGCCGTCGCGAAATTGGTCACGGCGCATTGGCAGAACGCGCTCTCGAGCCTGTTATTCCGGACGAAAAGAGCTTCCCATACACCCTGCGCCTGGTCTCCGAAGTAATGGCTTCCAACGGATCCTCCTCAATGGCTTCCGTTTGTGGCTCCACACTGGCTCTGATGGACTGTGGCGTGCCGATCACGGCTCCGGTTTCTGGTGTCGCAATGGGTCTGATCAAGGAAGGCGACAAATACGCCATTCTGACCGACATTCTCGGCACCGAAGATCACCTCGGCGATATGGACTTCAAAGTCGCTGGAACCCGCAACGGTATCACCGCCCTGCAGATGGACATCAAAATTGATGGAATTACCTCACAGATCATGGCTGAGGCTCTGCAGCGCGCCAAGGACGCCCGTTTCTATATTCTTGACAAGATGCTTGAGGCTCTTGACGCTCCGCGACCGAGCTTGAAGTCACACGTTCCCCGCATTGAGTCTGTCAAAGTGCCGATCGATAAAATTGGCGCGATCATTGGTCCCGGCGGCAAGAATATCCGTGCCTTGCAGGAAGAAACCAATACAAAGATCGATATCGATGATGATGGAACCGTCTTCATCGCTTCGACCGACGGCGTTGGCTTTGAAGAAGCCCGTGACCGCATTCTGTCCTTGACCGAGACCCCTGAGATCGGACGTATTTATACCGGCAAGTGTGTGCGCGTAGCTGATTTTGGCGCCTTCATCGAGATATTGCCCGGTGTTGACGGTATGGTGCACATTTCTCAGCTTTCGACCGGACGCATTGCCAAGGTTGAAGATGTTGTCAACGTCGGCGACGAGCTGACTGTGATGATCATTGATATCTCACCTGATGGCAAGATCCGCCTTTCCCGCCAGGCTTTGCTGGAGGGATGGAGCGCGGAAGAAGCCCGCGAGCAGGATAATGCCAACCGCTCCAAATCCTCCGGCGGCAGCCGCGGTGGTGACCGCCGCAGCAGTGGCGATCGTCGTTCTGGCGGCGAGCGTGACCGCCGCCCCAGCAGTGACCGCCGTACCGGTGGCGACCGCGGTCGTCGTTCCCGACGGGAAGATTAGTTTTTTCTATCCGAGTTAGACTGAAAGCAGGGTAATAATGCCCTGCATTTTTGTTCCTGCGTCGCTCGCGGTCTCCTGACCGCGAGTGGATCTGTATTCCTTTTCACGTTTTGGCAAGGTCAAAATATAGATCCTTAGGTGAAATGGGGATAAGGGTTGCATATGGAAATAAAGAAATCAATTTATAATTAATACATGACCGAGAGCAATTCAAACACCATCATTGAAAATAAGGCTGATCAATCGCAAAAGCCAACCAGAACTTTGCCAGAGAATACAAGAGTTTCAATTCTTTACGGAGCTTTGTGCGGGCTTGGATTTGCTTCGTTTGCCTGGGGAGTGGACGCGGTGACGCTGGCTTTGAATCATAGCCAGTTACCTTTCCTCAAATTCGTGCCTGGTCTCGTATTTACTGTTCTGGTCGGGTCGCTTTTGGGCTGGTGGCGAGCTAAGGCAGACAAGGGTTTTGTTCGTGTCATCACCTGGACCCTCTACATACTTATAGAGGTCTTTTTGGTTTTCTGGCTGCCGACAGGCTTCGCAGAGAAGGCGACCGTCTTTTTCAAACCTGATCTGAAAGGGCTTTTGAGTTACGCTTTGCCCAATTACCTGATAATCGGGATAATCGCCTTCTTTATCACGGTCGTCACAGTACTGTGCGCTGTCTTTGAGGATAGCTTATCCATCTCCTTGCTTTGGTATAAAAAACCGCATGCGTTAAGGAATTTTATCTTGATCAGCTTTGGTTCGATGGCGCTTCTGGGTCTTATTAGCGATACGATCACAAACAAGACCCTACGTGACACGCAGCTGACCCTTGCCAGGTCATTGGAATACGCCAAAAAATATGTGGATACTGAAGCTCCGATAGATATAAGGGAAAATCATTATCTAAGCAGTTTTACACAGCTGGGAAGAGCTGTCGTTCACGAGCCGTCCTTCCTGCTCAAATCCAATGACAAGCCCTGGAACCTTCTGGAGTTTTACGTGGAGTTGGGAGGGCGCACTGCGGTTTGCACCATCTGGAAGGGAGATCCTTCGGGATGTGAATGGGTCAACTAAGATCGACCTGCTTGACCCGCAATATTCGGAAAAGGTCGATCAGAATTCTACCGTCAATATCCCACCTTCACCGAGAGGCAATTCCTGAGCGATCTTTCCGCGATCAAAAACATAACAACCGCCGAAGGACTGGGTTGGGGGATCTGAGAGGCTGTTGATCATCAAAACAGGGCGTTGGAGTGCGCCAGCGCGTTCAGCGTAAGCTTCGCGTTCCCCGCCGTACCAATCTTCAGGAGTGTAATTGATATAGAGCGGCCAGAGCAGGAGGTCGGAATTTTGCTCTTTGAAGCTGTCGAAGAGAGCGTCGTGCCAGAGGTCGCCGCAAATGGCGATGCTGATCTTTTTGCCCTTGAACTCAAAGGGGGTGTAGTCGCTGCCCTCCAGATAAAAATCAGAGTCTGCGATGGGCTCTTTCCAACCCACCGAAACACGGCGGAAGTTTGCCAACAGTTCCCCTTCGCTTGAAATGACCAGATAACTGCTGAATAGTTTATCATCCACTTTCTCGATGTAGCCGAAAGCGATCCCTGTTTTTGATCTTTTGGCTTCCATTCGAAGCTGCTCAATGCGCGGGTCGTTTTGCGTGATGGCGATATTGAGGTCTTTTTCGTGCTCCCAGGTCAGGGCTTCAAAACCATGCGCGAAAGACTCGCCAAAGCAGATCAGGTCATAGCCTTGCCCCTCGCACTTTTTGAGCCACTTTGTCATTTGGGCGAAGTTGTGCTCAAAATCATTGTCGATATACTTTTCAGCGATCAGTCCGATGCGCATCTTTGTTCCTCCAGAAATTGGTGTAATTCGTCACAGCGTTTGTCCCAGAGAAGGTCAAAGTCTTCCTCATTGACAATTCTGCTTTCGAGGTCTGTGACGGAGCTGATGCCATCTTCGAGGCACCATTGGACGCAGATCCGATAGGCTTCCCAATCCAGTTCGTCTGGGTCTGGGATCACTTTGATCTGCTTGTAACCAAGGGAATGGAAGGCGTAAGCGCGGTGATGCCCATCGGTCAACATGAGATGACCATCAAGTTCCTTGACGGGCAGCGGCTTGAGCTCATCAGGATCTTCGCTTTTGATCCAGGCGAGGATCTGTTCCAGACGTTTGGCGGATAGGTAAAGCTGACTTGGATGCAAAAGCGCTAGGTCAACCAAGGTTGCTGTTTCTGACATGGGGAGAATTGTAATGGCTTTTTATGCTTTTACCAAAATTCTTTCCCTTTCCAGTTCCAGAGCCCCGCGGGCGTCGGTCTCGATCGGGACAAAGCGCTCGATCAAATTGCAGGGGTAGGCGGGGCAATGCGCGCAGTTCTCAATAGCTCGCTGTGAGGCGCAAGCCCGCACCCGACAAGCCTGGCACATGCGCGATTCAGGTTTAACCTGGCTCTGACAGCCATGACAGGTCATGTCACGGATGGAATAGTATTGATCGGGGCTGGAATATTCGGCTGCCAGCCAACGCTTGTGAGCCTCATCCCGGTTCAGCGTAGCCTGTAAGACCGGGCACTCTTCACAATTCAAACCACAATATGCCATTGGGAGCATCAGACCCTCCGCTCTCAGTGGGGAAAGAAAACCACTTAATAGAGAAGGAGCATGATTTATGCCAACCATGCTCCCGAGAGGTTAAGGTTTTATTTGACTTCTCTATTGGTCTTGATAGTGTTTGATTGGCGTCTATGCTATTAAACAAGTTTTCTTAATTGTTGCCAATTGAATCGTAGAGAGAGACAAGATTTTACAGTCAGGCTCGAAATGTGTCGAAAAACTAATCAACCTTCTTTATTGGATAAACATAAAATTAGTAATCTGATTCTTATTAATGCCCACTTATCTTTTAGGAGAATTTTTGACTCAGACTGAGATCTATTTGAATTGTAACAATTGGCTCTAATGACTCTGATAGCACACCGTTAAAATCTCTTCGTTTGATTGAAGATTTAATAATTTGTTGTTCGTAATTCTCAACGATTTCACCAACAAGGTCTTTTAATACATCAGTCAAGCTTCCTCCACTAATTTGAATTCTTTGACCATGTTCACTTTCTGCTTTACCAATGTAATGATTTGACGATGCTTCATCAAAAGTTATTTTCCAGTTCGTTCTTGAATGTTTCATAAATGTACTATTACCTCGCTCGCGTACTCATCCTGATATTTGAATCATTGGATGTTCCTTCAATGCAATTAGGAAATCCCATCATGTAGTAACATTGTTTTCATCATTACAGTCGTACCTTTCATCGCAAATTTCACAGGCTCGGGTAAACCATTTCTTGAATTCCTTCAGGATATCAATGAGGTTTTTAGCTCCACCAAATCCGATGAATATTTCATCCCTGATCATGCAATGATACCAATCTGTTTCGGTATTCTTTACATCCACAACGTCAATGGGTATCTCAGCATTGTCAAGGTCACGGATATCGAACTCAAAATACTAACCAGGATTATCTATATTATCAATATTAAATCCGTGCTCGTGCTCCCAGGATCCGTTGCATAAATCCGCATGTGTGTCTTGTAGCCAGGTTAATAATTCATCCTTTTTCTATTCTCACTTTCTATTGAGGTGCTTAACCTCATGGCAAATTATTCTGCAAAAAGAAATCGTTTTTGTGATCGTGAGTGTGAGAAATTATATCAATTCTTGTCTCAGAGCTTCGCGATCTCATCCCCATCCATAGCGATCCACGAAAACATGCTTTTGCTGAGGTTCTGTTCCAGGAATTTGGCAACCTGAGCCTTGCTTTCTCGTCTTAACTTACTCAATATTTCTTTTGTGGGATTGCTTTGATGACCTCTTGTTTTAACAAATCAACCTGAATCAACACTGCATGATATGGTGACATACAGATCTCATATTCGATGGTTGTTTCATCTATCCATCTTAAATTATGGATTGGACGGTAAGGAGCACTTTTGCTTATGTAGGTCGTGCCAATATTTTGATCATTGTCGAAAACTACGACCCCGAATTGATCTTCATTAAAAACGAGAGCAAAACGATCATTAGATGGAGAAGCAACTCTCTCATATTCCTGGGAAAGGGAGGAAATATTAATTTCAGCAACATTTAAATGCACGGTAAATACCGGTTGTGAAATAGTTGATTTATTTCTATAAAGCGCAAGCCCAATCACTAAGAACAGACTAAGTATTACAAGCATTATTACTGCGATTTTTTTCAATGATGCTCTCTTCATTTTATAATTCTAATCTTAAACTCAAGCTTGACCAAGTCAGATGTTACCTGATAGAAAGTAGGTACTGAATGCTATCAATTTCTTTAGCTCAATATCAAAACTGGTCTTAATAACAAAAAGCACTCCGTCAGGATGTTTCTGAATAAGTGCCTTGGTGTCTGTTTAGCGTTTAGATCATTCCATAGCGTTTTAAGGCGGTGTTGAGGATCATATTGACCAGCTCGGTGTGGCTGATGCCGTCGGCTTCGGCTTCGATGACGATATCGGAGAGTTTGGGCATCAGACCAGGCAGGGGGTTGATCTCGAGGATGTAGGGTTTGAAGTTGTCGTGCACGTCCAGGCGAAAATCGATGCGCGAAACATCCAGAGCACCTGTAACCCGAAAAACAGCGGCTGCCAGCCAGTTGAGCTCGTCGATCATGTCATCATCGAGTGGAGCCGGGCAAAGATATTCGAGGTCAGCAGCGTGGGCTGTTTTGAGCTCGTTGCCGTAAACGCCGCCCGCCTCAACCCAGGGCGCGAGGTTGACTTCCATCGGGGGCAAAAAGTGCAGCCCAGCCTGAATACGATGTGCATTTTCATTTTGGGGAATGCGCCGCGCGATGGGACCGATCAGGTTGCCAACCAGACCAACGGTGACTTCGCGCCCCTCGATATAGCGTTCGACCAACGCGCTTTGTTTGTATTTTTTGAGGATGTAATCCAGCTGGGTGCGCAGCTCGTCTTCGTTGTGCAGAATCGATTGGTAGCTGATGCCCATGCCCGTGCCTTCGCGGCTGGGTTTGATGAAGAGGGGAAATTCCATACCTTCTTCGAGTGGCTCGTCAACACGCTCGAAACTCTGGAATTCGGGAGTGGGGAGGTTGTGCCAGGCGAGGATGCGCTTGGTCATCGGTTTGTCGAGCGTTAGCGCCAGGGTCAGGATCTTTGAGCCGGTGTAGGGGATCTGTAGTTTTTCGAGGATGGCGGGGATCTGGGCTTCACGCGAATCGCCAAAATGGCTTTCGGCGATGTTGAAACAGATATCGGGTTTGTAACTGCGGACGGTGTCGATGATGCTCTCGTCCGCTTCAAGGAATTCAGCCTCGTGACCGCCCTCCTTGATCGCGTTTACGAGGGAAAGGACGGTGGACTCGGAGTCGAGGTCGTCCCATTGATCTTCACTCATGCCATCAAATACAGGCGCGTTTTCTTTTAGATTTGCCAGAACGGCAACACGAAATTTCTTCATTTTTTCGAGACTTCTCCAGGGGACAATGATGTGTTCTTACAAACATGAATTATAGTCCTGTTTGGAAAATGCAAGGGTTTAGTAGAAGGATTGGTGCAGGATGGAGGTTTGATTGAAGCGTGTTTTGGAGGAGAAAAATGGTGCGTTATTTCAAGATAAGCTGCTAAGTTGAAATAAAGATGGAAAAAGAGTGGCGTTATTTCAAGTTAGCTTGCTAAGTTGAAATAAGAGTGCTAAAATAGAATTGTTATTTCAAGTTAGGAGTAAAAATGGCAGGGCAAAGGGCTGGTAGCTACACAAAAAATCTAAGCGGCGATGCGGCTTATTATTCTTTTAAGCCTAATCCACTTCCTCCAAATCCTGCGATTGAGCAAGACGAGGAAATGGTACTTTTACTGGTTGAGGCTCATAAGCAGCTGACCGAATTTGAGTCGATTTCAAGCTATATTCCAAATATAGATATTTTCATTTACATGAATATTCTAAAGGAAGCGTTAATGTCTTCCCAAATTGAGGGGACACAGGCAACCCTTGAAGACATTTTGGACCCAAATATTGAGACTAATGCCAATCGTGATATTGGAGAGGTTTTGAGCTACAAAAAAGCGGTGGATTACGCCAAGGAAAAGCTGAATGAACTACCGCTCGGGAATCGATTGATCAAACAAACACACGCGGTTTTGATGCAAGGTGGTCGGGGTGAAGAAAAAACACCAGGAGAATTTCGCAGGTCGCAGAATTGGATCGGCGGGCATGGCGTCGCGCTCAAAGACGCCCGATATATACCGCCAAACCCAAAAGAGATGGAAATGGCGATGTCTGATCTGGAAAAGTATATTAATACCGGCAATGATCTCGATGTCCTCATTCGCACCGGTCTGATCCACTATCAATTTGAGACAATTCATCCCTTCCTTGATGGAAATGGGCGTCTTGGTCGGCTCTTGATCGTTTTGTTTCTGCTTGAGCAAGGCGTGATCAGTTCCCAGGCGTTGTATATATCCTATTATCTGAAAAAGAATCGGATCGAGTATTACGATCGCTTAAATGAGGTGAGAAATAAAGGAAATTTTGAGCAATGGATCAGGTTCTTCTTAAAGGCTGTGATCGTTTCTGCAAAGGATGCCGTTGATAAGATCAAATTGTTGTCCGAACTGCATGATCTCAATATTGCGAAAATTGAAGAATTAGGACGGGCAAGGATCCCCACGAGAACAGTGTTTGAATATCTTGAGAAATCTCCCATCATCGAAATCAGCAAAACTGCCAGGGATTTGGGGCTTTCCTACAATACTGTTTTGGGAGCTGTTCAAAGGCTGGAGAAATTGGGGATTGTTGAGGAGTCAACTGGAAAGCTTCGGAATCGGAACTATTCTTATGTTGAATATTTGGATGTTTTGCGCGATGGGACGGAGTTTTAATATCTTGTATCTGTTGACTATTATTTATGTCGGGTTGAATTGCGCAACCCGACCTACCGCTCTACCGCTCTTGGTCTTGACTTTGATCTATAAGGGCTTGTTTTTTTGCGTAGGTCGTGATTGATGGAATTGAATATCATATTCAATTCCATCAATCCGATGTCCACAGTGTTGGCCTAGTACTGTCGGATTGGAATTGCCCTCAATTGTGAGGGTAATTCCAATCGCGACCTACAATTTGTGATAAATTCTAATGTGCCAGCTCTACCATCTGCGCGTCGACGGCTTCGGCCTGGGCAATGCCACGTTCCACATTGACAAAGCGCAGCATGATGATGCCAGCAATGAAGAAGATTACCAGCGAAACAATGCCGTGGCGTGGGTCGCCAGTTCTGGCGGTTATTAAGGACATCAGAGCGGGTCCGACGACGGTATTAAACTTCTCCGAAACGCTAAAGAAGCCATAGAACTCGGCGCTTTTGCTCTTGGGCATCATCTTACCAATCAGGGAGCGGCTCAAAGCCTGGCTGCCGCCCTGCACCATGGCAACGCCAAAACCGAGCAGGAACATATGCCATTCTTCGGTCATGAAGTAGCCAACGATGGCGACGATCGAGTAAATGACCAGTGCCAGTGTGATGGCTTTTTTGTTGCCCATCTTCTCCGCCAGTTTTCCGAAGAGGATCGAGAATGGCGCGGCGACGAACTGGACCATCAGGAAGGTGCCCAAAACCGTGAGCGTGCTGAATTCGAGGTCTTTGGCATAGCTGGCTGCCATGGTGATGATCGTTCCAATCCCGTTGGCATAAACAAAGAAAGTGATCAGGAAGAGGAAGAGGTCTTTGAATTCACGAATGCTGGTGAATGCTTTCGCCATACGTCCAAAACCGACCGCGATGACATGTTTGCCAAGCTCGGATTCTTCACCACGAGCGGGAGGTTCGGGAACATCCTTAAAGATCGGAATGGAAAAGACCGCCCACCAAATGGCGACACTGAGCAGGCTCAGGCGCATCATGAGAGCGACGGCTTCGCTTTCGGGCATGTTTGGGAGCAATCTCGGTCCAAAAAAGATCATAAGGGCATTGATAAGAAGCAATAATCCGCCGCCGATATAGCCCAAAGCGTAGCCTTTTGACGAGATCTGATCCATTTCGTTGTCATCTTTGGAAACATGTGGGAGTAGGCTGTCATAAAAGACCAAAGAGCCCGCAAAACCGACTGTCCCCAGGATGTAGAGAATGATGCAAAGCGTCTGCTGCGCGGGACCGACCACGAACCACAACAAAGCGGTGCTGATGATGCCAAGCGCGGCAAAGAAAGCCATAAATTTCTTCTTGCTGGCTTTGAAGTCCGCAATTGCGCCCAGGATCGGGCTTAATACGGCGGCGAGCAAACTGCCGATGGCAACGGCTTGTCCCCAGATGGGTACCGAGGGTCCATCCGCAATATAATCCGCGAAGTAGGTCGGCAAAACGACGCCCATAACGGTGGTGGCGAAGGCGGAATTTGCCCAGTCGTACATGACCCAGGCGTTGACTGCCTTCTTCATAAGCTTGGAATTGTTTTTTATATCATGTTCCATGAAAACGCTCCTTATCAAATTGAAAAATCAATGATCTCCGGGGCATCTTTTGAGGCACCCAGTTCAATAAAAACATTGTCCATCAGGTTCAATAATTCCTGATGATCGGAACAAACAAGCAGCTTTTTCATCTGCTCCCGAGGAACCCCGTAAGGTTCGAGATAGGCTTTCAAGTATTTGCGAAAGGGCATCAGTCCGCGTTCGGGCTGCAGCTGCATCATGTCGTTGATCTGAAAACGCGCCAGTTGATAGACTTCCTGGATTGGCACTTCTTCACGGTCGCGCCAACTGAAGATCCACGGGTTTGCTTTGGCAGCTCGCCCAACCATGACGGCATCGCAGCCGGTTTCTTCCAGCATGCGGTGCGCGTCGGCAACGCGAACGACATCACCGTTGCCGATCACAGGCACATCGACACGCTTTTTGAGCTCGGCGATTGGCTCCCAGCGAGCGGGTTTGTTGAAGGAATTCTTCTGCGTTCTGCCGTGCAGTGTGATCAGCTGCGCGCCGTTCTCGATCGCAAGTTCGGACAATTCCAGAAAATTATGGCTGACCTCGTCCCAGCCGATGCGCATTTTGGCGGTCACGGGGACGCTGACAGCCTGGCTGACCAGGCGGAAGGTGTCCCGCACCAGCTCGGGCTGGCGCATCATGCCCACGCCTGCGCCCCGACCAGCTACGCTGCGGGCGGAACAACCCATATTGATGTCAAACATATCGGGATGAAATTCCTCTTCAATACGGGCGGCGGCTTCGGCGATGCGGACGGCGTCGTTATCGAGCAATTGAGCCACAAAGGGGCGTTCGACATCACGGAAGAGCAGGCGTTTTTTCTCATAACTCTTCTGGTTGGCATAGTCGAGCGTGTTGATGAACTCTGAAACTGAATAGGCAGAGCCCAGCTTTCGCGTGATCCAGCGAAAAGTCGCGTCCGAAAGTCCGTCCATCGGGGCAAGGATCATTTGCCCGTGAATGGGGATCGTGCCGATGTGGAAAGTGGGTTCCGCGTTTGATCCCATTATTTGCACTCCCAATCAGAGTGAGAAACGATGTCTAAAGTTTGCACAGAAGCTCCTTGTCGCATGTGACAGCTTGGCTAATTATGCCATAAAAGAAGGGGTGTTTACGAATTAGCAGAAGGTTCCAATTGGCTGATCGCCCATGCGATGGCTTCGGCGACGATCGGGTTTATTTCGGTCTCTTTGGCTTGATGAAGCACGTTTAAGAATTCGGGGTTTTTAGAATTGCCCATGGCAATGGCAATGTTGCGCCGAAAGCCAGTATATTTTGCTCGTAAGACCGGATTGTGCTGGTAATGGTTGCGGAATTCCTCTTCAGTCAAGGCAAAACAAACGGCTAATTCTGGGGTCGGATTAATTGTCGTTTGCCAGTTGTTTGGGATGCTTGTTGTTTTGGATCGTTTGTTATAGGGGCAGGCAAGCTGGCATTGGTCACAACCAAAAATGCGGTTTCCCATTGCCTGGCGGAATTCCTGAGGGATCTCGGCGCGGTTTTCGATAGTGAGGTAGCTCAGGCAGCGGCGGGCGTCGATGCTGCGATTGGGCAAAATGGCCTGGGTCGGGCAGGCTTTGACGCAGCGCTGACAGTTTTGACAGCCATCCTGGGTAAAGGGAGGATCGGGTTCGATGGGGATATTGATCAGTATTTCGCAAAGGAAGATGCCTGAGCCGTACTTTGGGTGGATCAGCAGGGAGTTGCGCCCGATCCAACCCAGACCAGCTTGCTGCGCGTAGCTTTTCTCAAGGATGGGGCTGGTATCGAGATGCACTTGAGCCAAAAGCTGGTTGCCTAAAAGTTGAGATATCTTTTTAATCAGCTTGTTTGCTAATTCAGAAACGGTAATGTGATAATCCTGCGAGAGGGCATAGGAGGCGATCCGCCCCTGGTCTTTCCTCGCGGTCGGGGTTATTAAAGGATAAGGGTAAGCCAGACAGATGACGGTCTGGCATTCCGGAAAGAGCATTTTCGCTGATCGACGGGCTGTGACAGTGTTGTTTCTCGCCAGGTAATTCATGCCGGCGTGATAGCCCTCCGCGGTCCAGCCCAAAAACTGCGCGTAGTTAATTTCGATGTCGGGAGAAGTGAAGCCAATTTCAACAAAGCCGAGGTGATATGCCTCGGCTTTGATTTCCTTCTTCAACAGCTCGTCTCTGGAATTAAGGGACAATGTTGTACTCACACCAGAAGACGCCAAAGGCGACGTCGTTGGGGTTGACGATGTTCCAGTTGTTCTTGACCGTGCCCGCTGCGTCTGGAGCGGTGAAATCGAAAGTGAACTGAACGCTCATCTGCGGAGGAACTGCGTAAGGCATCTGGTATTTGGTCAGTTTAAGACCGAGTTGATCGCCGCCGGTCATTTGGATGTAGTAATTAGTGTTCCAGGTGGTTGTGCCAGTGTTCATCAGAGTGACGGTGACCTTAAACTGGCTGCCGGCTTTAATGTCTGTGCCGTCTGCTGGATTGCTGCGCGCCCAAACACCAGAGTCAACGCCACCGGCAGGGGTCGGCGCGAGGGTAGCTACGGCTTCGGTGGTAGGGGTGATCTCGATCGAAGCGGTGGGGACGACCTGCGTGGGCGGCATGGTTGGCGGGATGAATTCTGTCGCTGTCGGGACAGGGGTATCGCTGGGGCGCGCGATTGCGGTCTTGGTGAATTGGACCGCGACGGTTTCAGCAACGTTGGTGAGTTGAATTTCAGCAGCCTTGGGGTCGTTTTTGGGCCCGCAGGCGCTCAAACTGAGTGCAACGATCAGCACCAGCAGAAACAGCTTGTGGAGGGAATGTTTTTTCATCATCAACCTTCCTTTTGGTAAAGAATAATTAATTGTCAAGGCTAAGCTCGTATTTGTCAAGTTGACGATTGAGCGGGTTTTGGTTCAGCATGGTCTCCTGACTATGCGCGAACGATGGCCCGCTCCTTGTCCAAGTCTTACCAGCCACTCGTAGGGGAGGCGCCTGTGCCCTTTGGATATTCCACGGTCTCCCACTAGTCGGATTGACCGCCCAATGGGAGCGGGAACGCAAGCAATCTACTTCAGGCGGACTCCCATGTCCGCCCCTACTGGAAGTCGGATTGAAAATGGGTGTTTCGACGCCCTTTTTCAATCACGACCTACTGGTTGCGGGGCAATCTAAACGTTAGTAAAATCATCCTTGTTCTTGACAACTAGCTTTATTCAAGTTTGTGGTGATAGAATCAAGATAACCTTCTTTAATTATAGAAAAGCTATCAGATAACACAGGGTTTAGTTAGAGGCTTTTTCTCGGACTTGTTTGGGAGTGTGAAATGAAAAAGAATTTCCAAATCATTGCTATCGTCCTTATATTAATTACTAATATTACCGCTTGCAGTAGTCAGAGATCGACGCTTTTTGTAGATGACAAGTGCAACCTTCCTTGTTGGAGAGGTATTGAGTTTGGCATGACAAGAGAAGATGTAAAAGCATTTTTGTCAGAAATGGAAGATATTCGTCCCTTATCGATTAGTTTTGGGGAATCCAGTTCAC
Organism: Anaerolineaceae bacterium; assembly: GCA_050946715.1. Lineage (GTDB taxonomy): Bacteria > Chloroflexota > Anaerolineae > Anaerolineales > Anaerolineaceae > Mesolinea. The sequence goes on along the minus strand of JBMNVH010000008.1, from coordinate 16,995 downwards.
GCTCTTTGAATACAAGTATCTCAGTTCTGTTTGAGGGCGGTACTTTTCGTAAGGCAACGTTCTACTTTGCTGATGATAATCTAAAAGTCATGGTTTTTCAGGAACCGTTAAATGACAATGATGAATTAGGATATTGGATAAAAGAACTGGGACAACCAGATCAACTAAGTTTATATGGAGGGGAGCTTACCAGGTTTGCGATGTGGCACTCATATTACTACTTTGATTCACCTATTTGCTTATTTGGTAAACCCTCTAAAGAGAAAAATATTTACAAAATTGACGAGAAAACACCTATTGAATCTGTAGTTATTAGTGATTTAACCTATGATAGAGGTCTGGCAAAAATTGATTGCTATTCGAATTTTTTCTCGGACCAAATCCAGGAATGGTCAGGTTTCCAGGAGTACAATATTTGTCCAAACCAGGAATCTCTCTGTGATTGAGATGGTGTCAATTTCCTACAATTGTTGATCTTTACATGCGAATCGCAGGTTGAAATGTGACTAGGGCTGGATCATTGGCATTAACAAATGGACGATGTCGCCGGAGGGGTTGCCTTTGGCGCGCAGGAGGAAGACGATGGTGGTTTGTTTGCCTCCAAAGCTGCTCAGATCGACAGCAATTCGGGTGATCTGACCGTCGTGGGTCTCGGTCCAGCTGCCAATTTCGTGTAAACCGCCTCTGGTGTCCTGATAATTCAGGCTAAAATCCACTTCACAGTCGGTGTTGCCGCGTTTGCAGCCTAAAACCGTGGTGAATTTGGCGTTTTGGGGGATGATCATGCTGGGAAAAACTGCCTTGAGATATGAGTCATCCGCGTTTTGCAAGCCCAACCAAAGCGCGGGTTCGTCATCCGTTGATCCATTCTCCAAACGTGGGGCTGGGTCGGAATTAACAAAACCACCAGCGTCGCCTGCTTTGCCAGGGCAGGGCAAGGTGCCGACCGCGCTTGACCAGGTGGCGGAGCAGTAGGAATCTGCCAGGTTGATGACATCGCCACGAACCTGGATCTCGACCCAAAAGGTATGTTCGATATTTCTGAAAGCAAAAACAACGCCTTCAGCGCTGCGGAGTTTGAATTCTGCCTTATAGGCGCCAGCGGAATTTGGCGCGGTGAGGGGCATGCTGATGACAACGCTCTCGCCAGGGGCAACGTTTTTATCGGTCAGGGGCATGCTGGCAGGGGCGGACATGGAGGTGCCGCTGACAAAGACGACTGAATAGTCCTTGGTCCAGGTGCAGGTGCCATCGTTTCGCAGGGTCCAGGTTTTGGTATAGCTGACGCCAGGCGTGAACTGCGAGCCATCGGGGATCGTTTCGGTGACGAAGCCAGCCAGGTTACAAGGCTTTTCTGTTTCGCTGCTTGGTGTTGGTCCTGCGGATGGAGTGTTCTCTTCCGTTGGAGCGGGAGGTAAGGGCGTTTCTGTGGCAGGGATTTCCTCAGCGCTTTGCGAAGGGATAGAAAGGGCGGTTTGAGTCTGGGCCATTTCAGCCGTGGCGACGATTTCCGTGGTCATTGCCTCAACTGTACGGGCAGCTGCCGTGCGGATCTGATCGAGTTGATCTGGAGGGGTGGGCTGGTTTGATCTGTTGCAGGCTGTCGCCAGGAGCAAGATGATCAGGATGAGTGTGAGAAAAGTTTTGTTTTTCATAATTGGTTCATCAAGGCGAAAATCATATAGCGTATAAAATTAGTTGCAAGAGATACGCCAATGGGCAGGGACATTATGGGCATGTTGTTTTGATCTAGACATGCCTGCTCGCCCCTCATTCCTGGGAACCCTGTGTAATGTATACAGGGCAGGCAGAACCCGGGACGCAAGCAGCCGCCCTGCGGGCACCTTCTCCCGCGGGAGGGATAACCCTCATCCGCCCTGTGGTCACCTTCTCCCGCCGGGAGAAGGTTTTTGGCAATACCGTAACGAGCACTTTGTTTCGACCTTGTCATGTTTATTCTCATCACAAAAGCACTATACAGTAACAAATAAGTGCTTGGACGTCGGATTGAATACAATGAACTTCGAAGTTCATTGTATTCAATCACGACCTACAAAAAAACATAGACATCCAATGATTATGTTAATCAAGACGTCTGATTGAAGTTGTCCAGAAACGGGGCAATTTCAATACTCCTTGGTCACCTCTCCCACATGGGAGATGGCTAATTTGCGTGTGAATTTGTTATGTCGGATTGAGGGATGAGCGTATCAAAACGCTCATCCCTCAATCTCGACCTACTAAAATTGCCTTAGTCTTACAAAAAAAGCTGGTGGAATTTACACCAGCTTTTTTTCAAAAGGTAAATGATTAGCGATTACTTCCCAACGAACAGGGTTTTCAGGAAGGTTTGCACATTGAATTTGTCTCCGCTGAGCAGGGTTTGGGAGCTGAAGAGGTTCGCTACCGCGCGGATGACCAGGATCACGAACAAGACCAGGATCAGTATTGAGAGCAGGATCTGCCAAAGCGGTACCTGCCCAATGCTGATGCGGGTCATCATCGCTACCGGCGAGGTGAGCGGGAACAAGCTCAGAATGACTGAAAAAGCCCCGTGCGGCTTGTCGATCAGCTGGTAAATATTCATTAACACGAAGATCAGTGGCAGCATCAGGATGAAGGAAGATTGATTTCCTTCACGGATATTGGGTGCCATGGCGCCGATCCCTGCCATCAGTGAACCGTAGATCATATATCCCAGGGTAAAGAAAGGGAGCGCCCACAATGCCAGGCTGACTGGAATATCAAAGCCCTGCATATAGGAAAGGCTTGCCCCACCGATCTTGGAAACCAGGAAAATGGCGGCCACCCAGGACAACAATTGCAGCAGACTGGCTGTTCCGTAGGCCAACAACTTTCCGAAAAAGAGCTGGTGCGGGTTGGAGGAAGTCAGGAGGATCTCGATGGTCTTGTTGTCCTTATCCTTGCCAACCGCATTGATCATGAAAGCCGCGCCGATCATAATGACCATGTAGAAAAGCATTGTGATCAGATAGGGCACGATCACGGTCATAGGGCTATCCTGATCGCGCTTGTCGGCGGTTTCTTCGTTGACAAAGTTGTAATTGAAGGTGACGGGATTGCTGTATTTGAGATACAGATCCTGATCCTGCCCCATCAGGTTGTAATTGATCAGGTCGTCCAGAGCCCCTTGCTTCACGATCTCGGTAACCATATTGATCTCGGGCTTGATGAAGGTAACTTGACCACTTTCGAGGTAGTCGGGCGCGATAATAAAGAAGCCTTCCAGTTGGTTTTGCTCGGTTTGCGCGCGGGCGGTAGCCTCATCCGCGATCTCGATCAGTTCACCTTTGGTCAACCAGGTCGGATATTCGCTGACCAGACCGCTTTGATCGACCACGCCGATCGGCAATGGGTTGGCAACTTCGGAAACAAAGATCTGAGACAGGCTTTGGGTTTGTTCCTGGTTGAGCTTGCCCAGAACAAAGAAAATGAGGGAAGGGATCAGAGGAACCAAAATAAGGCTAAGAATGAAAGACTTCTTGCTAATCAGATTGAAAAATTCAAAGGCGAAAACTTTGCGGACCTTAGCCATTGCTCACCTCCTTGCGGAACAGATCCTTGATGCGAATGCGCTTGCTGTATTCGAGCATACCCAGGCTAAAGGCTTTGCCCGAGAGCCACAAAACCAGGACAGCTGACACGATCAGGATGGCGAAAACCAGGATGATCTCCCAGGTAGGTATGTTGGTGAAAGCCATTCGCAGGCTCATCGAAAGCGGAGCGCTGACCGGGATGTAGCTGAGCACTTTTGGAAGGGTTCCGTTTGGGTTGATGAAATATGTCTGCATAAAATAGAAGGGCAGCATCATTGGGACGACGATCAGCCCGGTGACGGATTGACCTTCTTCGACGGTGGTCATCGTGGCGCCAATGGTTGCCATAATACCGGCATTCACGATGAAGGACAGAACCATCATGCCCAGACTGATGGCGATATAGCTGGCCGAGAGGTTTAGATCGTTGAGGAGGGGAAAGCGATCTCTCATGACAAACAGCGCGATCACAGCTACCAGCGCCCAAAAGCCGATCTGCGTCAGACCGACGCTGATGTTGCCAATGGTTTTGCCGACCATCAGTTGGTTTGGGGTGACGGAGGTGATCATGATCTCCATGGTGCGGTTTTGCTTTTCTTCAACCAAAGATTGCAGTAAATAGCCGCCGCTGCTCATTATAAGGGCGAAGTAAACAAGCCCGACAATGATCGGCACAAAAACACGGTGCCAGCCAGTGCCATCGGACTGCTGGCTGCCGTCCAGTGAGCGTAAATTCACCTGACTGCCCGCCTCAATGCGCTCCAGATGGGGGATATTGTCGCCAAGACGCAAATTCATGGTCAAAAAGCGCTCAACTTCTTCGGTGATATCAGAAGAAGGCATCTTGTTGGAATAAAAATCGATCTGATAGGTCGATTCGTAGCCCGCGGGGATGACGAAAAAGCCTTGCAAGGTCTTATTCTCGACATCAGCGCGAGCAGTTTCTTCATCGGTATAGGGAACCATGTCAATGACAATATCCATAAAGCCGGGCTTGTAGTCCGGGTCTTTGACTTGGGTTATCAGACCAGCCTGGTCAATGAAACCGACCGGGCTTTTATCAATGGTTACGTAGGTAAACAGGATCGTTACCACAAAGATCAGCACCATACCCAAAGGAGCGCTGATCAGCGTGATCCAAAAGCGTTTTTTGCCGACGTGGTGCAGGTATTCGAACCTGGCGACTTTAATCGTTTTGTTCATGATTGTTCCTGCCTTCTTTTACAACCTGGATGAAGATCTCATCCAACGAAGGTACGGCAACTTGAAAGGCGCTTAGGCTAATGCCCTGTTCGACCAATACGCGCAAGAGATCGTTGGCGGTCAGGTCTCCGGAGGGGGTCAGGCGGTAATTGAGACCCTCTTTTTTGATGCTTTCGACGCCAGGGATCTCTTCGGGCAGGTCATCATCGGTTTGGATCAGAACCTGGTTGGACGCAAAACGTTCGCGGATATCTTCAAGGCTGCCTTCGAGGAGCACCTCGCCGTGATCGATCAGCACTAGTTCATCACAGAGCATTTCAACCTGGTTCATTTGGTGGGTACACATGACGATGGTCTTGCCCTGATTGCGTAGCTCGATCAGCAGGTCTTTCACCAATTGGGTGTTGACCGGGTCAAGCGCGGAGAAGGGCTCGTCGATGATGATGATCTCGGGGTCGTGCATCAGCGCGGCGATCAGCTGCGCTTTTTGCTGCATACCCTTGCTGAGCTCTTTGTTCTTTTTCTTCTGATGTTCGGTCAGATCAAAGCGTTCCAGCCATCCGGGCAAGCGCTCGGAGATCTGCTCCTTGGTCAGGCCTTTGAGGGCGCCGAGATAGGTCAGACAGCGGTTGACTTCCACGTCCTGGTACAAGCCGCGCTCTTCGGGCAGGTAGCCGATCTTGTTGAGTTTGGCTTGGTCCATGGGACCGCCGAGGATCTCGACAGTGCCGCGGTCAGCCTGATAGATATCCAGCAAAATGCGGATCGAGGTGGTCTTGCCGGATCCATTTGGGCCCAGCAGTCCAAAAATAATTCCAGGGCGTACTTTGAAGGAAACGTCCTTTACAGCCTGGGTCTTGCCAAAGCTTTTCGCGATGTTATTGACAATGATAGTTTCCATAATTCTCCAATTTTTTTAATTGACACGATTAAAGTTTAACATATACCGTTTGTAGAATGTGAGTGAAAATGAACTGTTTAACAAAAATTAACAAGCGTTTGCTAAATGGAAAAGGCCTGTTAATAAAGGGTTGGGGATAGAGAAATTTGTGCCGAAAGAAATTTAGCTTCTAATTATTAACCAGAAAAATGAGAATGTATTGATGGATAACAAGGCTTGTATGTTATAGTCTCGGGTATCGCAACGACGTTGTTGACCTACTACTAATATGGGCATATCGATCTTTTTTAATGCCCTCCATAAGGATAATAATTCCCATCAGGGCTGGCAGTTGGTCCGGTGTCCGGCTGTGGTGGGTAGGTAGGCCGGGGAGTTGCGGTGGAAACGATGCTGGTCAGGTCATCGACAAAATTCAATGCCAGAACGTCAAAATACAGCGGCTGGTCGGATTCCGTAGCGCTCAGAACGAGCCGGTTTCCGACCACTTCCTCGATCCTTAAGGCGCCAACTTTTTGTGGTGAGGGCAGGAAAAGCAAAAAAGTTTTTCCAGAAATTTCTGTTTGGACTGAAACGAAACCTTGCAAGGGGTCTTCCGTGTAATACCCGACCCGCACGGCCATAGTTTCGCCATTTACTTTGCCCAGCCAACCGTTGCTGGGTTTCATGTTCGATGGCATTTGTCCATACCCCATATCCTCCCTGATCCCATAGGCTACAGTCGGATTGAGTTCCACACAACCGGGTGCCTCAAAATTATCGAAACACCCCATTGCTTGTTGTGTCTTGGCGAGCCTCAAACTATTAGTGGCTAAAACTGAAAATTCAGCAAAAACTGCTTGTTGGGTGCTTTTGATATCTGGGTCAGTCATCGCAGCGATCCTGGTTGCCCAGTCTACAAAATCCTCATCCCTGCCATAAACATGCATATACTGAGGGAGCTCTTCTTCTGCAGGTCTATTAAAAATCAGGAATGCAGCAATAATAAAAGCAGTTGCAGCCAAAATCAGCCAAATGTTAAGCTTCTTTTTCATTTTGCGGGCTCCTTTCCAAACACTTCTTAACTTAAGCCCAGGATAAAACTGCTTTTATACAATGATCATTTTAAATCTTACAGACTATTCCTTTATTATATACCTTTTCCTATTCCTTATCGTAAGACTCGCTGGCGGTGGCGGTACCCAGAGGGCATTACCCCCCCTCACCAACTTTGTTCGATTGTTAATATACCTGAAAAGCTTTTTGGCTTATGGATAAGGGATTCCTCTGTTTTCAGGAGTTTCAAAAGGATAAGCGGACATGTTTGGGCTGGGGGTTGGTCCGGTGTCCGGCTGTGGTGGGTAGGTAGGCCGGGGAGTTGCGGTGGGAACGATGCTGGTCAGGTCATCGACGAAATTCAAAGCCAGAACGTCAAAATACAACGGCTGGTCAGATTCCGTGGCGCTCAGAACGAGCCGATTCCCAACCACTTCCTCAATCCTTAATGCCCCAACTTTTTGTGGTGAGGGCAGGAAAAGCAAAAATGTTTTTCCGGAAATTTCTGTTTGGACTGAAACGAAACCCTGCGAGGGGTCTTCCGTGTAATACCCGACCCGCACTGCCATACCCTCGCCATTCACCTTGCCAATCCAGCCATTTACAGGTCTCATATTGGAGGGAAGGCGACCTTGCCCCATGTCGTCCTGAATACCGTAGATTACTCTTGGGATAAGTTCCATACATCCGGGTGCTTGCAGATCTTCAAAACAGCCCAAAGCCTGGCGTGTCATGGAAAGTCCAAAGTCATAAGTGGCTAAATGTGAACGTTCTTCATAATTTGCTTGTTCAGTGCTTCTGGCGACCGGGTCAGTCATTTCAGCAATCTGCGTAGCCCAGGCATAAAAATCCTCGTCCCGGCCGTGAATATAAAAATATGCTGGAAATTTTTCTTCAGCAGGTCTGTTAAAAATCACGAACGCAGCAACAATAAAAGCAATTACAGCCAAAATCAGCCAAAAGTTTAGCTTCTTTTTCATTTTGCGGGCTCCTTTCCAAACACTTCTTAACTTAAGCCCAGGATAAAACTGCTTTTATACAATGATCATTTTAAATCTTTTAGATCATTCTCTTATTATATGCCTTTACCTATTCCTTATCGTAAGGCTCGCCGGCGGCGGCCGGGGCCTGGCCCTTGCCGATGAAGCCAGCCAGGACGATCATGGTGATGAGATATGGTGCCATTGCCATGAACTGGGTCGGGATGCCGCTGCCCAAAATGGACAGTTTCGAGCCGATTGCGTCCGCGAAGCCGAAAAGGAGCCCCGCGCCAAGCGAGCCGATCGGGTTCCAGTTGCCGAAGATCATGGCGGCAATGCCGATGAAGCCCTTGCCAGCGGTCATTCCCTCTTCAAAGCGACCCACTGAACCGAGCGTGAAGAAAGCGCCCGCCAGACCAGCGATGGCGCCGCTGAGCAAAACACCCATCCAGCGCAGGCGATTGACATTGATGCCAAGCGTATCAGCTGCTTTGGGGTGTTCTCCGACAGAGCGCAGGCGCAGACCCCAACGGGTTGAGAAGAGCGCGAATTGCAGGATGACCAGGATGATCATCAGGAGATAAACGAAAACATTGGTGTTGAAAAGGATCGGTCCCAGGAAAGGAATATCCGCCAGGACGGGGATTGGCACGCGGCTGAACAAGGGCGGCGTGTTGATGGCTTCGTTGACCTGCAGGAATTTCTGGGAGACATAAGCGGTAATGCCCGCTGAGAAAATATTGATGACGGTACCGGAAATAGTTTGGTTGATCTTGTATTTAATGGAGAGCATGGCGTGGATGGCTGCCAGCGCAAGCGCGCCAACGATGGCGCCCAGGACACCGAGGATGAGGCTGTCGGTCAGGCTGCCGATGATGGTGCCAGTCATTGCCGCAAAAAGCATCATGCCTTCGATGGCGATGTTGACGATGCCACAGCGCTCGCTCAAAATGCCGGCAAAGGCAGCCAGCGTGATAGGCACGGCAAGCAATACGGCACTGTTGAGCATGCCGCCCAGGTTGAGCGATTTGCCCGCTCCCTGCCAGACCAGGAAACTCATAATGAGCAGAAAACCGGTGATACCAACCATCAGATTGGTCTGCTTTTGGAAACCTTTAAAAAGCTGTACCAGACCAATGATCAATGCCAGAGCAGCCAGAATCAGCAGGGTCAGGCGCGAAGGCAGGATCACGTCCTGCATTGTGCCCTGGGTGATGCCGCCGGGTGTCATGACAAAATTGGTCTTAACGTCTGGGGCGATCTTGAGCGCAAAGGCGAAGAAGATCAGCAGGGCGATGCCAATTTCCACGATCGCCATGCCATAACGGCGCGGCTTTGAAACTTCGGTTATCTGTTTGTGATGAATTGCGTGGGTTGATTTGCTCATGCCTTACCTCCCCAACCGGATAGAAATACTTTGTTGTCACCTGTTTTTAGATCTTTCAGGTGGTAAATTGCCTGGATGATGCCCGGTGCGGCAACCAGCATCAGGATGATCGCCTGGATCACGCTGACGATGTCGATCGGAATGCGGGAAACCACCATCATGCGGGTGGCGCCGTTGCGCAAGGAGCCAAAGAGCAGGGAAGAGAGAACCACACCCAGAGGATGGTTGTTGCCGATCAGCGCCAGGGCGATGGAGTCGAAACCATAGCCGGAAGAAAGCCCGATCGACATACTGCGGTTGACCGCCAACGTTTGGACAGCGCCCGCCAGTCCCGCCAAGGCTCCGGAAAGTGACATGCCCAGCATGGTCGTTTTTTCCGTACTTAGACCGGCGTATTTTGCCGCGCGAGGGTTCGTGCCGACGGTGCGCAAGTTCAAGCCCCAGGTGGTTTTGAAAAGCAGCCACCAGATGAACCAGGCAACGCCCAGCGCGATAAAAAAGCCCAGGTGGAAGCGGATCGGCGAGGGGAAAAACTGCGGGATCTCAGCGCTTTTCTCGATGATCGGGCTGACAGGCATACTGCCGGCGCCCTGACGGGTCATTGGTCCGGTCAGAAGCCAGTCGGTCAGGCGAAAAGCGATATAGTTCATCATGATTGTGTTGATGACTTCGTGACCACCAGTCTTCGCTTTGAGAAAGCCAGGGATGAAAGCCCAAAATGCGCCACCTGCCATTCCTGCCAGCAAAGCCAGCGGCATGTGAATGAAGCCCGGCAAGCCTTTGATCGAATAACCCACAAAGGTCGCGCAAGCTGTGCCAATGAAAAGCTGCCCTTCAACGCCGATGTTGAACAAGCCCGCCCGGAAGCCCAGCGCGACTGCCAGACCGGTGAAGATATAGGGCGTTGAGACGACCAGGCTTTCCAGAATTGGGTTAATTGCCACGCGGATCTGGTGGGGTGTTCCGCTTTGGAGGGCTCTGATGATCTTGCCAAGATCCCCAAAAGCACCGGTAAACAAAGCCCGATAAGAAACGTAAACCTCGTTGAGGGCTGTGCCGATTCCTCTGAAAAATCCTTGTCCGAATGCCTCGTAAACGCGGGGACTGGTCAGAACGATCAGGATCGCGCCGATCAGCAAGCCGGTCAGGATCGCGAGGGCGGGAATGCGGATGGATAGCCAAACGCTTTTCTTTTCTTTGGGCTCGTCACCATCTTCCTTATTGAACTTGCGGAGAAAGGCTTTGCCCAGGTCATTTTTTTCTTGTTCTTCTTTTTTCAATGGTCACCTGCCTAAAAAGTTGCTTCGATGATCACGTTTTCGTCGGTCGGGATCTCACCTTCCGGGACAACGCCAGCCATCAGCAGACCGATCTGTTCTTTGGAGACGCCCCGGTTGGGGACGACCGCGATAATTTCGCCTCGGTACATGACCGCGATACGGTCCGAAAGCTCCATGATCTCGTCCAACTCGGGCGAAACGAGCAAAACCGCGCAGCCTTCATCGCGTTTTTGGACGATACGACTGTGGATATATTCAATGGAGCCGACGTCAAGCCCGCGGGTTGGTTGTGAGGCGACCAGAAACTGGATTGGTCGGGAAAGTTCACGGGCAATAATTACTTTTTGTTGATTTCCACCGGAAAGCGAACCAACCGGTGTGAGGGCTCCGGGTGTGCGAATGTCGAAGTCCTCAATCAGCTTCACAGCATTATCCATGATCTTGTCATAGCGCAAAACAACGCCGTTCGAGAAGGGTTCCTTGTAATAAGTACATAAGACCAGATTTTCGGCAATCGGGAAGGGCAGCACCAGCCCATCAGCCTGTCGGTCTTCCGGGATGTGCGCGCTGCCAAGCTCGGTGATCTTACGGGGACTGGCATTTGAAATGTTTTGCCCAAACAGGGTAACGGAGCCGCTCTCCATTTTACGGAGACCGGTCACGACTTCGACCAACTCGGTCTGACCGTTGCCCTGAACACCGGCAATGCCGAGGATCTCGCCTGCGCGCACGTCCAGGGAAACGTTATCGACAATGACATTTTGGAATTTATCCGCCACGGTTAAGTCTTTGACTTCCAGGACAATATCACCGGGCTCTTGATATTTCTTTTCAACAACCAGGTTGACATCCCGACCGACCATCATGGCTGCCAGCGAATTCTTGTCAGCTTCGGAAGGCAGGGTCTCGCCAACCATCTTCCCGCGGCGAATGACCATGATGCGGTCGGCAATTTCAAGAACTTCGCGCAGTTTATGGGTAATAAAGATGATCGATTTACCCCGTTCTGCCAGCGAACGCATGATCAGGAAGAGCTCATCAGCTTCCTGAGGAGTCAGAACGGCTGTTGGCTCATCGAAAATGAGAATTTCAGCTTCGCGGTAGAGCAGTTTGATGATCTCAACCCGCTGCTGCACGCCGACCGGCAGATCGCGCAGGTAATCGTTCGGGTCAACTTCCAGACCGTAGGTCTTTGAAATTTCTTCGACTCTTGCTGCCGCAGCCTGGCGGTCCAAAACACCAGCCTTTTTGACGACTTCATCGCCCAACATCACGTTTTCGGTTACGGTGAAAACCGGAATGAGCATAAAGTGCTGGTGAACCATACCAATACCGGCCTGGATGGCATCGGAGGGCGATTGGATGGTGACAGGTTCTCCATTGATCCAGATCTCACCCTGGTCGGGTTGGTAAAGACCATACAAAATATTCATCAGAGTTGATTTGCCCGCGCCATTTTCGCCAAGCAGAGCGAGAATTTCGCCCTTTTCAAGGCGCAGGTCGATATGATCGTTGGCGAGTACGCCTGGAAATTGTTTGGTGATCCCCTTAAGTTCAAGTATTGGTGTCATAAATCCCCGTTTCAATTAAAATGAGGTTAATCTAATATGAAAATTATAACAGGGGTTTGAAATAAAATTGGAATAAAAAAGCAATTTCTCATTTTCCCCATGAAAATGGTCAAGAGACCACGTCGGGTAAAGAACCCGAGACACAAGCAGTGTCCGAATATTAAACAAAGAGAAAAAAGTTTGCTCGTGGTCTCCTGACCACGGGCTGTAAATTATATTTTCATACTGAGATTTGCTGGATTAAAAAACAGGTTGATTTAGTCAACCTGTTTTTTTGTGTTTGCTTTAGAGCCTAGTCGAGAACGATCACACCAGCGATGATGTCAGCCTTGAGCTGTTCGAGTTCGGCTTTCAGTTCGTCAGAAACCAGGTGATCCAGTTGATGGAATGGAGCCAGAGCGACGCCTTCGTTGGCAAGGGTACCAATAACGTTACCACCGGTGAAGGTGCCATCGACAACTGATTTAATTACGGATTCAGTGGTTGCGTCCATCAGTTTCATGACAGAGGTCAGGGTGATGTCAGCAAATTTTTCATTGGTGATCGCCCAGTCAGCGTCCACGCCGATGTAATAGGCACCACCGCGTTCCTGAATGGCGGCAGCAGCACCGATACCAACAGGTCCGGCAACGGGCATGATGATGTCAGCGCCTTCGTCCATCAGGGAGATGGCGAATTCGCGACCTTTTTGCTGATCTTCAAAGTCGTTGGTGAAAAGACCGGTCTGGGTTTCAACGTCCCAACCGAGGACTTCCACGTTTGTGCCTTTGACTTCGTTGTATTTGGCAACACCCTTGACGAAACCATCCATGAAGATGGTAACGGTCGGGATCTGCATACCACCGAAGGTACCAACTTTGCCGGTCTGGGTCACGCCAGCGGCGAGGTAGCCAGCCAGGAATGCGGCTTCGTCAGTTTCGAAGAGCTGACCAACCACGTTGGGCAGGGAAGGATCGAAAGCGAAGTCAACGATGGAGAATTTGGCATCGGGATACGCTGCGGATGCGGCGGAAGTGGCATCAGCGATGAGGAAGCCGACGGTAATGATCAGATCACACTCATCTTCGATGAAGGAGTTGATGTTCTTTTCGTAATCGGCAGTTTCCTGAGATTCGAGATATTTGCCCTCAATGCCAAGGGACACTTCGGCGTCCTGAATGCCTTTCCAGGCAGTGGCGTTGAAGGATTTGTCGTCAATACCACCGGTGTCGGTGATCTGGCAGACCTTGATCTTGTCTTCGGTCCCGGGGCCGTCAACAACGGGAGCATCAGTCGTCTGGCAGGCAGACAGTGCCATTGATGCAACCAATAACAGTGAAATGATTAGTAGTAACTTTTTGCGCATAAAATTTTCTCCTCTTCTTTACTAAACCCGCCTTTCGCGGAAAATGTTATGTTAAGTATAGTTTAACGCCCTTAATTTCGCAAGCGGTAGAGAAGGTTTTAACAATACTTATTCTTGTTTTCCTTCCTTCATTGTCACGATCATCACCAGTGCCGCCAGCATAAAAATGGGCCCGATCAGGAAGATCGAGGAATAATTGTTGCCGGTTAGTTTCACGATCCAGCCGTTGATATTGGGTCCGGCGATGGCTGCCAGGGTTGAAAAGAGATAGTAGAGACCGGTGAAGGTGCCGATCTGGACGGCGTCGGTCAGGTCAACCACCATCGGCAGGGAGTTGATGTTGATCAGCGCCCAGCCAAGCCCGGCGATGATCAGCATCACGCCGACAACAGGGACATCACCAAGGATCGGCATGGTGAAAACGTTTTGCACCAGAGTGGCTTTGGGGATGAAGAAGATCGAGCTCATGATGAGGATCATGACGATCAGACCAAGACTGATGGTGCGTTTGCGCCCAATCTTTCCACCGATCAGACCTGCCGGCAGCGCCATCAGGACAAATGCCAGTGAATTTAGCGTCATCAGATTGACCGCGCGCGATTCTGAAAGACCCAGGGTTTGGTTGGCATAAAGCGTGATGAAGGATTCGATCGCGTTCATCGCGACAAACCAGAAGAAGATCGCAAAGAAGATGCGAATGGCGTTGTGTTGCCTTTCGCGGAAAATTTGCTGCAAACTTTTCCAGAGGTTGGGTTTTTCGAGATTGGGGTTTTCTTCATAGATCTTCGGTTCGCGAATGAAGATGAAGACCGTCAGCACACCAAGCAAGATCAGGATCGCTGCCAGCCAGAAGGGGTAGGCCGGGTTGACGTCATAGAGCTTGCTGCCCACCAAAAAGGCAATGATCGAGCCGATTCCGCCCATGAAGTTGATCACGCCGTTTGCCTGGGAGCGGTATTTGGAGGGGGTCACATCGGGCATCAGAGCCACGACGGGCGTGCGCCAGATCGCCATGCTGAGCATGAAGGTGATCGTACAGGTCACAAAGAGCGGCAGGCGGGCTTCGTTGGGGATGTCCATCATTGGGATGGCAACCATCGGGGCAAAGAAGAAAGCCAGCGCGGCGATAGGGGCGCCGGTGAGCATGAATGGCAGACGCCGTCCGATCTTGGTACGGGTGCGGTCGGAAAGCGAGCCGATCGCCGGCTGCAGGAACAGGGCGGCGATGTTATCGAGCGTCATAAAAAAACCGATCGTCGCCGGGTCGAGGTTGAAGCGGTTTGCCAGGAAGAGCGGTACAAAAGCATTGTAGACCGACCAGGCGACCATGACGGCAAAAAAGCCAAAGCCAAGCAGGAATGTTTTACCAAAATTGAATTTTTGTTCTTCGATCATGAGGTCTCCGATAAATAAGTTGATAGGCTAATTATAGTAGAGAATTGGGTCGGTTCGTGCGATGCATATAAGCGTGCAATTGTGCCTTCTCGTGCGGAATCAAATGTAGGGGCGGACTTCCATGTCCGCCCGCAACGAGAGGCTGTGAAATTCCCTGGCGGGCACATGTCCTCTTGCAAGGAATCAAGAGTCCATGATAGGTCGAAATGGAAATTGCCCAATTTTGGGGCAATTTCAATTCGACAAGGGCGATCTTGCAATACGGAACGTCGGATTGAACAGGGCGGTTTTGTCCCGCCCTGTTCAATCTCGACCTTGACTTTTGTTGCTGGACTGCATAGGGGTGTGCTCGCCTGAAACCGTAGGGGCGGATTGCCACGTCCGCCCGCAACGGGAGCGGATAAGATGTAGGCCGGATTCCATGAGAATCCGGCTTGCGATAGCCTATCGGGTGCTGCTGAATTGAGCGTAGGTCGGGCATCGTGCCCTCTGGGTATTGCGCAGTTCAACCCGACATTAAATATTATTTTCTAAATCTGATATTAATCCGTCAGGCTATCCTGCTCTTCAATGTATTCTTTCAAAAACTTGCGGTCTTTGTCGGTCAACTTCGCCTTTTCGAGCAGATCAGGCCGGTTCTTGAGCGTGCGGATCAAGGACTGCTTGCGTTTCCACTTGAGTTGTTCGCCTAAATTGCCGTTGGTCATGATCTCCGGGACACTCCAACCGCGAAACTCAGCCGGTTTGGTCCATTGTGGATATTCCAGCAAACCGTCTTCGGAAAAGGAATCATCATCGGTGGCTTCGTTGTCGCCCAGAACGCCCGGGCGCAGGCGCGCGACGGCGTCCATCACGACCAGCGCGGGCAATTCTCCGCCGGTCAGGACGTAATCGCCAATGCTGAGCACGCGGGTCGCCAGATGCTGGCGGATGCGCTCGTCGAAACTTTCGTAGCGCCCGCAGATCAGCGCGAGATGGTCGAAAGATGCCAGTTCCCGCGCGATGGATTGATCGAAGAGCTCGCCCTGGGGGCAAAGCAAGATCACCGGGCAGGAGGGCGGCGCGCCGAGAACACTCTCGACCGCGGCGAAAACCGGCTCGGGCTTCATGATCATCCCGCCGCCGCCGCCATAAGGCGTGTCATCGGTGGTGTGATGCTTGTCCGTCGCCCAATCGCGGATATTGTGGGTGTGAACCTCGATCAGCTCCTTCTGAATGGCACGCTTGAGAATGCTGATCTCGAGGTAAGGTTGAAATACTTCAGGAAACAAAGAAAAAACATCAAATCGCATAGCCAAATTTTAGACGATTGCATGGGTTTGGGCAAGAAGTTTCCAGTTATGCTATGGATTATTTCAATATCTATATGGGTTCCTGATAATTTGTTAAAAAGCTAACAGTTCTGTTTTGGCTACTTGTGCGGTTGTGCGCTCTTTTTTGCGTACCTATGAGCGCACAAGTGTGGTCGGTCTGATGATCTGGAGATAATGTTTAATCCGAATTTTGTTGTTTGGTCTTGAGAAAAGTACTGTTTTGTCAAAATGTAAAAAAGTTAAAATAACAATACAACCTTATAGAAAATGTAAATTCTTAGAAAATATTAATAATTTATTTATAAAAAATAACCTAAAAAAAGAATCCGTGATGTAGAATTCTATTGATGAAGCATTACGTATCAATATATTATGATGAAACTACTTTAGAACATGTAAATCTTCATGGACACGCTCTTCTATTTGTGCCAGATGTTATTGAGTGTGATGAAATTCATGGTCTTTTTGATCTTCCCAGTGAAGCTTACTATCCAAAACAAACTTTATTGAAGCATATTGGAAAAATCAGATCTAATGGCTGCCACACTCATAAATTCCACTTCAGCAAGCTTAGTGGGAAAAAATTGAACCAATCTGATAGAGCAAATTTGGAACTAGCTAGTTTGCTTGCTGACGGTTTATTACCAATACGAAGTCCTTCTTTCCCAAATTCTCCTAATATAAAAGCTGCTGTCATGTACTATCCAATTGATGCGGATTTTGAAATGTATGGTGGGGATGCTCCAAAGGAACAGAGACTTCGTTTGGATGAAACAATTCTGAGGATGTTATTAAAGGGTGCCTGTCATTACTTTTATGACAAAAAGAATGAAGTAATTATTAAGAGTCTATACATAGATGGGGATCCTAAATATCGAAATTTGGATTTAAACCGGATTGTGAATCGACTCTTTAATGAAGAACAACATGGCAGGTCTGTTTTACGGGATTATGTAACTTTCGATCCTAAATTTGATATTGTTCATTTGGATTCGAACCATAACATTTATTCATTCGGGACTGATTCTTAT
>JBMNVH010000007.1:0-90946 GCA_050946715.1 Anaerolineaceae bacterium | reverse complement strand
ATGCGCATTTAGCTGAATATAGGGCGAAATAAATACCCTCCCCAGTTAAGGGATCAACAAATCCTGCTGCATCACCAATTAATAGTATATTTCCTAGATATGGCTTTTTAACGAATTCTCCAAACGGAAGTGATGCCCCAAATATCAAAGAAGAATTTGATTGCTTGTCAATGTTTTTTGCAAAAACCTGGAAACTGTGTTTTATGTCTTTATTTTTATCGATTTTACCGCCAATCCCTACAGTATAATGATTTCTTTTTGGAAAACACCAGCCGTATCCAGACCGAATCGCTGAGAAATAAATTTGTATCTCATCAGAAACATCTTTTGAAACTATGTTTTGTTCGATACACAAAGCATTAGGTCTATAATCTTTATCAACATACTTTCTGATATAGCTATTTGCACCGTCAGCGCCAACTACAATCTTGTAATTAATAATCTCATTGTTATCAAGGATGATTGCGTTGTTAGCTTTATCTAACTCCTTGATTTTGCAATTTTCTCGCAAATCTCCACCTATGTCTTTGTACCTGGTTATTAAGTTAAAATCGAAGTCGAATCTTTCCACGAAATAGAATGGAGTGTTGGTTGTAACATTGGATATTTTTTCATATCCACAAAATAGTGATACGTTTGTAGAGATCCTTTCATAAGGAAAATTTGTATCCCCATATATACTGTCTAGTAAGTCATGTGTTTTTTTAGTCAATAATCCCCCACATAGCTTATTACGAGGAAAACTTTTTTTATCAATAATACAATTTGATATTCCTTTTTTTTGCAGTAAATATCCTAAAGTGGCTCCTGCTGGTCCACCTCCAACTATAACTACATCAATTTGTTTCAAACTAACCTCTTTTCAAATCTCGAGAATGTAATATGCCAAATTCTCGATTTCTTCTAATACAATAATCATTTATTTAACAACTCTGACATCTGAATTCATTCAATAATGAAGATGAAATAAAGATTATCCAATTCAATATCATTCAATAGTTATACTCATTACGAAGAGTTTCAAATATTACATAAATTATTGTACCAGACTCTTAAACAGTGACGTCCATGTATTCAATGTTTTTACCCAACAATAAGGGTTTGAAAAACTCTTCTAAATTCAAGTTATTTTACTTTTTTGATTATAGTTATTTTCGCATTGTTTGTTAACAAGTAAGGTCAAAGAAACAATACAAATTTCTGGGGTTAAAATGTAATCTCATGTCATTGTTTCTTAACTCCCAGAGCTTTGCTTGTCAACTGCTTTTTAAAAAAATCAATTCCCTGACTCCGCGAGGGCGGCTTCGATGGCGTCATCTAATTCATTCGCTGAAACGGGTTTGCCATTCACAACAAAGCAGGGGGTGTACTGGATCTTTTGTATCTGAGCGTAATTGCGGGCTTCGGCTACAGTGTCTACATGCTTGTCACTGGCAAGGCATTCCTGGAAATTTGACATGTTCAAGGCAACGGCTTTTGCGTAATTGTTAAGGCTTTCTTCGGAGAAGACGTCAGGATACTGAAGATTCAAATAGACTTGCTTTTTGTATTCAAAGAATTTGCCCTGCTCACCAGCGCAATAGGTGGCTTCGGCGGCGTTGGCAGATTCATCATCAGCGAATTGGTAGTTGTAATAGGTCAGATAGACTTTCCCTGTATCAATGTAGGTCTTTCTAAAAGTATCTTCTCTATCCAGCGCGAAGGTCTGGCAGTGTGAGCAGGTGTAGTTTGAGAATTGTTCAACTTTCACCGGCGCGTCAGGGTCCCCCATGGTGGGTCCGGCAACTTTCTTTCTGGGCAGGAAATAGATCAGTGAAAAAGCCACTACGAGCACCACTGCCACGATGATGAAAGTCGTAATTTGCTTTTTCTTTTTCTGCGCTTTCTGGTCTTTAAGCATTTGGCGTTGTGATTTTAGGTTGGTCATAAAAGTCTCCTGATGGTTAGGATTTATCTATTATAGTCGTTTATTTTTATGATGTCTTCAGTTTAAATACCGGGAAACTTTCCTGGTTCTCTTGAAAGCCAAGATTTTTGTAGAGCCCGATGGAAGCGTGATTGTCTTCCTGAGTATTGACGCTGAAAATGTAGTTTCCAAGGTTTTTAAAACTTTCAACCAGGTGTGTCAGCAAGGTCGTGGCATAACCTTTTCCTCTATGGTCAGGGTGGACAGCCAGACGGGCGATATGGATATGATCAAAAAGGACATGGCTGACCTGATAGGCTACCGCCTGTCCATCAATCTTGATGCAAGTGGCAAGGTCAGCACCGCCGATGCAGTAACGCAGGCTTAATCTGCTGAGTTGCCAGGGGTCTGAGAAGCACAGTGCATCAAGATGAAAAATTAATGAGATATCTTCCGCGTTGATGGTTTGGATCAGTTTTGGGTCAAAATCACGATGATCAAGGATGGGATTGTTTGTGGTGAGCGCGATGATTTGTTTGGTTTTTGAAAATCCATTTTTAATTAGCATGTTTTCAAACCAATCATGATGGCTTAGGCTATATAGCGCGTGAACCTTGTTTTCAGCCAGACACTTTCTGCCATAAGAAAGCAGATCCTGAAAATGTTCCTGATGCTTTCCATCCTGGATGCTAAAGAAAAAACGCAGCCAGGCGAAGTCCGAGGTCTCAGGGGCAAGGTTGACAGTTGCGCGTAGCTGACCGCCTTCCTCCAGGGCAAAGGTGGATTCGTCCTGTAAGCGTTCTTCCGGAGGAAGCCAATCGAGGTGGGTATAGGTGACATGCGGTGGGTTTGCCAACTGGCGCAGATCGCTCAAAAAAAAGTGCCTGGCAGGTCTGATCAGCATTGTTTATCTTGAGTAGACGATTTCTCCGCCAACCATCGTCATTATTGGCAAAAGCTGATGAAGCTCATGCGGTTGAAGTTTGTAAGGGTCCTGTTCAAGAACGATCAGGTCCGCTGGGGTACCCGGGCTGAGGGGCATCAGGCTTGTCCTATTAGGGTAGGAGGAGAGCGGAACTGTGAAAGCCTTGAGCGCGTCTTCGAACGTGAGACATTGCCTGGGGTACCATGCCTTGTCCGGGGTGATTGTTTGAGGAAAACCAGTCTCAGAAAGCTCAAAGCGTTGGCGGGTTGTGGCGGCGAACAAGCCTTCAAAAGGATTGGCGCTTTCGACCGGCGCGTCAGAGCCAAAACGAACAGGTAGACCCAGGTCGAGCAGGCTTTGATAGGCATAAGCGTACTCGCAGCGAGAGCCCCAATGCTGCTCGGCGATATCGATGTCTGAAGTTGCCTGGGCGGGCTGTACGGAAGCGATCAGGTTCAGCTTTTTTAAGCGTTCAAAATCGTCTGGGTGGATCAGTTGGAGATGCTCGATGCGATGGGGCAGATGCGGCAGCTTGTTTTCTGCTTCGTACTGGCGCAGAAGCTCGAAGCCATTCAGGACTTCATGGACAGCCCAATCTCCAATGGCATGAATATCCAGGGGCCAGCCGTCTTGAGCGGCTTTGATGCCGGTTTCTGCTATTTCCTGTGCTGAAAGAAGCAGCATGCCGGTTTCGGTTGAATTTTCGTAGGGTTCGAGCATGGCTGCCGAGAGTGGTCCAAGCGCGCCGTCGGCAAAGAGTTTTATCCAACCAGGCTGAAGATAGGGTGGACGATCCAGTTTCTTTCGCCAGCCTTCTTCCAATGCCCGATCAAGCTGTTCTGCAGGAAGGTTTTGACTGATCCGCAGACGCAGCAGATCCTGTTCGACCAGATAAAGCAAGGCTTCAGCTGCCGGGAAGCGGTCGAAATCGTGAATACCGGTGATGCCAAGGCTGTGTAGATGCGTCTGGGCATGTAGAATTCTGCGCGCGATTTCTTCTGTCGTTGGCTGGGGAATGTGCGTTTCGACCAGAGGCACCGCGTATTCCAGTAAAATACCATTCGGTTGACCTGTGTCATCCCGCAGAATTTTTCCCCTATGAGGGTCCGGGCTATCGGCGGTAATTCCGGCGTTCTTCAATGCCAGGCTGTTCGCCCAGGCGGCATGCAGTGAGACCGCATGCAGAAGAACAGGGTTGTTTGGGCTGACCGCGTCAAGTTGGGCGGCGGTGCCATATTCGGCCGGGTCCCAGTCGTTCTGGTTCCAACCGTAACCAATGATCCATTCTCCCGGGCTTGAAGCTTCCGCGCGTTCTTTAACTCTTCGCAAAACTTCATCGCGGCTGTCAGCCTGACAGTCAACCGCGTCAAGGCGGTCAGAGAGATGTTGCAGGTGGAGGTGGAAGTCGGTGAAGCCGGGCAAGATGGTTTTGCCTTGCAGATCGATCTGTTCGACGCCTGGTTCGCTTAGCGAGGTGAGCAAAAAATGGCTTCCAATCGCGACAATTTTTCCATCTGAAATCAAAATTGCGTCATGACCTTCTCCTGCGGAAAAGGCAAGGTTGGCATTATAAAGAAGTGTCTCTTTAGTCATAAATTCCTAATAGATCCAGAATCGCATTAAGTTCCTCATCAGAATAAAAAGCGATGCTGATATTGCCGCCGCGTTTGCCTTTCTTGAGAGAGACTTTGGTATTGAAGTATTGCCGCAGGCGGTTTTCGAGATCTTCAATTTCAGCTGGGCGACTTGGTCTTGCGGGGCTACGTTCAGCTTTGCCCTGCAGTTTGCTCACCAAGGCTTCGGTCTGGCGAACGTTAAGATTAAGGCTCAGGATGCTGTCCAGCGCGGCTTCTATCGCGCGGGTATTGGATAAGCCCAAAAGCGCGCGGGCGTGACCTTCGCTGATCTGACCATCAAGCAAGGCTTCCTGGGCAATCAGGGGCAGATTGAGCAATCTGAGGGTGTTGGTGACCGAAACGCGGCTTTTGCCTACCCGGCGAGCGATATCCTCGTGGGTCAGGGAGAAGCCGTCAAGCAGGTTCTGATAGGCGCGGGCGCGTTCGAGCGGGTTGAGGTCTTCGCGCTGAACATTTTCGATGATCGCGAATTCGAGCTGCTCCTGCTCGGTGGCAGTGCGCACGATCGCGGGCACTTCGCTTAGCCCGGCCAGTTTCGATGCTCGCAGACGGCGTTCGCCGGCAATCAAAAAATAATGATCAGCAGTTTCACCAGGAATAAGTACCAGCGGTTGGATGATGCCGTGTTCGCGGATCGAGTTCGCGAGGTCTTCAAGCTGTTCGGGGTTGAAGGTCTTGCGGGGTTGATGCGGATTGGGGCTGATGTTTTCAACCGGAACTTTCAAAACTTTATCTGTGGATGAGGGGGCGCCTGCCTCCTGCCAGCCGGGAATCAGGGCATCGAGACCACGACCTAAACCTGTTTTTCTTGCCATAATTACTCCTCAACCGGGGTGAGCGCGACCCCGTCACCAATTAATAATTCCTGTGCCAGCTCTTTATAGGCGATCGCTCCGCTCGACGAAGGGGCGTAAAGTGAGATCGGCATGCCAAAAGAAGGCGCCTCCGCCAATCTTACGCTGCGGGGGATAAAGCTTTTGAAGACCTTTTCAGGGAAGAACTTTTGAACCTCTGCCATGACATCAGAAGAGAGATTCGTGCGCCCGTCAAACATGGTCAGCAAAACCCCTCTGATCGTGAGTTCCGGAAAGAGACTGCCGCGAATGCGGTCGAGCGTTTTTGTGAGCTGCCCGAGGCCTTCGAGCGCCAGATATTCGGATTGAACTGGGATGATGATGCCGTCTTTGGCGGCGATCAGCCCGTTCAGCGTAAGCAAACCCAGAGATGGGGGACAGTCGATCAGGATATAGTCGTAATTTGGCTCAAGCCCCTGGATGCTTTCCCGCAGGCGGCGATCGCGCGAGGGCAGATCGATCAATTCAATTTCAGCGCCTGAAAGGTTGGGCGAAGAGGGAATCAGACTCAGTTTATAGGCTGGATTGCGCAGGATCACTTCGCTGGCTTGCTTTTCGCCAATCAGGACTTCGTAGGTGCCATTACTGATCTTGTTGTGCTCCACTCCCAGACAGGCGGTCGCGTTCGCCTGGGGATCAAGATCAACAAGCAATACTTTTTGCCCGAATTGCGCCAGGTAGGCACCCAGGTTGATGGTCGTTGTCGTTTTGCCAACGCCACCTTTTTGATTGACGATCGTGTAAATTTTGCCCATACTTTAATAAGCCCTTTTGGCGGTTTCAATTTCTTCTTTGTTTGGGATGCTCTCAAGATAACGGCGCGTGACTGAATTGGCAGCCAATTCAACGGCGAAACGGGCTGCCTGCCAGGCGTTTCTGGTGACAGAATAGCGCTGGAAAAAACAAGCCGCAAAAATATCGCCGGCACCGGTATCTTCAACCAGTTCCCGCGTTGGAGCGGGGAAGTGGCGCATCTCCTGCTTCCAGTATACCCGAGCTCCATTCTTATTTTCAGTTACCACCAGTAAATCGCAAAGTCGGACGTAATCCCTGACCAGGGATTCATCGCCTGCCAGGTCTTCGATCGAGAGAACGACCGCGTCTGTTTTCGGCAGGCAGATTGCTTTTTCTTCCCAATCCCGAAAGCTTACCCGTCCGTCAGCCGCGAATTGCCGGTGAAAGCCCTGAGGGGTCAGGCAGAGCAGACTGTCAGGGAAAACGGAGAAAAAATCCGGGTCAATTTCGTTGGCGACCGGTCCGAGATGGACGATCTTTGGCTTGCGCCAGGCATCCGGGAGCCCCTCAGGAGTCAACAGGCTCGCTTGCGCGTAGCAGTATTGAACGCGACCTTCATCGGTGGGGATATTCCTGAAAGTTGTCGTGTGTTCAGAAGGCAGGCTGACCAGTTCCAGCGGCGCAAGGGCGGAAAGGTCGAATTCAGGGGCATGACTAGTGAGGACGCCAGTTTTTTGACCAAGCCTTTGGGAGCTTAGCCCCGAAAAACTGACCGTGCCGCCCAGTTTACTCGATCCGTCTGCCAGCAAGTCGCTGGTGACATGTCCGATGATGAGGGTATCAATTGGTTTCATACTGCTATTCCCGAACATTTTGGATGTTTTACCGCCTTTCCAGAAAGAAAATTATAGCATGGAACAAGACGCAAGCGGTTTGAATTATGGTAGAAGCTGGTTCTATAGAGAATAGAAAAATCGATTAGGATTAAAGGTCGAAGGATAAATATGCACGAAGATAGATTAGCATACCGCAAGGCTTTGGATGATTTTCATCGCTTTCGCTCCAAAGCGGCGATGGAACGTTTCTGGGCAGGAATCCGGGGTGAGTCTCTGGATCTGTTGCCATTCGATAAAGTATCCGCAAATTTGCGCGCTGTGAACCAAACCGAGCTTGGTTTGCAGGACGTTCCGCTTGAGGCGATCATCGGCAGCGTGAACCGCACCAGCGACTTTGACCGTAATTTTGCTCCATTGAGCGCTGATGATGACACACGCTGGGCGAACGTTAAGGCTGCCATGACCAGTCCCTTTACGCATGGGGTTCCGCCGGTTTCACTTTACAAAATCGGGGAAGCATATTTTGTTTTGGATGGGAACCATCGTGTCTCGATCGCCAAAGAAATGGGATTGGATACGATCGAAGCCTTTGTTACTGAAGTGAAAACCAAGGTGGCTTTGTCGAGCAGTTTTACGCTGGAAGAATTGGTCGAAAAAGCCGCTCAGGCGGATTTTTTGGAAAACACGCATCTGGATCGCATCCTGCCTGGTGTTGATCTGAGCTTGAGGCAAGTTGATAATTATCCATTGCTGGAAGAGCATATCAACGTTCATCGATATTACATGGGCATCGAACAAAACCAGGAAGTTGATTATGATACGGCTGCCAGGGACTGGTACGAGAGGGTCTATCTGCCGGTTGTGAGCGTTGTTGAAAGTTCGGGTCTGCATGATGAGTTCCCGCATCTCAGCCTGACCGATCTGTACCTGCTGGTATTGGACAAGCAGCACAATTTGCAGGAATGGCTCGGCACCGCGCTGCGGACAGAAAATATTGTCGAGTATCTGGCTGATCAGGAAGGCAAACAGACAAAGACCGCCAAGCTTACCACTGACATCCAGTCCGAAAAAGAAGAATTCTTGTTTCGGGATATTTTGGTGGCGATCAGTGAGCAGGATCAGGAACAGATCGCTCTGAGGCAGGCGGCTTTGGTGAATCGCAGCCGCAAAGGAAACATCTTGGGCATCTATGTGAGATCAGAGCATGATGTTTCGAAAGACGAGTTACAAACCCTGGAAGCAAGGTTTAACAATTTCCTATGGGATAATGAAATGAAAGGCAAGTTTTTTACGGTCGAGGGTGAGCCCAGTAAAAAATTGCGCGAATTCAGTCTCTTAAGCGATCTGTTGGTCCTGAAACTGCGTTTTCCTCCCGGAGGATCCGTTTTTGAACGCGTTTCTTCCGGAATTATCAGCATTTTGCAAAGTAGCCGGCGACCGGTCTTGTTCGTAAAAGAGCTTCCGCTGGCAGTGAAAAGTATTTTGCTGATCTATGATGAACGGGAACGAAGCCGAGAAGCTCTTTTTGTGGCGACCTATTATGCCTCCCGGTACGCTTGCCCTCTGCTGTTGGTCAATATTCGGACTTCGGAACCCGCGAATCAGGAAAGCCTGGAAATTGCTCAGGAATATCTTCGTTATTTCAATGTGGAGGCAGAGCTGATCGAGCTTGAAGAAGACGAATTAGGTGAACAATTGCCAGGTTTGATCGAGGGACATGAGATCAGTACCGTCATGATGGGCGGTTATGAAAGCCGGGGTTTGTTGGGTCGGCTTTTTGCCTCACAGGTTGATCGGGTTTTGGAGATCGTCGATATCCCGGTGATGGTCTTTCGGTGATTATTTCCGACTAAGCACGAGCATTGTGCAATCGTCTTCCGGGGTGGAAAAGCCGCTGTATTCCTGCAGATCTTTCATGACAAGGTCAATCAGTCCCTGGGCTGATCTTTGATCCGCATTTCTCAATAATTCTTCCAAACGCTTCGCGCCGTATTCCTCATTTTGACTGTTTCTGGTCTCGCTGACGCCGTCTGTGTAGAGGAAAATGGCTTCCCCATCTTCAAGCTGAAGGAATTCATCCTTAAGTTGGATCGGATCCAGGATGCCAAGCGCGATGCCGCCGCGCTCAAGACTGTGGGCTTGGTTTTGCTGCGGCTGGAGGAAAATTGGTGGGGTGTGCCCAGCAATGCTATAAATCAACCGACCTGTATTAATGTCGAGTGTCATGTAGAAAAGGGTCACAAAAAAGGATTGGGTGGAGTCGAGCTGCAATAGTTGATTGACCCTTGTCAGCGTTTCCGCTGGTGAGCTAAAGTCCCGCGCGACGGCTCGTAAAAGCGTGCGGGCGACGGTCATATAGAGCGAAGCCGGCAGTCCCTTATCGGAAACATCGGCGATGAGCAAGCCATAACGCTGGTCGTCAAGCTGGATCACGTCATAAAAATCGCCGCCCACCTGCCGGGCGGTCTTCCATTCCACCGCCAGATCGTAACCAGGGATTTGCGGCAGGGTTTCGGGCAAAAAAGTCTGCTGGATGCGCCGTGCCAGGCTAAGTTCCTGCTCGGTCTGTCGGCGCAGCTCTTCAACCTTGCGCAAACGTTCCTTGTCGATCGCGTAGGCGATATAGTCGGCGTAGGTCGAGCAGATCTTGAGCGAATCCATGCCATAACGACCGGGTGAATTGGTGTGGATGGTCAGAACGCCATGGGTTTTACCTTCGCTGACGATTGGCGCGGCAATGGCGGAATAAGACTCTTGCATGCCCAATGCGGTGGCAATCTGGTCCAGGGCTGGCTGGCTGGGCTTGAGGATGGTTTCGAGGTCAAGGTTTGAATGATGAAACCAGTTTTCCCTGGCTGAACTTTTTAGCCCGATAGGGCTGTCGGTAGTTAGGGTCTTGTTGGCAGAAAATTGCTGTTTCAGATCAAGCTGATCACTTTTGGGGTCGATCAGCCAGAGACCGCTAAAGTCCACCGGCAAAAGCTTCGGTATCTGTGCCAACATGGTGGTCAGCAGGTCTTTTAACTTTAATTCACGGGTGAGCAAATCGGCTGTTTCGCGGTAGCTTTCGGAGACTTCCCGCCGCCATTCCTGCGCCCTGAAGAGTTGGGCGTTACGAATGGCGATCGAGATCGTGATCGAAAGGGATTCGAGCAGGTTGACATCGGTTTCCTGGAAAGCATTGCGCTGATCGCTTTGAATGTCGAGCACCCCAAGCGTTTCTCCGCGAAACTGTAAGGGCAGACTAAGTTCAGAACCGTTGGAAGTGCCGCTCTGGGCTTCAGGTTGGTGCCAGGGTGTGTTTTCGAGATCGTTGGCAAGGTGGAGACGCCCGGATTTGGCTGCCAATGGGATCAGTCCCCGGGCGGCGTTGATGTCATAGCTGACTTTCTTTTCGGAATAATAGCTGGCTCGGCTGCCGCTGCCGGAAACAAAAACAAGCTTTTGAGGCACGTAATCAAAAAGGAAAAGGTGGACAAAGGGATAATCGAGCCGCTGGTGGATCAGCTCGCTGACTTTGGCGAGCAATTCGTCCAGATTGACGATGCTGCTGATCGAGCGGTTGATCTCGGATACCAGTTGAAGCGCCTCCAGAGGCAGGACGTCATCGCGACATTTGATGCCTTCGATCTGTACCTTGTCTGAGAAACCATGCAGGAGCTTTCTCATTGTCAGCTGATTGGTGTTTTCGTCCAGCGCCTCGTAATGCACAAAATCCATCAGTTGGTGGATCAGGAAAACGCCCAGACCGCGCTCACGCCGATCAACGACATCGCTAACCAGATCCGGACTGGGCACGTCCTGGGGGTTGAAAGACAGCCCCTGATCCTGCAGAATAATGGTGATACCCTTGTCGTCGATCGCCATTTTTAACAGCATTTCACCTTTTTGTTCCGTTGGATAGGCGTGATCGATGATGTTTGAACAGGCCTCATCAACCGCCAGTTCGATATCGTAGAGCTGTTTGTTATCAAAGCCGGCTTGCTGGGCGTAATCGCGAACAAGAACAGAAATAGGGCTAAGGCTGGTATATTGAGCGGGAAAAACGGCCGAAAACATGGGCAACTCCTCCGAAATCAGCAGCAATTCTCGTTTTGCTCATGGACATGGTCTCCCGACCGTGTCCGAACCGGGAAAGGAGCTTGCGTTCACGCGCGGTCTTTTTTTTCCTCACGTTCGTACCTGGTCTCCTGACTTTCCACGATCGCACGTGGTCTCCTGACCATGTGCAAAGTGATTGTTGTAGAGAATTGCTAAATTAGTAGCGAAATTATATCATGGCGATGGGGTAGAATTAAGGCATGAGCAAAACCCGCAAAACCCTCCGAATTGACGATCTTCCCAGCAGCGACCGCCCGCGTGAGCGCATGGCGACCGAAGGCGTCCAGGCTTTGACCAACGGCGAATTGCTGGCGATCCTTTTGAACTCCGGAACCACAGAAATGAGCGCGATCGATCTTGGCAACCATATTTTGAATGAACTAGGCGGTTTTTCGGGCATTCATCGGGAGGATCTTTCACGGCTGCTGGAGATCAAGGGGGTTGGGCTGGCAAAAGCTTCACGAATCAAGGCAGCGGTGGAAGTGGGCAGACGCCTGGCAAATGAGCGGCTGGAGACAGGGGTGCAGCTGAAAACGCCTGAAGACATTGCTGAGCTGGTGGGGCATGAGATGCGCGGCATGCAGCAGGAAGAATTATGGGTTTTGATGGTGAATTCGCGCAATAAGTATCTGGGGCGGCATGAGCTTTATAAGGGCTCCCAGGACGCCACCACGGTGCGCGTAGGTGAAATATTCAAAGAGGCGGTGCGCCGCAATGTCTATGGGATCGTTTTGGTGCATAATCACCCCTCCGGCAATCCAGGCGAAAGCCCGGAGGACGTTAATTTGACCAGAGCGGTGATCGAGGCTGGCAAAGTTCTGGACATCCGCCTGCTGGATCATGTCATCATCGCTGGCACTGCTCACAACTCCATCCGCCGGAACCACCCCGAACTTTGGGCGTAGTGCAAACGCATCTAACCATAGATGATTTTTATTCGAATCAAGCGTAAATACGAAATTAGCTCAATTTTTAGCCAGAATTAGTAAAAATGGCTCTAGAAATCAAAACTTCACTTAGCGAACCGTCACATCGTGCCCTTTGGGTACCTGTGCCCGTCAGGGTATTGCGAGTACCGAATGGGCGCCTGTGCCTGTCAAGGTATGACAATCTGCGGCTAATCATTTCCCCACTCCATTTTTATGCAACAAAAGCTTTAAGGCAGATCGCACATACCCTTACGGGCACAGGCGTCGCCCTAAAGGGCTCCTCGCGATGACAACAAGGCAAAAGCCCCAAATTTACCTTATTTACCACAGTCTAACAGGGATGAAACCTGCCGAAAAAGCTTCACAGAAATTAAGTTTAGGTGATTTTAGATGCTATTTCCCGAGCTTTGGGCATAGACAAATTCATTTAAAAGTTTATTTGGTTTGCAAACTGACCTTGCAATTAGGGCAGGTGCTTTCTTTTTGGCTGACAACAAAGCCGCAATTCGGACAGGTGGTGGGCTGCACTTCGCCCAGTGGGGCGCCGCAGGCAAGGCAGCGGCTGGCACCGGTTTCGTTGGCGGTCTGGCAGTAAGGGCAGACCATGCGCGCCAATCGCTCAGAGAGGGCTTGTCCGGTGCCGTGTTGGCGGGCGGTTTGGTCGATCACTTCCCAGATCTTTTCTTCAAGCATGAGCGATTCCACATCCTGGGCGATGTCATCCAGACGATTGATCAGCGAAAGTGGGTTGCGTACAGCGCTTATCGCGGATATCCCAAGGCTGGCGGCCAATCCGAACCAATCCTGTTTGCCGAGCGTGATGCTGATGCCATCAGCAACTCTTGAGATGTTGGCGGTCATGGCGGTGCGTCCGCCCGAGCGACGGTTTGGTCTGGTCGCGATCTGGACTGCCAGGTTGTCTGGCTCTCCGATCTGTTGGACCATATAATTGCCGCGGCTAAAACTAGCAATCAGGCGATCGGCGATCAGGCGTGGGTCAAGGTTTCCGTGATAAATTCTTGTGCTCATAAGCTCCATCTCAACAGCTTGCTGGATTAGATTATAATCGGTATGTTTACGAGGATCAGAACATGAAGAAGCTTCCAGGTAATAAGAAACGCTTTCTATTTGGCTCATTGATTTTTTTGGGTTTGTTTGTGTTGAGTTTTCTTCCGGCTTTGAATCCGGCGGTCTGGGCTCAGTTCCCGACCGTGAATGTTCCGACCGTCACCAGCTCTCCAAGAGGTTTGTATGTTGTCGCGATTGGAGACCCGGAAAATCCGCTGAATGTACGCGCTTATCCGACTTCCACCTCGACCAGAGTGGGCGTTTTTCTGGTTGGGCAGGAGGCCAAGGCTTTTGGCTACTACGGCGATTATGTCATGATCGAATATGCCGGCGCGCCTGGGAATCGCGGTTGGATCGTGTTGAATCGGGTTGAAGTTTTTGGGGGTTCCTTGCCGATGCTGCAGCCGCCCCCTACTGAAACGCCTTCCATCACGATGACGATCGACCCGACCCTGGCAGCGCAATTCATCATCACAGCCATTCCAAGCCGTTTGCCAACCTATACGGAACCCCCTCACTTACAGATCCCGACCTATCCGGCAGTGACTGGCGGAACCAGCACTGGCGGCATCCCAATCGGCTACATCATTATCACTTTAGCAGGTTTGGGGCTCTTTTTGACCCTGATCGCGATCTTGCGGCGGGGTTAAACCGTCACTTATCAAATTAGTATTGGGAATGGTTCGGAGATTAATTCTGTATTTGAAAAGAAATGTATGTTCGCCTGTGGTCTCCTGCCCACGGGTCAGACCTTATGGATCTTTAGAGCTGCTGGCAATGAAAGACTATTGCTGGCGTTTACCGGAATATTTTCTGATCCTGGTGAATGAGTTTATTAAAGAAAAGCTTTTTTCCAAAGCTGGCAGTTCGTCCTGCATGGCGCGATAGCCTTCATCGAACATTTCTTTTGAATCTACCTTTTGCAGCAAACTAAAATGCCCAACGATCGGTTCAACCAGAATATCAGGCTGTGAAAGTTCCAGCCGCAAGTTGCTCATCTGCTTATTGACGACATCGACCGTGATGGAAAGGTGGCGTAGAAGTTCGCCTAATCGTGTGCGTGAGACCACATTCACGATCGGTTCAAAAAAGCTGTCTTCAAGAGGTACCTTGGTGTCAGCAAGCTGGAAACCCGCAGGGCGCTTGTTGAGAACGACCGCGACAACTGGCAGGCGTGGGTTGAGGCTGCGGGCAGGTTCGACTGGCACCGGATCCAACACGCCCCCATCGACGAGGATGTCTGCTCCCTGGCTGGGGAAAAAGCCCGGGATGGCAATGGTGGTCATGACGGCTTTCATCACGTCCCCTTGGCTTAGGACGACCTCTTCACCGTTTTTGAGGCTTACGGCTGTAGCGACAAAGGGTATCGGCAGATCTTCAATATTTTTTCCTTTGAGGTAGGGTTCCAGTGATTTTTCAAGTCCTTCAGTACTGATCAGGGAAAGAGGACCAGAAGCGAGATTGGCTTTGAAGCTTGAATGTCTGAAAAAATCATCAACTACTTCGCAGATCTCGCGCGGATCGACTTTGGCTGCCAGGACGGCGCCAAATAAGCCTCCAGCACTGGTTCCCGCAATTCCCGTGATCTTGTACTCATTATCCAGCAGACATTGCGCTGCGCCGAGGTGCGCGACCCCACGGACGCCACCGCCACCCAATGCAAGAACAATTTCTTTTGCCATATGCCTCCAATGCTTAAAATATATCACTTTTGTTGATAGCTGTAATTCATGAGGAGACTTAATCGCAGGAATTTAAGAAAACTTAACCGATAAATAATATTTCAATTCGTCGAACGTTGGCTAGGTTCTGTATTTGAATCCAACGCGTAGGTCGGATTCTACTTTTGAATCTGGCATGTAGACCGGACTCTGTATTTGAATTCAACGTGTAGGCCGGATTCTGCTTTTGAATCCGGCATGACGAAGCCAAACAGTTCATATTCGCAATGTCGGGGTAGTATGGCAACTGCTCCTAACTTAAGAGTATAAACAGCAATTTATATTTGATCATTAGGTATGGGTTGAGAGACCGGTTCGGGAAATGAGCCCGTACGAAAGCAGTGTCCGAACATTAAATGAAGAAAGGAAAACAGGTTCGCTCGTGGTCGGCAGACCACGGGCAAAAAAGTATATTCTAATACTAATAATTGCTAGCTCGGAGTCAGGCAATTATTAGCATGAAACTTGTAGAGTCCTCAGTAGCAAAGGCAAAACCAAGGGCGAGATTGAGCAGTTCTTTTCAGCTCAATCCGCCGTTCCGCTGCCATAAAAGAAGCCTGATAATGCGAAAGCAAAGATAAAAACATAAAAGACCTGCCTCTCGAACAATTAGGGGAGACCACGCGCAAAATTATTTAGCCTTACTGAAAATTGCTGTTCCCAGAGCAGGGCAATTGCATCTAAATTAACCTAAATTAAGCATCTATGAAGCTTTTTTGGCATGAAATATGTCTATTTAACATCGGTAAATAAGGTATATGTGGTGTACGGTTGCGGTTGTCATCGCGAGGAGCCCTTTAGGGCGACGCCTGTGCCCGAAGGGGTATGGCGATCTGCCTTAAAGCCTTTGTTGCACAAAAATAGAATGGAAAAATAATTAACTGCAGATTGCCACGCCCCTAACGGAGCTCGCAATGCCCTTACGGGCACAGGTACCCAAAGGGCACGATGTGACTGTTCGCTAAGTGAAGTTTTGCTTTTTAGAGCCATTATTTCTAAGCTTGGCTAAAAAGATTGAGATAATGTTCGTATTTACACTTGAATCGAATAAAACTGATCTATATTTAGATGCAATTGCCCTAGGCTCGGAGTCTAAGAAATTTTTTGAAAATGCAATGTATAATATGGATGGGAAATAATAGGCTAAGAAACTGCCGGAACAGGCGTGTTTTGAATAAATACATTATGCAAGATTCTATGACACTAACTACTTCAGAATTTTGGTATGTTCTTCAATGCAAACCAAATTTTGAATTTATTGTTGCCGATCAACTGGACGGCAAAAAGATAAAGTACTATCTCCCGACCCTGACCAGACAAGCTGTCAACCCACGCTCACGAAGCACAAAGCCCTATTTCCCGGGCTATTTGTTTGTCAAAGGCAAGCTGGATGAACTTTATGAAAAACGCTTGGGGCTCATGCGTGGCGTCGTTGGTTTGGTTAAATTTGGTGACGAACCTGCCAATGTTGCGCCGGAGATCATAGCCGCAGTTCATAAACAAGCTGTTCAAATGGATCTGGAGAGTGGAAAGAGTGTGGCTGAATTTCTGGAAGGTGAGCCGGTGTGGATCGATGACCCGAGGCTGCGTGGAATCGAAGCAAAATTCGAACGTTGTGTCAATGGTCAGGAGCGTGTAGCCGTGTTATTGACTTTGCTAGAAGGACGAACAATTCGGCTTGAAGTTCCAGCAGAGAAGGTTAAGAAGCGAAAGTAAGCAATTTCGCTATTGCTAGTAAAATTAATTACCAAAATTCCCGCATCAGGCATGTCGGAGGGGCGGAGGCGTGCCAGAAACCGGGACTTCGCCGCAAAGGTACAGAAATGTACAAGTTGGGATGTGTAAGAAGAAATATCACACGGGAAGAAAAATATGAACAAAACTCAACCGATAAGAATTGATAACGGAGAGCCAGTAAGTTCTAAAAAGAAAAGAAGAAGCGGCTGGCGCGCTTTCGGATACGTCCTGATCGCTATCATATTAATGTTTGTGGCGGTCTATTTTGTCTGGGCTCGTCCGGCGATACAACAACCAATCGCCGCCCCTTTGGCTTTGCCCACGATGGAGTTTGGTTTGGGCGCGGAAAGTGATCTGAAACCGCCCACAAACCTCGAGGCTGTTCCGGTCTTTGTTGAGGCAGAATTGCAGCTGAATAATGAGGAGATCGTTTGTGGCAACGAGCAAGCCTGGAATGTGCTACTGGTAGGCATCGACTATCGCGGCGAGAACTATCTTTACGGACTGGCGGATGTCATCCGGGTGGCGAGAGTTGATTTCGTGAACATGAAAGTCAACTTGGTTGCCTTGCCACGTGATCTGGTGGTCGAGGGACCGGAGGGTCGCTTTACCGAACCGAACCCGATGAAGCTCAACCAGGCTTATCTCTTTGGCACCGAAGGCTGGAAAGGCTATGCCGGAGGAGGCAATGGCGCCAACTCGCTGGCGGAAGTCATTCGCTACAATTTTGGCGTGACGCCGCATCATTACGCTGTGGTCGATTTTCAGACGGTGATAAACTTCATCGACGCGATCGGTGGGGTGGAGTTGGATCTGCCTCAGGCGGTTTTCGACCCTGACCCAAATCTGGGGAGCTTTCCAGCTGGTCCGCAGACGCTAAATGGCGAGCGCGCCCTGGCTCTGATGCGCATTCGTACCAATTATTCTGATAGCTTCCGCGTAGGTCATCAGAACATGGTCATCAGGGCGATCGTCAACAAGCTCGCTCAGCCGGCAATGCTGGTGAAAATCCCAGGCTTGCTGGATCAGTTCAAGGGTGGATTTTTGACCGATCTTTCGGTCGAGCAAATCGCCAGCCTCGGGATGTGTTTTTTGAAAAACTTTGATACCAGCAACCTGAAATCCGCTCAGATCCCTCAGGAATTACTAAGCAGCGGGCGTGTGTATATTCCATCTCTGGATGGTGAATCCTTTGTTTATCGATGGGATCAACGCACGGTCGATTGGATCCATCAAAATTTATTGACACAATAAGCAATGCGAATGAGTGAAACTCTTAAGCAAACCACAATTGAAGAAGATTGGGACCTGATCATTACGCCGCGTAAAAAATGGTACGACCTGCAGCTGGGCGACGTCTGGCGCTACCGTGACTTGATCTTCATGTTCGTGCGCCGGGATTTTGTCTCACGCTACAAACAGACGATCCTGGGTCCCTTATGGTTTTTGATCCAACCGCTGATGACCTCGCTGGTGTTCACCGTGATCTTTGGGAATATCGCCCAATTGCCGACCGACGGTCTGCCGCAACTGTTGTTTTATATGTCGGGCAACGTGCTATGGTATTATTTTTCGAATTGTCTAACTTCGACTTCGAACACCTTTGTCGCCAACGCGCACCTTTTTGGCAAGGTCTATTTTCCGCGCCTGGTGATGCCATTGTCAACAGTGATCTCGAACCTGATCACGTTCGGGATTCAGTTTAGCTTCTTTTTAGTTTTCTTGCTCTATTTCTGGCTGCGAGGCGTTGATGTATACCTGACAGCCTGGGCATGGACGCTGCCTTTGCTGATCCTGCTCATGGCTGGTCTGGGGCTTGGATTTGGGATCATTGTTTCCTCACTGACGACGAAATATCGCGACTTGCAGAATCTGATCGGCTTTGGCGTCAGTTTGTGGATGTATGCTACGCCGATCATTTACCCGGTTTCGAGTATTCCGGAGAAATGGCGCTGGGTGGCGGACTGGAATCCGGTCACACCGATCGTTGAAACCTTCCGGGCGGGTTTTTTGGGCGCCGGCGCCGCCTCCTGGCAGCGTCTGGGCTACAGTACGGTGTTCATGCTGGTGGTGCTGTTTGTTGGGGTCGTGATCTTCAATCGCGTCGAAAAGACTTTTATTGATACCGTGTAAATATAATATAAGGGCTTGTTATACAAATCCACGAAATTATTTAGAGATTAGATACGATTCTCTTGCATTAGAAAAAGAATGAAAAAGCAAGCAAATAAAACTTTTTTATTACTAAGAAAAATAAAACAGCAATTACACCAGGTGTATCAGAAATTACTCGCTCATCTAGCAAAAGAGCGAGTGATTGAAGAAACAGGTAAGTTACGGTATATAAAAGATCCCATTTTTATAGTGGCAATGCCAGGTTGTTTGTGTGAACTCAGTCTTTGCCTTTCATTTTTAACTAATGATCAAGCAGTTGTAGTTATTAATAATGGTCTTAGCAATTGGGAATTGGGTTGGTTAAAAGAGCATTTGCCTAACCTCCAGATTTTACAATTTTCACCATATATTCTTGACCATGCCATTATTCTTGATTTCCTATTACATTCTTTAGAAAACCCTTTTGGAATTCTCGATTACGATTGTTTTGTTTATGAACTTGAACTTATTCCCCAACTTCAGAATCTCCAAAAAGATGAGTTATTAAGTGCTTTATTTTGTCAGACCGATAACGATCTCGGTTTGCAGAGTCCTGAAACATTTATTGCCTGGCTAAACCCAAAACTAATTAAAGAAATTCAAAAGAAATATTCAGTTACCAGCGCAGGTGCTTACTACTCATCGCTTTCGGAAAAAGTGAAAAATGCTCTTAAAAGAATAGGGATAGATGAAGAAAATCCTATTGAAAAGTATAAAGGTTACTTTGATACAACCCGCCTTTGGGTTTGTCTTGGATATTCCGAGGGGTATAAAGTAAGGTTTGTAAAAAGTTTAAACACACGTGAATCGGATGGTGTTTTCCATGTTGGTGCAGGAACCAGTCATAGCAGTCTGAAGAGATTTTGGTCAAGACGAGGCACCTACTTTTGGCGTAGAGCATTGGAAACTTGCCCAGATGAGGAATTAAAAGCTTATTATTATGGCAAATATGGCAAAATGACGACTGCAGATATCCTTGACGAAGTACCCGAAATCAAAAAACAGCTTGGGGATGTTTATTTTGAAAACGTTGAGAAAATTGTAAGCCAATGGCAAGAATTGTAATTTCTGCTAAAAAACA
Source organism: Anaerolineaceae bacterium (assembly GCA_050946715.1). Lineage (GTDB taxonomy): Bacteria > Chloroflexota > Anaerolineae > Anaerolineales > Anaerolineaceae > Mesolinea. The sequence goes on along the minus strand of JBMNVH010000007.1, from coordinate 71,262 downwards.
GACAAAAATGTCAATTGGGGATGATCAAAAGTAGTTTATAGAAAAGGGAGCTTAACTATATTATGCATATCTAGGTTGTTAGACGGATATGTTTTTACACGTTTTGATTTTTACTGGAATAGTAATTTACAATCGCGTCGAAAAGACTTTTATTGATACGATTTAAACCAATGCTTGATCAAAAAGTAATTCTCCCTGGAGGTTGTTGATGTTGTTATCTAAACTAAAAGCCCGATTCCCTAGAAAATTGTATAAGTATATAAAGGATTCATTGTGCGACTTTGAAACTCGAAGAGCTAAAACAACAGTCGATTTGGCAAGTTTGACAAAACCTATTTATATAATTGCGACTCCGGGTAATTTGCCTTGCGTTAAACTCTGCCTAAATCATATTCCGCGCGATGAAGAATGTGTAGTTGTTTTCAATGGACTGGAACCCTGGGAATGTTCTTGGGCTACGAGACACCTAAAATGCAGTGGTTTTATCACTTTAAGGAAAATGGTTAGGCATTATCACTTGATTGATTATTTGATATCAAAGAATCGAAGTGTCTTCGGAATTGTTGACTTCGATTGCTTTGTGTTTGATGAAACCGTATTCCAAATTCTTAAGGACATGCCTCCTACAGCAGCATTCTCGTCCTTTTATGGGAAGTGTACCAATGATCTTTCTATTATTTTTCCAGAGACCTTTTTGCTTTACATGGATGCCGAGAAACTGAGAAAAATTTCAAGAAAGTATCAGGCTAACTCAACGGAAAAAGATTGGAACAGCCTTTCGAGGAAAACAAGAGATGCTTTATTGGGGTTAGGTTTTGATGAAAAAACTCTGCCTGAAAACTGGAAGACATATTATGACACATCAAGAGCCTTAATGGCATTGAGCCTGGTTGAAAACTATACATTCCACTTTCCTTTTGGTCCTCGAGCGAATTCGGATAATGAATTTGCTATACATATTGGTTATATGGCTTCCGTTCCTATTAGAGGGGTTTACACAAAAGGATGGTATCAAGCTCGAGGGTCGTATTTTTGGAATCGTGCCCTTGAATCCCTGACGGATAAAGAATTAAAACAAGCTTACACAAGAAAATATGGTTATACGCGACCGGAAGATATTTTGGAGCGAATAGATGAAGAAGAGCGTCGTTTATTTTATAAGAACGACTTTTTAGGTTCAGTTGAAAGAATAATTGGCAAAAACATTTAAGTAGGTTAGACATTTTATGAATTGGATTAAAGAGCAAATATCAATAATTTACAAAACGATCAAAAATGTTTGGGCTGCCACGCAAATGATGAAAAAAATGGGATCCTCTGATCGAAATTTTGATAAGGCTTTTCGAGTGGTTGTTGGCAATGTGAGGTTTGCTCCCTCGCAAAAGAAATTTGAGATACGACAGCTATTTAATAAGGTCAAAGAGAATAATTGTGCTAACATTTGCGAAATTGGCACCTTCAAAGGCGGAACATTGTTCCTCTTTTGTCAGGCTGCATCTCCTGATGCAAAACTGATCTCCATTGATACCCATATGCCTCCTTACCGGAGAACAGCATATAAAAAGTTTGCAAGGAGGAGTCAAAAAGTTTACCCTATTGAAGGGGATTCAAAAGCTGACTCAACTTTTAACAAAGTACAATCCCTTCTTAAGGATGAGCTTTTAGATTTTTTATTTATTGATGGTGACCATAGCTATGAAGGTGTTAAAAATGACTTTTACAAATATTCAGTATTGGTTAAAAAAGGAGGATTCATTGCCTTTCATGACATTGTTGAAATAGGACCACAATCTCCAGATCGTTTTTACGTTGGTGGAGTTCCAATATTTTGGCAAGAAGTAAAAGAAACATATCGTATCACAGAAGAATTTGTTCATGACCCGTACCTTGGAGGCTTTGGCATCGGCGTTTTGACAAAGGATTGGTGATGGCAAAAACTGTAATTTCTGTTGAACATTTGACAAAACAATATGACCTTGGGCTGATCAGCAGCGGTACGCTGGCGCGGGACCTCAGCCGATGGTGGGCGCGGGTGCGTGGTAAAGAAGATCCCTTTACAAGGGTGGATAATACCAATCCATTCCTCAACAATCCCGGGGAAAGCATCCTGGCTTTGAATGATGTTAGTTTTAAGGTTGAGGAAGGACAGGCGCTGGGCATTATTGGTAGGAACGGTGCCGGAAAAAGCACGCTACTCAAGATCCTCTCTCGGGTGACCGCGCCAACCAGTGGAGTTGTTAAAGTCAAAGGTCGCATTGGCAGTCTGCTGGAGGTCGGAACTGGTTTTCATCCTGAATTGACCGGCAGGGAAAACGTCTTCCTGAACGGCGCGATTCTAGGAATGAACAAAGCTGAAGTGCAGCGCAAATTCGACGAGATCGTTGACTTTTCGGGAGTAGAAAAGTTCATTGACACCCCAGTCAAACGTTATTCCAGCGGCATGTATGTACGGCTTGCATTCGCTGTGGCTGCCCATCTTGACCCTGAGATCCTGATCGTTGATGAGGTATTGGCAGTAGGTGATGCCGAGTTTCAGAAGAAGTGTCTGGGTAAAATGGGCGACGTTGCTGGTGAAGGGCGGACGGTGCTTTTTGTCAGTCATAATATGGGCGCTATCAGCCAATTATGTTCACAGGCTCTTATTTTAGATCAGGGAAAACTGCATCAACTTTCCGATGACGTTGACATGATTGTCAACACTTACCTCGCATCCGGTTATACAGAAAGCAACCAGAGTTTGTGGACGTCAGGATCTTCACCAATTGGTCATCCTTTTTTTCAACTTGAAAGATTAAGCCTGATAAGCGAAACCGGGGAAGAAATTATTGGATCGATCAGAAATGATGGAAAGACATTCCTGCAAATTAAAGCAAACGTTTACCAACTGGTAAATAATTTGCTGATCACTTATAAAGTCTTCAATAATCTCAACCAATTGATCTATATGTCCTCGTCGATTGACACAAAGGTAGAACAATGGCCCGAATTAACCCTCGGTGAGAATATCCTAAGAGTGCCTATTCCTCCCAATTTTCTCAATGAAGGAAACTATACAATTCAGGTATCAGCTCAAATCAGGCCGAATTCTTACGCGAAGACCGAAGTGATTCGGGATGGAGAAGCCTCTTTCTCTTTCTTTATTGAAGGAGGATTAAGTGAATCTCCTGTCTGGACTACAAAAAGGGAAGGGATCTTAGCACCTATTCTAAATTGGGAAAAAGTATAGGCAAAACTATGAATATTGATGGTTTACGTGTTCTTGTGACCGGTGGAGCGGGGTTTATCGGCTCTAACCTGGTTAAACGCTTAGTGGGAAAAGGGGTTGATGTAACCGTAATCGATAACCTGTGGCGTGGAAAAAAAGAAAATCTGGTCGAATTTGGTCAAAAAGTAATTAACTTCGACAAAAAATTACTCATTGAGGATTTGAGAGATCCAGATATTTGTTTTGATCTGATCAGAGATTACGATCTGGTCTATCATCTTGCGGATGTGGTTGCAGGTGTTGATTACACTTTTAATCACGAATATGAGATTTTTCATGACAATATCCTGATCAATACCAATGTTATTTCCGCAACAATTCAAAACAAGATACCGAATTTGGTTTATATCGGTACTGCCTGTTCTTATCCTTTGGAATTGCAATCCAGCTTTGATGTGAGTGTACTAAAAGAAGATCAGGTTTACCCCGCTCATCCTGAATCAGGGTATGGCTGGAGCAAGCTGATGGGTGAATATGAAACGGAACTGGCTGGGAAATACAAAGGTATTAATGTTGGGATTTTAAGGTTGCATAATGTTTATGGTCCCGGTGTTTCGTTTGAAGAGGAAAAATCTCAGGTCATTCCTTCTCTAATCAAAAAAGCTATTCTGTATCCGAATCAGGAATTCGTTGTTTGGGGTAGTGGGAAACAATATCGGGACTTCATTTATATTGACGATGTTGTGGACTCCTTGCTGACGATATTCGAAAAGGGCATGAATGAAGGCGCAATACAGGTCGGCGCTGAAACCCCGGTGACAATTAAGGATCTGGCTGAAGAGATCATCAGCATCGGCGGAAAAAGCATCAATCCAATATATGATACTTCAAAGCCTGAAGGGGATCGGGGGAGGATAGCTGATTGTAGTAAAGCAAGAGCGATTTTAGATTTCGAGCCGAAGATATCTTTGAGGGAAGGACTAACGCGGACCTATCAATGGATAGCACAGCAAATGAGCAATTAGAAATAGACCAAGCCTACCTGCCCCGTTTTAAGATGATCTATTTAAGCAAGAACATGGCTGCTTATACTGGGGCGCATTATCAGCAGGATGTAATAGAAGAAATGGATCGCCAACATGAGGTGTTTTTTTATGGACCAGGTTTCCCTCATTACGATCCAGAAGATAAGATTGACGATGTAATTTCCAAAGCACCATTTTCTAAACCTGACTTAATTTGTGTTGGTCATTCATGGTTGGGAGATGATGCCACAAAAGGAATCCATATTCATCAGGATCTGAACTTGCAAAATACTCAAATTCCAAAAGTAATGATCCTGAATAAGGAATATGTTTTATTGAAAGAGAAATTGGATTTTGTAAGGAATAATGATGTACAAGTTGTTTTTTCCCATCTTCATAATATCCAGGATTATGCAGAAGAAAGTGAAAGAACGAAATTTATTTTCTGGCCGTTTGCAGCCAATCATCATACTTTTTATGATCGGAATTTACCAAAGAAATATGATCTAAGCTTCACTGGGGTACTTCGCAATCGATACTATTCCCATACACAGGAAGATTTCCGAATTCGTGTACAGAAAGAGTTGTTCTATTGCATCGATGAATTTCGAATTGTTAAAAAATGGAAATACCGAAACCTTGACTTTTATTGGAGAGGAGTACCAACAAGTTCACGGGCAAGGAGGCTTGATCAACGTATTCATTCAGGCAAGCCTTTGGATGTTCATGCATATGCTGAATTATTGAATCAGAGTTCAGCCTGTCTTTGTTCACTTTCTCCATTAGGGCTTATCAGCCCACGCTATTTTGAATCAATGGCGAGCAAGTGTATTGTGTTATGCCCTATGACGAGTGAACATAAATATCACTTTAAAGACGGCTTTAATTGTGTTATGGTGAATAATGATCTGAGCGACTTCAAAGAAAAACTTCTCTTCGCAATTGATGTTGATAGCACTTCGGGTATTCGAGAAAACGCTTTTATAGACGTAATGCACAATCATACCTGGAGTGTAAGGGTTAACCAATTTACTAAAGACATATCGCATTTAGTTTAGGTGAGACTGGCATTGTATTTACAGAAAACAACTCAATTGCAGGATGAAAACGTAACATAATTTTAAGAGCAATTATCTGAGCTAAGTATATAAGGATACTATCTAATCAATGAAAATAATCGACAGATTAAAAACAAGAATAAAGAAATGGTATTGGACATACTTTTGGGATACCTACCAATTACCTGAAGAAGACATCAATAATATCATCGAGAACTATACGGAACATGTTCCTTCCATCATGGAAGAAATATGTATTCCACCATATCATGGCGACAAGGGTTTGTTGGATTACCCGATTTTGATATCTATCGTCAAATCTATGCAACCAAAAATTATATTGGAGCTGGGGACGGCACATGGAAATACTGTTGCGAATATTTGTGCGGAATCGAATGCAAAAATATATACAGTTAACGCTCTCCCACAACAAATTGAAGGAGAAGTTGTCACATTTAATTTAAGTCGGGAAACAATAGGATCAGTATATATTAAAAATGGATACAAGGATCGAGTTACACAAATCTACGCAAACACAAAAGATATGGATTTACTGAATTACATGGAGCCTAAAAGTGTTGATTTAGCCTTTATTGATGCTTGTCATGACTTTGATTTTGTTATTAATGATTTTCATAAAATATTACCCATTCTTTCTGAAGACGGGGTGATTTTATTTCATGATGTTCATCCTTCTTGCAATCTGCATTATGCTGGCAGTTATTTTGCTGGCATGTATTTGAGAACGAAAGGCTTTAATGTTCGATATATTTCTGGCAGTTCTTTGGGGATTTGGGCCATTAAAGAAGAAAAGACATCCGAAAAAGAAAGGAATTTTTTCAAACATTTATTCTTCTACTTAATTGGTCGGTCTTATTATGGTAATGGGCAAGTATACATAGATAGGGTGAGCAAATTGAAATTATCCCAATTAAAGTATTAAATAGTCAACATGAAATGAATGAAATCAAATTTGACCCTCCTAAAATAACCATCGTTACGGCTTGTTTAAATCAAGCAGATTATATTAATACAACAATACAGTCCGTTCTGAATCAGGAATATCCAAATCTTGAATACATTATTTGTGATGGTGGCAGCACGGATGGAACGATTGATGTCATTAGAAGTTATTCGAAAAAGATAAGTTATTGGATAAGTGAGAAAGATTCCGGTCAATATAACGCAATTAACAAGGGTTTTCAACACTCTAGTGGCCAAATCATGGCATGGCTTAACGCAGATGATGTCTTGCACCCAAAATCACTATGGACTGTTGCTCAAATATTTAACGACTTTCCGGAAATTAAATGGTTACATGGAAATCCAACATGGATTGATTCGATGGGTAGAACAGTAATGGTTAAAAGTCCGCCGAGGTGGTCTAGAATGAGGCTCCTGAAAAAAGATTTTCAGTGGTTACAACAAGAATCTATTTTCTGGTCCAGGGATTTGTGGGAAGCTTCAGGTGGGCGTCTTGACGAGAACTATCAGCTCGCTGCTGATTTCGAACTTTGGGTGCGTTTCTTTGAAAGAGAAAACCTATTTACTACAACAGCTCCTGTCGCTGGATTCAGGAGTAGACCTTATCAAAGATCGTCTATATTTCGTGAAGAATACTTGATTGAGGTCCAAACAATCTTAAAAAAATGCTTCCGACATCAAAAGAATCAAAAAACTTACAAAAACTCAAAATAGTCGAACTAATGAAAAAATGTGGACCTTTCAAGAATTCACAAAAATTGAATCAAATTGAGAATGATCTGATGGGTTATCCCCCAATTGTTAAATACAATTTTAGCAAAGGTCGTTTCGAGTTAACTAAGTAATGGATTTGAATACACAATAATGAGTGATGAAGGCTTCCCCTCATGTCAAGCAAATAAAAAGTATATCGATGATACTATCTTAAGATCAAGTTCATATTTTCCTGACCATAGAGCAGACGGCTCTCCATGGCCAAAGATAACTGTTATTACGCCTTCATTCAATCAAGTCGAATATATTGAAGAAACTATTTTATCTGTTCTATCGCAAAATTATCCTAACCTTGAATATGTGATAATTGATGGCGGAAGTACGGACGGAACAATTGATATTATAAAAGAATATGAAAAGAGTATTTCTTGGTGGGTTAGCGAGAAGGATCGAGGTCAGAGCCATGCAATCAACAAGGGTTTAAAAAGAAGTACTGGTGATTATGTCGCATGGTTAAATAGCGATGATTTCTATTTACCTGATACATTGAAAGAAGTTGCAAAATTTACAGAGAATCCCGATTGGATCCATGGTAGTTCGCTTGTGCTCAATGAATTGACCGGTGAAATTAAACATGTCAAAGAGATGAAAGAAGCAATCAATGAGGTGGACGCCTGTTTTAAGAATGGGGCGTCGGTAAATTTTTCGATAAATCAACCGAGTCATTTCTGGTCAAGGAAAATGTTAAATGAGGTTGGTCTATTAGACGAGAGTTTTCATTATTGTATGGATAGGGAATGGATGTATAGAGCCTTATCTCTTGGTTTCTCGCCATTTCTTATTCCTAAAGCCTTGTCCTGTCAAAGATTCCAATCGGAATCAAAGACGGTGAGTAAATGGTGGAAATTTGACTTTGAACAAGCGCGAATTTATAAAAGTCTTTCCCAAAAACGTTTGTTAGCCAGAAAACCATCTATGAATATGTATAAAAGAATCATATCTCGGGCGCATAAATCATTAAGCGATGTTTTGTATGCGAAAGAAGAATATATTAACTCCTCGATACATGAGGTGATCGCCTTTTGTTATTCACAGGAAAAGAACAGGATGAAGTTTAGATCTAGTTTGGGAAGTCGAGTGCGTCAAATTCTAAAGAGAATTAGTAAGAAATAAATGTATGCAGTTTCTGTAATTATTGCCACCCATAATCGCAGGAAGCTACTGGAACGAGCAATCGATTCGATCATCACGCAGACCTTCCAGAATTTTGAGATCATTGTTACGGTTGATGCAGCGATAGATGATACGCTTGCTTACCTTGAGGAAATTACCAAAAAGGATGGGCGCGTAAGATATATTGTTTCAGAAGAGAATATTGGGCCTGGCGCCGCACGCAACAACGCGATCGAGATTGCCAATGGTGAGTTTATCGCGATCATGGATGACGACGATATTGCCATTCGGGAAAGGCTTGAAAAACAGCTGGCAGTCTTTGATTCAAATCCAGAAACAGGGTTGGTTTATTCAACTGTCGCACATGTTGATGATAAGCTGAATGTTCAGCGTGTCCATCCAGATTTCATCGCTAAGGGGCTTGCGCCTGTCACTCCTGATGAGGTCTTTGAAAAGCTTTATTTGAGCAATTGTTTCATTCAAAATACAACGATTATGGTCAGAAAGTCTGCCTTGGGCGACCTGCGTTATCCTGTCTATCCCTGGTCAGGTGAGGACTGGCTTCTGATGACGAAACTGGCAGCAAAAGGCGTTTGGATGAAAGCAATCCCAGAGCCTTTGGTATTGATGAGACGAGTCGCGGGCAAAGAAAGTCTGACGGCCAAACAACGATCAGCGGATGACTATCTGCGTGCTGTTGGATTGGTTGAAACCCTGCAAGAATGGTTGAAAGAAGAGGGGATTTCACGCTTTGAGCATTTAGACAACAAAGCGCTTGCCAATAAATACCATTATGGATTTCGCGAAAATATGGGCAAGAAGAAAACAGAATTAATTTTCAAAGCAATTCGCCTGGACCCACTGAACAAGAAATATTGGAAGGACTTGCTTCGACTGGCGAAGAAAAAGATATTGGGTTGAGATGAATAAACGCCCATTGAAGCTGACGCTCTTCTTTACCTATGATTATTCTCTAAAAACCTGGAAAGATGCCGGTCTGTTCAAGCGCGATATGCTTTTGTATGAAAAGTTGGCTGAGAAGGGGGTCGAAACAACTTTTATCACATATGGCGCTGAAGACGAAAAAAGCTTGGTTGCAGGAAATAGGGCTTTTACGGTTGGCAACAAGCCAGAATGGATGTCATCGAAAGTGTATCGTTCCCTTGTCTGGCTCATACACGCTGGAAGATTGCGCTCTTGTCAAGTGATCAAGACTCATCAGGTGCAAGGCGCGATTGCAGGAGTGCTTGCCAGTAAGATCTGGCGAAAACCGCTTTTGGCTCGCTGTGGTTATTTGAAGTCTGTCTTTGCACAATTGGAGGGTGAAAGTGAAGAACAGCGTCGTGCCTATGAAAGGGAAGAGCAGCTTGCTTTTCGTCACGCGAGGCTGGTGTGTGTTCCTAGTCAGGCGGAGGCAGAATATGCCGCTGGACAATACGGTCTGCCGTTGGATAAATTTAGAATTTGCCCAAACTGGATCGATACCGAATTATTTAGCCCCTTCGCACGAAGCCACCAAAAATTTACGATCATTTATCTTGCCCGCTTTGTGGAGAAAAAAGCTCCTTTAGACTTCCTGAAAGCGATTGTAGGGATTGATGATATTCGAGTGATCATGATCGGCAGAGGCCCACAGTTAGATGAAGTAAAAGCTTTTGTTGCAAAACATCGCTTGCCTGTAGAAACTCTGGAGGGAATGGCAAACGAGCTTTTACCGCAATACTTTAATCAGGGCGATCTTTATGTATTGCCAACTCATCATGAAGGGGGCAGCCCTAAGACATTGCTTGAGGCGATGAGTTGTGCGTTGCCTGTGATCAGCACGGATGGTTTTGGCGTAAACGAGGTCTTTAGCGATGGCGTTGAGGGTAAAAAGGTCAAGTTCGGCGATGTTGAAGGTTTGCGCGAAGCGATCCTGTGGATGCGGGAGCATCCAGATGAAGCCAAAGAAATGGGCAAACGAGGCAGACAGCGAGTGATCGAGCATTATTCGATCGAGAAAGCGCTTGAACGGGAATTGTTGATCCTGGAAGAACTGACGGGAGAGAAGATGCGTGCCTGAGATTTCCGTTTTGATGGCTGTTTACAATGGGGAGCGATATCTTGAGGAGGCGATCAAGAGCATCCTCGGGCAGAGTTTCGGCGATTTCGAATTTGTGATCGTCGATGATGCCAGTACGGATGGGACTTCCTCGATCCTGAAGGATTATGCTTTGACTGATAAGCGGATCCGGTTGATCAGCAACGAGAAGAATCTAGGCTTATCAAGATCGCTCAACCATGGTCTGGAACAGGCAAAAGGAGCTTACATTGCCAGGATGGACGCGGACGATATTGCGCGCCCTGAGCGGTTTGCGACTCAATTTAGTTGGCTCAAAGCGCACCCTGAGATATTGGTTCTGGGCAGCGCGATCCAGATGATCAACGAAAACGGCGAGCAATTACCAAGTGAACCGCCGCCTCTTACCTCCGCTCAAATGCGTTGGAACAGCTTTTTTGGCAGGCAATTTGTGGTTTGTCATCCTTCAGTGATGGTGCGTCGTGAGCTGTTTGAGCGTTTTGGAGTGTATGCTGAATTGCCCACCAGTCAGGACCTGGAGCTTTGGGGCAGGTTGATCTGTGTAGAGCCTTACCCGATCACGAATCTAAGCGAGGTTTTACTGGACTACAGAGTGCACTGTGATTCGGTGAGTGAGAAACGGAATGAATTGCAGATGGAAACTTCCAACAAGGTCCGTTTGGATACGATAAACAGAACTTTTGACAGCGATTATTCTGTTGAAATGGTGAACGAATATCGCCTTGCAAGCAGCCAACGTAAGTTTGTTAGGAAACAGAGTATTAGTAGATATATCAGCGAGTGGTTTGAGGTTTTGGAGTCCTTTCGCGTTTTATTTTCCTATGATCAGGAAGAACTGGCGCCTTGCATTGAAGACCTACTTACCAGCGCTTTGAAGTATGTCAGTCTAAATCCCTTTAGCATATTTTCGAGGAATCGGATCTGGTTGCCATCCTTTAAAAATACTTTGGAGCCAAAATACTATGGGATGCTTTGGGAAGCAAAGATGGGAAGGTTGAGAATTCAACCATGAGTGAACCTCGCATCAGTGTTGTAATGGCTGTTTATCAAGGCGAGCGCTTCCTGGCAGAGGCGATCGAATCCATTTTGAGCCAGACGGAAAAGTCGTTTGAATTTATCATTGTTGATGATGCAGGCAATGATAATTCGGTGGCGATCATTGAAGAATATCAGGCAAAAGACCCAAGGATCGTGCTGATCCGGAATCAGGAAAATCTTGGTTTGGGTGGGTCTTTGCGCGTAGGCGTGAATGCTGCCAAAGGGGAGTTCATCGCTCGCATGGATTGCGATGATATCAGTCCAGTTGATCGGTTCGCGCTGCAATTGGCGTATTTAGACCAGCATCCTGAGATCGCAATCCTTGGTGGAAATCATCGTATGATCGATGAGTCTGGGCATGATCTTGGCCCGTTCGACTATCCACAAAGCCCGGTTGTGATCCGCTGGAATATGCTGCTGGGTAATGGCCTGGTCGTTAGCAATGGGGCAACGATGATGAGGCGAGAGTTTTTGCTGCGGCTCGGTAATTACGCAGATCTGCGGGCGGCGCAGGATTATGAGTTGTGGTCTCGTACTTTTTCGATGGAGCCGCTGCCAATCGCTAATCTTGAGGAGAATGTGCTGTACTATCGACAACATTCTACTACGATCACAAAAACCTCCCGAAGCTATCAGGAACAAGTGGCGGTAGGGGTGCGAAAAGCACAAATAGAAGGATTGCTTAACAAAAGCATTGATCAGGATGTTGTCCTGGCCTATCGGCATCCTGGTAATTATGAGAAGATTGACAAGATCCTGGCAGAATGGATCTCAATTTATGCTGCTTTCTTTAAGAGATTTTCAGCAAGTGGAGATGAAATTGCTGAGATCAATCGCGAATTTTTGCAGCGTTTGGGTAGATATATCTATTTCAATCCTTTTACCAAAGACAAGAACGGCAGAGTTCCTTTTTATCGAGTTCGAAAAATGATCCCTCCAAAAATGTGCAAGGCGTTGCTGGATAATAAACGCGGCAAAACTCGGCATGAGGAGGTCCTGGTTGAGCTCTAAGCCTTTGGTCGCGATCGTTTGCGGGCTAATGAATCCCATTCCACCTGTCAAAGCCGGAGGTCCGCAGCTGGTGATCTGGAATACCTGCAAGCATTTAAGCGATGAGGAGTTTGACTGGAAGGTGCTCAGCCTGTGGGATGAAGCTGTTGACGCGGTCGATTTTGACCGTGATCGTTTCCTGCAGTTGCGCGTAGGCAATCGGGAAACGAAGATCAGCCAACTCGCGCAAAAATTGCCTTATCGCCTGGTCAAGAGCTGGTTTGGCGTGGTGCGTCCCGATCATTTGGCATTGAATCTGGCTATGGTGCGCGAGCTTAAACGGATGAAACCTGATGTGGTCATTGTACACGAGTCGTATTCACTGTGTTTCATGGTGGCGAGAGCTCTTCCAAATGCAAAGGTGGTTTTTTATCACCATATCTGCCGGATGCATCTGGATCTTAAGCAAAAACAATGGGAAAAATTGTTAAAATCGGCAAGAAATGGAATAATCGCGATCAACTCTACCGCGATTCCACTGGCAATAGAAAAGTTTGGCAGTTCGCCAAAAAATGAATGGGTGATCATCAATGGAGTCGATGACAAGTTGATCCATTCTTCTGTTGAGGGGTTTGAACCTACGCAAAAAGACTCAAATACATTTACATTTATCAATGTTGGACGAATTACACCAATAAAAGGATTGGATGTCCTGATTGAAGCTATGGAAATCGTTGCCAGGGATAGTTCTCAAAAAGTGCGACTAATAATAGTGGGATCCGCAGCGGTTGATGAAGGTGGGGATTTAGCATTTGAGGCGCAATTGAAAGAACGCGCTGGAAAAATCGGTAACGATATAGTTCAATTTGCTGGTTTCGTGCCAAACGATCTGTTGGTAAACTATTATAGACAAGCTGATTGCGGTGTCTTGCCAACACGACTGATGGAAGGCAACTCGCTCTTTTTGATGGAGTGCCTGGCGATGGGTGTACCAGTGATCGCGACAGGGATTGGCGGTGTGCCGGATGTGGTTAGGGATGGTTTGGATGGTGTTCTGATCAAAAAGGGAGCAAGTGCAAAAGAACTGGCGAAAGTTATGATCAGAATGGTTAAAGAGCGCACTTTATGGAGAGAACGGTCGGAAGAAATCCGAAGCAGTGCAGTTCAGCGTTTTACATACGAACGGGTTGCCAAAAACCTTGAGCGTGTAGTATATGATGTTGTAAATACAGATTTAAAATGAATAAATTGAAAATAGTCTTCATATCTTATGAATTTTATCCTCCCTATTATAGTGGAAAACTTCTTATGTCTCATTTTCGTTTTCAAAACTTCAATCCAGAGACGACGGAGGTAGTTGTCTTAACAAAAAATGTAAGAGGCTTGCCCGAAGGAAACAATTCTCTTATCTATCATTTCTATAAAACGCATAATTTTGGCGAAGGAAAGGTTGGGAAAAGATTAAGCGCTGTCTATTATTGGATTTGGGCTCAAATTGTTGTTAGGAGGATTGAAGGGATCAGTGCAATCCATTTTGATGAGCCTGCAGTAATTCCTTTCCCTTTCCTGAAAGGATGGGGGTCTAAGATGGGTTGGAAGGCATTTGAGAGTATTGCAAACTGGGCGAATAAGAAGAACATTCCTACATTTTATGAATATGCTACTTCCGATATTGGGAAAGATTTTGACCCCGAGCCAGAAAAACAGGAATTCCTTAATAAGGTTGATAAAATAGTTTCCGTTAGTTATCGTCTGAACGATGCAGTAGCGGAAGAACTTCCTGAAAAAGCGTTAGTGGCTCCATATGGGATTGATGTCGATCTATTTGTCCCTATTACTGAAAAAGAAAAGTTGTTGATCAGGGAGTCTTTTGGTACTTCTGGTAGAAATATAGTCTTTTCTTTTGTCGGTCTGATGGTTTATAGAAAAGGAATTGATTTGATCTGTAATGCGTTCAATCGACTCTGTGAAGAAAGAGATGACATCAATCTATGGATGATCGGCCCACAAAATGAGAAAGAATCGCGTCATGTACATGACGATGAAGTAGCAGGATATAAAGCAAGCCTTGGGAAAAACTTTGAAAAAGTTACTTTTTTTGGCAATATCAATGATAGGAATAAATTAGCAAGATTGATGGCAGCCAGCGATATTTTCTTGTTTCCAACCCGAAGAGAAGGCTTTGGATTAGCGCCTGTTGAGGCTATGTCATGTGGAGTGCCCCCAATAATTGCCCGAATTGAAGGAATTACAGATCTGGCAAATATTGACGGCGAAACCGGTCTTTACATTCAACCTGGGGATGAAGACGAGTTGTTTGATGCAATGAAGGTGCTGGCAAAAGACAGAGTGAAACGTAAGGCGATGGGAATAGCGGCTCGTGAGAGAGTCGTAAATGATTTTTCGATAAACTCGCATGCCAAGACCTGGCTTGATATTTACAATGGTACGCGTGGATCGTAAATTGCATGTCTGTTTGGTAATTGGTGACTGTTACCCACCTCAAGCACATGGAGGAGTAGGTACTTATGCGTCTGATCTTTCCAGGTTTTTAGTTTACCGAGGACATCAAGTAAGCTGTATATGTCGAAATAAAAATCAGAATTCTGACAGGTTTGTATCCGAATCGGATGAAGAAGGTATGCGCGTTTTAAGGATACGAAAAGATCAGGAGACTTTTCCAAAGAGAATAAATGCATTTCTTTATCGGCACAAGATAGCAGAATTAGTTCGTTGGGTAGATAAACAGCGAAAAATAGATATTTTGGAGTTTGAAGATGGGGGAGGACTGTTAGCATTTGGAAAACTCCCTGAAACTATAAAAATAGCTCGCTTACATGCAACAACTGCTTATAACGACTATGAGCTGAAACGGTCGCCGTCGCGTTTAATGCATTTATTTGAACGCCTGGCTTTGATGCGTGCCGATCATATTATTAGTGCGACTGATTATGTGGCAGAAAAGACCCTGGATTTGTTAGGCTTAAAAAAGGGATACACAAAAATTCCACTCGGTATTGATATTAATCAGTTTAGCCCAGATGTAAGCGCACAGGTGGAACCTGAAACCATCCTGTTTACTGGTGCCATCGCTCCGAGAAAAGGTGTTCTTGAATTAATAAAAGGATTTAAGATAGTAAAGAAAAATCGACCTAAGGCTAAGTTGGGGCTAGCTGGTGAAATTCCACAAGAAATCATCGCTGGTTCGTATGTTGATCAGGTTTTGTCTGAGGTCACTCCTGAAATAATGGATAGTGTCTCTTTTTTAGGCGCAATAAATAGGCAAGTATTACCTGATTTGATCAGGAAGTCTCAAGTCTGTTGTTTCCCGTCAAAATCTGAAACCTTTGGACTTGGAATAATAGAAGCTATGGCTTGTGGAAGACCCGTGATATATATGAACAAACAACCTGGCCCTGAAATAATAAACGATGGTAAAGACGGCCTGCTCTGTGATACAAGATCGCCAGACGCAATTGCTGCTGCAATTGAAAGATTGTTGAGAGAAACAGAATATGGGGAAGAACTGGGTAAGCAAGCCAGAGTACGAGCGGTTAATAAGTTTAATAAGGATAATTGTTTTAGCGATCAATTTAGTTATTATAAGAACTTATTAGTGGGTATTCAGAAATGAAAATCGCATTTGTAAGCTACCACTATTGGCCGCCTCACTTTGGTGGGGAATTGTTACTCTCGATCGAGCGATTTCAGAGTTTGGTGGAACGTGGGCATGAGGTGCATGTTTTTACTTCCGGGGTATCAGGTCTTCCGAAAGTAGAGATAAATGGTAACTACATCATTTACAGATCACCTGTAATTGGTAAATCCAGATTTTCACGTGGCCTGCGTCGAATTGTTTTCCTGCATTGGGTAATAGCAGAGCTTAAAAAGCTTGATTTTGATATTATTCATCACGGTGGTGTCGGAGCTCTTACTTCAAGAATGTTTTGGAAAGGGATTCAAGCCATTAATGAATTGGCAATGAGAAAAGGAGCGAAAACGGTTTTTGTCAATAGTCTTGCAGATTCTGAATCTATACCTCTCGATTTCGGAAGTTCAAAAAGAAACCTAAAATATTTAACAATGCGTAATACCGACGCACTGGTCTCGGTCAGTCCTGCCATTTATGCTTTTGCCAAGAAGAAATTTCCTCAAAAAAGTCATCTGATCACAAATGGAATAAGAGACGATATTTTTGAAGTTTTACCTACGAAGGAAAGAGAAACTCTTCGGAAAAAAACTGGGGTTAATCCTGATGACATTGTTTTTTCATTTCTCGGTACTGTTACGGAACGAAAGGGATTTGATATTTTAGCGAAGGCATTCTTGTCGTTTACACAAGAAAACCAAAAATCACATCTTTGGTTGATTGGGCCATCTAAGGATTCGGACAGCCAAAACTTTGTCAACGGTGATGTTAAAATCTATATCGAGAAGTTGAAAGAATATGAACCGAGAGTTAAATTTTTTGGTCGAATCAATGATAGGAAAGAACTTGCAAAGATTTTAGGTGCAACAGATGTCTTTCTTTTTCCTACCAGAAGAGAAGGGATGCCTCTTGCGCCTATGGAAGCGATGGCGGCAGGGGTTCCTGTGATAATATCGCGTATTGAAGGTGTGACGGATCTAGCGAATGTAGACGGTGAGACGGGTTTTTACATTGAGGTGGGTGATGTTTCCGGATTGCTTGAGGCAATGAGGAAGCTGGCTAACGATCGTGGGCTTCGTGAGCGGATGGGCAAAGCAGCTCACAAAAGAGCGGTGGAACATTTCGGCTGGCAAGCACATATTGATAAGTGGGAACGCATCTATTCTGATTTAGTGAACGAGGGAAAAAGTTAGATGGCATATATGAGGCCTGCAATCGCAAGGATCGTAAAGCAAAAGAAAAAAATGGAAATACAAGCTGGCAAGCTTATCATCCGCTATCCAGCTTATCTATACACCCTTTTTTATGCCTTTGGACTTTATTTAGTGTTGCCATTAATTGATGTGCCATTACTTGGTCTTTCAATTTCGGCACCGCTTTTTTTTGTTATCGCTGCCACTGTGATTTTTAAGCCGGTTAAACCCTGGTTTAAAGAACACAGGGGCTGGATCATTTTGAGTCTTAGCATCTGGTTAGCCATAGCTCTCTCAACAATTATCAATGAAATGTTACCAAGTGGCGCGTTCAACCATACGGGTATGATCTCATTGCTCCAATATGCCTACTGGCTCTTAGTTTTTGTTGTCAGTGGGTATTTGTTTCGGGATGGTGAAATACGCACAAAGACCAAGCAATTGCTTTCGATAGCGATTTTTGTTCTCGCTTGTTTACGTTGGTATGAAGCTATCTTTCAAGGGAGGATGGGTGCCTGGGCAGGAACAAAGTTTATGACGGAGAATAATTATGGTTTTCATTTCTCTGTTTTTTCTCCTTTTTTATATTTCCAGATTATTGATAAGGATAGAAGTAAAAAATGGCTTTGGATCGTTGCTTCCATAATTCTGCTCGGTGCTGCAGCGATAAATGGCTCCAGAGGATCATGGGTTGCAATTGCCATTGGTGTTGGTTTTACTGTTGCTGGCTTTTTAATGACAAATCCGAAAAAAGCCATTAATGTTTTGTTCATAATTGTCGTAATTGCTCTTGTGGGTTATATCATTATGTCATTATCACCTGCTATATCAAACGCTGTTAATGATCGCTTTCAAACAATGAAGAGTCTTGAAGAAGATAAAACCTACGTTGTTAGAAAGGTGTTGGTCAGAAAGGGATTAACATTATTTGAGGAATCTCCGGTGATTGGCGTTGGATCGGCTAGGTTTGCGCAAGAAAGGGTCGAGTTAGAATTACCTGAACTGTTGCGATATGCAGATAGGGAAGCTATTGAAAAAAAATCTTCACATAATTCTTACATTCAATTCTTAGCTGAATTTGGATTAATTGGCGCTCTACCTTTTGGTGTTTTACTTGTTTATCTTTTTTTGAGAGGCTTGTTATTGAGCTTTATTGAAATTAAAGAGGGTCGATTCGAAGTCCTGGTGTTTTTCATTGCTTTTTTACAGATGAGTATTCATATGTACGTGATTTCTTCTCTCACAGGTACTCTTGCCTGGGTTATTTATGGTTCTATTGTTGGTATCTTGATTGATCATGATCATAAGAGGTTAAAATCAACTTAGCTTTTTATTATCATGTTCCAATAGTGGAGAGAGATGGGGGCTATTTCTTTCCTGCTTACTTTGGTAGATTCATTGATAGTCTTGCGTCAGAAGTCAATCGCTTGATACTATTTGTTCATCGATCTGACTCTCCTTGCGATCCGGCCGATTATCAGCTATATCAGACCAATATTGAACTAGTATTACTTCCAGAGAAAAAGTCTTCGCCCAGTCTGTTATTTAACCATAGACGATTCACAAGAATATTCGAAGCTTACGAGAAGGATATGGATGCATTTCTTGTTCGTGGCCCCACCACGCTGATGCCTTTCATCGCGGAATCTTTAAGACAGACACCAGTAGCTTTTCTAATGGTTGGTGATCATCTGGAAGGTCTGAAGTCAAGCAAGCAGGCCTTATGGCGAAAATTCTTAATCGAAAAGTTCTGGCAATTTATTTACAGACGAATTGAAAGAAAACTCTCTGAAGTTATGGTTATCACAAATTCGGAAAAGCTTTTTGAAAAATACGAGAAAAAAGCATACCGCATCGCCAGAACTCACACCACAACAATTACGGAAGACGATTTGTGGATCAGGGAAAATACCTGTACTGGGGATTCAATCCATTTACTCTACTCTGGGCGTATAGCACAAGAGAAAAGGATTGACGATATTATTGAAGCTGTCGATTTGCTACAGAAAGAGTATGCTTCAATTGTTTTGAATATTGTAGGGTGGGATGAAGCCGAAGGAAATTACACAAATTATCTTCAGCGTTTAATAAATGGAAAAGGTTTGGAAAACTCTATAAAAATCCTTGGCTATATTCCTGCAGGAGAACCTTTGATGCAAAAGTATCGAGAAAGCGACATTTTTGTTTTGGCTTCATCGGTTGAGGGTTTTCCGCGGGTACTCTGGGAGGCGATGGCAAATTGTCTTCCTATCGTATCGACAAACGTGGGGTCAATTCCTGAGTATGTCGGGCATTTTATCGATCTTGTACCACCCAATCAGCCGGAGCTTTTAGCAGAGGCAATAAAAAAGGTTTTGTCGGATAAGGAATATCGTAAATCCATCATAAAAAAAGGTTTTTCCCTGGCACAAGACGTAACGCTGGAAAAACAAACGAAACAACTTGTTACATTAATTGAGGATTATGCAAACAAGTCAAACTAAGACTTCGCTTCTGATCGCAGGAAATTTCCTTTCCTCAAAAACCGGTACAAGAGGAATGTGTGAGGACTTGTCTGACCAATTGGAAGCTAAAGGCTATTCAGTAATCCGAACCTCGTTCACAAAAAAACGAATCTTGCGAATGATGGATTTTTTGTGGACAGCTTTTTCGCGACGAAGACAGTATGATAAAGCAATTGTTGAGTTGTACAGCGGTCTGGCTTTTGAATGGGCGCGGATCTTAGGAAACTTCTTACAACGTCTTCGAAAACCGTTTATCCTGGTTTTGCATGGGGGAAAATTATGGGAATTCTATACTGAAAATCCGAAGAAAGTTGAAAAGTTGTTAAGGAAGGCAGAATCCTGCTGCTCACCATCAACCTTTTTAGTTGAAAGGTTTTTAGATATAGGCATTGATATTTGCTATATCCCAAATGGATTGGATTTGGAAAAATATTCTTTCAAAAACCGGGAGGCTTTTGTACCTAAACTTGTATGGTTGCGAGCGATTCATCATCTTTACAATCCGCAAATGGCGATTGAAGTCTTTCAAATTGTTAGCAACAGCTTTCCTGAAGCTGAGCTGTGGATGATCGGTCCTGATAAACAGGATGGAAGTATGAAGGAAGTACATGAAAAGATCAAAGGCCTTAGCAAGCCTGAACGAGTGCATCTTGTTGGGGCAGTGCCAAAGGATATGGTGCCGGTATGGTTGGATAAAGGCGATATTTTTTTGAATACTACCAATTATGAAAGTTTTGGTGTTTCGGTGATCGAGGCGGCTGCATGTGGTCTTGCCATCGTCAGCACAGATGCAGGGGAATTACCAAGATTATGGACAAACAACGAGAATGCACTTCTTGTTCCCGTTGGTAATACGGAGAAGATGGCTGGTGCAGTGATCTCAATTCTGGAAAGTCCTGACCTTGCAAAAAAAATAACTCAAAACGCAAAACGCAAGGTGGAGTCATATCAGTGGGATAAGATCATGCCACTTTGGACCAAATTAATTGGAAAAAAGTAATAAATTTAAAATATATGAGATTCTATAATCGGCTATTAAAAAAAGTAATTCTTCCCCTTGGTGACCAGTTTTTTGGTCAGCCAATGATGAACAGGCTCCATTTTTTAGAGCAGGCTCAATATTTTAATGAACAAGAGCTCAAAATACTTCAAAACAAAGCCTTTATGACCACCCTTCGTGAAGTAGCATCAGTTCCTATGTATGAATCGATGTACCGCAATGCGGGTGTATCTGTAGCGGATATTAAGGATGTATCAGATCTGCATAAGCTTCCTGTTGTTACAAAAGACATGTTGAGAAACAACTATCCTGAAAAAACAACACGAAAAACAGGGCACAAGCAATACCAGATAAGCACATCTGGTTCAACCGGAAAAAACATGTTTCTAAGTGAAGATAACTACACTGCAGGTTGGTATCGGGCTTCATTTTTGTTGGGGCAAACCTGGAGCGGATGGAAATTTGGGGACCCTCATTTGCAAACAGGGATGAAACCGAACAGGGGAATTCAGAAGAGATTAAAGGATGACCTACTCAAATGCCATTACTTTTCGGCTTTCGATTTGTCTGATGAAAAACTAAACAACATGTTGGATGTTATCGAAAAAGAGAAAGTTGATTTCATTTGGGGCTATCCCGCCAGCTTGGACCTTTTAGCGAAAAGGGCGTATGATCAAGGGTGGAATCGTCCTTTAAAAGCAGCGTCAACATGGGGAGATACATTATCGAAAAATCAAAGAGAACGAATATCCCGCGTTTTTAGGGTTCAGGTCTTTGATTCCTATGGTGTTTCTGAAGGACTTCAGATAGCAGCACAATGTGAAGAAGAAAATTATCATATTTTTATGTTGGACACAGTTCTAGAAATTCTCGATGATGATGACAAGGAAGTACAAGAGAACGAAATTGGAAGGGTAGTGCTTACGCGATTACATGCAGGTGCGACACCGCTGATTCGCTATGAAGTTGGCGATCTGGCAATGAGGGCAGATGACAAAATCTGTCCTTGCGGAAGAACTTTTCCTCTTTTAGGTGGGGTCTATGGAAGACAACCGGATATGATTTATACTCCAGAAGGAAGTCGTCTGATTGTTTACTTCTTTAAGGGCATTCTGGAACAATTTAAAAGTATCGAAAGCTTTCAGATCCATCAGTCTGAGATTGGAGCAATCACGTTATTAATTGTTCCTCACGGCCAAGAAAAAGTTGACCAGAACCAAATAAAAAAGGCGCTCTATGAAAAAGGAACCGGTGGATTGTTAATCAATATCGAAATTGTTAATGAAATACCATTAAACAAAACCGGGAAACGGAAATTTGTGATCAACACAATGCCAGAAAACGAAAGGTTTTGATCTTGCTTCCTGTTTTATCAAATCAGAAACCATTCGTATCGATCATCCTTGCTATCAAAGATGAAGAGAAGTACATTGAGAACACCCTAAAAAGCATTCTTGATCAGGACTATCCCTTTGATAATTATGAAGTTTTGATCGCGGACGGGAATTCAAAAGACGCGACCCTGGAAATTGTCAATGAGATCGCTTCCGGTGATCCGCGTGTTCAGATCTTTTCAAATCCGGGTGAGATCGTTGCCAAAGGATTGAATATTCTGATTCGTCAAGCCAAGGGTGAGGTGATTATTCGAGCTGATGGACACACAATTCTCGAAAGCGATTACGTCAGCAAGTGTGTTTCGACTTTGTTCGATCATCAGGTACAAAATGTAGGTGGTCGAATGGATGGTGTTGCCAGCACTCCCTTCGGAGAGGCGGTTGTCAGAGCAACGAGCTCAAGGCTGGGAGTGGGGGATTCCGCTTTTCATTATTCGACCAGGGTTGAAGAGGTCGATTCAGTTTATTTGGGTGCCTGGCCTGCAGAGTTATTTACAGAAATAGGCTTATTTGACGAAGAGTTGGTTCGCAACCAGGACGATGAATTTAATTATCGTTTGCGAAAGCATGGTGGAAAGATTATGCTTAATCCTGAAATCAAATCGCATTACAATGTCCGGAGCAGGCCTGGAACTTTTTGGCGACAATACTTTCAGTACGGGTTCTGGAAGATCCGAGTTTTGCAAAAACATCTCAGGCAAATGAGCCTTCGCCATTTTATCCCAGCGATATTTATGCTTGGACTGGTAGCCTGTGTATTCGTATGCTTATTGATCCCCTTTTTACGCATTTTGGGTTTTGGTTTCATTCTTTTTTATTTTGTTACCACTCTTTTATCAGCTTTGAATATATCGGATTGTAAAGTTCCGAAAGCTCTGAGGGTTTGTCTTGCTTACTGGTGTATGCATACAGCCTATGGGCTTGGGTTTATTGTAGGTTTGTTCCGTTTCTGGAATCGTTGGGGGGATAAAAAGGGTCAGGTGCCTGAATTCTAAGCCGGCTATTATCAACTGATCTTAAAACTTTTTTCAGAGAAATTCTCCTTATATCTTTTTCATGGTCAGGATACCAAGCACGAACACTAATAAAAATGGGTTCTCTCGAGCACTACCGGCCACGAGTCCTATTGAATTACCATACTGAGAATTGCTAATGAATCTTTAACAAAGTCACCAATTTATAGTAAACTTTATTATCTTGCGAATATCTATCTGTGAGAGGAGGGTTTAACGTGCAGTCTCTTGAAGGCTCAGAAAATGTTGGGGCAAAAAAAACAGGAAAAGATAAAGAGTATTGTCCAAATTTCTTTACTTGTTTCATTAAGCGTTTATTCGATTTTGTTACCGCTTTTCTGGGCATGATCATTTTTCTGCCTCTTTTCATCGGAATCGCAATAGCTATTCGCAAGGACTCTTCAGGACCAATAATATATACTGGTCGCCGTATGGGTCGGCGAGGGCGTCCATTTAATATTTATAAATTCAGGACGATGCAGGTTGCGTCCAATGATGAGCCGGGCGCGCCAATCACCGCCTGCGATGACCCCCGGGTTACTAAGGTCGGGCGTTTTCTGCGCGACACTAAACTCAATGAGCTGCCTCAACTTTGGAATGTTCTGATTGGGGATATGAGTTTTGTTGGTCCTCGCCCTGAAGATTACGATATCGCTATGACCTGGGATGAGGACGTGAAAGCCGAAATTCTTTCAGTCAGACCAGGCATCACCAGTCCGGCATCGATCCTTTATCGCGATGAGGAAAAGCTGTTGAAAGGCGATGGTTTCCTGGACGATTATTTGGTCAAAATACTGCCTGACAAACTCAGATTAGATCAACTTTATGTTCGCAATCATAATATACTGACTGATATCGATATCGTTGCGATGACCGCTATCGCTTTATTACCTTCGTTGCGCCAGAAAAATATTGATGAGCGTTACATTTTTGGCGGTCCGGTTTTTGCTCTCTTTCGCCGTGTTGTACCGTGGTTTTTGTTGGATATTATTGTGGCAGCTGTCGCAGTTGGTCTTTCTGGGGTTGCCTGGCGCATCAGCACGGTAATAAACCTTGGTGTTTGGACTTTTATTGTTCTTGCGTTGTTAATTGCCATTCTCACCAGCTTCTTTAACATGCTTCTGGGGCTTCAGCGCATTTCCTGGGATAATGCCAGCTCCGCTTATATTCTTGACATCGGGGTATCAGTAGGTCTGACAATGGCGATCATGTGGGCTGTCAACCGATTTTGGATCACGGAACCCTGGATACCTTTCAGCATGTTTTGGCTGATCGGTTTGACGGTATATATTGGCTTGCTTGGTGTGCGGTATCGCGAAAGATTGTTGAGTAGCATTGCCTATCGTTGGTTGCTCTTTCGGGGTGATAGCCCAATTTTCACTGAGAGGATTCTGATCGTTGGTGCCGGCAAGTTGGGGGAGCTGGCAACATGGTTGGTAAAACGCAGCGCCTACGAAAGTGTTTTTGGACTGGTTGGTTTTGTGGATGATGACTTTAAAAAACGCGATATGCATTTCGCTGGGGTTAGGGTTCTTGGTCCAATTGATGCCATCCCGGCTCTCGTTGAGAAGTATCAGGTTGATATTTTAATGATCGCGATAAAAAATTGCCGCTCGGATCAGTACGATCGCATCCTGGAGATATGCAATTCCACAGAGGCGAAAGTTGTTAAATTGCCTGATCTGGTCAAGGTCTTGGAGAAATCTTTACAAGGGCTCAGTGAAAATGTTAAGTAAGGTTGGATACTTTCAGAATAAAAAAGTACTTGTTACCGGGGCGGCTGGTTTTATCGGCTCCCGACTGGTAGAAAAATTGGTTGAGAACGGGGCTGCCGTGCGGGCTTTCACTCGTTACACCTCCAGAGCTGAGTTGGGCTTGCTGGCAACTTTGCCCCAAACGATTTTGAGCCAAATTGAGCTGGTAAGGGGGGATTTGCGCGATCACAGCGCGGTGGAAAGCGCTATGGAAGGCATTGATGTTGTTTTTCACTTGGGCGCATTGATCTCGATCCCGTATTCCTATTTGCATCCGGTCGAAACAGTACAGACCAACGTGCTTGGAACCTTGAATATCCTCGAAGCCTGTCGGAAAACGGGCTGTCGTCTGGTGCATGCCTCATCCAGCGAGGTTTACGGAACCGCGCTGCGCGTGCCGATCGATGAGGAGCATCCCTTGCAAGGGCAGTCTCCTTATTCTGCCAGCAAAATCGGGGCTGATAAATTGGTCGAGGCATATTTTCGTTCGTTTGATGTTCCCTCAATTACGGTCAGACCCTTCAACACTTACGGACCTGGGCAGAGCACCCGTGCGGTAATTCCAACCATTATCACGCAGGCATTAGCATCAGATCGCATCAAACTGGGCAATCTGGACGCGATCAGGGATTTTACTTTCGTCGATGATACTGTCGCGGGTTTTATCGCCGCAGCGCGATCAGATCTTTGGGACGGAGAAGTTTATAACCTTGGCAGTGGTCAGGAGATCAGCATCGGTTCGATCGCGGAACTGATCTTTGAAATTCTGCGAAAAGAGATTGTTGTGGAGATCGACCAGAAACGAATTCGCCCTGAAAAGTCCGAAGTGAAGCGTTTGATATCTGATAATCGCAAAGCCCGGGAAAAGCTCAATTGGACGCCGCAGGTTCCGATGCGGGAAGGCTTGACCCGAACGATCACCTGGATTCGGTCCCATATGGATCTATATAAGTCAAACGAATATGGTGTTTAGAAGAACATTCTTTAAAAGTCGATTAATTACGTTAGGGCAAACGTATCTAAATATCGATGATTTTTATTCGAATCAAGCGTAAATACGAAAATCAATCAATCTTTTTAGCCAAGCATAGAAAAAACTCTAAAAATTGAAACTTCACTTAGCAGACAGTCACATCGTGCCCTTTGGGTACCTGTGCCCGTCAGGGTATTGCGAGCCCCTCTAGGGGCGTGGCAATCTGCAGTTAATTATTTTTCCATTCTATTTTTGTGAATCAAAAGTTTTAAGGCAGATCGCCATGTCGCCCTAAAGGGCTCCTCGCGATGACAATCCGCAACTGCACCACATATGCCTTATTTACAGAAGTTAAATAGGTGATTTAGATGCAATTGCCCTGTTAATTATGTCTGATTAAAAAGCTTTTCTATTAAAGAACGGTATAATATTTAAAAGTTAGTCAGGTAATTAAATGAAAGCAGTCATCCTTGCAGGCGGTAAAGGTACCAGACTTGCCCCTTACACATATATCCTCCCAAAACCAATGATGCCGGTCGGTGATCATGCAATTCTTGAGGTCTTGCTCAAACAATTGAGCCACTCGGGTGTAAAAGATATTGTGCTCACGGTTGGTCATCTGGCTCATCTGATGCAGGCATACTTCAAAAATGGCGAACAATATGGGCTTAACATCAGTTACAGCGTCGAAAGTGAACCGTTGGGAACAGCTGGACCCCTTACCCTGGTAGATTCTTTGGATGAGACCTTTTTGGTATGCAACGGTGATGTCCTGACCCTTCTGGATGTCAATGATCTGATCCAGTTCCATCGTGAAAATGGGGCGGTATGCACGATCGCCAGCCATCTGCGGACGCATAAAATCAATCTGGGCGTTTTGGAATATGATGGGCTTCCTAACCAGGTCACAAAATATATCGAAAAGCCAACACTTGATTTTAAAGTGAGCATGGGCATTTATGTTTTTGAACCCGAAGTGATGCAATATATTCCCAAAGGCAAATATTATGACTTCCCAACTTTGGTTCAGGATCTGCTCGAAGCTGATGAGCTCGTTATGAGCTATCCTTATGACGGCTATTGGCGTGATCTCGGTGACCATGAAGATT
The DNA here is from genome assembly GCA_050946715.1 of Anaerolineaceae bacterium. Taxonomy (GTDB): domain Bacteria; phylum Chloroflexota; class Anaerolineae; order Anaerolineales; family Anaerolineaceae; genus Mesolinea. The sequence goes on along the minus strand of JBMNVH010000007.1, from coordinate 44,406 downwards.
ATTTGGCTGCCGTTGAGGATTTTGAGATCATGCGGGCTCAGTTTTTGAGAGAAGAATGAACTGGCGCGTACCATTAGCAGATGTAAATCTGGGGGTCGAGGAAGAAGAGGCTGTACTCCAGGTCTTGCGTTCAGGTTGGCTGACAATGGGGGCAACCACCAGCGCATTTGAAAAGCAGTTTTCCGAGTTCGCGGGCACAAAACACGCCATCGCGGTCAATAATGCTACTGCAGCTCTGCATCTTGCCTGTATGGCGCTTGCTCTGGGAGAGGGTGATGAGGTAATCCTGCCTTCTCTAACTTTTGTCGCTACGGCAAACGCCATCCGTTATACGGGAGCGACGCCTGTGTTTGCGGATCTTGAGAGTGAGGACTGGCTTTGTATTTCTCTTCAGGCGATCGAGGAGAAGATCACCGAACGCACAAAGGCGATTATGGTCATGCATTATGCCGGATTTGCCTGTGATATGCCTGCCATCATGGAGTTGGCACAGAAAAATAATTTGTTTGTGATCGAGGATGCCGCGCATGCCGTCGGCGCAAGTTTACAGGGACGCGCGCTTGGCAGCTGGGGTGATCTGGGTTGTTACAGCTTCTTTGGCAATAAGAATATGACCACGGCTGAAGGCGGTATGGTGCTGACCAATTCAGACGAACTGGCGGAGAAGGTTCGCATCATGCGTTCGCATGGGATGACGAGCCTGACATGGGATCGTCACAAGGGGCATGCCAGCACTTATGATGTGGTCGCGCTGGGCTACAACTACCGGATCGACGAGATCCGGGCGGCGATTGGGATCGAGCAGCTCAAAAAACTACCGGCAGGCAACGCCAGACGGGAGGTTTTGACCCGACGTTATCAGGAGCGCTTTAGGAAGCTTTGCCCTGATCTTGGTTTGCCATTTATGGAAAAACGAGGACAGAGTTCTTTTCACATCTTCCCAGTGCTTTTGCCGGAAGATGTCGATAAGGATGCCTTTCGTGAATCCTTGAAAGAACAAGGTATTCAAAGCAGTTTTCACTACCCACCGGTACATCACTTTGAAATTTACCGCCAATTTGCTCCAAATTCAGAGAACGATCTGGCGGTAACTGAGCAGGCGGCAAAAAGAGAAGTGACCTTGCCGCTCTTTCCGACGATGACTGAGGAGCAACAGGATTGGGTCATTGAAGCGACAGTAAAAGCGCTTCAGCAATGCCGGCGGTTATAAAGAGGAATGATCTATTAGGTTCAAACAGGGTCTCCCGACTAATAATTTTATAAAGATATGTAGATCGTGTGAGATACTTGCCACCTCAGTGTTTGAACCAATGAAATAGACGCGATAAAGAATGATAAAATGAGGCTATGAAGAGGTTAATTCTAATTTTTGTTGTTTTCATGCTTGTCCTTACGGCATGTGTTAATAAGGATCGAAAGGGCGTTGAAAGTTTTGCGGGTGAGAGTGTTGCGACAATAAGCAATAGCTCGCAAAGCAATGGTTTTGCCACCGAGATAACCGATGATGATGAAGGTCAAATTGGTACAGCTGATCCAGCGGCAACATCTACTTACCAGGCGCCTCAAACGCTTATCGCGCCAAATGTCAGTCAGGAGCCTGACCCAAGCAATCCTCCTGTTTACGCGGCTTCACAAAGCCCGTATCCAATCAGTAATGACCCAACAAAAACCCCTACTTCACCATCTCCTAATAATACAGCTGTTCCGAGTGCGACCTCAACGTCGACTCCAAGCCCAACAATTACTCTAACGCCGATACCTTTAGAGTGGGCAGGCGAGTGGAATATCTGGTTTCAAAACACAACTGGAAAATATGTTCATAGCATCATGACGCTGACGGTGATAGGTGATAAAGTATTCGGAAACGCGACAATTGACGGAACTGCGTATACATTTGAGGGCGGAATATACACCAACAACATAGTCAGCGGTGAGTGGAAGACAACAAATCGCACTGTGCGATTCTGGTGGGAGCCGGAAGATACAAATGTATTCCTTGGTTCCTGGGCTGAAAGGTTTGGTTTCTGTGGGAACAAACTTGAGGCTGTCCAGCCTGAGCCTTGTATGATCACACCAACTTTTTAAACCCGGTTTTTATTTGCAAGCTGAATGAAATAAAGTGAAGCAATATCGACTCTTAAGTATTAAATTTTCAATAACATAAAATTAATAATTAATTGACAAAAAATGTAATCTTTGCTATTATAAGTTAACAATTGTTCATCACTGATCACAGAGGAGGGTTTTAGTGAAAAAGAAATTCCTAATTTCATTCATATTAGTACTTGCTTTGCTGGCTGCTGGTGTTATCGCTGTCAATTCCATGGTGCGTTATGGGAACATTGATGGGGTCTGGGGCTTTGTTGATACAACAAATTTGCCAGCCCATACACTTACACCTGGTGCCGAATGTTTGCGCTACTCAGACGGACCTAGCGGCTCTAATGCAAACCCAAATGTTTTTAATAACGATATTTCCCTTTCATTTGATAATCCTGCTGTTCAGAAAACTGATACTAGCAATTGGAATCAGATTCGCTATGGCTATGCTATTATAGATACTCAAACCTTTCGGTGTCTTACGCAAACGCCCGATAATGTACCACTTTTTCAACTTCAGAGTGGTTTGGCATTCAATGGCGTGGACGAAGCGACTGTAAAACGTACAGCCATGGATGCGACTCCGTTTCCGCTTGGAAAGTTGTGTCACATCAACAGATCCATAGGTCTTAATAATATTTATCACGGTGGTATGAATACAACTTATATTGATTTAACCATCAAGGGGGTTGAATGTGGCGACAACGGAACATTGGTAGCTGATAAGAATGGGAATCCTTTGCCTGGAAACCCAACAGAAGTGGATCTCGAATACAGAATTCCAGTGCGATATCATGAAACGTGGAATTATGATAACGCTTCTCCTGATATATGCGAATATCCAACGACTGGGAGACCCTGTTCAGACGCTGTTGTCATCGGACAGACTGAAGGGGAAAACTTTTTTTGCAAGTATGAGGGACAAACAGAGGTAAGTGAATACACAGTAGCAATTATTGGAATCACGTCTGCACTTCTAGATGATCCTTCAACACCCGTACCGGGCATGTGGGCGCATTGTGAAGATGCTGTTTACGCAGAGAGTAGCTCTATAAAAGGTATCTTTATTAGTGAAGAAGATAGCATCAACTGTGGTTGTCTCTGGGCTGTCATTACTTATCCAAATCCCCTGGCGGTTGAAATGAACTTCTTTGAAGCCAGTGGAGCGGAGGAAGCGATTGTGCTCCGTTGGCAGACAGCTTTTGAAACTGACAATATTGGTTTCAATGTTTATCGCTCAGAAACCATTATCCGCGAAGACGCGACCCAATTGAATCAGGAACTAATTAAAAGTCTTGTTCCTCCGGGAAGCACCTTTGGCGCGGATTATGAGTTTGTCGATAACAGTGCAAAACCTTATAAGACCTATTTTTATTGGATCGAGGATGTGGATGTAAATGGAACCATAACTACCCACGGTCCTGTGGCAGCAGAGTGGATCGACTAGGGTGTGATTTATAAAGAGGGTTATTAAAGTTTTCAAAATTAGTAAGAAATGAATAGTTGCTCGTGGATTTTCGACCACGAGTAACTATTTTAAAACAAATTCTGGCATTTTTATAATGGCGAGATTCTTTTAAAAAAGATATTTGATTAAGCATGTTTGTGGGACTTGTTTATCCAGACTTGTTTATCCAATATAATCTGAAATTGTCATCTATCTCATTCAAAAATACATTAAAGTAATATTAAAAGGATAAAGAAATGTTGACAATGTAATTAAATTGTGTTAATATATTATTATTCAATTGTTTCTTTTCATCGTTAGGTACATAGGAGGAATTTGATGAAAAAGAAATTTCTATCGTCAATATTTTTAACACTAGTAATGTTAGTCACAGTTGTATTCGCAGCGAGTTCGATGCGAAAAGGCAACACCGACCTGACCTGGGGTTTGGTAGATCAACACCTTCCTTCTGGCCAACAGGGTGCCACATGCTTGCGATACGCTGACGGACCCCGAGGCTCGAATGAGGATCCCACCGACTTCACCGGAGGGATTGAGATCAGAGATGAAGATTCGTCTGTCCAAAGTGGAAACACTACCAACTGGAACCAGGTACGATATGGAAATTCTTGTAGTGGCAATCCAACTCAAGACTCTTTTAGTAAGCAAAGCGGTATCGCTTTTAATGGCATAGACGCAGTTCAACCACCTGCGGAACCTGTAAACTATGGCAATTTGGAGCCATTTCCTCTTGGGAAAATGTGCCATGTCAATAATCCCATTAGTGTAAGCAATGACTTTGAGAGGACCGTTGCGACATTAAAAATAAGCGATGTCGATTGCGGACCTGGCGCTACAGTGGTCGATGCGGCTGGAAAACCAATTGCTGGTGGTACAACGAATCTGACCTATACATTTAATGTGGACTTAGACGAGACGTCGAACAACCCTGTGGGTGATTGTCCGTATGGTGACACTAAACCGTGTGCGGATGCCATCACACCAGGGCAAGCGTCAGGAAGCCATTTATACTGCAAATTTCAAAGCGGTGTTATAGTTGATTACACGGTAATAATTCTTGGGTTTACCCCTGTTGGTCTGAACGAATCTTGTTCAAATAAAGTCTACAACCAAGACGACAGTATGGGTATATTTATTAGTGACGAAGGTGCAACAAACTGTGCCTGTGTTTGGGGTGAGATTTCCGATTATTTGCCGAGTGCCGTTGAGATGAACTTCTTTGAAGCCAATGGAGCAGATGAGTCGATTGTTTTGCGATGGCAAACCGCCTTTGAGACTGACAACATTGGTTTCAATGTCTATCGCTCAGAAACACTTATCCGTGAGGATGCGGTTCAGTTGAATCAGGAGATGATCAAGAGCTTGGTTCCTCCGGGGAGCACCTTTGGCGCGGATTATGAGTTTATTGATGAAAGCGCCTTGCCTTATATTACCTATTTTTACTGGATCGAGGATGTGGACGTAAACGGAACAACAACAATTCATGGACCTGCTGTAGCTGAGTGGGTTGATTAGTGGACGGATTGGTTTGTAAACGAGGGTATCGAGCTCTCAAACCTTATAGTGATGGATATATCCTCGTGAACTTTCTGTCCACGAGGAAGTGAAATCAAAGTCAAATAAACAACAAATTTCCCCACATGATAAAGGCAGCGGGAAGATATTTTACTGTGTCTGCTATGGAGGGGATAGTTTTTTATGTGCAGTAATGACAATTCTTTGAGCTGATTTCTTTGCAGGGTCAAATCCCTTATATTCTATTATATTTATCGTTGCTACTTTCTTTTGCCAGATTATACTCTTGTGGCAGCAGACAATTCGGCATAAAGCTCCATAGGAATGATCTCAGGATTGCAAGTTATTAAAAAGTCCAAAAGTAACAAGTAATGTACTTTAGAGTCTAAATTTCTAAAGAAGAAATAATTGACATTAAATAATAATTTGGTATGATAGACGCGAGTCTAAGATTTGCGTCATTGATGAATAGGAGGAATTTGATGAAAAAGAAATTTTTAATTTCGACCTTTCTTACTGTTATTATACTGGCTACCACGGTTTTCGCAGTTAGTTCCGAGATGCGGTATGGCAATGTTGATGGGACCTGGGGATTAGTAGATGGATTTCAAGTGGATCCTGATGATAAATATATAGATGGAGCTACTTGTCTGCGTTATGCTGATGGTCCAGACGGCACACAAACTAACCCGAATACCAATAATAACGATATAACAGTTTCAATTTATAATTCTGATAATACCGGTATTCAGGAAGGCAGTACAACAAACTGGAACCAGGTTCGCTATGGTTCTATTTCTTCCATTTATAATAATGGATGTGGTAGGAATAATGTGTATTCTTTTCAGAAACAGAGTGGTTTAGCATTTAATGGCGTAGATGCGACTACTCCAAAACGTATTGCCCCGGAAACGGATCCTTTTCCGCTCGGGAAGCTGAGTCATATCAATAATCCTATCTCACTCATTAACGGTAACGGATTTAATAAGACTTATATGGATTTGGTCATTAAAGATGTCGATTGTGGTGAAGGAATAATAGTCGATGACCTAGAAGGAAACCCTTATTCTGACCCACCACCAGACAAAATAGATCTCGTTTACAGACTCGAGATTGCTTATGATGAAACCCCTAATTCTCCACCATGCAAATATCCGGGAGGAAGCGCTTGTGCAGACGCTATTATTCCTGGACAGATGGAAGGCAATACGTTATTTTGCAAATATGAATATGAAGATGGAACTTTTAATGTAATTGAATATAATGTTTACATTTTAGGTTTCTCCTCCATAGGTCTGAACGACTCTGTTGAAAATCTGAAGTATAGTGATCAGATAATAATAGGTTCAGGTGTCTTTATCAGTAATGAAGGTTCCATCAATAGCGTTGTCCCTTGGGCAGAAATTGGCCCTGTTTTACCGCTGGCAGTTGAAATGAACTTCTTTGAAGCCAGTGGAGCGGAAGAATCGATCGTTTTACGCTGGCAGACTGCCTTTGAAACAGACAATATCGGTTTCAACGTCTATCGTTCAGAAACGCTTATCCGTGAGGACGCTATTCAGTTAAATCAGGAATTGATCGCGAGCCTGGTTCCGCCGGGGAGCACCTTTGGCGCGGATTATGAGTTTATTGATAACAGTGCCCTGCCGTATACAACTTATTTTTACTGGATCGAAGATGTGGACGTAAACGGAACGATCACAAGTCATGGGCCAGTGAGAGCAGAATGGGTTGATTAGTAAAAGACACATTACCAGTTTTCCAGTCTAATAATGAAAAAAAGCTCGTGATCTCCAGATCGCGAGCTTTTTTTTAGAATAGATAAGCAAATTGTGTCGATTGTTTCGTATTGACAAGGAATCTATATTTTTATAGAATGATAATATGTGAGATAGTTAAGGACTTATAGGAGAAGTTAATGAGAAAGATTCTATCTTCAATTTTAATGGTTATCGTAATGCTGTCTATGGTAGTGATTTCTGGTGATTCGATGCGACATGGACACATTGATGCGACCTGGGGCTATGTTGATGGTACTATTTCCGATCCAGGAAATCAATACACTTTTGGAGCGAATTGTCTTCGCTACGCAGATGGGCCTCCTGGAAGCTTTGAAAATCCAGAGGACATTTATGATCGAGCGACCAACACCTGGCGTGTAGTGACACGAAGAGATTTCCCCTCTGTTCAGGACATAAAAACGACGAACTGGAATCAGGTGCGCTATGGTACTCCTGACAGTGATAGATTCAAAGTTAATAACTGCTGGGATAATGCTAACGACTTTTACCAGGCACAGCATTTCTATTATCAAAGTGGACTTGCATTCAAAGGCATTCAGGCCGTGAACCCAATTGAAAATCGGACTGATTATGGTGAATTGGCACCCTTCCCTCTCGGGAAAATGTGCCATATCAACAAGCCGATTAGGGTCATGGATAAGAATAATTTTAATACAACCTATGCATCTTTGGTTATAAGTGAAGTTGATTGTGGTCCTGATGCTACAGTCGTTGATAATGAGCAAGGTGATCCTCTACCTGGCGGCGCAACTACAACGACTCTCAATCATACCTTCGTTATTGTTTATGACGAGACGGTGAACTATCCATCCATTGGACCTTGTCCATATGGAGATACTTCACCTTGCGCTGACGCTATGATCCCGAAGCAGACTCAGGGTAACAAACTGTACTGTAAACAAGCCGATGATACTGTGTTGAGTTACTCACTTGCCTTACTAGGTTTTACTACTGTGGACGTTAACGACGCTTGTACAACTTATAACCCGGATCTTAGAACGGACGGAATTTTTATAAGTGATGAAAATTCGACTAACTGCTCCTGCGTTTGGGCGGTATTAACACAAGCCATACCGCTAATAGTCGAAATGAACTTTTTTGAAGCCAGTGGAGAAGAAGAGTCGATCGTTTTACGTTGGCAGACGGCTTTTGAGACGGACAACATCGGTTTCAATGTCTATCGCTCAGAAACGCTTATCCGTGAGGATGCGATTCAGTTGAATCAGGAATTGATCGCAAGCCTGGTTCCCCCTGGAAGCACCTTTGGCGCGGATTATGAGTTTATTGATAACAGCGCCCTGCCGTATACAACTTATTTTTACTGGATCGAGGATGTGGACGTAAATGGAACGATCACAACTCATGGACCAGTGAGAGCTGAATGGGTTGATTAGCGCAAAGCATCATAATAAAGAAGAATGTGAGCTTTCAAAGCTCGTATTTATGAAAATATCGCTCATGGTTTCTCGACCATGAGCGAACTCTTTAAATAGAGGAAGTTAAGACCTTTCGATAAGCTTCTGATAGCCACAAACGATCATTAGAACAAAAATTAATTATTAAATTACTGGGAAACTCAGATTACTTTGCATTTCTGTTGAAACTGCCTATTGATTAATTAGAAGACACTCGTATAATTAGATATTATCTATACAAGTTCTTTTCATATCTAGGAGGGTATTGTGAGGAAAAGCAAATTTTCAATTTTGATCATTATTTTATTGATTACCTTAAGTATATCGTTTATCCAGGAGGCAAGCGCGGCAATCCAGCCTCAGGGGATCACTCCGATCGGTATTGATGTGCAGCAACCAGTTGTTGGCGTGGATATCCAGGAGCCCCAGCTAGCAGGGAACTGTGTGATGGATGCCTGCGGACTTACGAAAGTGCCAAACTGTACCGCTAATGACGCTCAACTTGGCAGTGTTGTAGTTTACGACGTTGTTGATCACTGTGAATATGCAGGAGATACCGGAACATACAGTTTTGTTGTTGACTTTTATAGCACAGGCGGTGTTTACGACCCGTATATGTTCTTTGCTTTGGACGGTGGTGATGGACTTAATGGAAATTGTGGTTATGCCTATCTGAGACCACAATTGATAACTCCGCCAAAACCAGTTCCTGAGGTGCCAATGATCGGTCCATCTTTTTACGACATGGAATGGACCCCAGCAGGCAGCACAGTTGACAAATGCGGCGATCTCCCAGGAAAAGTACAAACCTATGCTATAACGCCTTATTTTACGTTTACATGTACGGATGGTTTTCTTGGTGGTCAAATGGGCTATACATTTGCCTGGAACCAGAACAAAGATTCTCACAATCCTATCCCATGTGATTCTTTTAATCCTAACTGTCCGGGTACGGCTTCAAAATGTCACTCAGATAATGCCAATTTTGAGTCCCTTGCCAATCCTGTTGACTTGAGCATTACCAAAACTGCCGGTGGTTTCGAGGGTGGCAAGACCCCAAAAGTGGATCCGGGGGAAACCTTCTGGTACGATATTACGGTCACGAACAATAGCACTTATCCTGCGCATGGCTATGCTATATATGACGATCTTCCCAGTTGGCTGAGACCGGCGACAGATAGAGCATGGTTTGATTCCTATGACGGTGTTTACACCCAGGCTAAGCATTATCCCGATAATGCCGCCGCCCTAACGGGGTATCCTGACGTAAATACCGGTGAGACGCTTTGGGAAGGACCCTGGGGAGATGGTGTGGTCGAGTATTGTTCTACAATAACCGAAGGTTGTAATGGATTCGGAGATATCATTAAGATCCGCACCATGAGTGATCTCGCCGCAGGTGCTTCCAAGACTTTTCGGATCTATGTCACAATGTGGACCTATGATGCAACCTACTGTTCTAAAAATGCTGGTGACCCACGCTGTTCAGTTGAGTTTGGCTATGACTACCCAAGCACCATTTCCAACAAAGCTTGCGTCTGGCCCTATGACCGGGAGACCACATCAGCTGGCTGCCAGGATCCTTTGCTTTGCAGTCCATTAGCTGAAGAACCTTCCACTGGCAGTTATGTAAATAATTGTGATATTGAAAATGTTCCGACCAGAGTTAAACTTGCTTACTTCACTGCAGAAGGGACTGAAAAGGGTGTCACTCTGAAATGGGAGACCACCAACGAAATTAACAATATGGGCTTCAACATCTATCGCTCTACCAGCCTCTTCACCTCCATCAGTGCTGGCGCGGTCAAACTGAATGACAGCCTGATTCCTAGTGCTAATCCTGGAGGGAACATGGGCGCGAGTTACGTTTGGGAGGATACGACCGCCAAACCAGGTGTGAAGTATTATTACTGGCTTGAAGACGTTGAATTTGACGGTTCAGTTAGTTTGACAGGACCGGTTGCATCCAGTGTTTTACCCAAGTTAGATCCGATCATTGTCACACCGAGAAGATTCATCTTGCCTGGCTCGCGACCTTAATATCTCACCCTAATAAGAGGCACATCTCTTTTATGAATTGTGCCTCTTGTTTATTGGATGGGGGATGGATCCACCCGTTCAGGAGACTATCGTTTAAAAGATGAAAAAAATATTCTCATTCACATTGATACTGGCAATGTTAATTGGACTGTGGAGTTTTGCCCCGGTTCAGGCTGAGTTCTCTGTGTCTCCAATGAATGACGAATTGGAGAGCAATGCAGTTCTTACTTTCCCGATCGATCAGCTGATTACCGAATCTGTCATGATAGAAGGTGAATCTTACACACGAGTGATTCTCCCCGAGATGCAGAACGACGTTATTTCCGGTTCTCCTGCCTTGCCGGTAGAAACACTTTTTTTTGCTGTCCCAATTGGCGCAGATATTGCTCTGGAAGTGATCCCGGGAGCGTTTGATAGAATAGCTCTTGAGTCTCCGGTCATCCCCGCTCCCAGCTTTGCGGATCCGGATTTTGATTTTCAAAAAGATCCGTATGAACAGATCCCTGTGAACAAACAAGCCTTTTATCAGCTTGATCCTGAAATTTATCAAAATGCCTCACCTTACCCAGAAGCCTTGGCGCGTTTAACCAGCGAAGGTATGTTCAGAAACCAACGGATCGTAACCGTTTCTGTTCACCCAATTCAATATGACCCCGGAATGCAACAGCTTTTAGCTTTTCACGAGATCGAAGTTAGGCTGAGCTTCACAGGTTTCGACTTGAGGTCTGATTCCGAAATAGGTTTTGATCATGAGGATATTGAGGATATCTATCGAAACATGTTGGTCAATTATGAACAGGGTTTGCGTTGGCGTGCTATTGATAGCTCGCAGGCACTTGCTCAGAATGGATTCGGTGAGGATACAAATCCAGAATGGGCTCCTTCCAAAAACTCCTGGCGCATTAAGGTAAGCGAAACCGGAATGCAGCGAATCAGTTATGAAATGCTTTCGTCAGCTGGCGGTTTGCCCAGCAATGCTGATCCGAGAAACTTCCAGATATTCAACAATGGAGAAGCCATTCCCTGTCTGGTTTCAGGAGAAGCGGATGGGAATTTTGATGTCAATGACAGTATAGATTTCTATGGAGTAAAACTCCTCAATAAATATAGCAATAAAAATATCTACTGGTTGACCCTCCAGGATACACCTGGGACACGCATGACCAGTAAATCAGTTGTTCCAGGAAGCGCGACGCTCGATACCACAACACAGCTTACCAGGCGATTTGAACAAAATCTCAGCTATAAATCCATGCTGCCAGGTGATGACTTACTTGATCGTTTCATATGGCGCGATCTCTATGCTTATCCTGGCTATCCTTCGACCTGGTCAACTACGATGAATCTGCCGAATGTTACCGCAGATGCTGCTGCATCGGTATCGATCAAGTTTTTCGGCATGAGCAGCAATAGCACCGTTTATCCTGATCATATCGTAGAGGTTTCAATCAATGGAAGCAATCTTGGAACAGTAAGGTGGGATGGACAATTCCCTTATTTGGCAAATTTGGCAATCCCTGCCATTGTATTGAACCCTGGAACAAACACGATCACGTTTAGTATGAATGCTGGTCACGGTGTAAATGATTTTGTCAATCTCGATTGGTTTGAGATCAACTATATAGCCAATAATACAGTGGTTTCGGATCAGGCTTTGCTAAGGAATTCCAGTTCCGGCTATTGGCAATATCAGGTTCCAGGGTTTACAGATTCAACACTGACAGGTTTTGATGTAAGTCAGCCTAATAATCCAATCCAGCTCACTGGTATTTCGGTCACAGAGGATTCAGGTTTATATCAAGCTACTTTCCAGGATTTTTGCCCGATTGAGGTCGAGTATCGTTTACAAACAGAAACACAATACCACCAGCCGGCTGTTTTTCGCGACAATTATTCAACGCTGCGAAGTGCGACCAATGGGGCTGATTATATTGTCATCAGCCATGCCAACTTTATAGGCGCTGCACAAACTTTGGCAGATTACAGACAAAGCAAAGGATTGCGCACCGCAGTTGTGGATGTTCAGGATATCTATGATGAGTTTTCTTACGGGCAAATCAGGCCAATAGCCATCCGTGACTTTTTACGTTTCACTTACCAAAACTGGGCCCAACCAGCTCCAAGTTATGTTGTTTTGGTAGGTGATGCCAATTACGATCCTAATCACTATCTAAGTACATCAGGACCCAGTTGGGTTCCGAGCTATCTCGGCTCGATCGATCCAATAATGAATGAAGTTGCTACGGATAATCATTTTGTGAGCATAGTGGGCATTGACAAGATGCCTGACATGATGTTGGGACGCCTGCCGGTAAGTACCTTGACGGAAGCCCAACAGGTGGTTTCAAAGATCATTAATTATGAAACTCAGCCATTGGAAGGCGACTGGCATAAGAACTGGCTTTTTATTTCTGACAATGCCGATTCTGCAGGTAACTTCCCAGTTTTGTCAGACGCGATGCTGGCGTCGTACAAACCAAATAATTACAGTGTGCAAAAGGCTTATCTTGGGATAGATGGTGATGCTGCTGCCTTACGTCCAATCATCACGGCTGCACTTAATGGAGGTGATTCCAACAACGTTGGCGTTTCGTTGGTAAACTTTTTTGGGCATGGGAACGAACTCCAATGGGCACACGAGAATCTGCTCAATGCATCCACCGTCAGAACCTTGACCAACGCAAGTAAACTACCTTTTGTTGTGGCAATGGATTGCCTGGACTCAAATTTTCTTCATCCAACAAACAATCTGACGTCGATAGGAGAGACTTTCTTGCTACATCCGTCTGGAGGTGGTATAGCGGTTTATGGTGCCACTGGGCAGTCCGTTGCGACTGGACACGAGTCGCTTGATCGAGGCTTATTGCGAGCATTGTTTCTTAGTGGTAGCAAAGCGCTTGGTCAGGCAGTTATTTCCAGTAAGTTAAACTTATGGGCGATGGGCAATTATCTTGAATTAATGGACACCTATGTTTTTCTTGGTGACCCAGCGACTGTGCTGGTACGAGAGCTTTATGCGGTTAATGACCTCTATTCTACCGATGTTGATCAGACATTAACTGTACCTGTCTCGAAAGGCGTGATAATAAACGATCTCAATCCTCAGAATTTGCCGGATATCAGCGCGACTATGGTGGGCGCTTTATCGCCATCCAATGCAGGCAAGCTCACTTTCGAATCTGATGGATCCTTGACTTTTATTCCTGCTCAAAGCTATGAAGGAACAGCCACATTTACTTACCAGCTGGAATCCTCCATGGGAGTTGTTTCGAATCGTGCCACTGTATTTCTAGCAGTTTACCCACCTAATAATATTCCAACTGATATCATTCTCTATAGTGATCCTTTATATGAAAATTATCCCATCGGAACAAGGGCTGGCAGATTTATGACTGTTGATGAAGATCCTAATGATTACTATACCTATGAATTGGTACCAGGAACTGGTTCTGAAGATAATGACTCTTTCACGGTGGACGGTGATCAACTCTTATCTGCTGAAGTCTTCGATTTTGAGGAGAAAAACCAGTACAACATTCGCGTCCGATCCACCGACCATAAGGGAGGCAGGGTTGAGAAGGAATTTATTATCGATATTCTGGATCTCAATGACTTCCCCTTCCCACAGGATGATTATTTGTTTGGTGTTCCAAACGTGCCAACAGTGATCCCTTTTGTTGTACTGTTAGCAAACGACCATGATGATGACGGTGATGAACTCACAATTGTGGACGTATATTTCCCAGTTAATGGAACGGTGGAAATTGTAGGAGAAAATGTAATCTTCACTCCAGACCCCGACTTTTTGGGATTAGCTACTTTTTATTACGTGGTAAGTGACGGAATGTTCACCAATAATGGGAAGGTTACTGTGGATTATCGCTATCGTCTCTTCCTTCCTTTGGTGTCACTGGAATAATAGATACTGATATGTAACCGAGAGATATGAATAAACAGGAGTTAAAATTTAATCAATTGTCGAGAAAAACTGCAAGAGCGATCGTTCTTGAACCGCATCAGTTGCTTGAGGTGAGCAAGGAATTACTGGCATTAGGACACAAGGTAAGCTTCTGTGCTGTCGGAAGAAGTATGGAGCCTACTATAATGGATGGAGATACTGTTATTATTTCCAAAGTGAGTGAAGGAAGACTCAGGCGGGGGGAAATTGTATTAATTAAAACAGATTTAGGTCGTCCAATTATTCACCGTCTTATTTCACTTCGTTCAATGGGCAACAAAAACCTTGTACAAACCTGTGGCGATAATGCGTCGGTAAAAGATAAACCGGTTGAAAAACAACAAGTTCTTGGTAGAATAGATGAAATCCAGAGGGGTGGCAAGCGCGTAGATTCGTCTCGCTTCCTGAACAGGATGAGAGCGCTTTGGTACTTATTACGCGCACAAAGAATCCCCATCTTTATAGAAAAGGAAAATGAAAGAGATGAACAATTTAGCCAAGATCTATAGGAATCCGGATTTCATCTTTCGAAATGTGGCTGGAGAAGCAGTTCTAATTCCTTTGCTAAAGAATGTAGCCGATCTTGAAGCTATCTATACTCTTAATGAAGTTGGTGTTTTTATATGGGAGCGTTTGGAGAATCCAGTAACAATTGATGAATTAACGCATGAAATAATGATGGAATTCGAGGTGGATCAAGACGTTCTCGAAGCGGATATGAAACAGTTTATCCATGAATTGAAGGAATCCAAAATCATCTTAGAGGTCGAGAATGAGTCTTTGTGAATTTGACACTGATATAACTCTGGATGTGTTTTCGCGGAACATATTGGATCACATCGGCAATAATCGCTATCCGTTGAGCGGGACAATAGAGCTAACCCCACGGTGCAGTGTGAATTGTGTTCATTGTTATATCAACGAAACTGCTGGAGATGAAGCAGTTAGAGCAAAAGAGCTGACGACCTATCAATGGAAAGATATCCTTGATCAGATGGAGGAGGCAGGAACTTTCTTCCTGATGGTTACAGGCGGAGAACCATTGTTGCGCCCTGATTTTGACGAAATATTTCAGTACGCGCGGCGAAAGGGCATGATCATAACTCTATTTACCAATGGTACGATGTTGAGCAAAGAAAAAGCGCAAATGTTGGCTGACTGGAACCTTGACCAGTTGGAAATTTCGCTTTATGGCGGAACGGAATCGACCTATGAGGCGGTAACCAGGACCCCAGGAAGCTTTAAGCGTTGTATGGCTGGGATCAGAAATGCCCTGGATGTTGGATTGAAACTTACACTAAAAACGGTTGTTCTTAAAGAGAATCAACACGAATTAGACCTGATGCAGGAGATCACAGAAAGATTTGGGCTGAAATTCCGCTATGATGGAACAATCTGGCCGCGCCTTGATGGAGATATGCGAACCCTGGAGCATCAGGTGCCGGTAGAGATAATGTTTGGTCTCGATCTTTCAGATCCGACACGGAAAAAAGCGTGGCAGAAGGCTCAGCGCATGGCAGGTGATGCAATATTACGGGATGAGCGTGTTTTTTCATGCAACGCATCTTTAAAGAGCTTTCACATTGACGCCTTTGGGAATATGAATGTTTGCATGATGTTGCGGACGAATAAATTTAATCTGCTTGAAAAGACTTTTATGCAAGCCTGGAACGAGATTGGTGAAATAAGACAATGGACGCGGAAGAGACGCAGCCCTTGCCAAAGTTGTGACGCCACTGTTTTTTGCGTGCAATGTCCGGCTTTTTCGCATGTGGTTCATGGGGACTTTGAGAGTATTGTTGAGCCAATTTGCCAAACCGCAAAGCAAAGAAAAGCATTGTTTAATAATAACAATCTTGATATAATAGCTCAGTAGGGAGATTTATATGGATAAGAAAATGTACGAATCGCCTAAATTAACAAAGGTTAGGATGGTAGTAACAGAATCAGTTTTGTCTATTTGCCACTCCAGTCCGCTGACTACACCGGCAACTATGGGCCGCACTTGCAGTGTTGAGTTGCTCTGTTACGAAGCGCCAAAACCATAAAGTATTTGGGTGTTCAGGTGGGTCAGAAGTTTTGGTGGTTACACATGAATCACCTATGATATAACGATGATCAGATTCGAAATTGCTAAACTGAACCTTCTCTATCTATCAGAAAAGAAGGTTCAGTTTGTTAATAGAACATCCTGCTTGAAAAAATTCGAGCGTACTGAAAAAAGCTGGGAAAAAAATCCAGAAATGATCATAAGCGTTATGCCATTTGATGAAGGATTTGTTCCTAACGCTGCTGCTTGGAAGAATAAGATTACTGGGAATAAAATCTGGGAATTTTGGGAAGTGGATCAAGAACATTTTGGTCTGCGCAACCCTCTGCAAAAGGTCTACCGAGAGTTAATATTTACAAAAGATTTTCTTCATGGGCGATTGTTTGGTGAAAAAATCACAATTCTGCCACAGGATTTGGAAATTGTATTTTTTTCAAACTGGTTAGCAAGTTTTGGGGATATTATCCTACATGCTTCCGCGATTCTGACCGAAAAAGGGGTAACGGTTTTTTGTGGGGAGTCTGGTGTTGGCAAATCAACACTTGTGTCACAATTTGAGGGGATCAAAGGGGTTGAGATCCTAGGTGAAGATCAGGTGATATTAAGGAATATTGACGGGGAAATTGAGGTTTTTGGTACTCCATGGCATTTTAACCCTAACTTTTGTTCTGAGAAGTACGGAAAGTTGAAAGAGATCGTTTTTTTAGAGAGAAGAGGGATTAATTACAGGGAAAGCCTGAAACCTATAACAGTCGCGGCGAATCTATTGAAATCTGCTTTTATTCCTTTTTATCGGCAGGAATTGCTTCCAGGAATCGTTGAACGCCTTTCGAGCATTGCCGAAAATACCACAGCAAGCCTTTTCAGCTATACTTTGGACATGAATCCTGTCGAACATTTTTTATAAGAGCAATACTATGAAAAAAAAGGCATTATTATTTCTAATCGTTTTTGTCTTTGTTTTGGGAAGTTTTATCCCAGCTGTATCGATGGATATGATGATCAATGTGGAAGAAAGCCTCGAAGATCATCAAATTGCCTTCAGCGTTGATTTCTCTCTTGAGCAATTAGAGATTGAAGCTTTGCATATAGGCGATCGCGAATATTTACAAATTCGTTTGATGGACTATGAAGTTAATGCTGAACCTGGCAAACCAATGCTGCCTGTTATACTGCAAAGTGTTGGTATTCCCTTAGGGGCTTCGTATAGCCTGGAAGTTACAGGTAAAAATCTGCAGGAAATTGCCTTGAGCGCTCCGTTATTGCCGAAACCTACTCAGGTTTTTGATGAAAATAGCTTGCTGGAGGCGACTCCATCCGAACCTCCCCTATACACTTTAGAATACTTGCAAGATGAAGATGTATACGAGGGTTATGAATTTTTTCCGAATGAACTGGGTATGATTTCCAATGATGGAATTATGCGAACGCAGAGAATTCTGACAATTGCATTAAATCCAATCCAATATCATCCTGCAGAGCAAAAAATTACCGTTTTTGGTAGATTGAATGTGGTGTTGCAGCTCGAACTTGGAGACGAAACCTTTCAATCCGGACAACTTCCACAGGAATCGGAAGTATTTGAAGGTTTATTTTCAAGCAAGTTACAAAACTATGAACAGGCAAAGACCTGGCGTTTTGATGCCATTAAGTCTGATGATGTTCAACTAAGCCCAGGAGCTTCGAGCCTTATTGGAAGGTGGACGCCACCTCAAAATTCCTGGCGAATTCAGGTCTTAGAGGGTGGAATTTATCAAATAGACTACGACAAGCTGGTCAGCGCGGGCGTTCCCTTGACAGGCACCGATCCTCGAAAAATACAGATGTGGTATCGCGGACAGGAAATGGCAATTCAGGTTGAGGGAGAAGCTGATGGCGTTTTTGATTCTGATGACAAAATTATTTTTGCGGCTCAAGCAGAAGAAAATAATAAATATTCACAATATAATGCTTATTGGTTGACAATCGCCGATGAAAATGGGAAAAGGATGGCTGTTCGAGATGTAACCCCTGGGGATGCTGAGTATATTTCCGATTACCCAATGACTTTAAAAATTGAGGACAACAAATCTTATTTAAGCAGATATCAGGGAACTGATGATCTGGAACGTTATGTGGGTGATCCTTTTACTGGTGAAGTAGCGAAAGATACAGGAGCAATTACTGTTGGCAGGTGGGCAAGGAATTTTGAGCTTTTGGATGTCAGCGATGGCTCCGGCAGCCTTGATGTCGTTATTGTCGGTTTTAGTAATCATTCTGCGCTTTCCCCTCAGCATCATTCCACTTTCTGGATCAATGGTATCTATGTTGGAGATCTGTCGTTTGATGGTCAATTTTCCATGGGTCAGGTGAGTCTTGAAGTGCCGGCTGGTGTCTTTAACGATGGAACAAACCTTATAGAAATTAAAATACCGATGGACAACCAAATTGATCCAGATGATTTTTCGGTACTAAAAAGAGACGCTCAAATTTTCGACAAAATCGTGATCACTGCACGTTCGAACTTTAGGGCAAGCGGTTCTTTCTATCATTTTACGGCTGAGGCTTATGGAGAGCGGCAAGTAACTTTTACCGGACTGACTGACGATGACATTATTGGTTTTGATATTACAGACCCGCATAATTGTGTTGTTCTGCAAAACTTCTCGGTTGATGACGACTCGGATATGGAGATCTCTTTCAAAGATAATTTCAATGGCGAACATGAATATTGGTTTGGTGAGGACTCTGTATTTAAACAAGTTAGTTCAATCACTCAGGATGCCCATTCAGATCTGCTTTCAACAACGAATCAGGCTGATTGGATCATCATCAGTCATCCCGATTTTATGACTCAGGCGCAAAACCTGGCTAATTGGCGTCAAACGCATGGTCTGAACGCAATGGCGGTTGACCTGCAGGATGTTTATGATGAATTTTCTTTTGGGAATAATAATGCTTATGCGGTCAAGGAATTTTTGGCTTACGCCTTTAAGAGTTGGGAGAAACCTGCTCCAAGCTATGTTGTTTTAATGGGTGATGGTCACTACGATCCTAAAAATATTACTCGTACCAACCGAACGAGTTTCTTTCCACCATTATTGTTGAACCATGATCCTTTTTGGGTGGAAAACTCAATGGATAATGCCTATGTCCATTTGGCTGGCGATGATCTTCTGCCTGAGATGATGATCGGGAGATTGCCTGCCAATACCGCAGCTGAAGCTGCAGCTATGGTTACGAAGATCATTAATTATGAAAGTGACGGGTCCAATAATACCTGGAAGCGCGTTGTAACTGATTTGGCGGATAAAACAGGAACTGCAGGGAATTTCCCGGCAATGTCCTATATGCTGGTTCACGACGAACTCCCCGCTGCGTACCATGATGTCAACACAAGCATTTACTATCAGATCACACATCCTGATATTGAATCGACACGGACTGCAGTTCTAAATGCCTTTAATGAGGGAAATCTGATCTTCAACTATATCGGACATTCCTCCCAAATTCAATATGGTAATGACAGATTCTTTCGGACAGACAATCTGCCATTATTGAATAACAACGATAAGCCTTCAATCAACATTATTATGTCCTGCATGGAGGGATACTACATTGATCCGAGAAGACCAGGCTCAACGAATTTTGTTGATTCGCTTGGTGAACAATTTGTGCGCTATGCCAATGGTGGGGCTGTCGCAAGTTGGTCTTCAGCGGGAATGTCGGTAGCAAGCGGACATGACCAAATGAATCGTGGATTCTTTAGAGCCGTATTCACCGATCAGGTTGTTACACTTGGTGAGGCAATTCATAAGGGACTCTTTAGATTGTGGCAATATGGTAATTTTCAGGACCTTTTGTATACCTATCATTTGTTTGGTGATCCAGCATTGCGGATACAAAGAACCTTATTAGCCCGCCCTGACCGGTTTGCTATAGAAACCAATGAAACACTGAACTTCAGCTTGGATGACCTGACGATCAACGATGATAATCCCCCTGGCTTGCCTTTGACCTTCGATTTTGAGGCACCGCCTCTTTACGGAATATTGGAAGATTTGGGTAACGGCAATTGGAGATATGTATCGCCAGAAGATTTCGCGGGCATGGATATTTTTGAATATTCTCTGTTTGATGGAACGGTCAGAAGTAATTCCACAAAAGTATTCATTTATGTTCGTTCCTTTGAATTATTTTTTCCACTGGTTTTACTGCAATGATTGATCAGTGTAATGATATTAATAATTCAATTAGAGATGAATTAAGGCGTCAAGAAAAGTTCTTTTTGATTTGCCGGTTGCTGAGAACAACTCAGACGGAAACGGCTGTTACTGAGGAATTCTATAATTACTCAGATCATGACTGGGAGGAATTCTGGAAGGTAAGCCGGATTCATTCTGTTACCGAACTTTTGTATTCACGTATTATGGCTTTAAATATCGTGCGGCAATTCCCGGACAATGTGCTGGAACGATTCAGAGAGTTTCTTTATCCGCGTGCGAGCGCTAACTCCTGGTTGTTGCAGACAGGCAATGATGTAACGCAAAAGCTTTTTGAGAACGGGATTGAAACGATTGCTCTAAAAGGCTTTTTTTTGCAGCAAGTTGTGTACGCGGATGGTGAGATCCGCCCGATGAATGATATCGATTTGCTAGTAAGGAGAGAGCAAATTCCCGATGCGATTGAAATCCTAGATGAGAGCGGTTTTCGGGTATTAAGCCATTTTGACCCTACTTTTGAAAATGAGGACATCAAGCATGTGCCACCGATGCAGAATGAATATGGGCAAACGCTTGAGCTGCATTGGAATTTACTGGAAGAAAATGAGCCTTTTTCAATTGATATGGATTGTGTTTGGGATCAGAAATGCTGTTTTGATGACCAGTTATGGGGT
The DNA here is from genome assembly GCA_050946715.1 of Anaerolineaceae bacterium. GTDB lineage: Bacteria > Chloroflexota > Anaerolineae > Anaerolineales > Anaerolineaceae > Mesolinea. The sequence goes on along the minus strand of JBMNVH010000007.1, from coordinate 23,182 downwards.
TTATCTGTGGAGCATCTGATCGTCCACCTGGCAATTCATGGCTCCTATCAGCATTATCTGCGACTGGGATTACGCTCCTTGTTAGACCTAAACCGAGTAATTGAAAAGTTTGCTGATGAGATCGAATGGGAGCAAGTGCTTTCAACCGCCAAAACCTGGAATGCGGAAAAGAGTCTGTGGATCAGCCTGAAATTGACCCAAAAGTATTTATCGCTTGATCTGCCAGAGGATGTTGTGCTTTCACTGGAGCCAGAAAATGGTGGAGAAATGTTTGATAGGGCGTGTCTGATGACTGAGACCTTAAAGCCCCTTCAAACGGTTTTGTCGCCTGATCTAATGGAACTTTCAAAAGACAAGAATGTTGGATCACGACTTAGCCGAATCATAAAAAGAATCTTCATTCCCAAAAGGCAGCTCGCGCGTTTGTACAATATTGATCCACAAAGTTTGAGAATTTATCCGGCATATTTCCGTCGGATCAGAGACCTTTCAAAGCAATATCAAAAGACTTTAAATAAAATAAAGACCCAGTCTGATTCAATCCAGAATGATGTCAATCAATACGAAGAACAAATTGCGATCCATAATTGGCTGGGGCTTAATGACTGAGTTTTTTAGCCAGGGAAACGATCTTAGAAAAATTTGAATCGATAATCTCTTCAATTTCAGCAGCAATTTCGCTATGTGGTTCTCCCGTGACGTAGGGGTCAGGGATGCTGAAAGAAAGTCCCATCATTTCACTGAGCAGAAAGACCTTATACTTCAAATTTGGATATTCAATTAATATGGATTCCTTCTGCCCTGTTTCCATTACCAGAAATAAATCGACCTGCTCGCGACTAATGCCTTCTATCCCTCTCGCGCGGTGATCTCTGATGTTAAAACCCCTCTTTTCTGCTTCAAAGATAGCCTCAGGTGTTGGTGGAGCAAGTTGCTGAACCCAGGAACCTACGCTTTCAACAACCCAGGAATCTCCAAAGCCACGACGATTTAGTTCCTGCTGTAAAATGGCGGCAGCTAATGGGGAACGGAACCGATTTTTCGTACAAACGAATACTATTTTTGGCATTTTAGAATGATTCTCTCTGCCAGAGATCAGCCTCCCGGTTTCTTTCGTTGATATTTATCAAAGAAAGTACCTAAAGGTTTGACTTTCTTTTGTGGCAAAGCTGGCGTATCGTCTGGAACAATTGATTCTTTGTGATAAGAATAATGGTTACTGTACGGTGAATAATAGTTATAGCCACCGTAATAATAGTCACGATTACGAGGTATCTTGTTGACAACCACGCCAAGAACTCTTGAACCGATCCTTCTCAGTTCTTCAATTGGTCGCTTAGCCGTAATGGCTCTTGTTTGACCTGGAATGATCACAAAGATAATACCATCGACTTTGGAAGAAAGAATTTGCGCGTCAGAGACGACCATGGGCGGGCTATCGATGACAATAAAATCGTATTTTGTTTCAAGCTCCTCAATGATGCGGGTCATTCTTTCGCTGCCAAGCAACTCCGCGGGGTTCGGGGGCAAAGTGCCGCAGGTAATGATGGAGAGGTTCTCGATCTGCTCAAAATTCTTTGTAACTTCGTCGATCTTCATTTTTCCGGTGACAACATCGCTGAGTCCGATCCGATTCGCTTTATTAAACTGTACGTGTACCTTTGGACGACGCATATCAGCATCGATGATGACAACATTCTTACCGCTTTGCGCCTGGACAATCGCTAAGTTGGCGGCAATGGTTGATTTACCTTCAGATTCACCGGAGCTGGTTACTAATACGGTTTTCAGTGGCTCATCAATCGAGGAATACTCAAGATTTGTGCGCAAAGAACGGAAGGCTTCCGAGACTGGAGACCGTGGGTTGCGTGCCACATAAGTGCCAAGAGGTTCTTCTCCACGACGTGGATTATGTTTTAATTCACCAATAAAACCGATCGTAGGCAGGTCGAGGACAGCTTTGATCTCATCAGGGGTTTTCAGGGTATCGTCTAGAAACTCGACCAGAAAAGCAATCGCGGCTGTGACCAGCAAGCCAACTGCTGCGCCAAGTAAGGCAGTCTGGGTCGGTTTTGGTGATATCGGAACACTCGGTTTGACCGCGGTTTCAACCTGCATTACCGTTGGAGTGCTCTGGGCTTTGGCAAGTTTAAGCGATTCAAGATTGTTGATGCTGGTGATATAGATCTGTTGGTAGAGATTTAGGGTTGTTTTGAGACGTTCGAGGTCGGTTGGGGTGATCTCTGTTGAGCTGGGAGTCTTTCCAAGAACAACCAACTGCGTGTAGATATCTTGATAAAGACTTAAGATCGGTTGGATTTCTTCCAGTTTTGCCTGATAGGCTGCCAGTTGCTCCTGATCATCAGGTGATTCGGATTCTGGGTCGATCAAAGCGATATCAGCATGGAGGTTGTTTATCTGAGCCTGAACGTCAGCCATTTGTTTTTGCACGTTCTCGATCTGCGTTTGCAAGACCTCACCAGAAAGTTCTGTTATTTGACCTTCGAGAATGGTGATCTGTTCTTCAGCCTGGAGAACACGATCCTGCAAGTTCTTTTCAGCCGCATCAAATTGAACTGATTGCAATTTTTCATTTTGATCTATTAATATTTCAACCAATCCATTGGCGATTACAGCTGCTTTGAATGGGTCTGTGTCTTTGACGGTTAGAATAACAAACTTTGTGTCGCCTACCTGGGAGGCTGTTGCCTGACCTTTACGGACAGGGAAGCCAAGTTCAGTAGAAGCCTGATATAAAAGGTCTTCAGTAGTCAATAGTTGCGCGTAGGTGCTGATAAGCTGCTGGTTATTGAGGTAAGAGTAGTAATCATAAGTGGTTTGTGCCGCAGGGAGGATCACGAAACGCGCCTGTGCCTGGTAAATTGGAGTTTGTTGACTGCTGATGTAGTAGCCAACTCCGCCACCAATTACAGACCCCAGGATGATCAACCAGAGCCAGTGTTTTATTGTCGAAAAAATCTGTTTAATATCCATACTTATTCCCCGAATAACCTCAGAGCTGATTTGTTGTACAAACCTAGTCTAAAGAACAAGCTTACCATAAACCACGATTTTCGTCGCTTTTTTTATCAAGGTGCCTAGGGCAAACGCATCTAATTAATGATTTTTTTATTAGCATCAAGCGTATATACGAACATTATCTTAATTTTTTAGTCAGGCTTAGAAAATAGGGCTCTAAAAATCAAAACCACACTCTGCGAATGTCATTGCGAGCCCCGTCAGGGGCGTGGCAATCTGCAGTTAATCATTATTCCATTCCGTTTTTGGGCAATAAAAAATTTAAGGCAGATCGCCACGTCGCCCTAAAGGGCTCCTCGCGATGACAGACATGCAATAGCACTACATATTTCCTATTTACCGCAGTCAAATAGGCATGTTTCATGCCAAACAAACTTCTAAGTAACTTTTTCTAAGTAATTTAGATGCAATTGCCCTGATCAAGGTGTATTTAATTCAACTAACAAAAGCGAGCCATCTTTTCCGCTTAGGGTAATGTAGAAATTCCTTGTCTCACCGTTCTCATCTTCATAGGAAATGCCATAGGAGGGCAGGTCACCAAAAAATGTCATCGTGACGACCAGCGGGTTATCTGGCATGAGCGTATCGGCGTGATAGATCGATTCCGTTGAGGTGATCAGGTTCCCTGCTTCGTCTACGCCATCAATACTAAGTCTCAAAAAATTGAAATTCTTTAGCGACTGGGTGCAAGAGATCAGGAGTTTGACCTGGTGTTCTGATTCATCAGCAATGAAAGTGTCGTAATTTAAATAGTTTGCCAATGCTTCATCTGCCCACTGGATTTTGACGGCTGATGTAGTTTGTTCGTTGGCGCTTTGGGAAGGTGTATAGTCGGAAAACGCAGTGAGTTCGAATTCCCGGGGATTGCCTAATTGCTCCTTCAGGAGACTCATAAAAGAGGCATGATTTATATCAAGTTCATTATAACGATTTTGACCTTGTCCACATTCGGGATCCTGAAAATACCCCTCAGTTTGCGGATCATTTTCCTTAGGCTGCGTGATGTAATAATTAAGACATTCCAGTGATTTCCCGTCAAGTGAGAGCTGACTGATTATATAAACTTGATTTGAGGCACCATTAGAACCGGTGTTGTAGATCTTGCCCTGGTCATAAAAGGCGTACTGGTTTCTTGACCAGCCCTCGAAGGTGAGGGTAGGAGTGCCATAGCTGCTGGAGAAAAGAGCCAAGATGCTGCTTCCTTTGGCAGGGGAGGAGCCTGGATTAGAAACGTTCATGATCAACAATTCAGGAATACCATCGCCACTGAGGTCTTGAATGGTATATCCAACGCTGGCAAGAGCTTCATCCCCGGCCTGGTAATCCGCAATTTCCATGAGACCAATTTCGCCTTTCCCGTAGTCCCAGTCTTCGATCCCGTTGCTAAGGATGTTGTAAAAGTAATCCAGCTTTTCACGATAGACCTCTAAATAATCGGTGGTTGGTTCGGTTTCTGGTGTAGGACTGGCTTCGGAGATCTGGCTTGTTGGACTGAGAATTTCAGGTTCTGCTGGGATTGACAGCTCCATGGTTGCGGTCTTTTTATTAACGATGCCGCAGCTGGAAATGATCAATGTCATCAATAGGGCAAGGATAGTGAAAATGCGCAAATTCTGTCTCATGGTTCTTCCTTTCGAACAAGAAGTCTAAAGTTATCAAAATTATAGTCTTGAATAATAACACTTTGTGAATGGTCCTAGAAGACTCTTCGCTTACGGTTTAACAATTCTCTGTATGAAAATATAATTAACATATAGTCGTGGTCGTGAGACTACAAGCGAACCTTTTTTCTTCTTACAAAGGTAAAATGAGAATTGCTGCTTGTGAATCTGGTATTACAACCGATTGTGTCAGTTATGTTAAAATATGACCCATGGATATTAAAGTTGTATCTACGAATAAAAAAGCACGCTTTGAGTATTTCATCCTCGAAACCTATGAGGCTGGTCTGGTCCTGAAGGGGACGGAGATCAAGTCGGTCAGGATGGGGCAGATCTCCTTGCAGGAAGCCTATGTGCGAACCAATGGCAGCGAGATCTGGCTGGTCGGGGCGCATATCGCGCCTTATGAACACGCCAGTGCCTATCAACACGACCCGAAACGGGATCGAAAGCTGCTCATGCATAAAAAAGAGATCCGCAGGATCTGGGATGATGTCCGCATCAAAGGGATGACGATCATTCCGATCCGGGTTTACCTAAAACGCGGAAAAGCCAAGCTTGAGATCGGGCTGGCAAAAGGTAAAAAGCAATATGATAAGCGTGAATCGATCAAGAAAAAGGATATTGAGCGAGAGATCTCGCGAAAGGACCGTGATTGGTAAGCCTTTATCTTATCTTGAGGCTTTCCTCTTCCTTTGTATAATAATGCCATGGATTTGAACAAAAATATTTCCCGACGAGAGTTTTTGAAGATAAGCGGCATGCTTGCCGGCGCAATGATCTTGCCCCGCGCGAAAGCCAACGCGACCAGCCTTACGCAGGAATGGCCCGTTGGCGCTCATCTGGGCCGTGTTTGTGTGGGCGAGTTGCGTTCTTTCATCGATCTGAAGTCAGAGCCGAACATGAACGCGCCCAATACGACCCGTGTTTGGCGTGATGATGTTTTTGAGATCAAGCAGGAAGTGATCGCTAATGTACTGGACTTCAACCGCTATAACCAAAAATGGTATGAAACCGCGGATGGTTTTATTTACGCGCCCTATGTTCAGCCAGTTAAGAATTTGCCTAACGAACCTCTGGCATCGTTGCCTCTTGACAATGAAGGCAGACCGGGGATGTGGGTGGAAATTACCGTTCCAAAGGTGGATTTTGAACTGACGCGCCCGTGGGATCAGGCTTCTTCCTGGATCCGGGATTCGAATGGGCTGGTAAAACTGTATTATTCCCAAATTTATTGGGCGTCGGATATCCGCCAAAAGGACGGTCGCACGGAGTACCTGCTGTCTGAAAAATACGGTGCTTTGCCTGATACTTATTGGGTTGACGCGCGTGCCTGCCGACCAATTACGGAGGATGAGGTCTCGCAAATTCACCCTGAGGTGGGTGATAAAAAGATCTTGATCAACCTACAAAAACAGACCATGCACTGTTTTGAAGGCAGTCACGAGGTTCATTTTTGTGAAGTTTCCACTGGTTATGTGCGTGAAGGCGTATGGCTGACTCCTGTTGAGACCACCCCGGTTTGGCGCAAGATGATCTCGTTGCACATGAGCGCCGGCGGCGTTTATCAATACGATTCTCCCGGTATTGGTTGGACGATTTTGTATCATTCAAGCGGACAAGCTATTCATTCTGTTTATTGGCATAATAATTTCGGTGTCGCGCTTTCTCATGGCTGCATTAATTGTCTGCCCCATGATGCCAAATGGGTTTATCGCTGGGTCAATCCTTTTGTGCCCTTGTATCCGGGTGAATTGACCGTGCGGGATAGCAGTAATTCAACTTTTGTGCAGGTTATTGAAAGTTAGCAACCTAGATGTCAATAATTGAACAGAAGGATGCAATAAAAGATCGCCAACTTGATAGAAATGAAAAGGCGGATGAGGGTCTCAGCAGCCGGATCGGAGCCTGGTTTCGAAAAAAGTATTTACTTGTCATTAACCTGGTTCTGGCAATTTATCTCATTTTGCCAGTGATGGCGCCTGTTCTAATGAAGACCGGTGCTGGTGGTGCTGCCGATCTGATCTATCGTATCTACAAACCACTTTGTCACCAGTTGGCTTATCGTTCCTTCTTTCTTTTTGGAGAACAAAGCGTTTACCCGCGGGAATTGGCAAAGATCGATGGGTTGAAAAGCTATGAAGAGGCGACCGGTCTTGACCCCGAAGATCAACAGGCTGCAATGGCTTTCAAAGGAAACGAAACCCTGGGCTACAAGATAGCGCTTTGTCAGCGCGATGTGGCAATTTACGGCAGCTTGCTCTTGTTTGGACTTGTTTTTGGTCTTAGCAAACGGAAAATCAAACCGCTCCCATGGCTGCTTTGGATCCTGCTGGCACTTGGACCAATCGGACTGGATGGGTTTTCGCAACTGTTGAGCCAGTTTGATCAGCTCACGTTGGAATGGCTTTTACCGCGGGAAAGCACCCCGCTTTTGCGCGTGCTTACCGGAGCGATGTTTGGCTGGTTTACGGCCTGGTTTGGCATCCCATCCATCGAAGAGATGGTCAATCCACCCGCAAAGTTGATCAAAACGCCTCTTAAGGAAGATAAATATGATTAAGCAAGAAAAAAACGGAATTGTTAGTTATCATTTTGAGAGTTTCGACCCTAAATTAGTTGACCATGCCCTTTATACCCGCATCGGTGGTGTATCTGAAGGTTCTTATCAGTCTTTTAATCTGGGCGGGACATGCGGTGACAAACCAGAGCATGTGCGTGAAAATCATCAAATCCTTTTCAATCACTTTGGACGACCCTATTCCTCGCGTTTCGACGTCTGGCAGGTTCACGGCGATAAAATCCATTTCACCGATGCTCCCAGACCCGACAGCCAAAAACATCAACCTGGTGATGGCATTTTTACGAAAAACCCCGAGGTTACCCTGGTGATGCGATTTGCGGATTGTGTGCCGATCCTTTACCACGATCCGGTACAAAAAGCCGTTGGCATCGTTCATGCCGGCTGGCAGGGAACATTGCTGGAAATAGGCAAGGTTGCTGTCAACGAACTCGTCAGAGAATATGGCTCTGATCCGAAAGACCTGGTCGTTGGGATTGGTCCCTCGATTTGTGGGAATTGTTACCAGATCGGTGAGGATGTGCGACAGCAATTTTTGAAAAAATGGGGGCAAAAGGCTGAAGATTTTATCAATACCACCGAAGATGGTTACTATTTGGATCTATGGGGCGCGAATGAATGGGTTTTGCGTGATGCCGGTGTAAGTCAGATCGAGCAATCCCGAATCTGCACGGCAGAAAACCTGCATGAGTGGTATTCTTACCGTAAAGAAAAAGGGCTGACTGGTCGTTATGCGGTCGCGATCGCCCTTAAAGCCGGAGAATAAGCATGCCCTCAAACCCCTATGAAAGCGAGATCAAACATAGATTAGAAGTCATTCGGCTGGAAATTGAACGAGCTTGTCAAAAAAGTGAGCGGTTGGTCGAGGAAGTCCAGATCCTGGCGATCAGTAAAAAACAATCAGTTGAAGTAATTCGTGCTGCATATGATCTGGGAATCCATAGCTTTGGAGAAAGTTATTTACAGGAAGCCCAGGAAAAAATGGAATTGCTTGCCGATCTGCCAGATCTTCATTGGGAGATGGTCGGGCACATTCAGAGTCGAAAAGCAAAAGATGTCTCCAAAAGCTTTGATCGCATTCATTCGCTCGATTCTATCAAACTGGCTGACCTGCTTAGCAAACATCGTCCCGCCAATTTGGAGCCGTTGGAGGCCTATTTCGAAGTGAATCTGGCTGGTGAAGCCAGCAAAGGGGGCTTTTTAGCCAAAGACCAGCGAGATTGGGAAGCTCTTTTCCCGATCGTTGAGCGAGTTTCAGCTCTGAGCGGGATCAAGCTGGTTGGGCTAATGGCAATGCCGCCCTTGTTTGAGGAATCGGAAGAAGTGAGACCATATTTTGTCAAATTGCGTGAGTTGCTTGATGTACTTAACAAGACGTTTCCTGATTTGAGGCTTAATAAACTTTCAGCGGGAACTTCAAGCGATTTTGGAATTGCCATTGAAGAGGGCGCGACGGTGATACGAATTGGGGAACGCTTGCTTGGTCCCAGAGATTATTCAAAGTGAGGTATTTTGGAACACATCATCCTTTTCATCGGTATTTTCTTCCGTGCGGCTGTTCTGTTATTGTTCCTGCATGTTCTGTTTTCGATGTTATTGCCTGGTGACAACCCTGTCAGAATGGGTATTTCCCGTATCGTTGACCCAATCCTGAATCCATTCCGCAGGATCATGAAACCAATCAACGGGATCGATTTCAGTCCGGTACTGGCAATGTCGGTGATCTATCTGATCGAATGGTTAGTAACGGGTCTGATACGTTGGCTCTTTGGCGCTTGATCAGGCTTTATATAGAAATCGACCGCAACCTTTACACTTCATAATTACGTCAGGTCGGGCTGCTTGCTGCAGGTCGGTTGGCGACATTTCACAGCCGCAGGCTTTACAACTTTCTTCGAATATCTCGCTTACAGCGATTCCGGATTTGCTCTTAAAGAGCCTGGAATAATCTTCCAACAAGTCCGCGGGTATTTGCTGCTGAACTGCCTCACGCTGCGAGTTGATTTTTGGCAACTGCTTTAATAACTTTTCGCGTTCTCCCAAAAGCAAGGAATGCTCGCTCGCGCGTTCGCTAAGCAGAGTTTTCATATCCTGACGAGCCTGGTTTAGGACTTTTTCGGATTCTTCAGCAAGATGGATGGCTTCGAGTTGACCTTCTTCCAGTTTTTCGATCGTGCGGGTGAGGGCTTCACTTTCTGCCTGCAGGTCCTGGAGCTCTTTGGTCACGTGGATTTTGCCGCCATAGAGTTTTGCCTGGGTTTGCTTATATTTGAGCGTTTTCTCTTCGATCTTTTGATGAAAATCATCAAGGACAGCTTCGTTTGCCTGGTGCTTTTTCAGAGCCGCGTCAATTCGGCGCTGGCATTTTTGCACAGCCTTGTCGGAAGCGATAATGGTATCGATCTGTTTGATGCGTTTCAGGCGTTGAAGACGTTGAGTATCGAGTTGTTGTAGTCGGTAGAGGCTGAAAGTTTTGTTCATGGGGCTCCGTTTTCTTGATCGACTTTATTAAATTGTATCACGGAGATGAGGGGAAAATGAGAAATGTATTGGAAAATGTTTTCTGATGGTTAGGGAGACTCCTGTGCCCCTTGGGTAGTCCATGTTCCGCCGTCAAGCGGTGGAATACACAAGACTCATCCCTTGCTACTGTGGAAACCCATAGCCTTCGTCTTCATTACAAGGTTCTGATGGGATTATTACCGGATGGGGACGAGCCCCATCCGGACATTGGCAGCAGAAAGAAACCGAACGGTTGGCTATGCATATCATAGGATGAGATTTCCCATCAATGCTCTCTCCACTATCAAAGCGGATGGTGCAAAGCTCCTTTCTGCATTTTCCTCATACCGAATCTCGCCACCTGATGAAAGAATGATGCATTGGTCTGGATAGAGAGTTGTTTTTTAGGAACAATCTTATTCTGATCTGATATAGAAACAGGTAAGCTGGTTTCTTTTTGCAAATAACGCTCTATGATATAATTTGCCAAAGTATTGAAGAACTCTTCGATCGATGGAGAAAACACTTGGCATTTTTCAACCCGATAAAATGGTTACTGGGATTACTATCGCTGGATCTGGGTATCGACCTGGGGACAGCGAATACATTGGTTAACGTCCGTGGGAAGGGTATTGTCATTAACGAGCCTTCCTGGGTGGCGATCAATAAACGAACCCGGGAACCCGAAAAGATCGGGGTCGCCGCCAAAGCGATGGTTGGTCGTACCCCCGCAAATATGGTCACCCTGCGCCCGCTGCGCGATGGGGTTATTTCCGAGTATGACATCACCCAGGCAATGCTGGAATATTTCATCAGTCGCGCGCATGAGAACAGCATCGTGCTTTTCCCATATTCGCGCGTTGTCGTTGGCATCCCATCCGGCGCGACCGAAGTTGAAAAGCGAGCTGTTTATGATGCCGCCATGTCGGCTGGCGCGCGTGAAGCTTTTATGATCCACGAACCTGCCGCAGCCGCGATTGGCGCGGGTTTGCCGATCGAAGAAGATAGCGGCAACATGATCGTTGACATTGGCGGTGGGACGACCGAAGTGGCGGTAATATCCGGCGGCGGAGTTGTCATTTCTCGTTCCTTGCGCGTAGCCGGAGATGAGCTTGACCAGGATGTCATCGAGTATATTCGCAGCAAGTACAACCTTTTTATCGGAGAGCAAATGGCTGAAAAGGTAAAGATCGCCATTGGTTCAGCTTATCCACTAAAAGAAGAAAAAACTGTCGATGTGCGTGGTCGCAACCTGATCACGGGCTTACCGGAATCTATTGAAGTTTCTTCCGTTGAAATTCGTGAGGCTTTGGGGCCGTCAGTTCAGGTTATTATCGACACGATCAAGGACGCGTTGGATGAATCTCCGCCTGAGATCCTGGCTGACCTAATGGACAATGGCATCTGTCTGGCAGGGGGCACTTCGCAGCTGCAAGGTCTGGCGGATCGGCTTTCGAACGAAGTTCGCGTGCGGGTCTGGATCGCGGAAGACCCCATGACCTGTGTCGCCCGTGGTTGTGGAATGGTGTTGGATGATATGGATCTTTACGAAAACCTGTTGGTGGGCATTGAGAGGGATCCTTACTCAAGCGCTCAACCCTAAGTTTGCCTGATCGTGGAGAACGATCGAATTTATCATGATTTCCAAATTATTTACCTCTAAGAATTTACGCAATCTGATCATTATTTTGGTAGTCGTTGGAACGCTTTTTCTGGCACTTTCTGGTTATCTGACACCCTTGTTCAGCTTTTCGGTCAGTCCCTTCATCAGCGCTCAAAGCTGGCTGGCGCAACGCTATCTGGCTTTTAATGACTTTTTCAATTCTCCCAGAGATATGGCAACGCTGCGAGCTGAAAACAGTGCGCTGAATGAGCGCGTAGCGATGTTGCAAAGCGAGATCGTTGCATTGCAGGAGAATCTGGCGCAATCCGAAATTTTGTACACTTTGCTCGATTTTGCCCGTTCCAACCCGGAACACGAATATCTGGCGGCGACAGTGATCGGAAGAGAAATCAGCCCCTATCTGCAATATATCATCATTGATAAGGGTTCGAACGATGGCTTGCGTCATGGCATGCCGGTGGTAACCCAACAAGGACTGGTTGGTCGGATTGATGCCCTGATCCCAAACGCTGCCAGGATCCAGCTGATAACCGATGCCAATTCGGTCGTGAACGTCAAACTTCAAACAGCTCAGGTTGAAGGTCTGGTGCGCGGTTCTGTTACCGGTGAGATCAGCCTGGATATGGTCCCGGTCGGGGTTGAGGTCGAGATCGGCGATGTTCTAATGACCTCTGGTTTAGGAGGTACTTACCCGCCGAACATCTTTGTTGGTCAGATCCTGACGATGCAGTCGAAAGAAAACGTGCTCTTTCAGACCGGTTCAATTCAGCCCGTGGTTGATTTTTCCAGTTTGAGCGCGGTGCTCGTGATCACCAATTTCGACTCGATCGATATCAGCCCGTTGATCCCATGAGGTTGCGATGATCTCCTATTTGTTTGGTCTTTTGGGATATCTGGTCACGCTCATGTTGCAGTTGAGCGTTTTCAGCCAATGGAAAATACTGGCTGGGAATGCTGATCTCTTGCTTTTGTTTGTTATTGCCTGGTGTTTGCACGATCGCAGCAAGTATCTTTGGCTGTTGGTGTTGATCTTCGCGGGGATCACAAATTTCGCTTCCGCGCTGCCATTTTACGTGTCATTGATCGTCTATTTCGGTGTCTACTTCCTTAGCCGGCAGATCCATGCCCGCATCTGGCAGACGCCGCTATTGGGAATGCTGGTGCTTACATTTGCTGCCAGCCTGGCGCAAAGTGCCTTAACACTTGGCACGATCTTTATCCAACGGGTTGATATCAACTTTGTGGACGCGCTGAATAAGATCACCTTGCCATCCCTGCTTTTGAATATGTTTTTGGCGATACCGGTTCACGCTTTGGTGCGGGAGTTGGCTTATTATGCTTTTCCGAAAGGAGTTGAAGCATGAACGCGAAAGAATACAAGAAACCTACCATCAATTTGTCACGTTTTCGCTGGGTCTATCTGATCATTGCTCTGGTTTTCCTCTATTATTCTGCCCAGTTGTTCAATTATCAAATTCTTGAAGGCGAAACCTATGTTGCCAGGGCTGAGGATAACCGAACGACCATTATCAGCATTCCGACGCAGCGTGGGATGATCTATGACCGTAACGGCGTTGTTTTGGCGCGCAATATTGCCCAATACAATGTCACTGTTACGCCAGCAGAATTGCCGGAATCGGAAGGTGAGGTTCGGAAGATCTTTGACCAGTTGAGCGTCCTGATCGATATTCCGGTCAATCAGGGTGAGGTCAATGAGCAAACCGCGGGCGCCTTCACCCCTTGCTATACCAATCTGGGTATCTTTCAGATCGTGGAGATCGCCGCGAGCCTTTGGCCCTTTCGGGCAACTCGGCTGAAATGCAACCTGAACAAGGAAATCGCCATGATCATCGAAGAAAAAGCGATGGACTGGCCTGGAATTCGCATCGAGACAGAATCGGTGCGGGAATATCCTACCGGAGACCAGACAGCGGAGATCATCGGCTTTTTGGGTCCTATTCCGGAAGTGCTGCTTGATTATTATACGGAAAAAGGCTTTGTCTCCGGTCGTGATAAGGTCGGGTATATGGGCATTGAAAACTCGATGCAGGATGTGCTGGCGGGAAGCAACGGACGCCGGGTGGTCGAGGTCACGGTTGGTGGTGAGGTCGTCCGTGATATTGAAGAACCGATCGAGCCTGTTCCTGGGAATAATATTCACCTTACCATCGATTATCGCATGCAGGTAGCAGCTCGCGCTATATTGATCGAGCAGTTACGCTACTGGAACGAATTTTACATGCGGGAACGCAACAAGATATTGAGTACCACCGGGGTTGTGGTGGGGATGAATGCTAAAACGGGCGAATTGCTCTTTATGGTTTCTTATCCAAGCTACGAAAATAACCGCATGTCTCAATATATCCCGGGGGATTACTACGAACAGCTCAGCATCGATGAAGCCAAGCCCTTAGTGAACAAGGCGATCTCCTCTGAACTGCCGCCTGGTTCGGTCTTCAAACTGGTAACGGCACTGGGCGTTTTGAACGAGGACATTGTCACGCCCGAGCAGCAGATCGGCTGTACGCCGACGATCACCCTGCGCAACCAATTCTATGAAACTGATATCGGCTATTCCCAAACTTATTTTTGCCATGATAAACAGGGACACGGACCGGTGGATTTTGTTCATGGGATCGGGTATTCCTGCAATGTCTATTGGTACAAAACTGCCGGTGGATACCCCGGTGAGGTTGACGAAGGTTTAGGGATTTGGAATATTTATGAATACGGCGCGGCTTTGGGCTATGGCGCGGAGACCGGGATCGAGCTGCCCGGCGAAGCGGATGGGCTTTTGCCCAACCCGACCTGGAAGCGACTTAATCAAGGCGAGAACTGGGCGACTGGCGATACCTATCTGGCTGGTGTGGGACAGGGTTATGTGCTGGCAACGCCGGTACAGGTCATGAACGCTTTTTCCACCATTGTCAACGGCGGCAATCACATGCAGTTGACCATGATCAGCAAGATCGAGAATGCTGATGGGGAAATTGTTGATCAATTCGAGCCTGAAGTTCTTTGGAATATCACCGAGGACCCCTTGATCCATACCTATCAGGGCAATAACCAAACCGATCAGGTCAAAGCGATCGAGCCCTGGGTGTTGGATCTGTCGATGCGGGGCATGGAAGTCGTGACCGGGCCTGAAGGTACCGCGCGTCGTGAATATGTGGAGCTTTCGGAGAACATCAACCGCATTGCCGGCAAAACTGGTACAGCGGAATATTGTGATGACTGGGCAAACAGCCAGAGCCTCTGTGTGCCGGGTGCCTGGCCCTCACATGCCTGGTTTGCTGGCTACGCTCCCGCGGAGGACCCGGAAATCGTGGTGATCGCCTTTGTTTATAATGGTAATGAAGGTTCAACCGTATCGGGCCCGATCGTCAAAAAAGTGATCGACGCGTATTTCGAGCTCAAAAAGATCGACGCGGAGCTTGGTGGTTTGCAGACAGGAAATTAGGGAATGGAAAAGCGCGATATTCTGGTGAGAGGGATTCACGGCGGTGTGTTGATCATTCTGCCTGATCTGCCCTGGTACCAGCAGCGTGATATGCTGATCAGTCGTATTCAGACCCAGGAACGCTTTTTTAAAGGGGGACGGATCGCGCTCAATGTTGGCAGGACGGATTGGACAGAAGAACAGTTGCTAAAACTGCTCAAGGATATGTCGGATGAAGGCGTTTGCCTTTGGACGGTCTTGAGCGAGTCCGACCAAACGCTTGCTGCGGCAGAATATCATGGCTTCCCAACCAGCTTGCCTGATCCTAATCGTGGCAAAAATAAGTCGGATGAAGAAAAATCAGCCGATAAAGATAATTATTTCTGTATTTCGCGCTCATTGAATGAGAGTGAAGACCTACAACATGAAGGCAATCTGATCTTGCTTGGCGAAGTTCCTGCTGGTTCCAGCCTTAGCGTGAACGGTAATCTCATTGTTTGGGGTACTGTTTCTGGGAAGGTCTCGGTTGAAACTGAACCTATTGAAGGATTTATGAAATTTATTAAATTTGACGGCGGTGAGATCATTTTTAATGGCAAGCCTGTTGAAATATCAGGAAAACGCCGGAAAGATCTGGCATTTGAGATCAGGCTGATTGATGGGCAAATCCAGATACTTAGCAGTCGAAGCGGAGGGTTCAAGCTCTTATGAACACCCGTCAGGTCTGGCAGCGCTTCGATTTTTTGCTCTTCGCCGTTGTGCTTTTGCTGTGTATTTTTGGCATTGCCCTGATCAGTTCAGCCATCGCTGGTAACCCGACATTGGCAGGTCATCCAAAACGCCAGACGATCTTTTTGCTAATTGGACTGGTCGTGCTTTTTCTGGCTGCGTCTTTCGATTACCATATCTGGACGACACTTTCCAAGCCTTTCTACGTGGTAGTGGCACTGCTTTTGCTGGTTGTTTTCATTATGGGTGCCGCTCATTTTGGCGCAGCAAGGTGGCTTGAGGCTGGTCTGGTGAGCATTCAACCAGCGGAATTGGCGAAGATTGCTATTATTTTGGTGCTGGCTGACTTCTTTTCAAGCAATATTGAGAGAATCAATCATTGGGGCACCATCTTTCGCAGTTTGGCTTTAACTGCAGGCATTGTTGTCTGGATCATGCTGCAGCCAAATCTTAGCACCAGCATCGTGATCTTTGTCATCTGGGCAACCATGCTGTGGATCAGTGGGCTTGAAACGCGTTATATCCTGATCATGATCGGATTCGTTGTGCTCTTTTTGGCGGTTTCATTTATGTTCGATTTCCCTTACCTGGCTGACTATCAGAAAGCGCGTATTACCAACTTTTTGCAGCCCGATGAAACCGCACGGCATGGGGAAATTTACAATGTCGAGCAGGCGCTGATCAGTATTGGCTCAGGCGGGTGGTTTGGCAACGGTTATGGGCAGGGCAGCCAGGTGCAGCTGCGATTTTTGAAAATTCGCCATAATGACTTCATTTTCTCAGTTTTGGCGCATGAATTTGGCTTTGTTGGCACCGTTATCGTGGTGGCAGCTTTGGTTTTTGTTATCATCCGCTGTTTTAAGGTCGCCGAAAACGCGCCGGATGCTTATGGCGCGCTGATTGCATATGGTTTCGGCGTGCTGATGGGTTTCCAGACCATAGTCAATATTGGCGTTAATTTACGGGTGTTGCCGGTGACTGGTCTGACCTTGCCGTTCATTAGCTATGGGGGCAGTTCCCTGGTTTCGATGCTGCTGGGCATTGGGCTTGTGCAGAACGTGCATATGCGGAGTTTGAAGAAGGAAAAAGAGAACGAGATCGAGGGATTTCATCCATACTAAAACAAGGGAAAGCTGTCCTTAAGTAGACCGATTCTCAGAAAGATATAGAAAAGGCTGGAATCACGAAATAAAATCAAGAAAAAATTTCTATTGTAAGAACTGAAAAACTCTGTTACAATAGCGCATTGCTGTGGGGGCTCGTCTAATGGCAGGACAGCGGACTCTGAATCCGTATGTATTGGTTCGACTCCAGTGCCCCCAGCTCTCTGACCCCGATCAATCGGGGTCTTTATCTTAATGATCGTACGGCATTCATGTATATTGACCATCAAAACTGATATGCCGGATTTCAAATACAAAATCCGGCCTACAATACTTGTCGGATGATTATCCTCGAACCCCTTAAAGTTATTGACATATGTCAGAAAAGGTTTATAATTGGAGTTAATGACAAATGTCAATAACTAAAAGGAGGTAAATGATATGCCGAGAAGAGATGGAACGGGTCCTCAGGGAGTAGGCTCGAGGACAGGTAGAGGTTTAGGAAACTGTTCTGGTGAGCAAACACCGACCCAAGGACTCGGTTTTGGAAGACGTGGCGGTCGTGGTCTTGCCTGCGGACGCGGTATTGGCAGAGCTAACGTCAGCGAGCTAACAACCAGAAAAACAGAAAAAGACCTGCTTATTGAACAGAAAAGACTGCTTCAGGAGCAGCTAAACGCGATCGATCAGCAACTAGAAGATTTATAATTGATCTCGTGAATTGCCTACGGACGCTCTGGTTGTTCGCGTATGGATTGAGGTGTTAAAAGATGGCGAGACCGATGAAATGGAGAAATGTATGTCGTTTGCCTGAACTCAATAAATTCGGTCCTCTCGATTCGCCCATTAATGCAGAGAACCATGTAACGATGACGATCGATGAATATGAGACCATAAGATTGATTGACCTGGAAGGCTTCACGCAGGAAGAATGTGCCCAACAAATGCACGTGGCTCGAACGACGATCCAAGGCATTTATAGTGAAGCGAGAAAGAAAATAGCTGAATCGCTGGTCGAGGGAAAAGTGCTCTCCATCAAGGGCGGTGAGTATCGACTTTGCGAGGGCCTAGGCAAAGGATGTGGTCGCGGCTGTCACAGACGTAAACACAGCCGCGGTTTTAATGATATTGAGAAACAAGAACAAAAAGGAGATTTGTAATGAAGATTGCCATTCCGGTAGATGTAAAAGATGTAGAATCAAATGTATGTGAATCCTTCGGACGCGCGCCGTACTTTTTGATCTATGATACTGAAACGAAAGTAGGAGCTACGATCGATAACGGTGCCGCGGAAAGCACAGGCGGCGCGGGGATCAAAGCCGCCCAGATCATCCTCGATCAGGGAATAGAGGCTTTGCTGACACCACGGCTGGGAACAAACGCCGCTGACGTGTTAAAGTCCGCCAAGGTCGCGATCTATAAAACAATGCCTGGCTCCGTGAAAGAAAATATTGATGCCTTTGTGGCTGAAAAGCTCCCTTTGCTGGATGAAATACATGGCGGATTCCACGGAGGCGGAGATCGAAAACATGATCATAGCTGTTCTGAGCGGTAAGGGCGGTACAGGGAAAACACTGGTATCGGTCAACCTGGCTTCGGCAGCGGGAGCGTCTACATACATCGACTGCGATGTCGAGGAACCCAACGGGCATCTGTTCTTTAAGCCGGAAAATGTGCAGGAAGAAAACGTTTCGGTGCTGATCCCGGTGCTGGATGATGAACGTTGCGATGGCTGTCGAAAATGTGTTGATTTTTGCCGATTTAATGCGCTTGCCTTTATTCGAAACAAACCGATCGTCTTTGAAGAGGTCTGTCATTCCTGCGGCGGCTGCATGCTGGTCTGCCCGACGAATGCGCTTTCGGAAAAAGAAAAAGTCATAGGGAAAGTTCAGAAAGGACAATCCGAGCAGGTAAAGGTATACACCGGTATTTTGAATATCGGTGAAGCTTCAGGTGTGCCAATCATTAAAAGATTGCTTTCCGACAATAGCCCGGATGAAAGCAAGCTGACGGTTATTGATTGTCCTCCGGGGAGCTCCTGCATGGTCATGGAAAGCATCAAAGATGCCGATTATTGCTTGCTGGTTGCTGAACCAACCTTATTTGGCGTGCACAACCTGAATATGGTCTATGAGCTGGTCAGTTTATTCAATAAGCCCTTCGGAGTGATCCTCAACAAATGTTTGGAAGAAGAGAATCCGGCGGAAAGGTTTTGTATAGAAAAGAACATCCCGATCCTGGGGCGTATCCCCTATGACACTATGCTCGGAACCTTAAACTCGAACGCTAAGATCGCTGTTCGCGAAGAGGACCAATACAGGGAAATGTTTTCTGCTCTGCTTGAAACGGTCAGAAAAGAGGTGCTGCGTGAAACAGTTATTGATCCTTAGCGGCAAAGGCGGCACCGGAAAGACCACGATCGCGAGCGCCTTCATCAAACTGGCAAACGCCAGGGCTTACGCGGACTGCGATGTCGATGCCCCCAATCTGCACCTGGTGAACGCCTGGAGTACGGAACCGGAAAAAGCAGACTATTACGGTCTGAAAAAGGCTGTCATCGACCCAGACTTATGCATAGAATGCGATCAGTGCCGGCAAAATTGCCGCTTTGACGCCATTTCAATGGCTGATAAATACGAAGTGAATGCTTACGCCTGTGAAGGCTGCGGCGTTTGTGAGTATGTCTGCCCTGTGGGGGCGGTCGCGATGGCGCCATCCGTGGATGGGGAGCTCATGCTGCATTTTGATGGGGAGAAAGTCTTTTCTACAGCTCAACTGAAAATGGGCAGCGGGACTTCCGGTTTGCTCGTCACGGAAGTGAAAAAACGCATGCGATCGATCGAAGTCGAGGCTGAGCTGGCAATCATTGATGGTTCCCCCGGCATAGGCTGCCCGGTCATTGCCTCACTTCGCGGGGTCGATATGGTTCTGATCGTTGCTGAACCTTCCATATCCGGCATCAGTGATATGGAGCGCATCGTCGATACCGCGGCGAAGTTTGGGATCAAGATCGCCGTATGCATCAATAAATATGATTCGAATATTGAGCTTACGGAAAAGATCGAAAGATGGTGCGCAGACCATCAGCTGCCCTTTGTGGGTCGGATCCCCTTTGATCCTGATGCTGTGAGAGCTGTCAATGCTGGTAAGACCATTGTTGATGTTGACTGTATCTCAGGAAATGCGGTTAGAGATATTTATCAGAAGACGATTGATCTGCTTTTTGAAGAAGACGCAGGCTAAGGCTGTGCGCCTTAGATTTTTTTTGAATTAAATGATTATTAGAAATTAGAGAAAATGGAGAAAATATGATGAAAATTGCAGTAGCGAGTGATAATGAGATGGTGACCGAACATTTTGGTCACTGCGAAGGCTTTATTTGCTTCGATGTGGAAGATAATAAGGTTGTGAAGACTGAGACCATTCCTAATCCAGGGCACCGACCCGGCTTTTTACCCAACTTTCTTGCTGACCGCGGCGTGAATGTAATCATCAGCGGCGGTATGGGCGGCGGCGCAGTGGATATTTTTAATCAGAGGAATATCGAGGTCATTATTGGCGCGAGAGGCAACGCCCGCGAAGCAGCCGAAGCCTACCTGAATGGTTCCTTAAAATCGACCGGTTCCATCTGCCATCAACATCAGCATCATGACGAATGCGGAGAATAAAACGCCGCTTGTGATGGAAAGGAATTGATTGCTTTAAGATTTCCTGTATTTTCGCAGGTCTGACATTGGGTAGATACCGTCTTGAAAGTCAACATCTAAATTAATTACCTACATCTGGTTGCTTGTCATCGCGAGGAGCCCTTCAGGGCGACGTGGCGATCTGCCTGTGATCAGTTGAAGGCCGTGACGAAGTACCCGAAAGGGTATTGAAACAAGGGTGCTCTTTTGGCACCCTTGTTTCAATCCGACGATCCGGACGCCAATTTACGTTCGAAGCTTGTCCACATCGCCATGGTCGGGAGACCAAGGCTGAACAACTCCTGATTATTTTGAAATCCGGCCTACATCTATTCTGTCGGGTTGTTCGAATGGGATCTCCCGACCGTATCACCATGGTTTGGAGATCACAAATGAAATGCTATAATCACATTAGCCTTCATCACGATTGAGGGGCTCTGAGAAAAATACAAAGAATATGTATACAAAAAAATAAGTTTGGAGGTACTGTATGAATACATTTGATACTCTTTTCAGCCGTAAATCTGTAAGATCATACACTGGCGAGCAGATCACGGACAAAGATTTGGAGCTAATTCTGAAGTCGGCTTACGCGGCACCGATTGGTATGGGTAGATATGCGGATATGCATCTTACTGTTATTCAGAACCCTGAATTGCTAGACAGGATCGATCGTGCTGGAGCTGAAATGTTCGGGAACCCGAATATGCATCCGCTCTACGGAGTTCCTACGTTTATTCTTGTGTCAAGCAAGAGACCTGATCCTGCTAAGAAAATGATGGTAAATCTTGCTCTATCCAATGCGGCTATCGTCGTACATAACATGGTTCTGGCAGCAACGGAACTTGGGCTAGGCGCTTGTTATCTCTGGGGTGCTACAGATGCCCTTTCCATGCAAGCAGATTTGCTCGCAGAACTGGATCTTCCTGAAGATTTCATTCCTTGTTGCGCCGTTGGTATTGGCAAAACCGATGAGACTTATTCGATTCGTGAAATTCCTCATAATCGGATCACAAAAAATGTAATTCTGTAGTCAAAGCATTATCAGAATTTAATCTTCTGGTGATTGTAAGATATCGCAAGCAAAAAAAGTTTACTTAATCCTTAACATGATACGTTTTCAATTTCGAATTGTTTAACGTCGGATCAGAATAATTGGGCCATTAGGCTCAATTATTCAATAGGTACTTCGTTTCGACACTAATTCGCCCCTCATCCGCCCTACGGGCACCTTCTCCCCGAGGAGAAGGCTATAAGTTGGCCCCAAAGGCAGTCAATACCCTTACGGGCAATTCGTCACGATCTAACCAACTAATTGGACGTCGGATTGAATCATTGGGGCGATTTGCGCCCCAATGATTCAATCACGACCTACTCCAACGCTCTAAAATTACCTACTCCAACGCTCTAAAATTACCTACTCCAACGCTCTAAAATTACCTACTCCAACGCTCTAAAATTACTATAAGAGTCAATACCATTACATCCACCTTGCCACGATCTAACCCACTAATTGGACGTCGGATTGAAGAAATGGGGCACAAAACGCCCCAATGATTCAATCACGACCTACTCCAACGCTCTAAAATTACCTACACCAAAAACAAGATAATCACAAATTTCTGATGAACATTGCCGGATTTCAACCCTGGGCAAAGCACCCCAGGGCAGGAACAAAATCCGGCCTACATCTTCTATCCCACCAAACCCAACAAACTTAAATATTCATGGCTTATAATTAGCAACATCAAATTTCCTGAGGTGGATATGAGCGAGCAAATAAATAATTCCCAACGCGAAGAGCTTCACCGCACGATTTGGCAGATCGCCAACGACCTGCGCGGGGCGGTGGACGGCTGGGATTTCAAGCAATACGTGCTTGGCATGCTCTTTTACCGCTATATCAGCGAGAACCTGCGCGATTACGTCAACAAATACGAGCGCGAGATCAGCGGTCCCGATTTTGACTACGCCAAAACCTCAGACGAACTGGCTGAGAACCTGCGCGAGGAATTGGTCAGGACCAAGGGCTTTTTCATCCTGCCCAGCGAGCTTTTTCAAAACATGCGCAAAACCGCGCCCAATGACCCGGACCTCAACATCACGCTCGGAAAGGTCTTCCGAAACATCGAAAATTCGACCAAAGGCACCGCCAGCGAAGAGAATTTTGAGGGTCTTTTTGACGAGATGGACGTCAACAGCGCCAAGCTGGGCGCATCGGTCAAAGAGCGCAACCAGCGCCTGATCCGCCTGCTTGACAGCATTGGCGACATGCCGCTGGGGCGTCTGCAGGACAATAATATCGACGCCTTTGGCGATGCCTATGAGTTCCTGATGGGCATGTACGCTTCTTCGGCTGGCAAGAGCGGTGGGGAATTCTTTACCCCTCAGGAGGTTAGCGAGCTGGTCGCGAAGCTGACCGTGATAGGAAAGACCTCGGTCAACAAGATTTATGACCCTGCCTGCGGTGCTGAAGGGTTGTTAATCAAGTCCCTTTTAAATAATAATTTAATGCGTGAAAGCTTTTTTACAAAAGTGGATGATGTTTATGTGTTCGACAAGCTTAAGTTCATATGGGTACTCGATTCTAAAGAGTTTTTACCAGATTCATATACACTATACAAAAATAAGATTGGGTTAGTAGATAACCAGAACAACCTAATTAGTCAAAAACAAGATGTGTCTTTAGTTTGGCCCTATAAAGATTGCGTACTTGAAGGCGGACAAACTAAGGAGGATCAAAAACGAGACGAGATTCTTTATAATGAAACTCTTTCTCCAGATGAAGTGAATAGGTTATTAGCTCCTAAAGCTTTAG
>JBMNVH010000006.1:0-103562 GCA_050946715.1 Anaerolineaceae bacterium | reverse complement strand
TGTTGTTGATAATAGATTTCTTGAGGCTTTGTATACATTATCTAATTGTTGTGATTCTCCATTACTGAAAAAGTATAAAGATGCTAGATTAGTTGGAGAAAAAATGATAAAAAGGGAAGCGTTTGAACTGAACGAATGTAAGTTTATTTCAGATAAAAAGGATAGAGAGCAACTAATTCGGGGCCCAAAATACAAAAATGTAATAAAACAGACTGATAATAAAAAAATGTATCCTTTAGAGATGAATGATGCCTATTATCTTTCGAGGCATTTAACTAATCAAAAAACGATCGAGGAAAGAAACGAAGTCCCAACCACTGATGGAAAAGGTAAAGAAAATGGGAATGGGAATGTTAACAATATAAAAATTAATCTTTACCAATGCCTAAATGGGGTTCCAATAATTGAAGGAGCAATGCCAAAAGATATTAAGGATGTAAGATTGATTGTTGACGATGAAAGATCACTAATGTCCATTCTCAAAGGTTATGAGTATTCAACTCGCAACTCATATATAATAAGTTCTTAATTGCGCTATATGAAATGGCTTGTATTATCACTCTATTAATACAATACATATATCCATAGAAGTCTTAGACTTATTTTCCTCCTTGACCGAAATGGGTTTGAAGGTTAGGATTTCTATTAATAAAAAAGCCCAAAGATTTGGGTAAATATTACTGCGCAAGCAGTTAAAGTTACGATAACAAAAGAAACAAAGGAGAGATTTTTCATGTTAAAGTACGATCGAATTTATAACTTTTCAGCTGGACCGAGCATGCTTCCTGAGCCCGTATTAGAGGAAGTCCGTGATGAAATGCTGAACTACCGCGGCTCTGGAATGTGCGTGATGGAAATGAGCCATCGCAGCAAAGTTTTCCAGACCATCGCTGACGAAGCTGAAGCTGATCTGCGCGAATTGATGAACATTCCTGATAATTACAAAGTCTTGTTCATCCAGGGCGGCGCAACCCTCCAGTTTGCCGCTATTCCGTTGAACCTGATGAAAAATGGTGTGGCGGATTATATCGTGACCGGTAACTGGTCTAACAAAGCCTATCAGGAAGCCCAAAAATTCGGCAAGATTAATTTGCTTGCTTCCAGCAAAGACAAAAATTACAGCTACATTCCTGATGTTTCCGATCTGCCAATTTCTGAAGATGCTGATTACGTTTATATCTGTGAAAACGAAACCATTCATGGTACGACCTATCAGGAACTGCCAAACACCAAGGGCAAACCCTTAGTGTCTGATCAAAGCTCCATGTTCCTTTCCAAACCCGTCGATGTCAGCAAATACGGCCTGATCTACGGCGGTGTTCAGAAGAACATCGGTCCTGCCGGATTGGCGATCGTGATCATTCGCGAAGACCTGATCCGCACCGATCTACCAGAGACTGTTCCGACCTACCTGCGCTATGACATCCATGCGGAAGCTGGTTCCATGTACAACACGCCGAACTGCTGGGCACTTTATGTCTGCGGCAAGGTCTTCAAGTATCTGAAGAGCCTGGGTGGTTTGGAAGCGATGAATCAACTTAATATCGAAAAAGCAAAACCACTTTATGACTTCCTGGACAACAGCAAGATGTTCAAGGGTACTGTTGTCGCCAAAGATCGTTCCTTGATGAACGTTCCTTTTGTGACTGAATCTGCTGAGCTGGATGCCGAAGTTGTGGCTGCCACCAAGGCTGCTGGTTTCGATAACCTGAAGGGTCATCGTTCGGTCGGTGGACTGCGCGCTTCGATCTATAACGCTATGCCAAAAGAAGGTGTTGACGCTTTGGTCGAATTCCTTAAAGAATTCGAAGCCAAGCATGGTTAGTTTCAGATTCGATTAAATTTTAAAAGCCCTTCGAAAGATCGAGGGGCTTTTTTAATTGCTCTACTACAGCATTAATACGAGGTTGGATCGCATTCCAGCGGTTAAAATTTTCGGATTCAAAAGAATCATTATTTTGTTTATGAGAAACCTTGGGTATAATCCTGGATGCTTGTATAGTTTCACAAGTAAATTACTTTAAAAAGCGAGAGCCTATGTTAAAAAATTCCATAAAACTAAGCAAACTATTCTTAGCTCTTTTGGTCATTCTTTCTTTATTAATAAGTCCGGTTTCCAATGTAGATACAGCTGAGGCTCAGGGAGCGAATGGCCATCCAGCCCACTATATTGTCTTTAAAGGCAAAGCTGATGGGAGCTATGAAGTAGTTCATTACAGTGAAGTTCATTTCTCGTCAGAGCTGCGATCCTTAGACGATGCCACGCTGCAAAGCTGGCAGGCGAGCAGTCCCAGACACAAGGACCTCATGATTGTAGCTCTTCAAACTGAAGATGGCCGGACCGTCTATCAGGGACTGGTTGATACCTCGCCTTGGATGCGGGGTGAATGGCCACTCGATGGAGACCCGCAGATGATCGATGGTCGGATGGTCGAGATGGATCAGGTTGTTTTTGTCGTGCGGTTGCCAAAAATTGCTGGAACCAGGCTTGTGTTCAAGGAAGATATCCAGACTGAGATACAAAGTTTTGATCTGGCTCAAATTGTGAAGAGCGCTCCCAGAATTGAAAGCGATCTTGAAAGTAAATTAAGTTTTGCTGAGCCTTATGATGATCCTGGCAACCGTGTTGATATCCTGGTCATGGGCGATGGTTATACGAGCTCGCAGGAAAACCTGTTCAATACTCATTTCACAACATTGGCGAATGGTTTCTATAACGTACAGCCTCTGACAAATTACAGGAACTATACCAACATGGTCAGCTTGTTCACTGCGTCACAACAAAGTGGAGCGGATCACCCGCCATACAAACCAGCCGCTGAATGTCCGGGATATGACAATCCAAGCTGCTGCACAGATCCGCAAATGCAAAACGATCCACTAAATGGTCAAATGGTCGATACTGCTTTTAACTCGCGCTACTGTTCCTGGGGAATGCACCGATTATTGGTAGCAGATACAGAATTGCTATACGCGGAAGCGGGTGCTCGTTACCCTGATTGGGATACGATGATCGTGTTGGTCAATGATGAAACCTACGGAGGATCGGCTACGGGCAGCATCTCAGTGATCAGCGTTTATCAAGGAATGCCGCTGGTTGCTCAACATGAGTTTGGACATGCTTTTGGGGACCTGGCGGATGAGTACTCTACTCCTTATCCGGGTTATCCAGCCTGCAGTGATACGGGTGGAACCAATCCCTGCGAAGCCAATGTTACCAATGTGAGCACGCGCTCCAAGATCAAGTGGCTGCCCTGGATCGATCCAAACACGCCGATCCCAACAATCCCTGGCTCTGGATATGACAATGTGGTTGGTCTGTTCCAGGGAGCCCGTTACCTGAGCACAGGTATGTACCGTTCTGGTAACGAATGTTTGATGAGGTATTTGGGCAGACCATTCTGTGATGTGCCAACCCAGGCAATGGTCTTACGCTTTTATACAGGTGGCTGGGGGACGCCTACAAATGGAATCACCATGCTTGAACCCGGCACGCAATCACCGGTTGGAAAAGTTTACCTGACACATCCGGCCTCGGTGGAATTGAAGTCCGATATTCTTAGCCCGGTCGGTGGGCCGGCGCCATTGATAGAATGGTTTGTTGATGGCGTCAAGGTCCAGGGCGCCAACAGCAATAGTTTTATCTACAATACTGAATACACCAAACCCGGCGTACACGTCATCAAGCTGCGTGTGAAAGACATTACTCCCTTTGTCAAGGATGCCATGAGTGGCGGCGTGACGGTCTTTGAACACAGTTGGACGGTGGACGTGACTGTGATCCCGATCGTGATCGAGGAATTTCAGTATCTACCCTTGATCTTAAAATAATTACAACTGTTTTCCAAGTCTTCGGAATGGCATGAAAAAACTGCCATTCCGATCTTTTTTAAGATAAAAGGTGTGGCGATGATTCTGACAATAATGATTCGTGATCCAAATACCCCCTCAGTCGGATGAAATGATATTTGAAGGTTCGACATGCCAGCTATGACCCTTTTCAAGAAATATCATAGTAGTATAATTAATGTTCCCAATGACAAGCCGCTTTGTGCTTGATATGTTTATCACTTTACAATAACATAAATATTTTGTCCGGTTAGTTTCCGGAAACATCAGCATCCGGAATTCTGAAGCCATTGTCTCAAAATAGTATGGAACTTGTCGGTTTATCAACTGCCATTTTGACCTTAAAAACAATTTTTTGTTTGGAAAGGAGGCCAAATAAAGAAAACAAAAAAAGAATCTAAGCCATATGAGGAGCTGACCTCAAAAGAAATCAGGTCTGTATCAAGGATATGATGAAAAGCTTATGACAATTTATCATGTCCAAAATGCTATCAAAAAATCATCAACTGTGTTTCTGAAATATTGCGAAGTGATTTAGTGCAAGGTCAAATTTATAGAATCAAAGCTTTTACTAGAAAAGGAGAAACATGTCTAAAAACAGAAAGAACATTATTGTAATAATCCTGCTACTAATATTAGTGCTGGGGATATTTTCCATTTCAGTACCTGAACCTGTAACAGGAGAGGGAGAGCCACCAATTCCTTATGGACCCAATGGTGAGATTCCTGCCGGATATCCACATCAGATTAAAGAACAAACTCCTAATGAGGAGATCGATGCAAGTCAGCATGAAGATCCGAGCAATAGAATGGTGCCTGATAACGATATCATGTCAAATTTAAATGTGGCTTCCTACGCGTCAGTCGGATTTAATACTTTTCAGACCGTATACTACCAGAACGCTCATGGATGTATAGAAAATAGTACAAACACGAATCGCTATGTCACAACCAATGTAATCCTTCCTCATGGGTCTCGTATTTACAAGATTGAATTGAATGGATACGATGGAAACGATACTGAATCGTTACACTATAATCTTACCAGGTACGAATATTCCGGCGATTTTGTAGAATATATCGAATATTTGAATTCAGGAATTGAATACGACGGCGGAACTTTTTCTGAAATCAAACTTATTGATCATACAGTTAATAACCTCTATTATTCTTATGTAATAGATGTTTTTTTTCCTCCATACAACAGTAATAAAACTATCCGGTTCTGTAGTGCGTTAATTTACTATATTCCTCCCTCACCTTTCGTTAATGCCATGCCAATGATCACAAACCAATAGAGTCTTCATTTTGTAATATCCAAAACACCTTTCTGTGAGAATAATGTGTTCCAAACAATAAGGGAAGGTGTTTTGGATGGCTAAAAAGGATCAAATAGATTTGATAAATCGCATAGGCGGTAGATTTGACAGTAATTCCGATCGTTATGGAGGAATATCAGTATTTGCCGTTAATTTTGAAGTAATGATTTTTTAATTCAGCGAACTGAACGCTATCATGTTTGCCGGATTGAACTAAAAGACCCAGCCTGCTCAAGTTAAAAATCTGTTTCAGTTGCGCGGTATTGGAGCGCCTCGGCGAGGTGCTCCTGTTTTATTATCGGTTCATTTGCCAGATCGGCAATGGTACGCGAAAGTTTCAGCACGCGGTGGTAGCCTCGGGCGGTGAGGTGCAGCTGGCGCATGGCGGTCTTCATCAGGGCTTCTCCGGCTGGCTCAAGCTGACAGTATTGACGAATTTCTTTGGGGGTCATATCGGCATTATTGACCAGTTTTGTGCCTTCATAGCGCTTTATTTGCAGCTGACGGGCTGCTTCAACCCGCTGGCGGATCGTCTCAGAGGGTTCGCCAATGCGGTCATCACTCAGTTTTTGATAATCAACCCTGGGAACGTTCAGATGAATATCGATTCGGTCGAGCAAGGGTCCGGAAATGCGCTTTTGATAATTACTGATCGCGCTTTGGGCGCAGGTGCATTGGCGCATATTGTCGCCATAATAACCGCAGGGGCAGGGGTTCATCGCCCCGACCAACATGAAGTTGGCTGGAAAGGTGAAAGCTCCCTGGGCGCGGCTGATGGTGACAATTTTATCTTCCAGCGGCTGGCGCAGGACTTCGAGAATACGCTTGCCAAACTCGGGCAGTTCGTCCAAAAACAGGACACCGCGATGGGCAAGGGAAATTTCGCCTGGTCTCGGGATGTGACCGCCTCCGACCAGACCAGCATGGCTGATGGTGTGATGAGGGGCACGGAAAGGGCGCTGCTGGATGAGTGGCGTTTCGGCGGGCAACTGGTCGCTGATCGAGTAGATGCGGGTGACTTCCAGCGATTCTTCAAGACTGAGCGAGGGCAAAATCGATGTCAGCGCCCGGGCGAGCAAGGTCTTGCCGGCTCCGGGAGAACCAGTCATAAGAACGTTATGTCCACCGGAAGCAGCGACTTCGAGCGCGCGCTTGATGTGCTCCTGACCTTTGATCTCGCTGAAGTCTGTCGCGTAGAGATTGGGCTGCGTGGCTGTCGTCTCGGAAGGTTGAAAAGGAGGGATCAGTTCTTCACCGATGAAATGACGCCAAAGTTGATTCAATGTCTCCACGGGATAAACTTCGATGTCCGGGATCAAAGCTGCTTCGGGAGCGTCGATAGCGGGTACGAAGATGCGCTTGTAGCCTTCGCTGCGAGCCAGGGCTGCGGCAGCCAGGATGCCGCGCACGTGCCGAACCGAGCCATCGAGTGAGAGCTCACCAACGATCAGGGCGTTTTCGATCGCTTCGGGTGGAATTTGCTCGCTGGTGACCAGGACGCCAACCGCGATGGGCAGATCGAACGAGGGACCTTCTTTTCGGACGGAAGCCGGCGCGAGGTTGACGGTCAACGGTCTGCGTGGATAGACCAAACTGGCGTTCTTGATGGCGGAATATACGCGTTCACGGCTTTCCTTGACGGCTTCATCCGGCAACCCCACGATCGTCATGGATTTGAGTCCTTGTCCATAATCGACTTCGATATCGATCAGGACACCGTCCAATCCGATGACAGCGCAGGAAAATACGTGAGCGAGCATGGCATAAGTTTATCACGAAGGATAGTTAAAAATAGATTCGGAAAATTTCAATTGCAATTATTTGAATTTGGTTTTCTAATTTATTAAAGTGAGACAATCAAAAGACCCACCCCCTTAGCCCCCTCCCTCGAGGGGGTTAAATCATTCTAGACCTAGCTCGATAGGGTGGTGCCGTTAGAGATGTCCCAGTTTCTACTCAGCACACCAAGATGAGATGATTAGGCGGAATTAATATGCAAGAAGCTTTTAACAAGTAATTCAGATTAAATCAATTTGTTGTTCTGGATGAATGGATTAACATGAGAACTTGGATATATGTCTATTTTTAAAATACTGATAAAATAATCCAGGTGCCAAAAGGGCACACCTATATATCAGGAGGCTTAATGCATACCCCAAAAATATCTAACCCAATCAAAATCTTTTTCTTCAGTTTAGTAGCTTTTCTACTTGTTTTTGGCATGCTGGCAAAGCCAGTTAACGCCCAGGGGGGCAGTATGGAATGGTTGGCTTTCGGTGCACAAATCGAAGGCAAAACCCCTCAACTCGAGATGCTCTCCGCATCTCCCGAATCGATCGAAATCACTGCACAGTTTCCGGGTGTGAACCTAGGAAGCACCAATATCGCTGGTGTCGATTATCTGACCCTAAGCGGTGAAGGTTATTTGTTCAGCGATCAGCCGGGAGTTCCGGCACTTCCTGTAGTACGGAAGATGATCGAGGTGCCTTTGGGAGCCGAGATCTCGCTTGAAATTCTCGCGAGCAAGTCTCAGACCATTAGCCTTACGGCGCTTGGTCTGGATAAAATGATCGCTCCGGTACAGGAAGGTCAGCCAAAGTGTGGTGACCCGGTTGCACCATCTGCTCCGGACGCACAAGTTTATGCTGGTGGTTACTACCCGCTTGAACAGCTTGCGATCATCAACGACTTTATTGTCCGCGGTCATCGCATCGTCGTACTTGAGATCCGACCGGTTCGTTATAACGCGACCGCAGCGGAGCTTGAGACGACTTCTGAAATGACTTTACGCCTGAATTTACAGGGCAGCGATATGGCTTTGACATATTCAGAAGCTGATCGGCTCAATTCACAGCCCTTTAATCGCAGCCTGCAAGACCAGGTGCTGAACTACAACCAGGGTCGACCTGTCGCGATCCCGAATACCAACGAACGGATCCTGATCATCACCGCGGATATGTTTGAAACCGCGCTGGCGCCCTTTGTTCAACTTAAGCAGAGCCAGGGATTTGATGTTTCGCTTGTAAATATCACGACTGTAGGTGGAAATACCACTGGTGCGATCCGAAGTTACATTCTCGCTCAATATAATGGCGCGAATCCGCCGGATTACGTCATTCTGGTTGGAGACTATATTTCAGGTAATCCGACAGGATCAATTACCAACTGGCCCTTCAGAACCAGTTCCGGATATCGCACCGACCTGCACTATTACACGATGGATAGCGATACGGAATATACTCCCGACATTTTCGGTGGTCGTTTCCCTGTGCGCACCGTTGCCCAATTGGAGGCAATGATCGAAAAATATCAGACTTATAACGATGTAAGTGGTGTGGAAGCCTGGGTCAAAAAAGCCGAATTTCTGGCATCCAATGACAGCAGCTTTTATCACGTCGCAGAAGGATCGCATAACTTCGTGATCGATTCCTTCACCTTGCCAAGAGGATACACCGGTATCTTCCCGCAAAATCCCCAACCGGGTGGTGATAAGATCTATGCGATCACCTACGGAGGCACTGGCGCGGATGCTGTGGCATCGATGAATGACGATAGGGCATTTTTGATCTATAGCGGTCACGGTGCTACAACTTTCTGGGATGCTCCCCGTGTGACACAGTCCGATGTTCGCAACATGACCGGTGTGGCGATCCCTTACGTGGCTTCACATGCCTGTGTAACGGCTGATTTTAATGTTGGTGAAGCTTTCAGTGATACCTGGGTGATCGAACCTGTGAATGGTTCACTGACCTTCTTTGGCGCTTCAGAAAGCACTTATTGGCCCGAAGATGACACCCTGGAACGAAATTCAATGACATCACTTTTCTCTGACCCGGAAGGCATCAATGTTCCCAGCGTTGGCAGCTTTGCGAATTTTGGAATGTTGGCGGTAGCCGCCAGCGGTTCTGGTCGGACCAATTATTATTGGGAGGCATACCATATCTTTGGTGACCCGAGCCTGGTGGTCGTTCAGGGTCCGAAATATCCTGATTTCAGAGTGAATGTGGAACCCACCGAGCTAAAGACCTGCAACAGCTCGACCAATACCGCGACTGTGAATTTATCTTCGATCAACGATTTTAATGATCCAGTGGCTTTGACGGCTTCTACTGTGACAGGGTTTGACGCGACATTCAGGAATCCTGCGGTGAGACCTCCCGGATCAACAATCCTGACGATTGATGGCGGTGGCACCGCGGAAAGGGGCAGCGCGACGATGACGATCACTGGTACTGCTGGTAACCTCGTCCATACTGCGGAACTGACCCTGGATATCTACCCTCCGATCGTTGGCGCTCCGACCTTAAAAACGCCAGCAGATAACGCACGCGACCAATCGCAACGCCCAACCTTTACTTGGACTGAAACAACGAACGCGGAGACTTATCGACTCCAGATCGCAAAGGACAGAGCTTTCCAGGACATTGTCCATGACAAAACGGGCATTGTTGGTACGTCCTATTCTCCGATCATCAATCTGGTCACCGATACTCAGTATTACTGGCGCGTTAAGGCAGAGAACATTTGCGGTATCATTGACGGGACCCAGATTTTCACCTTTCGTACTAAAGCTGGTCCTGGCGATTGTGCTCAGGGTACGGTGAGAAACGTCATCAGTCTGACCAATTTTGAAAGTGGTCTGGGCGGTTGGCAGAACCCAGGCGATAACAACTATCCCACGATCAAATTCGAATTAACCACTGTGGAAGCATATTCGCCGACCCATTCGGTTTTGGGTGCTGTGCCGGCGCAGATCACCGACCAACGTTTGATCTCACCTCGTTTTTCGGTTCCGAATGTGCCCGAACCAGTATCTTTGATCTTCTGGCACAAATGGACCTTTGATAGCCCAACTGCCTGTAATGATGGCGGTATCCTTGAATTCAGTATAGATGGTGGAACAACCTGGAATCAGGTGGCAAAGAATTACATTTTGACCAACCCATATAATGGCACGGTGAAAGCCAATGTGAACAATCCATTGGTCGGTAGACCCGCCTGGTGTCTGGTTGAAGACGAATGGGTCAAATCAGTCGTCGATCTGACTTTTGCGAAAGGCAAAGACATTCAATTCCGCTTCCGTCTTGGAACCGGTCGGGATGGCGAAGCTGAAGGTTGGTACATCGACGATATTCTGGTGCAATCCTGTGTGCCAGGCGTGAATGAGTACAAACTCTTCCTGCCGCTTACGACAAAGTAAATCACAATATCTTTTCTCAAGCCCCACAACACCGTGGGGCTTTTTTGATCCTTTCTGGATAAGCGATATAATGACAAAAACGACTTTAATGGAATTTTATGTTTAGAAAACGAATTCTTTCATTATTAATGCTTTCCTTGCTGGTTTTGGCGGCTTGTGAACCTTTGGCACAGCCGACAGAAGCTGTGATCATCACGGAGACTGAAGAAACAACAGTGATTACTCCTGAATCGACCAAAACTATGCCAACAATAACTCCAACTCAGGAACCCATTAGGATTTATTTTGATCCGGCGCTACCTGAGGAACTGATAGACGGAGATCTTGCGGCGATAGTAGGGGAATATGCCGGGGAAAAGGAAGTTTCACAATTGGTTTTCGGGTTTGAGCCTGAATTTCCTTTGAGCGAGTGGGTCTTTGCGCTTGTGGCACCGTTTAAGACGGTTGCGGATTCAGTTAGTTCTAATGATCTTGCTTCATTTTGGAAAAATGGGGGAGAGTTTCCGGCAAATGAATTAGTCATGTCC
Source organism: Anaerolineaceae bacterium (assembly GCA_050946715.1). Classification (GTDB taxonomy): domain Bacteria; phylum Chloroflexota; class Anaerolineae; order Anaerolineales; family Anaerolineaceae; genus Mesolinea. The sequence continues at coordinate 92,667 of JBMNVH010000006.1, read as the reverse complement.
ACAGAAAGCAAAACAGCGCTCGAATCTGTTCTTGGTCCGGCTGATGGAAATGTTCAAATCATGGCAGGGGAAGAAATTGCCAATTTCCTGAACGAAAACATTGATGTTTGGGCGGTCGTTCCGTTTACTGAGATCTCATCGACGAACAAGGTCATCGCAATTGACGGAATGTCACCATTGCAGAAAAGCTTCGATCCTTCCATTTATCCTCTGATCGTACCAATAGGGCTTAGTAAGATTGAAGGAACTTCGATGACTCAGGCTGATCTGGATGAAATAATCGGGGAATTTCAGGCGGTTTTGCCAAAGAGCAACCGTGACCCTGAAAAGCTGACCACGGTCGTTTTAACCGGTGTTACCGCGCTCGCGCGGGCAACCGCCAAGGAAATGGAGCTTAATGGCGTGCTTTCGCCGGCTGTTTCGATCGGAGAATTAATGCGGGAGGCGGACATCGCCCATGTGAGCAACGAAGTGCCTTTCGCGTGGGATTGCCCACCTCCTCAGTGGGTGCAGGAAAAGGATCTGGTCTTTTGTTCCGATGTCAAATACATCGACCTGATGCGCGAGATTGGTACGGATGTGGTCGAGCTTACTGGCGACCATTTTGCCGACTGGGGACCGGAAGCAATGTATTTGACGCTGGAAATGTATCGAAATGAAGGCTGGGATTATTACGGCGGTGGCTGGGACATTGACGAAGCCAGAGAACCTTTGAAGATCGAACATAACGGCAACAAAATCGCCTTTTTGGGCTGTAACGCCAAGGCGCCGGGCTACGCGACTGCCAGCCCAACGGTTCCTGGAGCTTTGCATTGTGATATGGATGATATGGCTGCCAGAGTTTCAGAGCTCAAGGCAGAGGGTTATATGGTGATCGTCACCTTCCAGCATCAGGAAATTTATCGCTGGAATCCGACCGAGCAAATGATCAGCGATTCGAGACGAGTCGCGGACGCCGGCGCGATCATTGTCAGCGGCAGCCAGGCGCATCAACCTCATATTTATGAGTTTTATGGTGATACATTTATCCATTATGGTTTGGGGAATTTGTTTTTTGACCAGCTGGGTTGGTTTGACGACTCGAACAAAGCCTTCCTGGACCGCCATGTCTTTTATGATGGCAAATATCTGGGTGTTGAGTTGATCACAGTGCAATTCTTCAATTGGTCCACGCCAACCCTAATGACCCCTGAGGCGCGGGAAGAAATGCTTACAAGGCTGTTTGAGTATAGCCAAATGAGCGAATAAAATCCTTTACTTTTTTGTTCTAAGCGTTTGAACGTAAAAATGACGAAAAAAGACCAGGTTTTGTTGGTTGTTATTGATGTTTTATTAACAAGCCGTTATTATTACCAAATAGTATTCAATTTATTAGAAAACTGTATAACAGAAAAAAAGAGGGATCATTTATGAGTAGTTTTGAAAATCTTCGTATCGTAGACAATTTTTACCAAACATCCTTGTTCTTTCCGATGCCAACTGTGATCATCAGTACACTTTGTGAGGACGGCTCCACAAGCTTAGGACCCTATTCCTTGGTGCAGCCTTATTATGTGGCGGGGAAGGATTATTATGCGATGCTCCTTTGCTGTCGCAATTCTTCTAACACCGCACAACATATTCTGCGCAACGGAAAATGCGCGATCAATTTTATTGATGACAAGCCTCAAAGCTTTAAAGAAGCTGTAAAGCTCTCCTGGCCAGGAGATACGCCGAGTGAAAAGATGGCTAAATGCAATTTTAAACTTGAAAAGAGCCTGATCGAGGAAGAAACCGGTGAGGTCAGACCGATGGTGCTCACAGACGCGATCCAGGTGATCGAATGTACCTGGATGCGTGAGCTCGATGGAGCCGACAAGGATGAAGCGGGGCAGCTCGATGGATACGAACCGCCGTACCATGACTTTAATGGAATTACGAGCAAATTTGGCGCCCACTTCATTTTGCGCGTAGACAAAATCCTCATGAAGAAGAAATATCGAGATGCGATCATTAACGGTGTGCGCGCCAGGGACTTTCCTCCACTTCCCATTGACTATGGCTACCGAGATAGTAAAAACTTCTGGTACCACAAAAAAGCCCGAATGAGAGCTGAAATTTTGCAGATGCGTCAGGCATCTTTGGAATCAGTTCGTTATGCCGCTGATAGGGCGGATGACAAAGTTAAATTCACTGATGATGCGCTCATGACCATCCTTGGCGTACCGCGCATTTTCTTATCAGTTGTGTTAAAAGGCTGTGTGGAATGGGCGAGGGAAAATGACGTTGAGCTCATCACAGCAGAGCATATGGCGATCATCAACGACAAACGGTCAAAAGAAAAGAATAAAAAGTAAGGAGGAAAAATAAATGAAAGCCGTATCTGCTAATAATACTTCCATTATTATTCCTCTGCTTAACATCTATCATTTGGATAATAAAGGGGGTATTTGAAATGAATGATTTTTCTGTTTCGATGGCGATTGTAGACTACATTCCCGTCGCTTTTTTTGCAATAGCTTCGGTTATTTTAATGCGCGATCTTTATAATAAAATGAGCAAGGGCGCTTTTGCGCTTTTTGCAGCAGGAATGATCAATATTACTTGCGCAGGAGCATTGAAGGCAACGTACAAATTGCTTTACGCGTTAGGTACATGTGATTTTGAAGCACTGAATTCAATGTTTATGCCAATGCAATCTATCGGTTTTTTGCTTGCGGGAATAGGTGTTTTAGCGATGATCAACCGCAGGCAAACCGGTAAAAAACTACTTGCTGTACCACCACCTGTTTTTAGCGGTACGTTTTTGTTTGTAGGCCTTATGATCGCAGGGCTTGGTATCTTAGATGCTGTCCTCTGTATTCTTTCCGTGAAACTAAAAAAACCTGCGCTTATTACCCTATTTGTGATTTCTTTTGTCTGCTCACTTGGTATGGGCTACCTATCTTCACAGGATTTCACGCAGAGTTTGATGAATTGGATCGCTGAAGGAGTTAATGTAGTTGGTCAGGGCGCATTGCTTGCCGGTGTTATTTTGCTTCATAAAAATGGGCTCGCTGACCTAAGGCTTCATGAAGAAAAGCTCTGAGGTATCAATTTCCTGAAATAATCAAGGAGAAATATGTTTTTTGCGAGCTGGCTGTGAGGAACTCAGCTCAAAGAAAGTAAAATAAAATTTTGACCCTTTTTTCTATTTCTGTATGAACGGCGAGCTATTGCTGGCTTTGTGTTCTATATTTATGCGAAAGGATTCTCGTAAAAGATTCTATCAAATATCCCCGTGCCAAAAATGGGGCAGAACTTTTAGAATTGAAGCAAGAAAACAAATAAATAAAAAAAGTGCCGACTCTTCAGAAAAGTCGGCACTTTTTTTCTGGTGCCCCTACCGGGACTCGAACCCGGGCTTTAGCCTTGAAAGGGCTGCGTCCTAACCTCTAGACCATAGGGGCATCAAGAACGCAATTCTACATGACTATTTTTGACAAGTCAAGGTCAAATTTGACGAAGTTTTGAAAAAGTCAGCAAAATGCGTTCTGCTTATTAATTAGAAAGCAGGGATTATAAAGTGAGTTTTTAATCAAAAACTTCTGTTTTCCACTGTCTTATAGCAGTAAAAGTAAGTTGAATATACATTTTCAGGTGACGATCAAGCGCATTCGTCCTTTAGGATGTTCAGGGCGATTTCCAGCATTTGCAGTGCGATCTGATGGTTTTCTGTCAACAGGTTGAAAACGGCGTCCTCTGAAAGCACTCCGCATTTGATGTCTTTAGGAAAGTCGGGAGAGTTGGCTTCGTCAAAATCTGTAAGGAATTGTTGGCTTGAATAGTAATCGGCAAGCTGTCTGTATTCCTTTTGATGCTCACTGAACGCCTTTAGCAATGCTTCCAGCTGGTCTATCAATGCCTGGTGATCGTCCAGGATGGTTTCCATTTTGCTTATATGCTCATAAGATTTCATGTAATTTATCGACCTATTTTACTTACTATTATTTTCAAGATTTTATCATGCGCGAGCATTTGTAGAAAAGCGCCTGAAGGCATCGGTATCTTGAGGTAAGCGTCATTCACAGCGAAATTACATAGGAATAATGTCGAAAATGGGACGTTTGTGATGTGTGTAGATCGCGTGCCGTAATGATCGTTTTTTACTAGCAAAGCTGCTCTCTAAACACTCACTAAACAAAAACTCTTAACATGAATCTTAACTTGGGAGGTTTGACATATAAATAACAAGCTCTTATAATCAAATTATAAAAATATATACTTTTGGAGGTTTGTTTTAATGTTTGATCTAACAGGTAGAGTTGTTGTTGTCTCAGGTGCATCATCCGGTTTGGGCGCACAGATGTCTAGGGGTTTTGCAAAACAAGGCGCAGATATGGTCATTATGGCAAGACGAGTTGAAAAACTGGAGAAGCTTGCCGATGAGATCCGCGCTGAGGGCGTGAAATGTCTGGTTGTGCGCTGTGATGTAACAGACCCAGCAATGGTCAACGAGGCAGCAGCAAAAGCCGAGGCAGAATATGGCAAAGTTGATGTATTGGTCAATTGCGCTGGTGCGTCGAAAAACGCAAGCGTTTTAGAAACGACTGATGAAGAATGGGATTTCACGATGAGCGCAGATCTGGACAGTGTGTTCTACGTGACCAGAGCTTTCGGAAATATCATGAAGAAAAACAATTATGGTCGTATTATCAATATTTCTTCGATCTACGGTCTGGTTGGTAATACAATGATAGATTCAGTGGCTTATCACGCCTCCAAGGGTGGTGTTATCAATCTGACCCGTGCAGTTGCAGCAGAATTGGCCAAATACAATATTACCTGTAACGCAATTTGCCCTGGATACTTTGCGACTGAGTTGACAGTGGACATACTGGAGACAGACGAATTCACTGCTTATATGAAAGCAACCGTGCCTATGGGACGATATGGTAAAGAAGGCGAGCTTAACGCAGCCGCGATCTTCCTGGCAAGCGATGAGTCTGCCTATGTGACTGGTGTTATTCTGCCTGTTGATGGCGGATATACAGCCATCTAAAAATACAATGTGAGCCTGCGTAACAGGCTCTAAGCGCGTTGTAAACCTCCTATGGGAATAAAGATGCCATAGGAGGTTTTTTTGTAGTTTCGACATAGGTCAGCAACTTTGGGTTGTAAAATCCTGCATTCTTACGCTGACCTCATTACAACACCATGAAACCTCATTACAATACCATGAAATTTTCGCTTGACAGCTCAATGGTTAGGCTGTAAAATAATCAGTCGTTGCCCCGGCGGAGCTTGGCTGGGGTTTGTTACGATAACCAACTTTCCCGGCGTCAGGCGGTGAAACGCTTGTAGACTGGTTAAGTGAAGATTGGAGAAAAAATGAAATATGCTATTGTTGAAGCGGGCGGTAAACAATACCGCGCCGAGGAAGGCAAAGTTATCACTGTTGACCTTCTTTCCGCTAAGATCGGCGATGAAGTCGTCCTTGACAAAGTGGTTTTACTTGTTGATGGCGATTCTGTGACAGTTGGTACCCCTTATATCAAGGGCGCCAGTTTGAAGACCACGGTCGAAGATCAAATCAAAGGCAAGAAGATCCTGGTGTTTAAATACAAACCCCAGATCAACTATCGCCGAAGAATAGGTCATCGTCAAAAATATACCAGATTACTGGTTGATTCAATCGTGATGGAGTAGTGAAATGGCACACAAGAAAGGTGGCGGGAGTTCCCGCAACGGACGAGATAGTAAGGGCCAACGCCTGGGCATTAAAAAATTCGGTGGCGAAAAAGTACTGAGCGGCAATATTCTGGTTCGCCAACGCGGCACCAAGATCCACCCTGGATGGAACGTAGGTCAGGGACGCGACTACACTTTGTTCGCAACGATGGAAGGTTTCGTGAAATACGAGACTATCGCAGGTGGTCGCAAGCGTGTTCATGTATACGAAACACCAGAAGGACCGGCGAAAGGTAAATAGTTAAAATGAGAGAAAAGATTCAACCAAAATATTATCGAGAGGCTAAGGTCTCTTGTGCATCCTGTGGGGCAGAATGGACGACTGGTTCCACTGTTCCTGAGATTCGAACAGAAGTTTGTTCAAACTGTCATCCCTTCTACACTGGTCAACAGGCTCGTATTCTTGACCGCGAAGGTCAGGTCGATCGCTTCTACAAGCGTTTGCAAGTTCGCCAGGAAATTGTGGCTGAGAAGAGAGCTCAGGCAGAAGCCAAGACTTCACCCGATCGTCCTGTGTCTGAATTCAAACTGACCACCAAGGCTGTCGCGGCATTAGCCAAGGCTGACATTCACACCGCTGGTGATGTTTTGAAGCGGCTTGAAGGCGGCGAGAAGGCATTGCTGGAGATCGAAGGATTTGGTCGCAAATCATTGATCGATCTGAAGAAAGGTCTGCGCCAGATGGGTTATACACTGCCCGCAGCAGCTGAAGAGATCGAAGTTTAATTTTTCAAACGAAGTAAAGACAAAAGAGCAGGCACAAGCCTGCTTTTTTTATCTCTATAGGATGCCTTCAATAATTGATACAGAATATACAGGTAGCATTTCAATTTTGAAATAAAAACATGATTGGAATTCATGCTGTAAATGTCGCAAAGTTGCCGTATACTTTTAGCATTGAAATTATTGGAGGAGTTATGTCTAAAACTTTTGGGTCATTGGAAGTTATTACCGGGTCGATGTTCTGTGGGAAAACAGAGGAACTTATCAGGCGACTGAGGCGAGCCACGATCGCCAAACAAAAAGTGCAGGTCTTCAAGCCAATTATCGATGATCGCTATGCTTACAGCAAGGTGAGGTCTCACTCGGGAGCTGACTTTCAGGCTATGCCGATCAATAATTCGCAGGAAATCCTCGAAAATCTGGAAGAAGGCGTGACGGTAGTGGGGATCGATGAAGCCCAGTTTTTTGATGATGGTATTGTTGATGTGGCTAATCAGCTGGCTGACAGGGGTTTGAGGGTGATCGTGACCGGTCTGGATACCAACTTCAGAGGTGACCCTTTTGGTTGTATGCCAGCGATGACTGCAAAAGCGGATAAGGTCGATAAACTTTCCGCGATCTGTATGGTCTGTGGTGAGGCTGCCACGCGAACGCAGCGCCTGGTCAATGGTAAACCAGCTCACTATGATGACCCGATCGTCATTGTCGGCGCATCGGAGATGTACGAAGCGCGCTGTCGGCATTGCCACGAAGTGCCCAGGGACTGAGGTGTGGATGGTTCAGGATTACCGGGAATATATTGACAAAATACTGGTCAGCGAAGAGCAGATCAAAACAAGAGTTCGGGAGCTTGGTGCAGAGATCAGCCGGGATTACGCCGGGGAGGAGATCCTGATCGTTTGTATTTTGCGCGGTGGTGTGATGTTCACCGTTGATCTTGTAAGAGAGATCAACGTTCCCCTGGCAATTGAATTTATGGCGGTTTCAAGTTATGGAAGCGGTGCCAGGCAGTCGGAAGGTGAGGTACGCATTACGCTTGATCTCAACACAAGGATCGCTGGCAAGCATGTTTTGATCGTTGAAGACATCATTGACAGCGGTAATACTTTGGCTTCGGTGATCGAGCTCTTACAGACCCGAAATCCAAAGTCTATTTATGTCTGTACCTTGCTGGATAAATTCGAAAGACGCGAGGTGGAGGTCCCTATCCGTTATTGCGGGTTTAAGATTAAGAATGAATTCGTTTTTGGCTATGGGCTGGATATGGACGAATATTATCGCAATTTGCCATTTGTGGGAACCGTGGATCTGGATCGTTATGAGCCTCCGGCTGGATGAGAGTTTCGCTGCCTTTTTGAGTGAGATCAGTGGGCTCTTGCCCACTGAAAAGATTTATTTGGTCGGGGGAGCGGTTCGCGATCTATTGCTTGGAACGCCAGCTCATGATCTTGATTTCGTGCTTGCCAAAGATTCGGTCAGGCTCGCAAAGGCAGTAAAAAAACATTTTCGGGGAGTATGGTACACGCTTGACGACGAACATCAAACCGCGAGAGTGATCCTGGAACATGGGAGTGAAGATGAGAGAGTGCTTGATTTCACCTCTTTTATTGGTGGGACGATCAAGGAGGATCTGAGCCAGAGAGACTTCACAATCAACGCAATGGCGATCGATCTGGATAATATAGGCGAGCTAATTGATCCTTTGGATGGAAGAAAAGACCTTTTCGAAAAGCAATTAAGGCTGGGAAACCCCAATTCATTGATCAACGACCCTTTGCGGGTCTTACGCGGCGTGCGCATGGTGAGAACACATGAGTTAGAGGTAAGCCCCGAAATAGCCGACTCTATGCGCGTAGCCACAAAGGGGTTTGGGCGGGTGTCTGGGGAACGAATTCGGGATGAACTGCTGAAATGCCTTGAATTGCCAAACCTGGTTGAGACATTTGACTCTCTGAATCAGTTTGGAATTCACCCTTACTTGTTCCAGAAGGCAAATGCTAGTATTTCCGAGGGCGATGATCAGGTTTCAATATCCGAAGAGCAAGCTAGACGGATCGAAGGTCGAGAGACACAAAAGAATGAATTTCAGATCAATGGCGAATTTCTTTCAAATCGTGCTGAAATGATTTGTCTGTTGGATATTCTTCTGACTGAAATTCAAGATAATTCTTTGCCAAAGCAATTGGCAGGGATCGAGCAGAAAGTCCAGGATCTAAACTTAATCCTGCAAAACTTAAGGATAACAATTTCTGAAGAATTGCAAGGTTCCAGAAAGCGGTCAGAGGCACTAATACTGATTGCATTTTTGGCTGAATCCTTCGATGATATTGAATTTGGTGAAAACCTGACGGATTTGCTAATGTTGGGGCAGAAAGAAAAGAAGGCGATCGAGAAGATATGCCTGGGATATAGAAATATAGCGGTATTAAGCTCCAAAAATGAGATAAAACCTTTGGATCTTTATCGTCTTTTCAGGGATTCGGGAACCTACGCGGTTGAGAGCGCGCTTCTACATTTGTGCCAGGAGAATTCATGCTACGAAACAAGAAAAGAAGTGGCTTTAAAAGCGCTTGCCTGTTGGTTTGAAGATCAGGAAAGCATTGTCGATCCGCCGCGTTTAATTGATGGAAATCAATTGCAAGAAGAATTAGGAATCGCACCAGGTCCTTGGATGGGTGAATACCTCGAGGCGATCCGAGAAGCGCAGGTGACAGGCGAAGTGAAAAGCTATCAGGATGCGATCAAGTGCGTGAAGAGAATGATCAAAGACAGGAGCAGGGATGAAAGCAAGAATTAACGGCATTGAGATGTATTATGAGGTTCTCGGAGAAGGCAAACCAATTGTCCTGCTGCACGGTCTGGCATTGGATCACAGCATCTGGAAGGAAGTTGTTAATGCGTACAGCAACCAGGCGAAGTTCATTGTCCCGGATCTGCGGGGGCATGGAAATTCCCAGACCGGTGATGGTGATGGGACTATTGAGCAGTTTGCTGATGATGTTCTGGCTTTGATCGACCTTCTCGGTTTTGAAAAAGTAAGCTTGGCGGGACATTCGATGGGCGGGTATATCTCCTTGGCTTTCGCGGAGAAATATCCTGAAAGAGTGGAAAATCTGGTCATGGTCACTAGTAACGCAAGGGCTGATGACGAAGAGAAACACAAAAGCAGATTGTCTGACGCTGATAAGGTTTTGAATGTTGGGAGCGTCATCTTGGCTGAAAGATTGGCTCCTAAGCTTAGTAATGATCTTGATATCCAACGGCTGAGCTACGAAATAATTGCCAATACAGCGCCAGAAGGCGTGTCGAATGTTTTGCGAGCGATCGCTTTCCGTCCGTCTCGTCTGAATGTGCTTGAGAAACTTGACGCGAAGGTTTTGGCGATCGCGGGTGATGAGGACCAGTTGATGAAGCCCGAGGTCGCTTTTGAGATAGCAGAGTGCGCTAAAAAAGGCAAAGCTGTTGTCCTGTCAGGGGTGGGCCACATGCCGATGATGGAAGCGCCGCTCGCGCTCGGAGCATTACTGATCAGTCTTTTGTAATAAAATGTGATCTGGAGGTGAAAAATGTTTGAAGGACCGTTGAGATATATTGTGGTCTTGGTGCTTGCAATTATTGTGCTTCGTATCGTTCTGCGATATGGATATTCAAAGGCGGATGAGCAGAGACAAGCGGAAATTCTTGCTGATGAAAGTAAGAATTCTGATTCTGAGTCTTTCTCTGTTGAATTAGAGGAGGATCTGGAAGAGGAGATCGAGACTGATGAATGATCTGGATTGGATCTTTCGGAGACGTAGTATTCGCAAGTTCACCAGCCAAAAGGTAAGTGAAGAGCAGATCAAAACTTTGCTTGAAGCTGGGATGGCGGGACCGAGCGCGGTCAATTTTAAGCCGTGGAAATTTATTGTTGTCGATGATGAAAATATGTTGAATGCTTTGCGCCGGGCGTTACCCTATGGCAAGTTCAATGCTTCGCTGGCAATCGTAGTTTGTGGCGATATACGCGCAATTAGGAAACCAATAGGCGAAAAGTTTTGGATCCAGGATTGCAGCGCTGCCAGTGAAAACATCCTTCTTGCGGCGACAGCAATGGGGCTGGGATCGGTTTGGTGCGGTGTTCATCCGATCAGGTTGATCGAGAATCCAGTACGTAAGGCCTTGGATATCCCAGATGGCGTCATTCCTTTGAATGTTATCTATTTGGGCTACCCGGATGAAGAAAAGCCTGCTCGCACGCAATATTCGGCAAAAAACGTTTACCGAAATCGTTTTGGGGAGAATTGGGAGTAGTTTTTTCGCTATTAATGCAAGCCTAAAGGCTTGTTTGTTGGCGAAATATTATTTAGGAAACAAACCATATATTGCACGTCCGGTTTGGTACGGGACGTGGTAAAATAATAAGTCGTGAAGAGTAATTCTTCACTGCTATTAAATGTGGCAAAAAATAACATTCTAAAGAATGACTTATCAAATACCAAGGAGGATTTATGTCAGAAAAAAAGTGGGTTTATTTATTTAGCGAAGTGAACGACGCAGAAGCCTATATGGGCGACTGGGAAGGCGTTCGCTCTTTATTGGGTGGCAAGGGTGCCAACCTGGGTGATATGACCCGGGCTGGTGTGCCGGTGCCTCCTGGCCTGACCGTGACTACGGAAGCCTGTAACGCTTTCCAGGTCAATCGCAGTTTCCCTGAAGGGATGTGGCAACAGGTTTTGGACGCATTAAAAGTTGTTGAGGAAGAAACCGGAAAGAAATTTGGCGATCCCAACAATCCTCTGCTGGTTTCCTGTCGCTCCGGTGCCAAGTTCTCGATGCCTGGCATGATGGATACGGTTCTGAACATCGGTATGAACGACGAAGTCGCCAAGGGTCTGACCGTCAAGAGCGGTGACGAACGCTTTGTTGAAGACTCCTACCGTCGCTTGATCCACATGCTCGGTACTGTTGTCATGGGCATTGATGACGAACATTTTGAGGAACCATTGGATGCCTACAAATGCGAAAAGGGCTATGCAAGTGACACTGAGATGAATGCCGAAGACTGGGCAGCCATTACAGAAGCTTATAAGGCTGTGGTTCGCGAACAAAAAGGTTTCGAATTCCCGCAGGATCCCTACAAACAGCTCGAACTGGCAGTGATTGCGGTCTTTGACTCCTGGATGTCCAAGCGCGCTATCGACTATCGCAATCGCGAAGGAATTCCTGATGATCTCGGTACCGCTGTAAACGTTCAGACTATGGTCTTTGGTAATATGGGCGGCGATTCCGGTACCGGTGTTGCCTTTACCCGTGATCCTCAGACTGGTGAGAACGTGATGTTTGGTGACTACCTGATGAATGCCCAGGGTGAGGACGTTGTGGCTGGTATCCGCAATACCTCTCCGATCTCCCTCCTGAAGGAAGAAATGCCTGATGTTTACCAGCAGTTCTTTGATATTACTGAACGCCTTGAAAATCATTACAAAGACATGCAGGACGTCGAATTCACCATTGAACATGGAAAATTATGGATGCTCCAGACCCGTAACGGCAAACGCTCCGCAATGGCAGCTGTTCGTGTTGCCCACGATATGGTTGTCGAAGGCTTGATCGATAAGAAAACTGCTTTGCAGCGTGTTACTCCGGACCAGATCGATCAGATGCTGCATCCTCATTTCTCATATGACGATGTCGAAGCTGCCCGTAATGAAGGTCGTTATTATGCCAAGGGCGTCAATGCTTCTCCGGGTGCCGCAGTCGGTCAGATCTACTTTGACGCAGATACTGTTGAGAAAATGCACAATGTTGAAAAACAAGACGTGATCATGGTCCGTCCTTTCACCAAGCCGGATGATGTCCATGGCATGTTATCCGCCAAGGGTATTCTGACAAGCGAAGGCGGCGCCACCTCTCACGCGGCTGTGGTTGCCCGACAATTCGGTGTGCCTTGTGTGGTTGGTGCTTCTGACATCAGCATCGATATGAGCAAACGCCAGATGACCTGCAACGGCGTCACCATCAAGGAAGGCGAATGGATCTCGCTTGATGGCACCAGCGGTGAGGTTTTTGTTGGCAAATTAGGAATGACCACTCCTGATCTTTCCGAACAAAAAGAATTAATGGCTCTCCTGGATTGGGCGGATGAATTTGCCAAGCTTCAGGTTTGGGCAAATGCGGACTATCCCAACGATGCCAGACGCGCCCGTTCTTATGGCGCAAAGGGTATTGGCTTATGCCGCACCGAGCACATGTTCTTTGACGTACAAAGACTGCCCGACGTTCAGAAGATGATCATGAACGCTGAAGATACCCAGCGCATGCTTAATCACATTGATCTGCTCGAAAGATCCTATGCTGAAGGTCGCTTTGAAGGTCGCGCATTAAGCGACGAAGACAAGGTCGCTTTGAAGGCAGAGATCGATGCTGAAAAAGAAAACCTCGAGAAAAGCCCACAGGCACAAGCCTACTTTGGCGCACTGAAGAAGATCCAGCCCTTGCAGCGCGATGACTTCTATGGTCTTTTTGAGGCTATGAGCGGTTTGCCCGTTATCATTCGCTTGCTTGATCCGCCTCTGCACGAGTTCCTGCCCTCTATGGAAGATCTGTTGACCGAAGTCGCTACCTTGAAAGCCAGGGGCGTCAGCGAAGGTTTGGCTGAAAAAGAAGCCTTACTCGAAGTTGTTCAGGGTCTGCACGAAAGCAACCCGATGATGGGTCTGCGTGGTATACGCCTTGGTATCGTTTATCCTGACATCATGAAGATGCAGGTTCGCGCCATCTTTGAAGCCGCCTGTGATGCCAAATTGAATGGTATGGATCCTCATCCTGAGGTGATGATCCCTCTAACCGGACACGTGAAAGAACTCCAGACTGTCCAGCCGACATTGGAACAGATCGCGAAGGAAATCATGGAAGCCAAGGGCGTTCAGGTCGATTACAAATTCGGTACGATGATCGAAATTCCGCGTGCCTGTGTTACGGCAGCTGAGATCGCTGAATACGCTGAATTCTTCTCATTCGGAACCAATGACCTGACCCAGATGTCCTTCGGTTACAGCCGCGATGACGCAGAACGCAGCTTCCTGGGTGTTTATGTTGACAAGGGTATTCTGCCAAAGAACCCCTTCCAGCAGCTGGATCGCGATGGCGTTGGCATGTTGATGAAGCTGGCTGTTGAATCTGGTCGCGCAGTTCGCCCGAACCTGGAAGTCGGTATCTGTGGTGAGCATGGTGGTGATCCCAGCTCGATCGAATGGTGCCACCTGATCGGCAACAACTACGTCAGCTGTTCACCTTTCCGTGTGCCCTTGGCTCGCCTGGCAGCCGCACAAAGCGCTATCAAGCACGGATAATATAAAGTATCTACAAGATGTCAAAACGGCTCCCAATCAGGAGCCGTTTTGTTGTTAATTGATTAATTCTTTGTATGCTTTTCTAGCGTTGCGGGATAGCACAGCGAAAGCCGAAATTGCTGTTATTGCCACCTGTCGGTTTGTGCCGACTTCGATAGGAGGAGCGAATGTCCGAACCCACGTTGTACCAGGAATTGCCGCGTATTACCTTATAGTCCTGCTCACTGTCCGGACCAGTGGGATTGATCGTATCAGTGGCATCATAGGGACCATACCAGTCATTGACCCATTCCCAGACGTTACCTGCCATGTCCATGACACCGTAGTAACTGGCGCCTTCCGGGTAGGAACCGACCTGGCTTGTATCACCGACACAAGAGTTGGGCTGATCGTAACTACCCTGATTGTAATTTGCCAAACTACAGTTGGCATCATCGTTGCCCCATGGGTAAAGATTGCCTTCAGGCCCACGGGCGGCTTTTTCCCATTCTGCTTCGGTGGGCAATCTGCCGCCTGCCCATTCGCAGTAAGAATTGGCCTGATACCAATCTACAAACACCACTGGATGATCGGCATATTCAGGGTTTCCATAGTAATTTACCCGTGTATGGGATCTGTCATTGTTGGGTTTTGCGCATGCACCATCTGCTACACAGAGTTCATATTGGGCGTTGGTGACTTCGTACTTATCGATCCAGAAGGCGTCCACATAGACTTGCCTTATCGGTCTTTCGTTGAGTTCGCCATCGTCACTGCCCATGATAAACATGCCTTCCGGTACGTAGACCATTTCCATGCTATCTGTTTGGCGAACCCTGGTGGCGCCGGGTTCCAGGTCTGTGCCCGGATCGATTTGATCTTCAAATATATCTTCTGTTAGCGTGACCTCCGCATTGTTCCCTAACGGGTTTTCACCAATTGGGGGCTTTGGATTGATCACCTGACATGACGAAAGCACCAGGATCAATACCACCAGGTAGATCATGGTGCTGGAAAATAATTTTTGGAATTGATTTTTTCTTTTCATATCTCAACTTTCTTTTAGGTAGTTGTAAACTTAACGTGATTATATTGTCCCAAATATTCGTTCTAAAAGAATTTGTATAGAGATAAGTTTGAGATTTATTAAATGCCATGAACCTTGATGGTTTTATAAGATCTGGCATCGAATTGAAACAAAAGCACAGCTTAACTACGATATCAGAAAAAGTTAGGAATTGGCTATACCAACTTTGCCGGAGAAATGGGCGCAGAGCGGTAGCTTTTGGATTAGTTTAAGGCGTGTGGACAGGATCCCACACGCGAAGGTTGATGTCGGGCTCAATCCGTCGCGTAGATCAAGGAATAGATGTGGTAGATTTCCACGATCCGGCGCAGGTAGGTGCGGGTTTCGAGGTAGCGGATGCTGTTGAGGAAGACGTCCGGGTCGCCAGCGGTGAGTTTTTTCCAGATAAAGGTGTTGCCTGGACCACCGTTATAAGCAGCCAACGCGTGATAGGGATCGCCTTCAAAGACGTAAAACTGCCTGGCGAGGTAGTTGCTGCCGAGCTCGAGGTTATAAAGAGGCACACTCAGGTCTGCTTGCGTGTAATTGGGCGGATAACCGATCTCACTGGCGATCTGAGCAGCGGTGGCGGGCATCAGCTGCATCAGTCCGCTCGCGCCTGCTGTCGAATAGGCATGAGCGGCAAAGCGGCTTTCCTGGTAGATCAGGCTGTAGATCAACAATACTGGTAAATTATTTTTTTGCGCGACTTTTTCTACCCAGGGTAAGTAGTAGGTGCCATACTGGACATGGGCAAAATAGGGCGGGAAGTTCGCTGATAGAGGAATATCGCCATAGCCTGACAGGCGCGAAATCGAGCGGCTGGCTTCGATCGCTGATTGATAATAACCAAGGTAGAGAAATTCCTTGATCAGTCTGAAGCTATTGAGAGGATCGTCTTTGTAAGTGGCTCTTAATGACTCGAATTCCCGACTGGCAAGATCATAGAGCCCGAGCTGGTGATATTCCAAACCGCGAATATAGCGTGTGTCTTCAAAGAGTTCGGAACTGTAATCCAGATTTACTTCGGCTGGGTAGCTAAAGGCGGTTTTAAGCCAGTCGCCGGCAACCAGGCGCTCTTCGTCGAGGTTGACCGTTAGTTTCAGATTCGATACAGGTGGAAAGGGTGATTGCCCATTCAACAATTCAGCTGAACGAATGCCATAATAGCCGTATGGGTCAGAGGTAGCGGCGTTTTGCCAGTAAGCTTGTGCGGTCGCGAGGTCGCCCTGTGCCTGGCTTACTTTTCCGAGCCAGAAATAAGAGCCAGCAACCTCAAGCGTATCGAGCGTGGCCAGCAGAACGGCACGATTGAAGTTTTCAGCTGCTTTTTCATATTCCCCGAGTTCGTAATAGAGGGTACCGCCAAAAAAGAGCCCATTGAAAGCGGATGTGGAGGTCGGGAATTCGAGTCCGATCCTGGTCCAGGTGTCAGCCGCCTCGCGGGTCTGACCATTTAGCAGGTAATAAGAAGCAGCGGTCTGGAGTAGGTCGGGGGCTTCAGCCTGGGCGTTGGGCAAAGCGACAAAGGCAAGGGCGGTTTCGATGGCAAGCTTTATCTGCCCCATATACACATTTTGAGTGTAAATAATATCTTCGATAGCATCCTTACGATAGATGCTTTCGGGATAGGTGTTGATAAGTTGGTTCCAGATCTGGATAGCTTGTTTGTCATGATCCGTGCCGCCAGAAGCGTTTGCCGTTTCGCGCTCAACGGAGGAAAAACCTGCTCGCACCAGACCTTCAGCTCTCAGGCAGAGCGCTTTATAATAGAGCGCTTCGTCTTTGTCGTAACCGTCACTTTCAAGGTATCTTTCCAGAGCGTCCAGGGCTAGCTGGTATTGTTTGATATGGTAGTTGATGATCCCTCTTTTGAGATCGTTGACGGGTTGATCAGCATCCAATAAGGTGACCAGCGCGGTGTAGGCATCGTAGGTTTGGGGATAATTTTCAACGGAGTCCTGAAAGTAGGCGTAGCCTTCAGACGTGTTGCCCTGGCTGACAAGGATGCGTCCAATCAGCAAATTCATGGAAGACTTCGTGTAGACGCTTTCAGTATTGTGTAGGATCTCCTTGTAAATACCGAGGGCGAGATCGGGTTCTCCAAGCGTTTGATAAGTGGAAGCTAGTTTGAGAGCGGCGTCGGTATTGTTGGAGAGCTGAGGTGCTAAATAAGCGTTTCGATAGGCTTCCTGGGCTTGTTCGTTCTGATCCTGGTCGATCAAGAGGTTGCCAATACGCAAATTGACGTCGGCGTCCAAAAAGCCAGGTCGAAGATCAAGATAAGTCTGGAAGTATGTGAGAGCATCTCCTTCAAGCTCCTGGTCCAGACTGATCAGGGCTAAGACGAAATTTGCGCGTTTTGCAGGCAAAGAATCAGGATATTGGGAAGTTAGCTCATCAAAAGCCTTTTTGGCTTGAAAAAGGTCGTTTTGTTTGTAATAGGTCAATCCGAGCCCGTAAAGAGAGGCTGCTTTTATTGTGTCCGAGGCGCTAGGCCCTAAACTCGCCTGGCGGTAGAGGCTTGCTGCCTCAGCATAATCTCCGAAAGAAAGTGTGCGGTCTGCCTCGGCAAGCATCATTTCCCGTTCAGGTGTTGTTTCGATGGGAATGTTTTTGTTTATCTCCTTGGTGAGCGCCTGAGTTGGTTCCTGGGTAGGAGTAGGGGTTTCTGGCGGCGGCGTCGCGAGTTTGTCACAGCTGCTGATGAGCAGGATTACAAGGAGGAAAAAGGAAAGGAGCCTGCGTAAGGAGTCTTTTTTCATAGTTGACTTATAACGCCAAGATTGCTGCTTGTCAAATAAAAACGACGGAAATTTCATAGTATGACGAGGAATATTGTGCTCGTGGTCGTGAGACCACGAAAGAACAAGCATTTAAACCCAAAGAAGGGGTTCAATCCTCCTGTGGACCCTTCGTTTGACATCCGCATAGGTAAGGGTTTACATATATGAATTGGTTCTTACTTAAAAAAGGAGCAGGGGAAATTTCCTGCTCCTTGAAATTTTTTCTGACGATCAGAGTTTTGTTCGCTTTGGCTAACCACCAAAGGAATCATAGACCCAATCGACATTATCATAATCACTAAGATAATTCACGATCGTAGCACGGATGGCTTCAAAGGTCTCTTTGAAGACAGGATATTTTTGCTCATCTGTGCCTTCAAACAGAGAGGGATCAGCGAATCCGAGGTGGATAATTGGACCCTGCTTCAGCCAGAGCGGACAAGCCTCACGGGCGGCATCGCAGAGCGTGATGACCATATCAAATTCCTGGTCTTTGAATTCGTCCACCGATTTTGAGTAGCCCTGGTATTCAATGCCAGCATCGGCAATCACTTTAAGGGCGATGGGGTGGATGTATCCACTTGGTTTCGATCCGGCACTAACGGCGATCCATTCCCGCGCCAGGTCGGTATTAACGATCGCTTCAGCCATTTGAGAGCGGCAGGAATTGCCAGTGCAGAGGATCAATACGCGTTTACGTTTATCTTCCATCTTTCTTGCCTCCTCAGAGTCGGATTCGAGGTCATCAACCAATACCTCGTTAACAAATTCGCCATTTTCCATCGCGTTAAGCAATTCTTTGGCTTTAGCCTGGTCGCTTTCACGCACCATAACGCCAACCTCACCAAGGTCTCCCACGGTCAGACCATATATAGAACCAAGAGCATCCTGGTCGAGATAAGCTTCAATGCCCTGGGCTTCTAAAAAAGCTTTAATGGATTCACCATCTAATCTTCCATGGGCTTTGTAAACTGTAACGAAGTTGTTTTCATTGGGGCTCATTCGTACATCCATTCTTCGGTGCAGCGTTTCCAGTCAACCATTTCATCAGGAGAAAACCAGAGAGCGATCTCGGCTTCGGCATTTTCCGGTGAATCGGACGCGTGGGTGAGGTTATATCGGGCCTGAAGGGCGTAATCGTGACGGATCGTACCGGGCGCGGCTTCTGTACCGCGTGTTTTTCCAACAGTTTGACGGACGGCTGCGATCGCGTCCGGACCAGCCCAAACCATAGCCATGACAGGAGCAGAGGTAATGAATTGAATGAGATTATCATAAAAAGCTTTCCCTTCATGAACAGCGTAGTGCTTACTGGCTAAGTCAGAGCTGACTTTCATGAATTTAGCTGCGACAAGACGCAAGCCGCGATTTTCAAAGCGGGTAATAATTTCTCCGATGAGCCCGCGCTGGACGCCATCAGGTTTTACTAAAACCAAAGTTCTTTCCATACTACCTCCGATATCAAATAAGTCTATTTTAAGTTCTCGTAAAGCTCCCACAAACAGGAAGAACTTTCGTCTAAGAAAAGGTGGGAGCGTAATTTTGCGCGAAGCATTACTTTTTCTTCAGCTTCGAGTGGGAAATCCTTTAAATAATTACATAACTGCGCATAGTCCTTGTTGTTCAGCAGGGCCTCAAGATCGCTAAAGTTGAAATCCTGTTTCCTGGATAAGGCTTCAGTTTTTAATTCCTGCTCAACCTGAACTGGTTGCCACTCAGAGTCTTCTGGTGAGACGGGAAGGGCGATTCCGGCTGGTTCATCTACTTCCGTAAAATCGGGATCAGGTTCTTCAACAATTTCCGATTCGGATTCCTGAACGAATTCGATCAGCCATTCCGGAATTGTCCACTGTTTTGCCTGCGGCTCGCTTCCGGATTCTGAAGGAAAATTGTTTCCCTGGTCATCCGCTGAAACAACGCGAACTGGACGAGTGATCTCTTGGGAATTAATATCATTGCTCATGGCTAATCTCCCAAATAGTCGCGGAGTTTGCGCCGTACCGAGGGGTGACGCAGACGGGTCAGTGCCTGGGCTTCAATCTGACGGACTCGTTCACGGGTTACGCCCATTTTTCGTCCGACTTCTTCCAGTGTATATGCCTGACCATCCAAAAGTCCATAGCGCAATTGGAGAATGCGCACTTCACGGGGCGGCAGGCTGTCAAGCACCTCGACCAAATGCTGTTTTAGCAGGTTGTAGGTGGCGGTTTCATCAGGGGGCGGTGCTTCGTCATCTTCGATGAAGTCTCCTAAAACTGAATCTTCCTCGTCGTCTGTTGGCGTTTCAAGCGAGAGCGGTCGGCGGGCAACCTGGATCATGTTCTCAACTTTCTTGGGGGTAACCTCCAGTTTGGCGGCTAACTGCTCGATGGTCGGATCGGTCCCGAGCTCCTGGGTGAGCTGGTGTTGAACGCGCAGGAGTTTGTTGATCTGATCGCCCATGTGGACGGGGACGCGGATCGTGCGACCCTGATCGGCGATGGCGCGGGTGACTGCCTGACGAATCCACCAGGTGGCATAGGTGCTGAATTTGTGACCGCGTTGGTACTCGAACTTCTTGGTGGCGCGAATGAGACCAATATTGCCCTCCTGGATCAGATCAAGGAAGGGGACTCCGCGCCCCATATATTTTTTGGCTACCGAGATCACCAGACGTGAGTTGGCGGTGATGAGATGATCACGGGCATTATTGCCATCTTCGATCAGCTCGCGCAGTTCTTTTCTGCGACTTGAGCTGACGCCCCCTTTGGCGAGTTCTATACGCGCATCGCGACCTTTTTCGATGCGTTTTGCCAGCTCAACTTCTTCTGTAATGTCATTAAGCAAGGGAACCCGGCTTACCTCTTTGAGATAAAGACCAATGGTGTCATCGGTGTCGATGTTGGCGAGATCATCCGGGGGAACCTCCTCTTCTTCAGCTATTGATTCAGAAAGCTCTTCTTCGTCCGGTTCTTCCTGAGGGGCTTGTTCGTCTGTATAGTTAATACCGGCATGAAGTAAGGCGTTATAAGCCTCTTCAAGCTGGTCCATATCATGTTCAGCTTCAGGGAAGAAACGCAGGATGTCATCGTAGGTGACGAAGCCTTTCTTTTTTCCAAACTCCAGCAACCTTGCAATGTTAGGAGATTGGCTGTTGTCAAGGATGGGTTTATTTTTGATTAGTCTTGCCATTTAGAATACAAACCTTTTCTATTGAATTGTAAAAATTTATCGTTTTAAGCATATTAAATATTCGCACCTGTATAGAGTACGATATTTTGACGAGAAATTCAATAGTTTAAGGAAAGAAAATTAAAACTCGGCGTTTGTTGCGCGTAGCCACTAATAGTTAGCTTGGAGCGAATGTTACTTCTCCGATGAATACTTTTTGTTTTTTAATATGAAGTTTTGGCAGCAAACTGGTATATTGGTTGTGATTATCGAATTTCAGGATTAAATGCAAGTTGTTGCAGTAATGCGACATGGGCAATATTATTACGGACACTTTGAAATGATAAATGAAATAGAATGTGTTGTCCGCGTGGACAGGAAGCCAAGCGCGAAGGAGAAGCTTTTGATTTCTTTTCACATGAAATGACGGGATAGTTGTTTTGACAACTTTGATCGTTAGGATGGGATATGATGATCTGTCTTATCAATACCATTGATCTGACGTAAAACCACTCATTATGAATTTTTCAATTTTGTCTATAATAAGATCTATAAACAGAAAGAAGTTGATAGATTTGATATTACGAAAAACTGCGAATTACTGGGTGCCTGTGGTAGTGGTCCTTACTTTGGTTGTGATGGTCTGCTTTAATTTAAATTTCACCCAGGATATACGATTTGAGGATCATTTCGCACCACGCTGGAGCGCGGCGCGTGAATGGATGCGGGAAGGTTGGTCTCCTTACAGTGAAGAGACACAACAAGCTACGCTGAGCTTGTTACGCGATAACAAAAGCTATGCTGATAAGGTCTCCAAAGGTAATTTTCTTGACCCTGTCTGGTACATATTTCTTTATATTCCAATTAGCTTTATTCCTTATCCGGTCGCGAAAGCAATCTGGATCACTTTGCTGCAGGTTTCCGTAGCCGTTTCGATTCACCTTGCTCTTGAGCTTTCCGGGCTGAATCTCAGCTTTATTGAGAAATTTATTACGGTTTTGCTCGGGGTTCTTTTTTACGTTTTTGTCCGTGATTACATTGCCGCGAGCATGCTGCCTTTCTTTATGATGTTGAGCTTGCTGGGTGTTAAATTCGCTCTTGACAGACAGAGTGTTCAGGCGGGTTTTCTTTTCTTATTGGCTGTTTGGGTCAATCCGGTCTCTATATTCCTGATCATTTTCCTGCTTATTGTTCTGGGTGGCAGACGCGACAATGCCATGCTGCGAATGCTGATCGTTGGTTTTGGGTTTTTGATGCTTACAAGCCTGATCCTTTTTCCTGGCTGGATCAGCCAATGGTTCGCGAAGATCGTTTTACTGGAACCAGACCTGGATTGGTTGAATACGCCCTGGATGGGAATTGCCAATCTTTTCCCCGGATCAAGCACTCAAATATCGATCATTCTGCACATAGGCAGCTTTATAATGCTGCTGGTGGAATGGTATGGATTGAGCCGAATGGGCGAACGAGCGCTGCAATGGAAGTTGATGCTGACCTTGACCGTAGCGTACTTTTTTAACTTATACAGTGATGGATCAGCCCTGCTTCTAATTTTGCCTGGAGCTTTTACAATATCGAAATATTTATCGGAAAAATGGCCAATTGCTGGTAAAATAATACACTGGATCAGTTATCTTATGATCGGCTTTTTATCCTGGCGGTTGGCGGATGATCCACTAAAAGAGATTCCTGAAGCACACGGTGTTTTACTTCTGTTAGCTCCTTTATTAGTTTTTGTTGGATTACAGTGGTTCCGATGGTGGGCGGTTGCAAGCCCAAAAGCTTTAGTTGAGTCAAATAAAATAACAGGTTAGAGGTAAATTATGGCAAAGAAAAGAATTGGTATCTTGACTGGTGGTGGCGACGTCCCTGGTCTAAACCTGGCTATTAAGTCAGTTGTTATGAACGGTCTGGAAGACGGTTATGAAGTTATAGGTATCCGTCGTGGTTGGCTGGGTCTTTTGGGATACGATATCAACGACCCTGAAACCCATGAAAAATACATCTGGAATCTGACTCCACAGAGAGTGCGTGCAGTTGACCGGGCTGGTGGTACCTTCTTACACACTTCCCGAACCAATCCATCAAAAGTGCGTTTGAACGACACCCCTGATTTCCTGTTGGACAGCCAATGGGGCAAGGTGGTCGATCCGGAAGCTGGCACAAAGGACTACACCGAATACATCCTTAAAGTATTGGACCATTTGAATATCGATTATCTGATCACGATCGGTGGCGATGATACGCTAAGCTATTCTGCCCGATTGGTGAAAGAAGGCTTTCCGCTTGCCGCGATCCCCAAGACGATGGATAATGATGTTTTGGGAACGGATTATTGTATTGGTTTCTCAACCGCAATCACCAGAGGCGTGAACCACATTACTTATTTCCGTACATCGGTTGGCTCGCACGAACGGATCGGTGTTGTCGAATTATTTGGACGGAATTCAGGTGAAACGGCTTTGATCACCGGTTATCTTGCCCATGTTGACCGCACCATTATTTGTGAAGTTCCGTTTGATGTTGAAAAGGTAAGCCGCTTATTGGCGTCTGATCATGCCAACAGCCCATCTCACTACTCTATTGCTGTTATTTCTGAAGGCGCAATCCCTCTTGGTGGGCAGGTGATTCAGAGCGGTGAGCCGGATGCTTACGGACATCGTAAATTAGGTGGTGTGGGAGAATTGCTCTCGGATAATATTAAAGCAATTACTGGAATAAATACGATGTATCAGAAGTTAGCTTATCTGATGCGGAGTGGTCCAGCGGATTTGGTTGACCGCATGGTCGGTACGAACTTTGGCTTGCTGGCTTTGCAATTGATCCAAAGAGGCGAATTTGGTCAAATGGTCGGTATCCAGGATGGTCACTATGGTCACGTACCGGTGGAAACGGTTATCAGCGGAAAACGACACGTTGATGTAGACCGATATTATGATGCCGAAACTTATCGTACTAAGATCAAGAAGATCATGGGTCTGCCCATGTTGTTGAACTAAGATCAGGAGAACCTGCCGGTGATTTAGCCGGCAGGTTGTTTTTTTATGGGTGTTCAAGCTCAAGGCGCAAATACAGAACGATATAGTCTCATCCCAAGGGTCCTGATCTTTCCTGTGGATGAAAAGGGGCGTATTCTCTTGCTCAAAGGGGCAAGCAACAAGAAGATTTGGGCAAATCTTTGGAATGGTCCTGGCGGTCATGTCGAGCAGGGTGAAGGTATTCTTGATGCCGCCCGGCGTGAATTGCTGGAAGAAACCGGTTTGAAGGCAGAGCAACTAACGCTTTGCGCTCAGATCATTGTTGACACCGGAATGTCACCGGGCATCGTCTTTTTTGTCTTCAAGGCAAAACGTCTCGAAGGCGAGATAAACGCTTCTTCTGAAGGGGAGCTTGCCTGGTTTATGCTGAGTCAGGCGTTAAAACTTGAGCTGGTCGAGGATCTCTACACACTCCTGCCGTTGGTGATGCGACATCGACCGAATGAGAAAGCCTTTTGGGGAAATTATCGCTATGATGAGCGTGATCAATTAATCATGCGCTTCGAGCGTTGATCTTTCATAAAAGACCAGCAGGGTATCTCCATATTTTCGGGAATCAAATACTGTCAGATTTGAGAGGTCGAGTTCTTCCCATTCAATTGGGTTGATCTGTACGATGACCTGCCCGTCATCGTCGAGCAGTTCCGGCAGCTTATCGATCAGGAGCATGGCTTTTTGCCACATTTGTTTGTATTGCGGTGGGGCGACGTAGATAAGATCAAATCCAAGCTTTTGTGGATTGGCAAGATAAGAAAATGCATCGGCGCGCAAGACCTCTGCCTGCTCCGTTAAGTGGGTTGCCTTGAGGTTGTGTTGAATGGTTCTGACAGCTTGCTGGCTTTTGTCAAGAAAAGTCACAAAACTAGCTCCGCGACTTAGGGCTTCGATGCCGACCGCTCCGGTGCCGCCAAAGAGATCAAGAATTTTATTTTGGTCAATTTCGTTGCCTAAGATATTGAAGAGGGCTTCTTTAACAATGTCCGTAATGGGGCGTGTAGTATCACCGGGTACTGTTTTGAGCCGGGTACCTTTGGCTTTTCCGGAAATAACCCGTAACGTTGCCATTTTAAGATCCTACAAGCCAAGTTTCCCGCGCATATAATCGATGGTTTTGGCGAGCCCGTCGCGAACGCTAACTTTTGGTTCCCATCCGAGTATTTCTCTTGCCCTGGTGATGTCAGGCTGACGTCGCTCGGGGTCATCCCCCAGTCGTTCGGAAGCATTGATGCTCAAACCAGCTGGATTTTGGGTAAGCTCGTTAATTGTGCGGGCGAAATCATTCACGGTAGTTTCGAGAGGATTGCCAATGTTGACAGGCATGTGCTCATCAGATTGCATCAGGCGGTAGATGCCCTCAATGGTGTCGTCAACATAGCAGAAACTACGGGTTTGCTCACCGGTGCCGTAAATTGTGAGGGGTTCTTTGCGTAAAGCCTGTTGAATGAAGTTGGGAACACTGCGACCGTCATCCAGGCGCATTCTTGGTCCAAAGGTGTTAAAAATGCGCACAATGCGCGTATCCACACCGTGGAAATTATGATATGCCATGGTCAGCGCTTCCGCGAAGCGTTTGGCTTCGTCATATACGGAACGAACGCCAACCGGATCACAGTTGCCCCAATAGGATTCATCCTGAGGGTGAACCTTTGGGTCGCCATAGACCTCACTGGTGGACGCGAGCAGGAATTTGGCTTTATGTTTTACGGCAACGCCAAGCCCTTTGTGTGTGCCAAGCGCTCCAGCTTTCATCGTCTGAATTGGCAAATTGGGATAGCCGAGCGGAGAAAGTTTGCTTGGACTGGCAGGTGAGGCAAGATGTAAAACAAAATCGAGAGGCTCGGCAACGTCGATATATTCCGATACGTCTTGTTCCATCAAGGAAAAATTGGGATTGTCTTTCAAATGTTCCAGGTTTTCTGGATTGCCAGTAATAAAATTATCCAGACCGATAACCTGATGTCCATCTGCCAGGAGTCGATCTGTAAGATGGGATCCAAGGAAGCCTGCTGCGCCCGTAATTAAAATTCTCATAGTATCTCTGTTCTCAATTTTCTTTAGTTGATAGAGTATAATCAAACGACTCTATAACAGAAGAATTATAGCATGCCTGAGAAATTGAACGAAAGAACAGACTTACAACTTGCTTCTATGAAAGTGGAAGCGCTTTTATTTGCGGCACCTGGATTGACAAGCGTGGATCAATTGGCGCAAGCAACCGGTTTGAAACGCAAGGAGATTGAAGCGGCTTTGGCTGAACTTAAGGAGCATTACCGACAAATGCACGGCATTCGGCTGCAGGAAATTAAAGGGCAATATCAATTGATGACCGCGCCTGAATTCGCAAGTGAAATCGAAAGCTTTCTGGGTTTGGAAGTTACCTCCCGGCTGACTCAGGCTGCTTTGGAAGCCTTGGCTATCGTGGCTTACAAGCAGCCTACGACCCGCCCTGAAATTGACAGCATCCGTGGGGTCAATAGTGATGGGGTTTTGAAAAGCTTGCTTTCAAAAGGTCTAATTGAAGAACTCGGGCGGTCTGAAGCACCAGGCAGACCGATCTTGTATGGGGTCACGTCAGATTTTATGCAGCATTTCGGGCTGGAGAGTCTGGCGCAGTTGCCCGATATTGATTTTGAAGCACTGTTTAGCACCGAAAAGGATGCTGAAAGTGCAGATGGAAAGTTGTTGAAGGACTAATGGCAGTAGAAAGAGTACAAAAGATATTGGCAGCGGCTGGGTATGGTTCCAGACGCGCCTGTGAAAAGATGATCGAAGAAGGTCGGGTGAAGGTTAATGGGCGGGTGATCGGTCTGGGGGACCAGGCAGACGCCTCCAAGGATTCCATCTCTGTGGATGGGAAACTGATCCGGAAGGCGATCGAGAAGATCTACATCGCGCTCAGTAAACCGAAAGGCTATCTTTCGGATATTGACCTGAATTTCCCTCGACCGACAGTCAATGATCTGATCGGTCTCCCGGAACCCCTGTTTGCGGTGGGAAGGCTCGATCTGGACAGCGAAGGTCTGATGCTGATGACCAACGACGGCAGGATGGCAAATCGCCTGACTCATCCACGATACGAGCACGAAAAAGAGTATGAAGTCTTTGTGATCCGGGTGCCAGATGAGGAGCAACTGGCTATCTGGCGGCGCGGCGTTGTGATGGAGGATGGATATCGAACCATGCCAGCTAAGGTGGAAGTGATGAACAATGCCAGTAACGGCACCTGGCTTCGAATTACCCTCAAAGAGGGCAAAAAACGCCAAATTCGCAAGGTTGGCGCGCGGATAGGGCTTCCGGTCGGGAAGATCAAACGCGTCCGAATTGGACCCTTGAAATTGGGTAAGCTGAAATCCGGTGAATGGCGCTATCTGACCGATTTTGAAGTCAAGAAATTGATGGAATATACAAAAATCAAAAAAGAAACCCCTGAATAGCCAGGGGTTTTTCAATTACGCATTGTTTTTACAAATAATTCGAAAACAGTTCAGGAATAAACTATTTCTTTCTCGCAAGAGCTCTGATCAGTTTATCGTTTTCTTCCGGACTGATCGCGTTCGTGCAATCCTGGCGGTCTTGTTTTCGGATATAGCGTTTTAGCTCAGGGAGCTTTACGA
Organism: Anaerolineaceae bacterium; assembly: GCA_050946715.1. GTDB lineage: Bacteria > Chloroflexota > Anaerolineae > Anaerolineales > Anaerolineaceae > Mesolinea. The sequence continues at coordinate 65,271 of JBMNVH010000006.1, read as the reverse complement.
CCGCATAAGGGGCGTCTTCCAGGTCTCCGACAGTGGTATTGGTCATAAACAGAATGATAATTGGCTCCAGAGGAGGTTGCTCTTCGTAGGGAATCCCGTTTTTTGCCAATTGTTCCTGGATCTTTTTTGAGGCTTCAGCAACTTCCAGTTCTGGTATTACCACGCTCTCCTGACCAGTTATGCGTTGGAAAATTCCGACTCCTGTATGCCTCCATTTGCCGTTCTTGAAAGAAATCTCGCCACCACCGTTAACGATGATTGGCAACCAAATTCGGCAAGGTCCCAGGAGGAGGTAAGGAACCGGACTTGAAAAGGAGAAAAAGGTGTAGTCATGGCGAAGTTTTCCAAATTCTTCTGCCAATATTTCATCAAGACGAGGGCTTCTGGCATAGCGGTTCATGAAATACATGCTGACACGCGTCAATGTAAAACCAATAAAAACCGCAGCCCAGGAATAGTAGACCTTCGTCATATCCCCGGAAAAGGCGAAGTAGGCCCCGGTCCCGAGAACGAGAAGATTGATGATGAAAATGATGCTTCCGATATTCTTATTTCGTTTGATGTGTTTTTCATTGATGACTAATTTCATAACTTACTCCGCTTTTGGCAAGGATTCTTTTAAATTTTTAAGCAGGTCTGATTGTACCGCATCGTAGGCTCTTTGGATGGCGCTCACCATCGCGCGGGTATCAGAACGACCATGTCCGATGAAGACCAAACCATTCAGTCCGAGCAAGGGCGCAGAGCCGATCTCAGCTGGATCGAGCATTTTGCGCACTTCCGTAAATGCGGGTTTGGCAAGCAGCGCGCCGATTTTGGTGCGTGTGCTGGACATCAGTCCTTCTTTGACCTTCTTCATGATCAGTGTGGCAACTGCCTCAATAGATTTTAACAAGACATTGCCGGTAAAACCATCCGTGATGGCAACATCGACATTTCCGCCAAAAAGCTCTTTGCCTTCGATATTGCCAACAAAGTTAGGTAAAGCTGCTTGCATGAGGGGCCCGGCTTGTTTTGTGAGCTCGTTGCCTTTGCCTTCTTCTTCTCCGTTGGCGATCAGACCGACGCGTGGATTTTGGATGCCGATCATGATGCGTGAATAGACGGACGCCATCTGGGCAAACTGAACGAGAAAGTCAGGACGAACTTCGGCGTTCGCGCCAATGTCCGCCAGAACACATTTTCCGGTTTGGGTAGGCAAAACTTCCATCAGGCAAGGGCGGTCGATCCCTGGGATCATCCCAAAAGTTTTGATGCCGTAATACATTACCATGCCCGTATTGCCTGCGGTAACGAAAGCATGCCCCTGTCCGCGTTTTACCAGATCCATGCCAACTTGCATGCTGTTGTTCTTTTTTGCCCGTGCTTCGCGGATGTGGTCGCTCATCAGGATCACTTCCGGGGCTTCGACGATCTTGAGACGGCTTTTATCTCCATCGAGTTTCCGAAGTTCTTCTTCAAGAAGCGTGCTTTTACCAACGAGGGTAATATTGATATCAAACTTGTTGGAAGCGATGATTGCTGCTTCAAGTTCGGGCTGGGGATGGTCGTCTGTCCCCATTGCGTCTAAAATAATTGTTGTTTTCATTTCATTTTCCTGTCCGGCTTTGCTTGACAAAGACCATAGAATCGTTATAATTTAGTTTCACGTTTGCGCTGGTGCTGGAATTGGCAGACAGGCCTGGTTGAGGGCCAGGTGTCGAAAGACGTGAGGGTTCAACTCCCTCTCAGCGCACACAAAAGGAGCAACTTCGGTTGCTTCTTTCATTTTAAGGAAAAGCCCGCCGCAGCCAGGTTAGTGGATTAACGGGCGTGCCTTGAATATTGATCTCAAAATGCAGATGCGGTCCGGTTGACCGACCGGTTGAACCAATAATACCGATCAATTGTCCGGGCGCGACTATATCGCCTTCATTAACATTGAAACTGCTCAAATGAAAATAGATCGAATAAATACCCAAACCATGGTCGATAACGAGCGTGTTGCCACGCACGACCTGATCAGGTAAGACTGCAACTACTGTCCCGACTGCGGGCGCATAGACATCGGTGCCTTTGCAATAGCCAAGGTCGAGACCGGTATGGTAGTAGAGCGTGGGGTCATCGTTATAGGTACGACGACTGCCGAACGAAGAGATGATGCAATCAGCATCCTGTGCCGGGGAATACCAAAGCCCTTCCCATTGTTGAATAGGTGTTATGGGTGCAACGATCTCTTTAAATATCGCATCCTCTCGCTTGACTTCTTCGGTGCCTACGGTGGCTGGGTCAACTTCCAACGGTGGGTCAGTTGCAAAATTACCGCTGTTTATCATGACATACTGGTCAAAACGGTAGGTTTCACCATTGCTATTGGTAAATTCCATCGTGAGTGGATAAACGCCGACCTCGGTCAGAGCGTGAATAGCGCCATATGCCATTTGGACACCGCCACCCATATCGACAAAAACGGGTTCCTTGCCGTTAAGGCTGGCTTTGACGGTGACAGGGCTTTCGCTGCTTACCTTGATCAGGTAGGTGTCACCCTGGATCATGGGCAGATTATCTATAACGATCGATTTTATGCCCGGAATTGCCAGGTTGTTGGGGGAATCGACTTCGGAAGGTTTGAAGTATGTGTCCATCGGCAGACCGCGCGATGGGTTGTCGAGACGGTTCATTTCTGCCAGCTGCCAGGTGTTTTGGTTGGCAAGGATGGAAGCTTCAAAAAAACTTTGTCCGGCTTTGAGAGAATCCATGGTTTCCATAGCCGAACCATTCTCAGCGTGGGTCATGACGATCTCACGACCGATAAAAAGCTCGGAGGGGCTGGTAAGTTTGTTGGCTTTGATCAGATCGGCGGGTTCTGCCTGGCTGCGCCTGCTTAAGCTTGTCAGACTGGAACCAAGCGGCACAAATTCTGTGGTCAGGATGCCTTGCATGCCAGCCAGGGTCGGAATTTTCAGGCGGTCACCAGGATGAAGTCCGCTGGAGGCGTCCAGACCATTCAGGCTTTGGATATCTTCAACGGTGGTATCAAAGCGAAGCGCGATCCACGAAAGCGTGTCACCATAGACAACGATGTACTCAGGATAGGTCGTCTGCGCCTGAGCTGGATCTCGGCTTAAATTGAGCAGTGAAATGGCGATAAGCACAACAAGGCTAAGACGCCAAATAACAGTAAACGAGGTCTTGGTATAATCTTTCATATTCAATCGATAAGTTTACCATTATTTGAAAGGATGCTTTCTAATGAGAATTACAACCTGGAATGTTAACGGAATCAGAGCAGTCGTCAAGAAAGATGGGTTTGATTGGCTCGATACGATCCAGCCAGATGTTTTAGGCTTGCAGGAAATCAAAGCCAAGCCGGAGCAGGTGCCTGAATTGATCCGCGATCACCCGGAATACCAGACTTTCTGGCATTCAGCTGAGCGACCTGGATACAGTGGTACAGCAGTCTTGTACAAACCGGAACCACTCTCGATTCAAACCGGTCTGGGCGAAGAACGTTTTGATAACGAAGGTCGTACGATCCGGATGGAGTATGAAGATTTCTTTTTATACGTCATTTATTTTCCGAACGGTGGGCAGGAGAACCGTCGGGTTCCTTTCAAGTTGGACTTTTACGCTAAATTGCTTGAGATCTGTGATGAGCATCACGCTAGAGGGGAGAAGGTGATCATCACTGGTGATTTCAACACAGCTCATAATGAGATCGATCTGGCGAACCCAAAAGCCAACGAGAAGAACACAGGCTTTTTACCGGAAGAAAGGGTTTGGATCGATAAATACCTGGAACACAACTTTGTGGATGCCTATCGCGCGCTTTATCCTGATAAGGTCGAGTACACCTGGTGGACCTATCGAACCTTCGCGCGGGAGAGGAATATAGGTTGGCGGTTGGATTACTTCCTGGTCAGCTCTGAACTGATGGAGCGGGTAAAGGATGTTGAGATCCATGGCGATATCATGGGTTCCGACCATTGCCCGGTCAGTCTCTTGCTGGAGGATTAGAGGCGCTCTTGAAGATATTGCTGGTTGAGGATGATCGCGCCATTGTCGCCGGACTGACATACCTTCTGGAAGAAGAAGGCTTTGAAAGTCTGGTTTGCCCCGATTTTGCCCAGGCGCTTGAGGCGATCAGGACCGAAGATTTTGACCTTGCCCTGCTGGATGTCAGTCTGCCGGATGGAAGCGGCTATGAATTGTGCAAAGCGATCAAAACTAAAGGCGAGATACCGGTGATCATGCTGACGGCAATGGACAGTGAGGTCAATGTGGTCATGGGGCTGGATATCGGCGCGGATGACTATATCACCAAGCCTTTTCGGGTCAGGGAGTTGATCTCGCGCATCAATTCAGTGCTAAGGCGTTATAAAAAACTTGAGTCTGCGCATAGCCAATTGTCGCTGGGCGACGTTGTGATCGATCAAAACAAAGCCAAGGTGAGCAAGGGCGGTGAAGAACTGCAGCTTACCGCGCTGGAATACAAACTATTGCTTGTTTTTGCCAATTATCCCGGCAGGGTCTTTTCACGCAATCAGCTCCTGGAACAGCTTTGGGATGTCGGCGGCGACTTCCTAAATGACAATACGATCACGGTCTATATCAAACGTCTGCGGGAGAAGATCGAAGACGACCCTCAGGAACCAAAATTGATCCTGACTGTGCGGGGTTTGGGCTATAAGTCTGGTTGATGTGATCCGTAATCGCGAAATCCAGGTCTTTGTTTTTGCTATTGCTCTGCTTTCAGCTGTTGCGGTTTTGGCTGCCTTCAAATTCCCTGATTACGCTTCCTGGATCAGTCTGATACTGGCAATTTGTTTGATCCTATCGTTTCTGATCTTTACCTTTTGGCGTTATAAGAAGATCGAAAAGCTTTCGCAGGTGCTTAAGCGTATCGCGGTCGGAGAATACGGGCTGGATGTGCGCGAGTCCAAAGAAGGTGAGCTGGACATTCTCAAATCTGAGATCTACAAAGTTACAGTCATGCTGCGCGAGCAAGCTTCGACTCTCCTGAAAGAAAAAGAATTTCTCGCTCAGTCGCTTTCGGATATTTCACACCAGCTTAAGACTCCGCTCACTTCCATTTCGGTCATGACGGAGTTGTTGCAGTCAGAAAGTATTTCACCAGAGAAACGGATGGAGTTCACACGCAGTATTTTGAATCAAATTCAACGGCTGGAATGGCTTGTGAGCGCGTTGTTGCGAATGGCGCAGATGGATGCCGGAGCCTTACAATTTAATCCGGTAAATACAGATGTGGAAATAATCATTGACCAAGCCACACGGCATTTGTTGATCCCAGCTGAAGTAAAGAATCTAAGAATTGAAATGAATATTCCTGATGGTATGAAAATTTACTGCGATTCAAACTGGACCAGTGAGGCGCTCACGAATGTAATTAAAAATGCGATCGAACATACACCGGAGGGTGGACAGGTCATAATTCGGGCTGAAAACAATCCCTTATTTGACCTGATCGAAGTCCAGGACAGCGGGGAAGGAATCTCGGATCAGGATCTACCCCACATTTTCGAACGTTTCTATAAAGCCCGTAATGCTTCCAAGGACAGCATTGGAATTGGTCTGGCAATGAGCAAATCTCTGCTTGAAAAGCAAAACGCGACCATTAGCGCGCGATCACATCACGGTCAGGGCAGTATGTTCTCGATCAAATTCTATAAACAGGTCCTGTGACAAATCTGTCACCGTTTCTGTCACTTCCTTGTCATATCCATTCCTTAGAATAATTTTATACAGCTAGAACTGGAGGAAAATGTGGAAATTCTAAATGTCCAAAACCTAAGCAAACACTATGGAAGTGGTGAAACGATCGTTAAAGCATTGGATGAAGTTTCTTTTTCGGTTGAAAAAGGACAGTTTATCGCTATTGTTGGCGCGAGTGGATCGGGTAAATCAACTTTGCTACATATTCTCGGCGGTGTGGACACGCCCACCTCAGGAAAAGTCTTTGTAGACAACGTGGATATCTTTAGCCTGGATGAAAGTAAACTGGCGATCTTCCGCCGACGACAGATCGGGCTGATCTATCAGTTTTACAATCTTATCCCGGTGCTGAATGTGGAAGAGAACATCACCTTACCTTTGCTGCTTGACGGTCGCAAGGTTGAGAAGGTCTATCTGGATGAAATTGTCAGTACGCTCGGACTGGGCGACCGACTAAATCATCTGCCAAATCAGCTTTCCGGTGGTCAACAACAGCGTGTTTCGATCGGCAGAGCGCTGATAAATAATCCGGCGCTTTTGCTGGCAGATGAACCAACAGGCAATCTGGATTCCAAAAACAGCGCGGAAATTCTTCAGTTACTTCGTCTTTCGAACAAGAAATTTCATCAAACTGTCATCATCGTCACCCATGATGAGAATATTGCCCTGCAGGCAGACCGAATTCTGGGCATGGAAGACGGCAGGATCGTGCGCGATGAGGTAATCAGAAAATGAACATCATTCGTAAACTAACGCAACGCTTCCTCAGGCTCAATCGAACGCGCACGCTGGTGACGATTATTGGCGTGATCATTTCGACTGCCATGATCACAGCCGTGCCGACATTGATGATGTCTTTTCTGCAGGCAAACCAAAAATTAATGATCAAACAATATGGCAACTGGCATGTTCGTTACAATAACCTTGATCTGACTTCTGTTGATGCACTGGCAAAGGATGAGAATACAGCCTGGGTATCCTTGTTCAGACTGGATGGATTTTCAAAATTGGAAGAATCCAGGGCATCCATGAAACCTTATCTGGTTTTAATGTCCATGGATAAAAACTGCATCGGAACTTATGGTCTGACTCTGGAAGATGGTCGTTTCCCAACCAGCGAAAATGAGGCGGTAATTTCGATCGAAGCTTTGAGGATGGGTGGGCTTGATATAAAAATTGGGGATAAACTCACTCTGGAAATTGGCAGACGTTTTTCTATTCCAACTGAGGATCAGGAAGCTGTTGAGCTTGGATTGCAAACCAACTACATGGAACCCTGGGAAGGGGAGCCTGAGACAGAAGAGCTGCGACCAGTTTCCACGGAAGAAGTAACTATTGTTGGTTTCATCAAGAGACCCCAACAGGAAAACTACTTTATGCCTGGTTTCAGCCTTGTGCGTTATTTGGATCGGGTAAATTTACAGGACAATGATAAAGTGTCTGCCCTGGTGACATGGAGAAAAATAAATAAGGCTGCCAACGCTCACGCGAATCAACTCGGCTACATCTTCGGCTTATCAGATGAGGATATTGAATACAACTCAAACCTTGTCCGTACTTATGGCGTGCTTTCGCAAGAGAACCTGACTACGCTCTATCTCTTTGTTGTTGTTCTGTTGCTCGTCATCCTGATTGGTTCGGTGTTTCTGATCTCGAACGCTTTCAGCATCTCAGTTGTGGAGCGCAGCCGACAGCTGGGCATGTTGGCAAGCGTTGGCGCGACGAAGGCACAAAAGAAGAAAGCTATTTATGGCGAAGCCTGGATCATTGCATTGATAGCGATACCGATCGGGATATTAGCAGGAATTGGCGGCATCACGATGACTTTGCATCTGATAGAGCCAGTGATCAATTCATTGATGAGTGGAAACAGCATAAATTTAACTGTTGTGATTACCCCTGGGTTGATCTTTTTTTCAGCTCTCTTCTCTTTGGTGACCATATTCATATCGGCGATGGGTCCAGCCAGACGGGCTGCCAGGGTTTCACCGATCGAAGCCATTCGACAAACCCAGGATATCAAGATAGAAGGCAGTAAAGTGCGAACGCCAAAGATCCTGCGGTGGATCTTCGGTTTTGAAGCCGAGCTGGCGCTTAAAAATATTAAGCGAAATAAAAAAGGCTATGTGGTAACGATCCTGTCTTTGGTGGTAAGCATCGTTTTATTCTTAGGTGTCTATTCACTGGGTCAGTATGCCTTTGGTTCAGCCGATACGCAAGTGGTTGATTTTGAATACCCCATTCATGTCAGAGTTCAATCCGACGCCAGCAGAGAAGAATTGGATGCTTTTTATCAGGAGATCGGGAATCTCCCTGAAGTTGAAGACACCGTGGTAGTACAAAGTGCCTATGGCGGGGTTGTGATGCCTCTGAATAGTCTGCCAATCGAATTTCGTGGAGATCAAAGCTGGGTTAGTGACCAATTATCAGTTGGAGAAGGGGAACAACCAGTTGGCATTCGCTTTGAAATTCTGAAAGAAGAAGAATATGAAGAGATCCTGAAAGAAAACGATATCGTCGAAAAGAATTTGGATGATGGTTCTTTACCAGTGATCCTGTTTAATCCGATGGTTACTTTTAATCAAGGTGGTAAACTGATCGAGAGACCATGGATCTCAGTAGAAACGGGCGAACAGTTTGATATTGAATTGGGGGTGTATGACTCAAACAATTCATCCAAAAGATTTGAAGTTTCCAGAATGACCGTATCTGCGATGCTTGAGAATGGTCCTTTTGGTATCGGTATTGAGCGGATTAATCTTTTGACTGCCTTCGTCTCCGAGAATAATCTTTTACAATTCTTCGAAAGTTTTGGTCCCGGTTTGCTACCAGACGTTTCCTATTCTGAACGATTATTGATAAAAACTGATCTTTCTGAAAAAGTGGTTGAAGAAATTCAGGATATTCAGCTTGCCCGGAGAATCGGTGAAACCTATATTGAGAATCGGGATATGTACCAGTCTTCTACCATCAAGGTTCAGACGATCATGTCCGTCTTTGTCTATGGTTTTGTAACACTGATCGCGCTGATCGGCATCACCAACATCTTGAATACGATCCTGACCGGTATTCGCTTACGCAGCCGGGAGTTTGCCATGCTGCGCAGTATTGGGATGACACCACAAAGTTTTAATAGAATGCTGCAGTTTGAGAGTCTCTATTTCGGCGTGATGGCGCTGACGATCGGATTGCCCCTGGGCATGGGCCTGAACTATGTTTTTTATGCGATCACCAGACGGGCTTTTAACGTCAGGTTCATGGTGCCTTGGCTGGCGATCGGCGTTGTGATCGTGGTGGTCTTGTTGATCACGATGATGGCGATGCAGTTCTCCAGCCGTCAGGCAAAGAAGGCGAATATTGTTGAGACCTTGAAGATGGAAGCGATATAAACTAACAGAGGGTTTGTAAATTCGTAGAATTTTTAGGAAGAATTTAGGGAGGGCTGTTTATGCCCTCCCGTCTCAATTTTAGGCGGTAATTTCGCCTGTTTTTTTACCAAAAGGTGGCTTTTTTGACTTAGACCATTTCCACTGGCATCAGCCAAACAAAGCCGTAGGGCGGTAAAACGTAATCGCCGGGAACAACCCGTTCGTTGGTCAGAAGGTCGATAAAGACAGCTGCTTCCTCTGGGATGGTGCCCTTGACTGGCGCGTCGGTCAGATTGTTCAAGACCACTGCCCATTTCCCTTGCCATTCGCGTTGGTAGGCGACAACGGCTTTGTTGTCGGAGTTGAAGGTCTTCCAGGAGAAATCGCCTGAACCAAACAAGTCATACTTTTTACGGGTAAAGATCAGATGCCGCAGACGGTTCAGAAGTGAATTGGGGTCAGCTTCCTGACTGGCTACGTTCACTTTCTGATAGCCATAGACCGGATCGGAGATGACCGGCGCGTAGAGCTTTTCTGCTGGCGCGTCCGAGAAACCGGCATTGGGGCTGTCGTCCCACTGCATGGGAGTGCGCACGCCGTTGCGGTCGAAAAGGCTGATATCATCGCCCATGCCGATCTCATCGCCATAATAGAGGAAAGGCGAACCAACCATTGTCAGCAGCATCGAATGTAGAAGCAGGATCTTTCGCTGGTCGTTATCCACCAGGGGCGCCAGACGTCGGCGGATGCCCATATTGATCCTTTGGCGGGGATCCGGAGAGTAGGTCTCCCACATCCACTGGCGTTCTTCGGGAGTGACCATCTCGAGCGTTAACTCGTCGTGATTTCGCAGGAAACTGCCCCACTGACAGCCTTCCGGCAGCTCGGGTGTGCGCGCCAGGATCTCTTCGATCGGGGTGCGGTCGCCCTTTGCCAACGCCATGAAGAGCCGCGGCATGAGGGGGAAGTGGAAATTCATGTGCATTTCGTCGCCCTCACCGAAGTATTCGATCACGTCTTCGGGCCATTGATTGGCTTCACTCAAAAGGAGAAACTCTGAACTTTGATGATCATTGACGAACTTGCGCATGCGCTTTAGGAAGGCATGGGTTTCGGGTAGGTTTTCGCAATTGGTGCCTTCACGTTCGAAAAGATAGGGTGGGGCGTCCACGCGCAGGCCGTCTGCCCCATGATCCATCCAGTATTTGACCACATCCAGCATGGCTTGCTGAACTTCCTCGTTGTCGTAGTTGAGGTCCGGCTGGCTGGAATAGAAGCGGTGCCAGAAATATTGCCCGCGGAGCTCGTCGAAGGTCCAGTTGGAAGTTTCCGTGTCGGTGAAGATGATGCGCGCGTCAAGATATTTCTGGTCGGTATCAGACCAAACATACCAATCGCGATATTTTTCATGCTCCGGGTGTTGGGGGTCACGTGAAGCCAGGAACCAGGGATGTTGGTCGGAGGTGTGGTTGGGAATGATCTCAACGATGATCTTCAAATCACGTTTGTGTGCTTCGTTGATCAGATTTTTAAAATCATCCATCGTTCCGTAGCCAGGGAAAATGTCACAAAAATCGCTGACATCGTAGCCATCGTCGCGCAACGGGGAAGGGTTGATCGGCAGGAGCCAGATCGCGTCAACCCCGATCGACTTAATATAATCCAACTTGCTTGTCAGCCCGGGCAGGTCGCCCCAGCCGTCGCCATTGGAATCTTTATAGGCGCGGGTGTTTAGTTCGATAAAAATTGCGTTTTTGTACCATGCGTTTGTTTGTGACATAGTTATTCCTTTTTCATATAATTTTGACCCCCACGAATGTTGGGGGGCAATTTTTGCCGGATTGAACTCTTGGGAAATACACCCAAGGGCAGGCTGGGCAATCCTGCCTACGTGCTAAGGTTGTCTTTTGCCGGATTGGACTACGCAATCCGGCCTACATGTCAAGGTTGTCTTTTTCCGGATTGAAATACACAATCCGGCCTACATACTACACTGCACAATCCAGCCTACATAAACAATCAGGCATATATTCACAACTCACCCTACCTCGGGCAGGAGGAAACCTTTCAAAGAAAGGTAAGGCAGGGTGAGTTGCTTGTGATGAGGCTGAGCGGGAGGAGCTCAGCTCTATCATCCAAAAAATAATTGCTAACCTTTTACGGCACCCGCCATCATACCGCGGACGAAGTACTTCTGCAACGCGAAGAAGACGATCATCGGCAGCAGCATTGACAGGAAGGCGGCTGCGGTCAGCAAATGCCAGCCAGCGCCCATGGAAGAGACCATGTTGCTGATCTGGTAGGTCATGACTGGTTTGTTGCCGCCCAGGAAAATGAGCGAAACCAAAAGGTCGTTCCAGACCCAAAGGAACTGGAAGATCGCCAGAGAAGCGATCGCTGGCATAGTCAGCGGCAAAACGATCTGCTTGAAAACCTGCCAGTGGGTGGCTCCATCCAGATAGGCGCTCTCAAAGAGGTCTTTTGGCAGCGTGCTCATCGAGTTTCTGAGCAAATAAATGGCGTAAGGCAAGCCAAAGCCGGTATGGAAAAGCCAGACACCCAAAAAAGTACCATTCAAGCCAACTCCAGCGAACATGCGTAAGACCGGAACAAGGGTCATCTGCAAGGGGACGACCTGTAAACCCACCAGGACGGCAAAAATGGCGTAGCGTCCCTTAAAATCGAGCCAGGCAAAAGCATAGGCAGCGAACAGCGCCACAAAGATCGGCAGAAGTGTGCTTGGGATGGTCACTATCAGGCTGTTGATGAAAGCGCGACCCATCCCGCGAGGGTTGAGCAGGTCGCTGATATTACACTTCATGCCCAAAGGCTTGGTCCCATCGGCGCAATCGTCCAAATAATTAGTTGTTCCCCGGTAGCCGGTCAGCGCGTCAACGTAGTTATTGATCGTCAGACGGCTAAAGAGCTTCTCACCGTAACTGGCGTTGGGGTCGGGGTGTTGGGCGACTTCCGGTCCGTTTTCGACGTTAAAAACAGTCCACCAGCCGGTGGTATTGATCAGGCTTAGCGGTCTGAAAGAAGTCACCAAGAGACCAACTGTTGGCAATAACCAGATCACAAGAATGATGGCGATGCCAATGCTTGCTCCCAGATTGCGGGGCTTGCGGAAAAGAGGTTTGGCGTGTGTTGTCATCGTGCAGCCTCCTGTTGCGCAAAGCGGCGAATATTCATAATGATGAAGGGAATGATCAGTACGACCAGAATGACCGCGATCGCAGTCCCGCGTCCATATTGGCTGTTTGTATACATCTCGGTATACATACGCGTGGCGATGACTTCGGTGTTAAAGTTGCCGCCGGTCATGACATAAACGATGTCAAAGAGCTTTAAGACGTTGATGACCATGGTCGTGATCACCACAACGATGGTTGGCATGATGATCGGAACCTGGATCTTGGTAAAGGTCTTAAAATTATTGGCACCGTCAATATGGGCAGCTTCGATCACTTCTTCGGGGATTGATTTGATCGCTGAGGAGAGGATCGTCATACAGAAACCAGTCCACATCCAGATACCAACCAAAATGAGCATAAAAGTGTTCAGGGGGATCTTGGATAGGAAGGATACTGGTTCGAAACCGAGCTTTGTGATAATGGCATTCAATAAGCCAATTTGTACCTGCGCGGTACCGTAGTTGTACATAAACTTCCAGATAACGCCAGCCCCGACGAATGAGATCGCCATGGGCATGAAAATAATTGCTTTTGCCAGCGCTTCGTGTTTAATGCGGTCTACCAAGACCGCAAAGATCAAGCCTAGTCCAACAGTACTGCTGACCATGACGATCAGCCATTTGAACATATTGCCATAGGATGAGAGCCAAAAGCTGTCCCAGGCAGTTTTCGCGTTTGTGAGATCAAGCTCTGCTGTGAGCGCGTAGCGGTAATTCTCAAACACCCCCCAACAAGCTTCGCCTTCCCGACAGGTAGTTGCTGCTGAAGCGCTGCTGTCAGCGTTCTTAAAGCTCAAATTGATCGTATTGATCATAGGATAAAGGATAAAAACACTCATGATGATGATCGCGGGCAGCAAATAAAGCCAGGGGGCAAGTTTGCCCTGTCGCATCACAGTTGGTGAGGATGGAGCCATGTAAACCTCCTTTCAAATGAAAAGGAGGCGCTTTTAAAAGCGCCTCCCTGGGTAAAAACTTATTTGATCAGTGCGTCTTTTTGTGCCGCAGCAATGCTTGCCAGGACAACATCAAGGTCGGCACCGTTAACGAAATCGGTAATGCCTTTGAATTCGGCGCTGCCGAAGCCGCCGGGGATAGAATCGCCGATGTCAGCAGTGAAGTCTTTCGCGCTTGCGAGAATTTCAGCTTTCTTCAGCAATTGTGGGTCAACATAAGCTGTTGCACCAGCTGCGTTGGGGGTCAGGTCAAAACCAACCTGTGCCCAGGTCTGACCGCCCTTGTCGCTGGAGAGATATTTGATCAGTGAGCGAACAGCAGGGGTGTCGTTGAAAGCCATCAGCCAGTCAGAGCCGCCCTGCAGGCCCTGAGCACCAGGAACACCGAAGAAGTCGAAATCGGTGCCGTAGACCAGGTTGCTGTAGGTGCCGAGAATGGTGCCACCGGCGAAACCGGATTGTTTGACCATCATAGCTTCGGGGGTGTCGGAGAAGACTTTCAGGATCGCGTCATTGAAACCGGTTGAGACGGTTCCTTCAGCGCCCGCGACGGTGTAGGCGGGATCAGTTGCCCATTTGCCATAGATCTCGTAGGCTTCTCTTACGCCTGCGTCGTCATAGGCAACGGTGCCGTTAATGATGTTGTTGACATATTCCGGACCTTGTTTGACCAGAAGGATGTCCTGAATGAAGTCGGTGCCGGTCCAACCGGTGGCGTCACCGGATTCCATGCCCATTGACCAGGGCACGCGACCGTCAGCAACCATTTGCTCGACCAAAGCGTCGAGTTCTTCCCAGGTGGTGGGGACGGTGTAGCCAGCAGCTTCAAATTGCTTGGGGCTGTACCAGATCAGGGTTTTGGGGTCTGCTTTGACTGGAAGACCGAGCCATTTGCCGTCAACGGTACCGATGGTTTGCCAGTAGCCAGCATAGTTGGCGCTGTTTGCACCCAAAGTTTCCATGTCAACCAATTTGTCTTTGTACTGGGTAAGTTGAGTAACCTGCCAGAAAGCAAGATCCGGTGGGGTGCCTGCCTGGATACGGGTATCTAGCAGAGCCTGATCACGGGAGGATTCCGGGGTCACGACGGTGCCGCAGGCTTCCATCCATGGGGTCAGGATCTTGGTCAGATTCTCTTCTTCAGTACCAGACCACTGATAGAGCATGGTTACGGTATCACCGGGATTTACACCGGTACAATCGATATCACCCACAACGGCAGGTTCTTCATCAACCGGAGCAGGGGCAGGGGCTTCTTGCTTTCCGCAAGCAGCGAGGACAAGGGACAGCACCAGCATTACTGCCAGCAGAGTCCATAAGGAACGACTTTGTTTCATTTTTTACTCCTTTCAGTAAGTAGAAACGATTTAAATTTTATCAATTGCAAAAACTCTTTTTAATTAGCTTTTGCGAATCTTCATCAAAGGCGCCGTTGAATCGCGTAAGACTAGGTCGGTCGGCAGTGCTGCTTCGCGACTGTCGGGAAAATCATGCTTCATCAGGCGCATCAAAAGGTGGTATGAGTTCTGCGCGATCTCTCGGGCAGGCATACGTATTGTTGTAAGGGCTGGCTCAATAAAGGCTGCCAGTGGGATATCGTCAAAGCCAACCACGGAAAGGTCAGTCGGGATGTTAAGCCCGGCTTCACGGATGGCGGAATAGGCACCCAGCGCTACGTTGTCGCTGGCAACAAAGACGGCTGTGAATTCCTGCCCGGAATCGAGCAGGGAACGCATTTGTTCCGAGCCGCTCTGGGTGGTGAAGTCGGCTTCACGGACCAGGGCAGGGTCGTAGGGGATCCCAGCGTTTGCCAAAGCCTTCTGGTAGCCTTCCAAACGTTGGATGGCGGAGGTGTATGGCAAAGGAGCGTTGGTGATGCAGGCGATCTTTCTGTGTCCCAATTCGATCAGATGACGTACCGCGATCTCAGCCGCCCCACGGTTATCGACATCGACAGAGTGGAGCAGAGATCCCGGAATTGAACCCATCAGCACGACTGGAATGTCAGCTTCTTCAAGCGTTTTCAAGCCTTCGTCGTCTGTGCGGGGTGTCATAAGGATGATGCCATCAATGTGATGGGCACGGGTCAGCTCAAGATAGGTGTGAAGCTGTTCGCCTGGCTCGACCCACTCGATCAACAGACCCTGTGAATTTTCCTTGAGGACATCCAGAAGCCCACCCAGGATTTGGGGTAAAAAGGGGTCTGATGCGATGTACTGGGGGTCACGGGTCATGATCAGACCAATGATCTTGGTTTGGTTGGAAGCCAGGGCACGGGCTGACGCGTTTGGATAATAATTGAGCTCTTTGGCTGCATCACGGACTTTTTGAGCGGTTTCGGGGCGAATAGAGAAGCGTTGGTTATTATTCAGGACGAAAGAGACGGTAGTCCTGGAGACCCCCGCCAGATCTGCAACGTCCTGACTTGTAATGCGTTTTTTCATGCTCTCCTTAGCGTTTACTAACGCGCGTTAGTAAAGTTAAAAGGAGTTTAACAAATAATTACGGTTTCGTCAAGTCTTTTTGGCGATTTGTTGTCAGTTTGACTCAAAAAGAAGGTGATATTCAGTTTGGATATCGTAAATCTTGCATATTCCCATTAATTTTGTTATTTCGGACATCACTTGGAGGTGAGCTGTTGTTTATCGACCCCCACATCTCGAAAAAAGAGCTCGGGACGCAAGCAGTCCCTGCAAGCTGGTACAGTCGCACAAAGCTTGTAAAGACGGTGTGCTCTTCGTGTTGGAGCATGGTCTCCTGACCATGTCTCTTGTAAATTGAGAAATAATGATGATCCCCTCATCCGCCCTACGGGCACCTTCTCCCCGAGGAGAAGGCTTTAAGCTTGTGCAGCCGCATTAAGCTTATATCAGCAGTGTGCTCCTTATCCTGTTCAGTAAGACGGAACAGGTGGTGCGCTCCTCATGCTGTTCTTTATTAGCTCTTGTTTGATCAGAAATTATGAGTTTTCATCAGAAATGAAATTATTTGGAACTTAAAAAATAGGATTCCACTTTTATCCGTTCCAATATAGGATAAAAGTGGAATCCGTTTTGAAAATAATTCTGCGATCTTATTCCAGATCGATTACATGCTTACTCCAGACCGGTGGAGCAGCACAACATTAGTTCCCTGGCTGCTTTGAGCTCGTCTGCGCGCCGGATAGGCGTATTGTGAGGTGCCTCTTTGAGTAATTGCGGATTGGTACGGGCTTCTTCAGCTATTTTCAGCATTACGTCGATGAAGCGATCCAGGGTTTCCTTGTTCTCGGTCTCGGTCGGCTCGATCATGAGCGCTTCGGGAACGATAAGCGGGAAGTAATTTGTGGGCGGATGGAAATTGTAGTCCATCAAGCGCTTGGCGATATCCAGAGCGTGAATGTCGGGGACATCCGACCAACGACCTTCAAGGACGAACTCGTGCATGCAGATGCGGTCATAGGGCAGGGTGTAGGTGCCCTTGAGTTTTTCCTGCAAATAGTTAGCGTTCAAAACAGCCTTTTCAGCAGCGTCTCGCAAGCCTTCCTGACCTAACATCGAAATATAGGTGAAAGCGCGGACAAGGACGCCAAAATGACCGTAGAAGGTTTTAATGCGTCCAATGCTCTTTTCGGGGCGAATGAATCCGTACAAGGGAGCCTGGTCTTCGTCGCCTTCCTGGATGATGCCAACCACCGGATCAGGTAAGAAGGGAACGAGGTGCTCGCGAACAGCAACCGGGCCAGAACCGGGACCACCGCCACCGTGCGGTGTGGAGAAGGTTTTGTGCAGATTGAAGTGCAGCACGTCAATGCCGACATCGCCGGGTCTGAAGACGCCCAGCAAAGCGTTCATGTTGGCGCCGTCTCCATAGACCAAACCACCAGCTTCGTGGACAATTTTTATTACTTCAGCGACATTTTCATCGAAGAGACCGAGTGTGTTGGGGTTGGTCAACATCAGGCCAGCCAGGCGGTCATCACACAGCTCACGAAGCGCGACAAGATCAACATTGCCGCGTTCATCAGATGGCAAGGGCACGATATCCAGACCCAGCATGGCTGAAGAGGCGGGGTTGGTGCCGTGGGCAGAATCAGGGATGAGCATGCGCGTGCGCTGATGGTCGCCACGATCGGTATGATATTTTTTGATGATCAGCGTGCCAACCAATTCGCCCTGCGCGCCAGCTGCGGGCATGAGCGTTACGCCGGCAAATCCAGCGATCTCAGCCAGCATATTCTGGAGTTGATACATAAGATAGAGATTGCCCTGAACGCTTTCGATCGGTTGATGGGGGTGAACATGGGCAAAACCAGGGTAACGGCAGGTAACTTCGTTGATCTTGGGATTGTATTTCATGGTACAGGAGCCAAGCGGGTAAAAACCAAGGTCAATGGCGTAGTTCTTCTGCGACATACTGGTGAAATGGCGCACAGCGTCTAACTCTGAGATCTCAGGGAAGGGCAAATCTTCGCGTAGGAAGCCCTCGGGCAGTGCCGTTTCGGGTACGTCAGATTTCGGGAAGGTCACGCCTTTGCGACCGGGAACAGAGAGATCAAAAATGGTCGGTTCAGCCATGGTTCACCTCCTTGAGGACGTCACAAAGATAGTCGATATCCTCACGGCTTATTTTTTCTGTGACTGCCAGCATAAGGCAGTTCTCTAATTCAGGATAGTCATTTTCGAGTTTGTATCCGCCAAAAATATCATGTTCCAGCAGGTGTTCGAGAAGCTCATCTACCGGCTGCTTGCTTTTGATCACGAATTCGTGGAAGAAGGGGTTATCAGGGAACACGACCTCAAATCCGTCAATTGCTGCGATCTGTTCGGCAGCATAATGAGCTTTTTGATAACAGAGGTTCGAAACCTGTTTGAAGCCCTCTTTACCCAAAACGCTCATGTAGATCGTTGCCGCCAGGGTCATTAATCCCTGATTACTGCAAATATTCGATGAGGCTTTTTCGCGGCGGATATGCTGTTCACGGGCTGTGAGGGTCAGGACGTAAGCCAGTTTTCCTTCAGCATCCACGGTTTGACCAACCAAGCGACCGGCGATCTTGCGCAAAAGCTCGTTTTTGACAGCAAAGAATCCGAGATAGGGACCGCCAAAAGATAAAGGAATTCCGAGCGGCTGACCTTCTCCAAGCGCGATATCGGCTCCGAGATCGCCAGGAGGCGTTAACAAGCCCAAAGCGGTCGGATTGACAGCCATCGCAACCAGCGCGCCATGAGCGTGCGCGGTTTCGATCAGCTCTTTGTAGTCAATGATACGCCCAAAGAAATCCGGGTATTGGACCATCACCAGAGCGGTGTCATTGTCAATCTGGGCGATCAGGTTTTTGATATCGGTGCCAGTTTCTTCATCATCTCCCAGGATCTGGAGAGATTCGTCCGTTTGCATATAAGCCCGGATCGTCTGTCGGTATTGTGGATTTACCGCGCGGGAGACCAGTACTTTCTTCCGTTTCTTGCGGAAATGACCAGTCGCGAGGATAACCGCTTCGGCGGCAGCTGTTGCGCCATCATAGTGGGAGGCGTTGCTGACGTCCATGCCGGTAAGACGGCAGATCAGGCTCTGGAATTCAAAAATAGCCTGGAGCGTGCCCTGGGAAATCTCCGGTTGATAGGGGGTGTAAGCGGTATAGAATTCACCACGCTGGAGCAGGTTGTCTACTGCTGCCGGGATGTAGTGATCGTAAGCGCCAGCACCCAAAAAGCTCAGGAAATCCTTGGTTGTGCCATTGGCAGAGGCGATGTTTTCGAGTTCAGCGGCTACCTCCATTTCAGTGAGGCGTGGCGCTAAATCCAAATCGGGGTAGCGAAATTCCTCGGGAATCTCCTGGAAGAGATCCTCGATCTTTTCGACCCCGATCAACTTAAGCATCACCTCCACATCGTGTTTCGTGTGGGGTGTAAACATGGTTTATCGTTCCTTGCAATAGGCGTCGTAGGCAGCCGCGTCGAGCAAATTGTCCATTTCTGACTCGTCGCTTACCTGAATTTTGGCCAACCAACCTTCTTCGTAGGGGCTTTCGTTGAGGATCTCGGGACTGTCGATGACTGCCTGATTGACCTCAATGATCTTACCGCTAACAGGGAATTCAACTTCGGCAGCGGCTTTGACAGATTCGATGGTGGCAAGGCTGTCGCCAGCGCTGACCTCATCATCAGGATCGACTGCGAATTCGACAAAAACGACATCAGAAAGTGCATCCTGCGCATAGTCGGTGATACCGATCGTGGCAACGCCATCGACGATCTTCACCCATTCATCAGTTTTTTGATATTTAAGTTCTTCTGGTACTAACATTGATTCTCCTTTTACTTGTTCTATATCCCGAACCTGGCTTGGATCAAGCTTTTCGGATATTACTATTCTATCAGGCATTATAAATGTTAAGAAATTTTTGTGTAGCAATTATCAGTATGATAAATGATTTAGTGTGTGGATCGAAAGAAACCCGCAGATCTGGCTTTCTTCTGTCGGATTTCAAAAACAAAATCCGGACTACGTGTGACTGTAAGCGGGCGGGCGTGGGAGCTCGCCCCTACGATTGAAGTGGGTGGGCGTCAAGTATCAGATGTAGGGGAGACACCTGTGCCCGTCAGGGTATCCCACGGTCTCCCGTCAGCGTTCATACCGGTAAAAATTGCGGGTTGGCATGAAAACCAGCCCCTACTCGTTGATTCGCTCTGAGCTCAAAGCGGATTTTGCAGAATGTTTTAACTCGTTGCAAAAAATTAACCTTTAACAAGGATCAGCCTGGAAATTGGAAATGTCGATTTGAGGAATTGTGCTTAAAAGCCAATTCCTCAATTTCGACCTTGTATATTTTTATTTATGCGTGAGTTCATTCGGTTTTAAAGCTATTCATGGTTAATAGCTTCGCTTCAGATGATCGTTCCGCCGCCCAAAACCAGGTCGTCCTGGTAAAAAACTGCTGCCTGACCAGGAGTGATGTCACGTAAGGGATCGGCAAGCTCGACTAAAACATTTCCATTATTTGTGAGGGTGAGTTGTGCCGGCGCGAGCTTGGCGCGGTAACGGATCTTGACATCGCAATTTAGTGGGAAATCCGGAGTAGTGCCGCTGATCCAGTTCGGGTCTGTCACGTAAAAAGAAGTCTTACCAAGTTCATCAGTGGTTCCAACGATAAGCGTGTTGGTGAGAGGGTCTTTTTCGATGACATAGAGCGCCTGGGTATAGGCAGGCAGCCCTTTGCGCTGACCAATGGTGTAGAAAACCAGCCCCTGATGTTGTCCGAGGATCTTACCTGCGCGTGTGCGGATGTCGCCCGGTTGGTTGCGGTCGTGCAGGTTTTTCTGAAGAAAGTTGTGATAATCCTGCCTGTTCACAAAACAAAGGTCCTGGCTATCCTTACGTTCAGCGACATTAAGGTTAATATCGCGAGCCATCTGGCGCACCTCTTCTTTGCTGAGATCTCCGAGAGGAAAAATTGTTCTGGAAAGATCGCTTTGGCTCAATTGACTGAGCATATAACTTTGGTCTTTTTCCAGATCCACGGCACTATGAAGTTGAAAAAGTCCATTTGCTGCTTGCTGTACGCGGGCGTAATGACCGGTGGCAACATATTTGACCTTGTGTTTGTCCGCAAAATCGAGCAATTTGCTCCATTTCAGGACTTTGTTGCATAAGACACAAGGGTTGGGAGTCAGGCAGTTTTGATGACTGGATAAAAACGCCCCTACGATCTCACGTCTGAAATCTTCTCTGGCGTCAAGGACAGAGAGCTGAATGCCGATTTTATCCGCTACCTCTTTGGCTGCCTGGATGCCGTCTTGTTCCTCGTTGCTATAATGCCATAGCCGCAGGGTCAGCCCCTGAACCTGATAACCCTGCCTTTGCAGCAAAACAGCGGCGACGGCACTGTCCACGCCGCCACTCATCGCGATGATGACCTTTTCGTTCTTTATCATGTTTCAATTATAGGGGATTTTTGATCTGTCTTGACAGTTTTCGATAATTTTTCAAGTGAAAGGCAATTTGCTGACCTACTTAAATATTTTTCACCATAAAACAAAAAGACCCACTCCCTCAATCCCCTTCCCTTGAGGTGGACAGCCAACAGCAATTCTCAGTATAAAAATTATAAATGGTTCGTGGTCTCCTGACCACGAGCGAACCAAGGCGTAAGGGCGGGTCTTTTTATGCTTTTATCCTAGCTTTTGCACAAGCAGGTCTTTTTTATGGCACCTGAACGGCGGATTGAGCAGAAAAGCACTGCTCAATCTCGCCCTTGTACCATGTTATAGCACTTTCTACAGAGAACTCTACAGGTTTCATACTGAGAACGGCTGTTTAGCCAAATCTCTAAAGAGGTCTTAGGTGTTGTAAATGTAGCAGGAGTTTAAGAATCTTTTCCCAACAATTCGCCGGCTTCTTCAACGTATTGCAAGGATTGGTGTCTGAAGTAGGTGTTGTAGAGGCTGGCATAGTGCCCGCTGGTTGCCATGAGCTGGTCATGCGTGCCTTCTTCAAGGATCTTGCCGTGGTCAAGCACGATGATGCGGTCAGCAGATTTAACAGTTGAGAGACGATGCGCGATCAGGATGCTGGTTGATCGGCTAAGGACCAAATTGAGAGCCTGTTGAATTTGCTGTTCGGTAAAAGGGTCGATGCTGGCTGTGGCTTCATCGAGGATAAAAATTGCCGGATGGTGCACCAGGACACGCATCAGAGCGACCAATTGTCGCTGCCCCATGGAAATATGTGCGCCGCGCTCACCAACTTGGGTGTCGAGTCCGTGCGAAAAGGTTTCAAGCCATTCGCCGTTTCCGATCATGTTAGCGAGGCGTAAGATCTCTTTACGGCTAATGTCCGGCTGGGAGAAGCGAATGTTTTCCTCAATTGTGCCTTCAAAGAGGAAGGGCACCTGATTGACGATACCCATCTGCATGCGCAGCTCAGTCAGGTCGTAACGGCGGATGTCGATATCATCGATAAGGAGTTCGCCTTCCTGAAATTCATAAAAACGGGTGACCAGTCTGGCTAAGGAAGATTTCCCGGCACCGGTATGCCCGACGATGGCGACATTTTCTCCCGGCTTGATGTGCAGGTCAAAGCCATCCAGGATGGGGACCCCAGGGATATAGCTAAAGTGAAGATCGTTAAAGTCGATCTTCCCCTTGATCTTTGGGGTTTGAATGATCTCTTTTTGTATGACACTGTGTTCGCTGTCGATCAGGGCAAAAATACGTTCCGCGGCTGAAAGTCCGGTCTGCACCTGGGTCCAATAGGAGGTGATGCTCAGGATCGGCATCAGGAAGCGGTCACTGGATAATAAGAACATGTACCAGGCACCAGCTGAGATGATGCCCTGGTAGACGCTAAGCGCGCCAAAGTAGACCAACAAAGCGATCGCGATGCCGCTCAGGGCGCGCATGGTCGGAAAGACGATCGAGAGCACATAACCGCGTCTGACATTTACATTGAAGGAACTCTGGTTTGATTCCTGGAATTCTTTGTAGATGGTTTCTTCCTGGCGGAAGTTTTTGGCGATGGAAATACCGCTGATCGTTTCTTTGATGGTGGCATTGACGTTTGCCATTGCCCGCATTCCCTTGGTAGTAACTTTGCGAGCAAGCTTGCGGTAACCGGAAATTAGCAAAACAACGACGGGGATAAAAGCTATCAGGACTGACGCCAGTCGCCATTCAGTTCTGAGAAGGATGATCGCAACAACGACAGACTGCGTTGCACTGGAAACAACATCTGTCGTCAGGCGAATGAGCATGGAGAAGTCTTCGCTGTCTGTCGTAATACGCGAGACAATGCGTCCGGAGGCAAATTTGTCATGAAAAGACAGATCCTGACGAACTGAGGCGGCGAAAGCGTCAACCGTCAGGTCTCGGATAGTATTCCCCACAACCCGAACCATCATGCGGCGCAATAGGTAATAGGAGACATACCCCAGAATTTCGATGAGGATGACTGCCCCTACGAGAAGTAAAAAGGTGCTGAAAGGAGCGTTTTGTCCGGCATTTGAATCCAATATCCGCGAAACCAGAACGGGCGGGATCGCGGCTATTGCGGAACTGATGAGAACGATCAAAACGATACGTAAAAGGTGCTTCTTGTAGGGTTTGGCGTAATCCCAGATGCGCCGCAAGAGCGCTTTGTTGCTGTAACTGCGGTCGTAGGACTCGCCGGCAAGACCATGATGAAAACCCATTAGAGATCTCCAAATATTGCCTGATAGGCTGGTGAAGTTCGCATGAGCTCGTTGTGGGTGCCGATGGCTGAGATCTTGCCTTTCCGCAAGACAATGATCAGATCAGCCCAGCGTATCTGTGAAAGGCGGTGGGTGATGATGAAGGTCGTTCGACCGGTGGAGGCGGTCTTGATGGCGCGTTGGATCTCATCTTCGGTCTTGCTGTCGATCGCGCTAGTTGAATCGTCCAGAATGAGGATGCGAGGGTCGGTCAGGAAAGCGCGCGCCAGAGCCAGTCGTTGGCGCTGCCCACCGGAGAGCGTGGTTCCCCGTTCACCGATGACGGTATCGTAGCCATCTTCAAGTTCTGAGATGAAATTGCTCGCCTGGGCTTTTTCAGCTGCTCGTTGAATTTCTTCCTGACTGGCTTCCGGTCTGCCAAAGGCAATGTTTTCGGCTATCGTTTTGGAGAAGAGGAAGATATCCTGCTCAATGATGGAAATCTGGGAACGCAGGCTGTCCAGTTTCCATTCGCGCAGATCAACGCCATCGATCAAAACCTGCCCTTGCAATGGGTCATAGGTGCGGTTGATGAGACGGATAAGACTTGTTTTTCCGGAACCGGTTTGACCAACGATCGCGACCGTTTGCCCGGCTTTGACCTTGAAACTGATGTTTTCGAGGGTCGGATTGCCTTCTTCATAAGAAAAATTGACATTCCGGAATTCGACATCGCCGGAAATATCTGACGCGTAACCATCACTGTTCTCATCAAGATTATTTTCTGTGTTCATGATATTGAGCAAGCGTCGGGCGCCAGCCAAACCAGAAGAGATCATCGAATAGGAACGAATGGAGGTGTTGGTCGGGAATCCGAGCATGGACAGAGCGCTGAAGTAGGATATGACGGAACTGAGCTCAATTTTTCCCTGGCGCGCCAGAATGAGGGCATGGAGAAGCCCAAAGCCCATTGCCAGAGCGAGCATCAGGATGGGCAGAAAGCGCGCTTCAATATCACCTTGTTTGATGGTCGCGTCGCGGTAAGCTTTTGTATTTTCCCGAAAGAGTTCGATCTCTCTTTCTTCCTGGGCAGCAGCTTTCACGGTTTCGATACCGTCAATATCTTCTGCCAGACGGCTGTTCATTTTTCCAAAAGTTCCCCTGACTTCAGTTGTCACCGGTTTGAGAATTCGCAAATAGTGTCTGATCGAGAGGAAGTAGGCAATGATGAAGATCACCGGCGTCAGGAGCAGTGATGGATGAATGGAAGCGCCAATTGTCAGTGGAATGAAAAGGAAGTTGAGCGAGCCAAAGACCATATTGATGCCAGGGCTGAAAATATAGTTGATTTCGCGAATGTCATTGGTGGCGCGCGCCATCAGGTCGCCGATGGATTGCAGACTGTGAAAGGTCATGCTTTTGCCGAGCAGGTTGATGTAGAACTCTTCACGCACATCTCGTTCGACCATTTGCGCCATGACCTCAAAGCCAAAATTGCGCATGAACTGCATGAGCCCGCGGGATGTTTGCGAGATGCCGACGATGGCCGCTCCGCGCAAAAAGACCTCGACAAGTGGTTGCCCGGAGGTGAGGTTCGCGAAAACCTTGCCAAACTGGATGGCAGGAACCGAAGCCAGAGCGGCATTGCCGATCGCGCCTAAGGCGGCTATTAAAAAGATCGGCCAATGGTGTAAGGCATGACCGGCGACCCAACGAATTGGACTCGTGCGCCAGGTTTTATACTTGAATGGGATTGAAAATTCGCTGATTGTCATAGTATCGCCTTGATATTGTACCGTATGGGCTGTTCCTGGGATGGATTTTTACAAAAAAAGCAGTTTTTGCATCCGTAATTTAATAACATTTTAATTCAGTGGTATTGCAGCTCTGGACGTATGGGCAGGAGACCAAGCGCGTATGGGTCTGAATCAAAGTGTTGGCAATGATCTAAAAAAACAGCAATTCTCATTTTATCCCTGGACATGGTTAGGAGACCACGTCCGAACAAGAAAAAGGGTTAGGTTCCATCGTAGTCTCCTGACAACGAACCATACTTTATTTCCATATTGAGAATGCTGTTAAAGAAATCTTAATGCTTGACCTTTACACTTCACAGGCTTATAATCGTGGCAATCTAATTAATATAATTAATCAGATTAATACTATGAAGCCCGCAAAGTTAGCGCTACTGTCCTACCTGGCAAAGATCGTCAAAGAGGGTAAAAGCATTCCCAGTATTGCTCAGTTGGGTAAGGAGCTAGGTCTAAGCAACGCGGCTGTACGAGAACAACTTGAGGTCGCGCGCCAGTTGGAATTGGTAGAAGTTAAGACCAAGACCGGCATTCAGGTTTCCCCTTTTTCTATTAACCCAGCAATTTGTCTGGCAAGTAAATATGGAATAGAAATTAATCCCGAACTGCTTTGGGATCTTTTGTCTGTACGTCAGCATCTGGAATTGGCTTACTGGCAGGAAGCTGTGGTCAAGTTGAGCAATGAGGATGTCGAATATCTGGGAAGCCTTGTTGAAAGCGCGATGACCAAAATCGGAAAGCGACCACTTGTAGCGCCAATTCAGGAGCACCGTGAATTTCACCTTTCAATATATCGCCCCCTGAATAACACTTATTTGAACGGAATTCTTGAAGCCTATTGGGATCTGTTCCATGAATCTGAAGTCAGACTCTATAACGACCAGACAAGTCTAATAAACGTTTGGAATCATCATCAAAAAATTTACCAGGCGATATCATCGAAACAGTACGAAGTGGGTTATCAAGCATTGAGAACGCACTTTGAACTGGTTAGAACGAATAGTAAAGCAACATTAAAGCAAAGATTTGAATAAAGGAGAGAATCTTTATGTTTGATTTGAACAAGATAACTTATGAAGGAGAAGGACCGATCGTTAACGAATTTTGTCTGGCGACATGTACCGTTAATGGGTCGGGCAGCGCAACCGCGAACCAAATTCTTTACCGCACCTTATTTCACATGGGCATTCCTACCTCAGGGAAAAACATTTTCCCTTCCAATATCAAGGGTTTGCCGACCTGGTTCGTGATTCGTGCTTCTCAGAAAGGTTATACCGGACGACTGCCCTATGATGACATCGTAGTGGCAATGAATCAGGTCACATTTGAAAAGGATATGACCTATCTGCCTTCCGGGGGTGTGGTATTTTATGCCGATCATCTCAAATTGCCTGATGAGCTTAACCCGGAACTGATCTATTACCCAATGCCGATCAAGGACCTGATCAAACAAACGGATGTTCCCCGCAAATTAGTTTCCTTTATGGAAAACATGCTTTACGTTGGTATTGTCGGTCAGGTTTTGAGAATTCCGCTGGAAGACCTGCACTATACCATTTATGATCACTTTTCCTCGAAGCCGAAAATTGCTGAATCGAACTTCAATATGGTCAAGCTTGGCTATGAATACGCAGCAGAGAACCTTGAAAAGAAAGATCGCTTTGAAACCAAAAAGTTGGCGCCGATGGAAGGCTATATTCTTACCGACGGTAACAATGCCGGTGGTCTAGGCGCCTTGTTTGGCGGCGCTCAATATTGTTCCTGGTATCCAATTACCCCTGCGACCAGTTTGGTGGAAGCTATGATCGGTCAGGTAGACCGCATACGGCGCGATCCGTTAACCGGAAAGACAACTTGTGTCATTCTTCAGGTTGAAGACGAACTGGCTGCAGTCGGCGCGGCTGTTGGTGCTGGATGGGGTGGTCTAAGGGCGATGACGGCAACTTCTGGCCCTGGCATCAGCCTGATGACCGAGAATATCGGTCTGGCTTATTTTGCCGAGATCCCTTTGGTGATCTGGGACGTGCAAAGAGTTGGTCCCAGTACGGGTTTGCCGACCAGAACGGCGCAGGGCGATCTCTCTATGTTGTACTTCCTGGGTCATGGCGACACAAGCCATATCATTCTCATCCCTGGTACGGTCACTGAATGTTTTGAATTTGGCTGGAAGTCTTTTGATCTGGCAGATCGTTACCAAACTCCAATTTTCGTCCTGAGCGATCTTGATCTGGGAATGAACCAATGGATCACCAAGAAGTTCGAATATCCAAACAAACCGATCGATCGTGGGCGCATCCTTTGGGAAGAAGAACTGGAAGAGCTAGAGGTTTGGGGTCGTTATATGGACCTTGACGGTGACGGTATTCCCCGCCGAACGGTGATGGGAAACCAGAGCCCGCGGGCTGCTTACTTCACCCGTGGTACCGGACATAATGTTTATGGTAATTACAGTGAAGATCCCAAGAACTGGTCTGAGGTTTTAGGTTGTATCGGAAAGAAATTACGGTCTGCTATTCCGAATTTGCCGGGGCCTATCATCACTAAAGCCAAGGAAGAAGCTGACATCGGCATCATTGGCATGGGTTCGACTGATGATGCTCTTCGCGAAACACAGGAAAAATTAGCAGAGATTGGAATTCATGCCGATTACATGCGTATACGATCTTTGCCGAGCAATACCACGGTGCGCGAGTTTATCGCCAGCCACAGCCGATGTTATGTGTTGGAACTTAACCGTGATGGTCAGCTGTGTGAGATCTTGTCGCTGGAGGTCTCAGAATATTCTGAGAAACTAATTTCAATTTCCGAGATCGGTGGTATGCCAATGGCGGCCGTGTGGGCAATTGACGAAATAATCAAACGAGAACGGAAAGTAGGTGGAAGTGGAAACTAAAACTGTTGAACTAAACCTTTGTGGACTAGCCTTATCCGATTATAAGGGCAAACCCTCAACCCTTTGCCCGGGATGCGGTCATAATTCGATCGCAGCCCAGGTTCAGAACGCGGTCTGGGAGCTCGGTCTGCCGCCGGAAAAGTACGTCAAACTAAGTGGTATTGGCTGCTCAAGCAAGAGTCCGAACTACTTCCTTGACCGTTCCTTTGGTTTTAATGGTTTGCATGGTCGTATGCCAACTTTGGCAAGCGGTGCTTGCTTTGCGGATGCCTCGATCCATATTCTCGGCTTCTCGGGCGATGGTGATACTGCCAGCATTGGTATGGGGCATTTCAAGCATGTTATCCGGCGGAATGTTCCAATGACCTATATCATCGAGAACAACGGTTGCTATGGTCTGACCAAGGGGCAGTTCTCGGCAACTTCTGATCAGGGACTGGTGTTGAAGCATCATGGTGTCAACATGCTGCCGCCCCTGGATATGTGTATGGAAGCGCTGATCAGCGGCGCGACTTTTGTCGCCCGGGCATATTCCGGTGATACCAAACAACTCAAGGAATTGATCAAGGCGGCTATTTCCCAACGTGGTATCGCGATCATCGATGTGATCAGTCCTTGTGTCACCTTCAATAATCAGGATGACGCGCTGCAATCCTACACCTGGGGACGTGAAAATGAGGCTCCTCTGCATGATTTCAAGCACTTTAGCCGCCGTGAAGATATTGAGAAGGAAGATTTTGCTCCAGGTAGTTATCGGGAAATCAAGATGGATAACGGCACCTATATCGTGATGAAAAAGCTCGACAAGGATTATGATCCGACTGATCGAAATGCCGCGCTTGACCTGCTGACCGAATCGTACAAGAACAAGTACTTCGCGACTGGTCTGATCTATTTCTCAGAAGCTCAGGAAACTATTCAGGATCTTTACAACCTTCCTGATGAACCAATGAATCGGATGGAAAGCGAAAGGCTGCGCCCTACCAAGGCGATGTTGGACGAGATTAACCGCTCTTTACGATAAATTATTTTGATAAAATAAAAAAAGACCGTGATTTTCCACGATCTTTTTGTTTAAGTCAGGTTTTCTAGCCCTTTAATGTATACAAGAGCGCCAGATTAGGGGCAGTAAACTTTCCGACCGGGAAGCCACTGATGACAACCACCTGTTCGCCTTTTTTGATGTCAGTCGCAGCGGTAAGAGCTGTTTCAACATGGGTGACCATCGTTTCAAGCGTATCAGCGTGGGGGACGCGTAAGGCGGTCACACCGCGACAGATCCCAAGCCACTGGTAGGTGCGGGTTTCTGGCGTGAAGGCATAGATCGGCACGGATGGCTTGGTTTTGCTCATCCAGAGGGCGGACATTCCTGAGAGCGTAAAGACAACGATCGCTTTCACATCCTGATCTTCAACCATTACTTTGGCAGCCCGGGAGATGGTGACAACGTCATCGTTAAAAATGCGACTGTCGAGGATGTCGATATGTCCCCATTCGTTTAAATGCAGTTCTGCTTCGCGAATGATGGTATCCATCATGCGAATGGCATGGACCGGATACTTCCCGACCGCGGATTCAGCGGAAAGCATGACGGCGTCGCTGCCATCGAAAATCGCATTGGCAACGTCCGCGGCTTCCGCGCGGGTTGGGCGTGGGTTGTTGATCATGGATTCGAGCATTTGTGTAGCAGTGATGACGAATTTTCCGTTCTGGTTAGCAGTTTTGATGATCGATTTTTGGACAGCCGGCACAATCGCTGGTGACATTTCAACACCCAGATCACCGCGAGCAACCATAACACCATCGGTAACCTTAATGATCTCTTCGAGGTTTTCGACTGCCTCGGGTCGCTCGAGTTTTGCGACCACGGGAGGAAGCCAATCGTTGCTGGACATTGACCGCATCGTGTCTTTGACCATTCGGATATCGTCAGCTGATTTCACAAAAGAAACAGCGACAAGGTCAACGCCATTATCAAGCCCAAATTGCAGGTCACGCAGGTCTTTATCAGTCAGAATGGGAATGTCAAGCTTGGAACCGGGCAAATTTACGCCCTTGTGGGATTTGAGCAGTCCACCCAAAATGACTTTGGCGAAAATATTGGTGCCGTCCAGGCGGGTAACTTCAAACTCGAGCTGTCCGTCATCGAGAAGAATGTGGTTGCCCGGAACGAGCGCCTCGTGCAGTTTTGGCACATCAAAGGGGATGAAGGTGATGTCGTCCGGCAGATCTTCAGGATTTTCCATTGAGCTGAGGGCAACTTCCTGCCCGGAGGTCAGCTCAATAGGTCCATTGACCAAATTGCCGATACGAAGTTTCGGTCCCTGCAGGTCCTGCAGAATGGTGACAGGTTTACCTACTTTTTGTGAGATATGGCGGATCAGTCTGATCATGGCGGCATGACCTTCATGATCGCCGTGTGAGAAATTTAGCCGGGCAACATCCAGACCAGCTTTCACCATTTCGGTCAAAATTTCTTCTTCGGAGCTACCTGGTCCCAGCGTAGCAACAATCTTAGCAAACCTTGTCATTCTTTCACCTGCTTAATTCTTAGTTCTAGTTTTGAGCCTTAATCTTTCAGTAAGGTGTATAAAACAGCCTTTTGTGCGTGTAGTCTGTTGTGAGCTTCCTGGAAGAGACGCGAGTGTGGTCCATCAGCGACTTCGTCAGTGATCTCCTGACCGCGGTGGGCGGGCAGACAATGGAGGACGATGGCGTCTTTGTCAGCTTCTTTGACGAGCGCGTCGTTGATCTGGTAGGGCGGGAAGACGCGTTCGCGTTTGGCGGCTTCTTCTTCCTGACCCATGCTGGTCCAGGTATCGGTATAAATTACGTGAGCGCCCTTGACAGCCTCGTGAGGGTCACGCAGGAAGGTCAGTTTGCTGCCATTTTCCTGTGCGATCGGTTTGATCGTTTCGATCGATTCGGCGGGCATGTCGTAATCTTCGGGGTTGGCGATGGTGAAGTTTGCGCCAAGTTTGGCGGCGATTTGCATCAGGGAAACAGCGACATTGTTGCCATCACCAACGTAGGTAATGTTGATGCCCTTGATCTTGCCAAATTCTTCGTAGATGGTCAGCACATCAGCCAGAGCCTGGCAGGGGTGCGAGTAGTCGCTAAGACCATTGATGACCGGGATGGTGGTCCAGTGGGCTAATTGGATGAGGTGGTCATGGTCGAAAACACGCGCCATGATACCGTGCACCATGCCATCAAGAACACGGGCGACATCGGCGATCGATTCGCGTTGACCCAAACCAATCTCGTTAGGGGAAAG
The DNA here is from genome assembly GCA_050946715.1 of Anaerolineaceae bacterium. Classification (GTDB taxonomy): domain Bacteria; phylum Chloroflexota; class Anaerolineae; order Anaerolineales; family Anaerolineaceae; genus Mesolinea. The sequence continues at coordinate 33,911 of JBMNVH010000006.1, read as the reverse complement.
ATAGAGCGCATCGCCTCCGAGGTGGCGCATGCCTACGTCAAAGCTGACGCGTGTGCGCAAGGATGGTTTTTGGAAGATCATGGCTAAAACCTTGCCCTTGAGGACTGGTTCGTTTCCACCCGCTTTGTATTCCTTCTTCAGGTGGATTGCCAGGTTAAGCAGGTCTTGGAGTTCTTTCGGTGAATAGTCGATGATGTCCAGAAAATCTTTATGCATTTTGAGTTAATCTCTCCTTTAGTTACTATTATTAGACACAATGTCATCGCCCAGATGTGTTTCATCTGAGCGATCTTGTTCCTTAGAGATTTTACCAGAGACTGGCGTCAATCCAGCAAAGTAGTCTACGCTTAGGTTAAAGAGCCATATGATAATGAGCAGGATGAGGATGATCAGCAGTATGGTCAGGTTTCTTTGCGTTCTTGAGACAGATTGTCTGAGTGAGGTTTCCAAAGAATCAAGTCTTAGGCGAAAATCTTTGGTAATCGACTTGAGCCCAGATACTCTTTCCTGGATATTTGACAGTGAGGAACTGACTCCTTCTATTACTTTTGAGAAAGATCCAAGATCCTGAGTGGCAGTATCCAGATCTTGCTGAATTTGTTCCAGTCCAGGTGTTATTGAGGAAAAATTAGTTGCTAATTGCTGCAAACCCTGTTCAAGCGTTTGTTTGGGTTTGTATTTGATGTTCAGAAAGGGGATCTGACTTAGAAAAGAGAGTGTCTCATCAACGATCCTGGCACCTGCGGCGGCACTTTGAAGCGATTTCTCACCGTCAACCGCGATGCTAGCGAAGTCATTTCCGAGAAAATTGCCAAGGTTTTCGAATATTTGGGGCAGCTTTCCGCTGGAGGTTTGGAGGTCATCCAGTGTTTTATTGATCCCGGAAAAGGTCGTTTCCAGATCTGGTAACGATTCTTCGAACAAGGTGACAGAGCTTCTGGCATTGTCGATCAAGTTGACCAATGACTCTTCAATGTTTCGGATCTGATTGCCTAAGTTGACTCTGCCAATGACCAATAAAATGATCAAAGTAAGTCCGAGTAAAACAGAAAAAGCATACCGCGTGGTTTTGCTTTTTTCATCCAGGTCTTTTGCTATTCGTATCAGTTTTTCACGCATCGTATTGAATACTTCCTCTCAATGGATTGTTTATTTTTCCTAATATAGCGTCCTGCGTTTGGCTCATTTTCTCCCAGTTTGATCTCGTATCGTGGTCGTAGCCGACCAAATGCAATAGACCATGGACAAGGAGCATCTCCAGTTCGTCCTGCACCTGATGTCCGCTAAGTTTGGCTTGTTTGCGGGCTTTTTCGAATGAGATCAGGATATCTCCAAGATATTGCTCTCCGGTCTCAGGGTCGGAATAAGCGTTTTCAAAGGAAAGGACGTCGGTGGGGGCATCAACGCCCAACCACTCGCGATTGAATTGTCTGATCAGGCGGTTGTTCGTTAATCGCAGGGTTACAGAAACATCTTTGTCGATCTTTAAGGCTTTGAGCGTTTCGAGAAAAGCCAGACCAAGACGCGACTGGTCGATCTCTTTGGAATAAGAGGAGGGGACGATTAGGTTTAGCATTTTAGAACCTCATGGGTTTAGGATGTTTGCTCTTCTTCATCAACTTCTTCAGAAGACGAAGCTTCGACTGCCGGTTTGAGTTTGGGATACTTGATCCGTGGATGATAGGACTGCTTGAGCGTGTTGAAAAATGAATTTTTGATAATTTGTAAGTCTTTTAAGGTCAGATCGGTATCATCAAGCTGCCCTGAATCCTTGGTTGTATTGATGGCATCTTCGACAACCGCCATGATCTCTTCATCCGTGCGTGGAGAATGAGAACGCGCTCGGGCTTCGGTGCCATCGGCAAGCATGACAAGGGCTGTTTCTTTTGAACGAGGGGCAGGACCCGGATAGGTGAAATCCGCAATATCAATGGAATCCGGATCTTCAGCTTCGCTGACTGCCATGTTGTACTGGTAGCGAGTTACGCCGGTACCATGGTGCTCACGAATAAAGTCGATAACGCGCGAGGGCAGGCGATGCTTTCTGGCAAGGGCAACCCCATCGGTGACATGTTTGATGATGGTCGCGGAGGTGATCTTGTGATCAACATCGTCGTGGGAATTAATTTTGTCTCTAACCTGGTTTTCAATAAAGAAACTTGGATTTTCAACTTTACCAACGTCGTGATATAACGTTCCAACCCGAACCAGAAGGCGGTCAGCACCGATGGCATCGGCGGCTTGTTCCGCCAGGTTCGAGACCTGCAGAGAGTGTTGATAGGTGCCGGGCGCGTTGGTCAGAATTTGTTGTAATAGGGGGTGATCCGGTCGGGAGATGTCCATTAACTGTAAGGCAGTAGGGACATCGAGCACGGAGGCAAAAATGTTCTGCAAAAGCAATGCCAAAGTGCCGGACGCGAAACCATTAAAGAAGCTTGCTCCCAGCAAGGTCATTAATCCGATCCAATCAGTAAATCCGTCACCGAAGCGGAAAGCTACTACAACAGCAGCAGAAACCACCGAAATGACCAAACTGGTTGCAAAGAAAGCACTGATCCGACGGGCTTTGCCGATAACAAGCATTCCCGCAACTGCTGGAAGCAAGTAATAAAGCGAGAGTTCATTGCCACGCGGATGCCCATGGACGGTGAACGCGACCAGGATCATGGTCATAAAAATGCCAAATTCGAGATTGAAGACAATTGAGAGCGTCAGACCAAAGGCTGCCAGGGGGAAGAGATAGGGCAGAATGGTGTGGTCCATTATGAAGAATTTAGCCAGCACGAGGAAGAGCAGTAAGGAAAAAGCAACTAAAGTCAGGGAATTGAGTTCACTAAAGATCTGTTTGCGATTTCGCTGATAAAAAATCAGGACGAGAACGACAGCCACAAATATAATAGCCAGGCTCGAAATGATAAGCGAGGTCTGATCGGTTGGTTCTCCCAAACCAAAGGTATTAAGCGCTTCGAGGTCAGCGGCATTGACAACTTCGCCACGTCGGACTATCACCTCTCCAGCGATGATCTGCCGGGTAATCGGAACAACGGCAGAGCGTGCCTGATCACGACTGAATTGAGTTTGTTCCTCACTGAAAAGGCTGGTCGGAACAATGTAAGAAGAGGTAAGCGCGATGATAAGTTTGGTCTGGTCGCTCTTGAATGAGAAATCAATAATTGCCGGGAGATTGTTGCGGACTGTGCCTAGTTGATTGTTGCGGATGCTATCCCGTAAAACAATTTCAAGCACACGGCTGGCTTCACTGCGAATTGCCTGCCAATCGGCTTCTTCCAGTTCCAGCAAGGAAAGATAATCTTCATCGCTCATTTGCAGATCTGGAAGGGCTTTGAGATCCTGTATCTTTTGCGTTTCGCTTGCGTATGTATCACTTCGAACGGTCGAAATAAAATAGAGGGCATTTTCCAGTTTTTCAAGTTGCGAACGCGCGATGTTCGGGTCGGGCGGCAAATAAACCGCAGGGACTTCCGCGGCTGCGTTTTCCCGCGCTATGTCGGTGTAAACACGCGATTCAAAAGTGACAGAGTAAGGCGCCAGGATCTCCTGAGGGGCGACCTCACCGATCGCGACCATTTGGGTTTGTTGATTGAGCAAATCGGGTCCAACTAATGCGGCAAATGCCAGGGCACAGGTAAGTACCAGCACGATCACTTTGAGAACGCGATTGGTGAAAAAGCCGGATTTCCTGGATGAGCTTCGTTCTGTCATGCGAATATTATACCTAAAAGCTGAGGGCTTCTGATTTAAGGTTCAACGCTTATCAGGTCTTTAAATTGCTCAAAGGTTGACGGACCGATGCCATCAACATTCATGATATCTTCAATACTGAGGAAGTAGCCATGCTCGGTCCGATATGCGATGATCGCCTTGGCTTTGACGGCGCCAATACCTGGCAGGCTCTCCAGCTCGCTTTGCGTTGCAGTGTTGATGTTTATGAGTGTCGGAAGCTCAATTTCTAAGGATCGCTGGGCATCAAGGTTTTCAGCTTCTCCCGGGATGTAAATTCGCTGTCCATCCTGCAGTTCGGTCAGCAAATTCAGCAGGTCCGTCTGAGCTAGCGGAGTCGCACCTCCGGCAGTAAGAATGGCATCATTCACTGTGCTGTTTTTTGAGAGGGTATAGACGCCAGGGTTAACAACCGCGCCCGCAATCTGGATCTGAATTAGTTCCACGGTCGCGGTTGGTTCTGGCGTCAGGTTAGGCGTGAGCGTTACGATGGTTAAGGGCGAACCGGGTTTGGGAAGCAAGAGCATGTGAACCAAGCCACTTAGCAAAAGACCAATGAGAATTCCAGCTACTACTTGCTTCCAGTATTTCATCTTCAGACGCCCGGGTTTTCAGCTTCGATCATGGTGTTGAAAGCCTGGATCGAGACTTCAAGCATGGTCAGATCAGGTTCGCGCGTGGTCAGTTTTTGCAGCCACAGGTTGGGTTGGATCAGGACGCGAATAAAGGCGGATCTGTCCATCATGTTGGCGGCAAAGCGTATGTATTCATAAGCGATCCCCGAGACGAGCGGGATCATCAAGATACGCGAGATCAGGCGCCAGTGCAAAGGCAGTGGACCCACCAACGTGAAGATGATCACGGAGATCAAAACAAGAGTAAGCATGAAAGATGTTCCGCAGCGAGGATGAACCAGGCTTTGTTTGCTGACCTCTTCCGGTGTCAATTCAACGCCCGCTTCAAAGGCGTTGATGGTCTTGTGTTCGGCGCCATGATAGGCAAAGACACGGGCAATCTCCGGAAGTCTGCCGATAAAAGCTATATAAGCAATCAGGATAAATAGTCGCATCGCACCTTCGATCAGATTGCTCCACCAGGCATTTAAGCCAAAGTATTTTTCAATCAGACCCGCAAGGAAGGCGGGCAGCAAAAAGAAGAGCGCAACCGCGATCAGGATCGAGACAATCACCGCCAAGGTCAATTCCTTGCCCTCAATTTTTTCATCTTCTCCGGATGCAATATTGGCTGATTTGGTCAAAAAACGCATGCCAAGTCCCATCGCGTCCCAGAGGTTGAAGATCCCTCTCACAAATGGAACGGTGGTCCATTTGGAGCGATAGAGGTCGGGTAATTCCTCCTGATAGGTGACAATTTCACCGTTTGGCGCGCGGACAGCCATGGCGGCGTGATTTTTGCCGCGCATCATCACGCCTTCCATCAATGCCTGACCTCCGTAGGAGGGTAGTTTTAGGGTTTTATCAGTTGGCATTAATTGTCTCCGAAACTAAGATAGAAGTGGATCAACGCCTGGATGCCTTTAAGCCAGTTGGGGTAGTACATGCGTTCGTTGGGTGAGTGGATGGCATCGTCTGGCAAGCCGAAACCGGTCAAGATCGATTTCACGCCAAGTTCATGCTGCATGACGGTCGCGACGGGAATGCTGCCGCCTTCGCGCTTGTAGGTGATGGGCTGATCCCAGATCGCCATGAGCGCGTTGGCTAGGTTTTCAGCGCCTGGCGCGTCATCAGCAAGGTAAGCGGGACCAGCACTGTGTAAAAATACCTGGGTTTTAACCGTTGGCGGCGCGATGGAAAGAATGTAATCTTTTGCCAGTTCGTAAGTTCCCATCGGGTCCATATCCGGAACCAGGCGGCAGGAGATCTTTGCCTTCGCGTAGGCGGGAATGATGGTCTTGGCGCCATCTCCGATAAAGCCGGAATAAAAACCGTTGACATCCAGCGTTGGGCGGGCGCCCTGACGCTCAAGCGCCGTGTAACCTGCTTCACCAAAGAGTTGAGGCGCGCCGGTAACTTCCAGAATGTCAGTATCACTGGTGCTGTTTGAAGCGATGCGTTCCCGTTCTTCGGGGGTCAGCTCCCGGACGTGATCGTAAAAGCATGGAATGGCGACGGAGCCGTCTTCGTTGTGCAGTTTCGCGATCATCTGGGCGAGGACATTGGCAGGATTGGCGACGTTTCCGCCCCATAAGCCGGAATGCAGGTCAACCCTGGGACCATCGACACGCACTTCAAAATATGCCAGACCACGCAGACCATAAACAATGGTCGGTTTGTCTTTTCCGACCATGCCGGCATCCGGGTTAAGGATCATGTCACAGGCAAGGAGTTCTTTGTGCTCCTTGATGAAGGGTTCCAGTGAGGGGGAACCGATTTCTTCCTCACCTTCAAGGATGAATTTGACGTTAATGGGCAAGTCTCCACTCGCGAGAGCGGATTCAAGGGCGAAGATGCTCACCATGACCTGCCCTTTCATGTCGGAAGCGCCGCGCGCGTAAAGGTAATCGCCACGGAAGGTTGGTTCAAAGGGGTTGCTTTGCCATTCATCGATCGGATCTTCGGGCTGAACGTCATAATGCCCGTAGATCAGAAGCGTTTTTGCGTCTGGCTTGCTGGACTTCTTCTGGGCGTAGAGGATCGGGTGAAGTGGGGTTTGAAAGATCTCAACATGTTCGACACCTATCTTACGCAGGTAATCAGCCAGAAATTCAGCTGTTCTTTGCATGTCCTGAGTGTGATCAGGGTTGGTGGAGACAGAGGGAATTTTCAGCAGATCGATATAGGTATCGGTCATACGCTCTTTGTTGTTTTCAAAAAATTGTAAAGAATGTTCGACAGAGTTCATGTTTACTTCCTTTGTGTGATATCGTTGGAACGATTATATGCTAAAAACTAAGAATTCATGTTAGGATGTGAAATATAGAATTAATCCTAAGGTGGAAGAAGGTAGGTTAATGATGGAATTTGTAGAACATAGACAGGTAATGATCTTAGGTGGCGGTCCGTCAGGATTCGCGGCCGCGCTTTATGCTGCCAGAGCAGACCTGAAACCCTTGTTGGTAACGGGTATGACTCTTTACGGTCAGGCTTCTCAAACAAGTATTATTGAGAATTATCCAGGTTTTCCTCAGGGAGTTGGCGGAACTGAGATCGGACAACTTTTTGAAGAGCAGGCTCGTCATTTTGGCGCGGAATTTGTTTTTGATGTTGTCACCGATGTCAAATTGGACCAGCGACCTTTTGAGGTCACGCTGTCATCAGGGAAATATACTGCGGATAGTCTGATCATTTGCATGGGGGCTGATTCGCGTAAGTTGGGCGTGCCTGGGGAACAGGAATTCACTGGCAAGGGCGTTTCTTTCTGCGCGACCTGTGACGGATGGTTTTTCAAGGATAAAGATATCCATATCGTCGGTGGTGGTGACAGTGCTCTGGAAGAGGCTTTATTTCTGACGCGTTTTGTTAATAGTATTACTGTCATTCATCGTCGCGATTCCCTTCGGGCAGGCGCGATCCTGGAAAAACGCGCTTTGAATAACCCAAAGATCAAGTTTTTATGGAATTCCGTAGTCAAGGAAGTAATAGGTTCGGAAGGCATCGAGGAACTCTTGATCGAAGATACGGTTACCGGGAAACAAAAACGCATTCCGACTCAGGGAGTTTTTGTCTCGATCGGGCATGTTCCCAATACGCAGATTTTCGATGGTCAGCTTAAGCTCACAACGAGTGGCACGCTTGAAGTCGATCGACGCTTGCAAACCAGTGTTGAGGGCGTTTTCGCGGCTGGTGAGATCGCGGATCCATATTTCAGACAGGTCGTGACCTCAGCTGGAATGGGCGCCGCGGCGGCAATTTCAGCAACGAAATATTTGGAAGGACTTGAAAAGTAAGGTCAGTAGATTAGGGGAAATGTAAGCCGGATTCTGTATTTGAATCCGGCATGAGGTAGACGCCTCATGAATATCCAATTGAATCTGACATGTTGAACGCTGTATACCTTTATCGGATCTCACTGCTGAGGGATCAGGCTGCGCGATCCAGCCTACGGGAAGGATTGGGATATGTGCGTGAGGACAGGATGTCATGCGAGAGCATGGAATGATGTGCTTTTCCACTGTTTTTCATTTTCTTGCGATAAAATAAATTTAGCTTTATTTGTTGTAAGGAAGGTGGACATGGAGAAAAACATTGATAAGGACTTTTTATCAGCCAAACATCGTAGACTGCTCAATTCAGCATTTTTATTGAAATTATTTTCCTGGTTCACGTTGATACTTGGGGTTATAAGATCTGCTGTGTTTTTTTATGACTATATTCTCCAATCAGGCATCCTGTCATATATTAAAACCTTTACAAGCTTTAACTTTGATCTATTTATGATGGTATCGAGACCATTCTTGGAGAATTTAGCTATCCTTGTTACCGCAATTATAATGTGGTGTATTATGCAGGGGATCGCTACCGCCCTGAAGATGGTAGTCGAAACCGATCTGAACTACCGATCTGCGAAGGTTGGCAACAACGAGAGTTTAGAATCGATAGAGCTTGAAGAAGCTGCTCTATTGGATGGGGTAGAAGCTTTTGATGAAGAATCAATGGTGGAAGTGGAAGACGCTGAATTTTATAAGCCCGGTGAGGTGCTAAAACTTACGCGATGGCTTGACAAAGGCATGTGGCTGGCAATTTATATAACACTTGGCTTAGAACTTTTTTCCATTCCATCTTTTTATCGAATCGTTAATAGCCTCTTAGCAAGTAAACTTAGCCAGCTAATGGTAATTCTTATTACAATTTTGGCTACTATTGTTTTGATTCTGGCGACTGCTCTGGTCCAATATCTCCCGATCAGAGCCTTTAACCAGTTTCTCCCAATCTTGATGGAAATTGAGCATAATAGCAGGCAAGCATAAAATAGATTCCTAAGGTCAATTCCATAACCTGAATACGCATAGCCTATTGGTAACAATTTAAGACCAAAAAAAATACAAAATAAAAGCACCCCATTGGTAATTTTACAGGGTGCTTTTGAATTTTGATTTGTGAAATTCTATGGGTTTGGAGTGGGTCCAATGCCAGTTCCGGTCCAACTGAAGACTCTGAAAGCGCTGATCGCTCCTGCTTCTTCATAAATGGGATTATTCGGATCCTGATTTATCTGTCTTGCGACCGAAACGCTCCATTGGATAATGTGGGGGATGTTGTCAGTCGGGCGGAAGCTGGACGGCAGGATGAATTTCGTATCGGTAACGTATTCGGTCAAAATCCGTTCTTCGATGGAAGTGAGATCCTGAATGACAACCCGATAGACTTCGTTCGGGTAGAGTGAAGCGACAGATGCCCATTGCAGCGTGACGGCTTCGTCTGTTGCTGAGAAGGCTTCACCTGAGCGGGGAAGAAGCAGGTTTGGCGCTGGATAGGGCGGCAATGGTGTTGGGGTCAGAGTTGGTCCAGCCGTTGGCAGGCGGTCGCATAAGGGGATGACGAGTTTATCACCCTGACGGACAATATCGCTTGTAAGGTTGTTATAGATGCGGATGTCCATCATCGAGACGTTATAGTTGGCGGCAATTCCGCTGAGGGTCATATTGGCATCGACAATGATCGTATCGGTGTGGGTACAAAGTTCCAGATCTGAAACAATGGCTTCCGGTGTGGCTGTTGGTACAGGCGAGGCTGTCGGTGTTGGTTGCGGTATCTTCAACGCCATTCCTTCGGTGATGACACAGCTTTGCAGCAGGTTGTTGGCGTCGATGATGCTTTGAACTGATACATTGAACTTCAAACCGAGGTCGAGGCAGGTCTCGCCAGCCTTGACAACATAGTCAATAGGAGGAAGCGGCGTCCAGGTTGGTAAGGGCGTCATTGTGGCTGTGTTAGCAGGCGTATTGGTGAAGGTGGGTGTTACCGTGATCGTTTCGAGTGGATCTGTTGTTTCGCTGTCGGTGCCCTTGCCACGGGTGACGATAAAGAAAATCAAAGCCGCAATAAGTACCAGGAAAGCGACAATGATTGCGATCAGTGCCACGAGGTTCAGCCTGACTTCCGGTATTCGCTGCGAGTCTATTTTGATGGCTTTTTTCTCTTTGGGGCTTGGTTCGCCAGCCAGATCGGTGCCACAGACAAGGCAGCGTTTTGAGTTTTCAGAAAGTTTCGTGCCACAAACCGGACAATTGCGGGTTTTCGAGGGCGAGGTTTCAATTTTTGGTTTTCTCATATCTTTGCTCTTTATACGACAGAATGCTGATGATTGCTTTGGTAAAATTGTGGCAATGTCAGCAGTCTATATTCATATTCCGTTCTGTATCAAACGTTGTTACTACTGTGATTTTATCACGTATGCCGGACAAGGTCATTTGATCGAGCAGTATGCCGAGACTTTGCTCAAGGAGATCGGATACTATCGGGGTGCTGTGACTGATTCCATTGACACTGTTTATTTTGGCGGTGGCACGCCATCGGTGTTACCAGTAAGGATAATTGCTTCAGTAATTTCAGCTTTAAAAGAACAATTTACTATGAATGAGGATGCGGAAATCACGCTCGAAGCAAACCCTGGAACGCTTAATTTGGAATATCTGCAATCTCTTAGAGAGCTTGGGTTCAATCGCCTGAGTCTGGGGATCCAATCCTTTGATAATGAAGAACTGAAGGTTTTGGGTCGGATCCATAAGGCTGAACAGGCTGAGGAAGCAATCAGGTTTGCACGAAAAGCTGGTTTTAAGAACTTAAGTTTGGATCTCATTTTTGGTTTGCCTGGACAAACACTGAAAAGCTGGCAGGAAAATCTGAAAAGGGCCTGCGATTCTAGCGCTGAACATCTTTCGCTGTATTCGCTGATCCTTGAAGAAAACACTGAATTTGACCGAATGGTAGCGTCTGGTGAGCTTGTTTTACCCGATAATGATCTGGTGGCGGATATGTTTGAATGGGCGATCGATTATTTGCCAACGCAGGGATTTGAACACTATGAGATTTCCAATTGGGCTAAAAATCCCAACCTTGAATCCCGTCATAACAAGGTCTACTGGCATAATCTGGACTATCTTGGGCTTGGCGCTGGAGCGCATGGTCGCCTGGACGAGACGCGTTATCATAATTATGATCAGCTGCAGGCTTACATCGGGTGTGTTGATCGCGCAGATAAAGCAGGCTCTCCCTGTATCGTGGAGAAGATCCCCATCTCCAGAAGAGATGCCATGCAGGAGCAGATGATGCTTGGGCTGCGATTGACAAGAGAAGGGGTCTCAGATTTCGTTTTCAAAAACAGATTCGGGCTGACAATTAAAGAGGCTTTTCCAGAAGAAATTAAGAGATTATTATCCATTCAGTTAGTGGAATGGGTGGAATTCGAAGACGGACCACATCTGCGCCTGACCAGACGAGGGATATTGTTCGGAAATCAGGTTTTTCAGGAATTCGTAGACTAAGTGTGCACGTGTATGACCGTGCCCCAGCCGTGGGTTGCCCAATTTTCTGGCGGCGCGACCGGGTAAGACCAGCGATAGACCCATTTGGCATCGCTGTTGCGCATATTGATACAGCCCGCGCTCATTGGGGTGCCAAAATTGCTATGCCAGAAGGTGCCGTGCGTTGCCAGACCAATTTCCAGCTCAAAGAAACAGGTCCAGGGCACGCCCATCCAGATCCTTTCACGAATATTGCTGGTGAGAACCGCATCGCCCATGTGTTTTGAGGGCATTTTCGTCTTAATGGCGTATTTTCCTGCTCCCGTGGGGAAGCCAGTTGAGACTTTGGTCTCAAAAACGATCTCGTCACCCTCGTATGCGCGCATGCGTTGGTGGGGAATGGAAACATCAATAAATTTTGCTTCAGGGGGAACTTCAGGACTGATGGGATCAAATTCGGCGTCATCGATAAAACGCAAATGCTCGTAAGGGATGGCTGTTTTGGTGCGCCCGAGCTGGTCTTCCACCTGATACCAGGGACGACCGTCGGGACCTTCGATAACATCGGTGACCCAGTGATTGGTGCCGTAATAATACATCCACAAAGGCTCCCAACCGGTCGGTGACTGGTAGTACATAGAACGGGAGTAGGGCACGGTCAGCTCTGCCAGCTGCCCGGAGGCACGGTTAGGTCTGGAGAGCGGGTTGTACTCGTAGCGGACCTCATGAAGATGACCACTAAAGACGTAACCGCCCCAACATCGGTACCAGATCGGATTCCAGGCTGGCCCGTTGGGACCGATCACTTCTTCGTAAACGTTAATGATCTCATTGTACTGGCGTTGATAGAGGATGGCGCTTCGTTCGTCAGGTTCTTTGTAAATGCTGACGCCATTCTTGTTGCCAACCAGCATCAGACGTGGATGGGTAGGATTGACTTTGTCTTCTTCCTGGTAAGGGGCAAAAGCGCTTAGTCCCAAACCAAGAAGAGAGAACTTCAAAAAGTCACGACGAGTAAATTTCATACTTTTTCTATTTGAACTCGTTCAGGTCAATATGCGCAACGGATTTGCGCACATACATTGGGCGATAAGGGAACTTATCGATGTCTTTTTCGTTTGTCGAGCCTGTTAGTACGAGAATTGTGTCCATGCCGGCTGAAATGCCGGAAAGAACGTCGGTATCCATGCGATCACCGACCATGTAAGTGTTTTCTGAATGCATGTCGAAATGATTCAGAGCGCTGCGCATCATCAGGGGGTTAGGTTTGCCAACAAAAAAGGCTTGTTTACCGGTCGCTTTCTCAATGAGGGCTGCCATCGCGCCGGTCGCGGGCACAGTGCCGCTCTCGCTGGGTCCTGAAGGATCAGGGTTGGTGGCGATAAAACGCGCGCCCTTTTCGATCAAGCGGATCGCGATGGTGATTTGATCGAGGCTATAGGTGCCGGTCTCACCCAAAACAACAAAGTCGGGATTGATCTCGGTTTGAATATAGCCATGGCTGTGAATGGCTTCGGTCAGACCAAGTTCTCCGATCACATAAGCTGTGCCGTTGGGGTTTTGCCTTTGCAGGAATTTTGCTGTGGCTAAAGCTGAGGTAAAAATATAGTTTTCACCGACGTCAAGACCGGCTTCGTTAAGGCGATGAGCCAAGTCTCGCGTGGTGTATTTGGAATTGTTGGTCAATATGGCATATTTGCGTTTTTGCTCCTTGAGGGTCTGTAAAAATTTATCAGCACCAGGTACCGCGCGTGTGCCATGTACGAGGACACCGTCCATATCAATTAAAAAATTCTTCTTCATAATTTGCTTTCCTTTCCTAATACTAAATAAAAAGCCACTGCTGATTGTACCAACAGTGGCTTATTTGTGTGTTTTGTTGTTTAAGCTTACTTCTTGGTCAAAATGATACGAGCGTCAACTACCGCGACACCTTTACCGTCTTCATAAACGATGACGGGGTTGGCGTCTGATTCAGCAATTTCGTCCTTGAGGTCGTAGATCATGTAAGAATAGTGAGCCAAAACGTTCGCGAGGGCTTTCTGGTCACGGGGGCTCTCGCCGCGGGCGCCCTTCAGGATCTGGGAAGCTCTGATCTCGGATTGCATTGTCAATGCGGTTTCTTCGTCGATTGGAGCAACCTTGAAGGTGACGTCTTTCATGATCTCAACAAATATGCCACCGAGACCGAACATCAGGGTAGGTCCGAAGGTAGCGTCGTTGACAGAGCCAACGATGACTTCAGTAGCCCAGGGAGCCATCTGCTGTATTGCCAAACCGTCGATCTCAGCGTCAGCTTTGTATTTCAGGGAGTTTTCCATGATGACCTTCCAGGCTTCAAGAACCTCATCATCGCTCTTGATATTGACCTTGACCGCGCCAGCGTCAGATTTGTGAAGAATGTCGGGGGAGACGATCTTCATAACGACTGGATAACCGATCTGATTGGCAAGTTGGATTGCTTCTTCTTCGGTCTTTGCCAGTTCGGTTGGGGTGACAGGCAGGTTGTAGGCGGCAAACACGTGTTTGGCTTCAACTTCGGTCAGAGCGTCGCGACCCTTGGCACGGGCACCAGCGATAATCTCACGAGCTTTGGCTCCGTCAACATCAGTGGGCTTGTAGGGAGCTTTGTGTGAAGTTGACAGCAGTTCGTGCTGTTTGCGTAAGGATGCCAATGCCTTGACAGCCAGATCGGGCGCGTCGTAGGTTGGGATGTTGTGTTCGATCAGCCATTTCATCGCGTCTTCACAACGTTCACCACCGACGAATGAAACCGCGACGGGTTTCCCGGAAGCGCCTGATTCCTGGAGCGCGTTGTAGATGGCTTCGGCGATTTCCTGAGGATTGGTAACAGAAGTTTCGCAATAGAGCACAGCCAAACCATCAACCCAAGGGTGGGCATAGGAGTATTTCACGCCTTCGTAATAACCTTCCAGACCAGCACCACCAGTAATGTCAACCGGATTTTTGGCGGAACCAAAGGAAGGCATGTGCTTGCGCAGTTCAGCCTGAACTTCTTCGGGAGCGAACTTGAGGGGCAGACCGTATTTTTCGGCTGCGTCGGTTGCCAATACGCCAACACCACCACCGTTGGTGACGATGAGGAGATTGTCACCCTTCATGGTGGGTTGTAATGCCAATGCCAGGGTGGTATCGAACATGTCGTTCAGATCTTCAGCCTGGGCAACACCAGCTTGCTGGAATGCGGCTTCATAAACTTTAGCAGAACCTGCCAGAGAACCAGTATGAGAGGCGGCTGCCGCGGCACCATGGGCAGAGGTTCCTGCTTTGAGTGCTATGATCGGTTTGGTGCACTTGCGGGCTTCTTCCATGAAGCGAGCGCCATCTTTGATGCCTTCAATGTAGAGGGTAATACAGGTCGTATTTTCATCTTCATTGAGATAGGCGATCAGGTCAGCGAAATCGAGATCAGCCTGGTTGCCGATGGAGATCATCTTGTCAAAACCGACGCGGCGGGTGTAGGTGGCTGCGTCCATGGCGATCAGGAGAGCGCCACTTTGGGAGACGAGAGCAGCTTTTCCATCCAGGGGGAGGAAGTTGGTGAACGATGCGTTCATTTTGTCACTGTTAGAGAGCACGCCGATGATGTTTGGGCCGATGACGCGCATGCCATATTCATGAGCGATCCTCACGACTTCATTTTCAAGCTCAACATCGCCAACTTCACTGAAACCTGAGGTAATAATGCTCAGGCCCTTGACTCCTTTTTCTCCAGCATCGCGAACGACTTCTGGAACGAACTTTGCCGGCACAGTGATAACGGCTGCGTCGATAACGTAAGGAACATCCTTAATGTTAGGGTAACATTTGTAACCAAGAATTTCTTCAGCACCAGGATTGATGGGGTAGACCGGATTCTGGTAGCCGCAATTCTTGAGATTTTCGACAACTTTATAGCCGATCTTCTCAGGATTGGTTGAAGCACCGATAACGGCAATACTCTTTGGTTTCAGAACTGCATTGATAATTGGATCCACTTTTTTCCTCCGATAATGGTTTGATTTTGTACCAACTGCTTAGTATACCCCAGAAGGGAAGGTTTAATTAACAATTGTTCAGTGTTAACTTCACTTTTTTCTGTATAAATGCTGGTCAGAAGTACTATAATTACATAAAAAGGAGGCTGAAATGGGTAAAATGCGGATTGGTTGTATTGGCCTGGGGACGATGGGTGCTCCAATGGCAGAGAATTTGTTAAAAGCGGGTTACGAACTCACCGTTTATAACCGTACCCTTTCGAAAGCAGACAGGTTGGTTGCCCAAGGGGCTTCGTTGGCGCATAGCCCGGCAGAACTGGCAAAACAGTCGGATGTCGTGTTCGTAAACGTTTCCGATTCAGCCGATGTCATTAATGTGGTCTTAGGCGAAGGTGGGGTGATCAAAGGCGCTCGTACTGGAATGATCCTGGTTGACAACTCAACGATCAAACCTGCCGCAAGTCGAATGATCTATGAGACCATGCGTGAAAAGGGTGTCAGTTGTCTGGACGCGCCGGTCAGCGGCGGCGAGATCGGCGCGATCAATGGCACACTGACCATTATGGTTGGTGGAGATGAGGATGCGTTGGAACGCGTGCGACCGATGCTGGAAGCGATCGGCTCCAAGATCACCTACATTGGTGGACCAGGCTGCGGGCAGATCGCCAAGGCTGCCAATCAGATCATGGTCGCAGCCCAAATGGTTGCTGAAGCGGAGCTGCTGATCTTCGCGCAAAAAGCAGGCGCTGATCCTCAACGTGTGATCGAGGCGATAAAAAGTGGCGCGGCCCAATGTTGGACTCTGGATAATAAACCGCAAAGACTCTTCGCTGGCAACCGAACCCCAGGGTTTAAATCCAGTTTGCAGGCGAAAGATCTCAATATCGTTATGGATACTGTCTGTGAGTTTGGCATGTGCCTGCCAGGAACAGCGGTCAATACGCAGTTATTCAACGGCATGGTCGCCAATGGAAAGGGCGATCAGGATAATTCCGCCGTTATTCACATGATCGAGCTTTTGAATAACGAGTTGTTAGCTGAGAGTTGAGATGAAAGAAGCTAGTTTTTGGGAAGCGATTGGCAATGAAAGCGTTGTTTGCAATCTTTGCAGCCATCATTGTCAGATCCGCAAGGATAGAGTCGGCATTTGCGGCGTGCGCAAGAACCTTGATGGGAAGCTTTATAGTTTGAATTATGGGAAACTGGTTTCGTCCAATCTTGATCCGATCGAGAAGAAGCCTCTGTATCACTTCCTGCCAGGCAGCCGCAGCTATTCCATCGCCGCGACGGGATGTAATTTAAGCTGTAAGTGGTGCCAGAATTGGTCGATCTCGCAGACAAGCACCCGCAATCATCCCGATTGTTTTAGCTATGTTGAGCCTGAAACCGTGGTCTCGGCTGCCAGGCGTGCTGGCGCGAAAAGCATCTCCTACACCTACACAGAGCCAAGCGTTTTTTATGAATACGCGCGGGATGTGTCCATTCTGGCAAAAGAAGCTGGAATTCGGAATGTGTGGGTGAGCAACGGCTATATGAGCGAGGTGATGTTAGAGGCTTATCTGCCGCTTCTGGATGCCATAAATATTGATATCAAGGCTTTTGACGAAAATATCCATCGAAGTTATACAGGCGCGCGCCTTGAACCGATCCTGGAGAACTGTAAAAGGGTCAAGGGGGCAGGAGTGTGGCTTGAGGTTACGACCTTACTTGTGCCTGGCGTGAATGATGATGAGGCGCAAATTAAGGGATTGGCGGGTTTTATTGCCGAAAGCTTGGGCACGGATACGCCCTGGCATGTCAGCCGTTATTTTCCACAGGAACAATTCCGTGAGGTTGCGCCCACTGATCCCAGGTCGATCGCGCATGTCCTTGAAGTAGGGAGGAAGGCCGGACTGAAACATGTTTATGCCGGCAATCTGGGAAGCGGAGAGGTCACAAATTGCCCCGAATGTGGGTCAATTCTCCTCAGACGCGATTCTGTCTGGCTGCTTGAAAACAATCTTCAAGACAGCAAATGCACACATTGCGGTCGCGAAATTGCGGGTGTCTGGAGTTGATTTAATATCAGCGAAGCTTGATCTTAAACTCACCGTCGTATGAAATATCCCAACCGTGGAGTTGTACGATTCGTTTCACATTTGCCAGTCCCATGCCACGGAAATGTTCGCCGGTACGGCTTGGCTCGCCAGTGACCATGGGGTCAAACAGTGTATCCCGAAGCTGATCAGGCACGCCAACGCCGTCATCTCCAAGAATCAGACACTTTTCTTTGGCATTCCAAGCAATATAGATATTAACTCCAGGCGCATTGTGCTCTACAGAATTGTTGAGGATGTTTTGAAGCAGACGAGCGAATAGACCCTGATCAAAATTTGTCCGATATTTTACGTTATCCTGAAAGCGAATGTCGATCTCAGCATTTTTCTCACGAAACCAGTCATAATTCTCCCCAACATAGCGGCGAATTGCTTCGAGCAAGTCAGATATTTGCATGTTTTCAGCAAGCCGCTCTTCCAGACTGGCATATGCCATCATATCGTCGAGGCGGTTTTTGAGTACGTCAGACTGTCGGTAGATCGTCTCCACATAGTGATCGACTTGTTCTTCCTTGAGCAAGCCGTCCCCGATAGCTTTGCTGTATGCCATGATCGTGGATAAAGGCGTTTTTAGATCGTGAGCCAGACCTCTGAAGAAAAATCGTTTCTTTTCCTCTTCCGCTTCATAGATCTCCTGAACATTAGCTTCCAGATGAGCGGAAAGTCGGTGGAAGAGGAAAAAGATCTCAAGAAGGTATAAGACGATCAAAACGATAATAATTATCACAAGGACACGTTGTTGACTTACAGGAGCAACATTTAAGTTGTAGGTTGGCTCATTACTGAAACTATCTGATGGATAATTCAGGATCAGCCAGTTTCCTTCAACGGTTTTGTAGATAAAGTTGCTCCTGTTGTTTTTGCGCGTAAGGTTTTGATCAAGGAAATTTCTGATTGATATTTTCCCCGATTCTTCAGAACCCTCGCTGTGCCATAAGATGGTTCCTTCTTCATCAACTACATAGCCGTAACCCCCCATTACATGAATCTCTTCCCAGTTTAATTTCATCGGATCCTGGTTTTGTCGGATAGGAACGTACTCATAAATTGGCAGATTGCCAGACAGAAAGACGATAACACCAATATTTAACAAGGCATAGAGGACGGTCAGGATGATAAAAGCCAGGATAAATTTGGAACTTGTCTTGAGAATGGTTTTGAAACGTTGTTGCTTGGTGCCTGCCATGTCTTAGCTCTCTTTTTTCAGCATGTAGCCCAGACCTCTGATGGTGATGATCTTTTCAGGGTTTTTGGGATTATCTTTAATTTTTTCCCGTAAGTTCGAGATGTGAACCATGATCGTGTTGTCATCATTAAGGTAAGGTTCCTGCCATAAATATTCATAAATTTCCTGTTTTGTGTAGACACGACCAGGATGTTTCATGAATAAAGTGATGAGTTGGTATTCCTTTGCCCTGAGTTCCAGCAATTCACTATTTTGATAGATCTGACGATTTTGCACGTCCCAGGTCAGATCCCCGACCCTGATCTGCCTGGGCTTTTCCTCTTTTTGCTGCTGGGTGCGCCGCAAAACTGCCATGACGCGAGCGATGACCTCGCTTGGATCGTAGGGTTTTTCGATGTAATCATCCGCGCCAAGCGTTAGGCCACGTATCTTATCATGTACCTGTGTTCGGGCCGATAAAAAGATGATGGGAAATTGCCTTTTTTCCTCTTGTTTATCTAATTGAGACAAAAGTTCAAAACCGTCCATATTTGGCATCATGATATCCAGGATCATCAGGTCTATTGAGTTCGACTTCAGGGCTTCCAGGGCTTGTAGACCATCAACAGCTTCAAGCACCTCGTAGCCGGCATTTTCGAGATAAAGGCGCAGGACATCCCTCAATTCTGCTGCATCATCAACGATCATAATCTTCTGTTTCATATCATTTAGCTCAACTTTTATTGTTATTATTCCACAAGGTCAATTACTATTGTATAGCATACTGAACTATTAATCCCTCTTAGAAACTTTCGTCTTTATTGAAGAAATAGAAAGAAATAAGCAGGGCAAGAATAATCGTGATCATGCTTATTACAAAAGCAATTAATGCGGAATGTGGTGAAAACAAGTTTGTCTTTAGAAAGAAGATCAGTCCTAAAGGAGTCTTTACCCAGATATTCATGAAGCTTTTGTTGACCAGGGCGATGGACTGGAAGATGGAATTCCCAAGTACCAGGATCAGAAAGGAAATGCCTATGACCAGGACTGTCCACTTTAAGCGATAGGCCAAAACAAAGACGATCCCGCTTAAGGCCAAAACAACAAGAACCATCAGGAAATAGTCCAAAACCAATTTGATCAGAACCTGAGCATTGAAAGGCTGACCAAAGCCATAAAGCGTACTTTGTACCAGGGTGCGTACCAATGGATAGGGCAGTAATACGACGAAAAAAGCAAAGCTTACAGAAATAAATTTTGAAAGGAGTATCTGTTTTCTCCCGTAACCACTGGAAATTGCCGTCTGAATGTAACGATTGGAAAAATCGTTACAAATTAGGATAGCGATAACGAAGATGGCAAGGCTGGCCAGGATGGGGGCATCGGTCAGTGATGAATAGTAGGCCTCTGCACCCTTAAAAATAATTTCATACTCTTCTGCCAAAGGATTTCCTTCATAGGACCTGACAGAAATGGCTGTGATCAAGGATAGCGCAACCATTAGTAAAAACAATATCTTTAGCGATAAGGATTTTGAAATTTTATATAGATCAGCTTTTAATAGGTTTTTCATCTTTATTAACCTTTCATTACCTGCATGTAGTATTCTTCCAAAGACAAGCTTTCGATAGAAATGTTGGTCACGACCAACGCATTTTCCTGCAGTGTCTTTGCAATCATCTCTATCTTATCTTCCGCGTGATATAGCTTTAAATATCCATTAGACAACTCAATTATTTCTTTAATTCCGAGTTTTTCTTCCAAAAGCGCTGCGCTCTTTTGGGGATCTGAAGTACGAAGGAGCACATATTGCCTGCATTTAGCCTTGAGGTCATCATGAGAAATAATCTCTTTTATTTGACCCTTTTGAATAAAAATGTATTGGGTGGCGGTTTGGTAGAGTTCAGCCAGATTATGACTGGACAGTAAGATTGTTTTGGATTCCTCACGATTAAGATGGATGAACAAGTTCCTAATTTCAATAACTCCTTGTGGATCAAGTCCGTTGATGGGTTCATCCAGTACCAGGAACTCAGGATCACCAATGAGACTGGCTGCAATGCCAAGCCTTTGTTTCATGCCTAATGAAAAATTCCTGACCTTTTTATTTCCGCTGTCAGCTAATCCGACCAATTCCAGAAGCTTACGCTGTACGTTTTTATTTTTTTCATTCTTTAGAATGCCGAACAAGTGCAGGTTTTGCTTTGCATTCATTGAGTAATCAAGGCTGGGAGCTTCGATCATAAACCCAATATGTCTTCTCGCTTCTTTGAGCCCATCAGAATGATTTTTGGAGAACAATTCTAGCTCTCCCTGGCTGGGAAAAGCCAGACCCGCAATAATTTTCATGATCGTGGATTTTCCGGCCCCGTTTTCACCGATCAGGCCGTAGATCTCACCTTTCTTTATGCTAAAACTTACGTTGTCTAATACCAGGTTTGAGCCATAGTATTTCTTTATGTTTTTGAACTTGCTGATAGTGTCAGTCATTTAGATCCTCCTGATCAAGATTTAAAAGATAGTCTTCAAAGGTTTTGTTGGTTTTAAAGAAATCTGTTTTCCAATCGAGACCTTGCTGTTGATCCAGAATGTATGCTTTGAAGTAACCGGAATCGTAAAACTTGGCTGTTCCTTTTTCGTAACCTGTGATCGCAAATACAAGGTCTTTGCCGCTCAGTTGGGCAATGGCAATATTCTCTATGTATTGGGCGGTTCCTTCAGCTTTTTCATAAAAGGCGGAGTAGGTCAGGTATTCGTCAACATCTGTTGATTCAAAGTTCTTATATAAATAGTTTAATCGATCCTGATAACTTTTCAGGTAAGCCTGATAGTTCGCGCTGTTATTGTCCTTCGCATAATCGATCAGACAATTCATCTCCTCTACCCAAAGTTTTTGGTACTCAACATCCTCGTCCAATTTGCGTGAGGTAGTCAGAACATTGGACCTTTCATAAGCGCTGACTTGTTCCGCGAACAGCTCATAATAACCCTGGTCGGACTGGAAGCAGTGGAAAGCTTCATGGCAAATTACAGCCTGGTAGTAAAGATCCGCTGAAGGGCTATCGAAGTTTCCAACATCCGAAAAATTTCGAAAATCAGTCGCGCTTGTGACCAGCAGCATTGCCTGTCCATCCTCATCTACATCCATCGACAAAGCGTAGATGGGTGTTTTATCCTTTATTTCGTACAATTCATTCTCCTCGTAACGAACGACCGAATCTTTTTTCAGCAGGTTCTTTTTATAGATCTCGACAGGGTAGATCTCGGGATCATAGCCAGGCCAGGTTTCCTCAAAGTTGAGCTGGCGGGCCTGATCGATCAGATCTATTGTGTGAGCGTCCACTAACTTATCCTGACTTCTAAAGAACGAGACCATCAGCGCAATTCCAAGAAATAACCAAAGGATCTGTTTAGATCTTTTCATGACGTTTTACTCCTTTGCTTACCAGGTAGACTGCTGTCAGTGTTACCCAGATATAGATGAAAAAGACGATCAGGTCCTGTCCGCCCTTAAACTCAAGGAAGAACAAACTGCGGGTCAGTCGGTTGAAAACATCCAGTGGTGGAAGGATGTTCATCAATTTTCCGATAATCTTGCCCATCAGCTGACCGTTATTCAGGAGCATACCCTGGATCATTTGGTGGAAAGAGCCGATAATGACCAGGAAGACACCCAAAACAGCGACGATAACGCTCGGTAAAAAGGTGTTTAACACGGATACTATGAGCGCCACCATGCCTGTTGACAAAAGATAGGTGATAAAAGCACCCAAAAAACCCAAAAAGTTAGTAGGGGCATGACCGAGAACAATGATGAAGATAAGAACGATCGCCAAAACAGCGGCAAGGATCATGGAAACGAGGGCATTCCCAATTGCCAGTGCGAATACCTGTTTGTCTAGCTCCAGCCCGTGAATTGCCAATAGTTCAGTTCGTCTTTCCTTGCGGTGCTTTTCTATTGTGCCCATGGAGATCGTGACGGCCGCGAAACCCGCAATGATCGATAAAAATTTCCACTGGGTGCCGAATTGACTAATAATTTCTTCGGTTGGGTTGTTGCTCATTGATACTTCACCAGTCGTGAGCAATATCAGGGTGACCAGACCTCCCAATATTCCAAAAAGGATGAAGTTCTTTCCTCTCATATATTCTTTTAGGTGCAATTTAATTAAACCTTTCATGCGTAAACTCCTTTTGCGGTATTAATAAACATTTCTGCTAGTGATTCTTTTGCGAATTCGGTCTTGTCAAAGTGACGGAATGTATGGGCATTGATAAAGAGGTAGCCGTAATCCGCTACTTTTTCGACGTCATACAGTAAGTGAGAATTGAGGATAATGGTCTTGCCCTGATCTTTCAGTTTGCTGATCAAAGCCTGGATCTCCTGTTGACCAAAAAAATCGAGACCAGCTGAAGGTTCATCCAAAAAGATGACGTCTGGATCTCCGATAAGGGCTTGGGCGACACCGAGACGCTGACGCATACCTTTGGAATAGTTCCTCACAAGGGTATCTTTTTCAAGGTTTAGACCAACTTCCTGCATAAGCCTGAGACTTTCTTTTTCACGGGTGATTTTGTCCATTCCTCTTACTTCCATGTAATAGGACAGAACCTGCCGCCCCGTTAATATTTCCGGGAAATAGGGCGTTTCCGGGGAATAACCCATACTGATATTGTCTTTGTAAATGATCTCTCCCTCGTAATCTTTGTCCCAGCCCAGGACCATTCTCATCAGCGTGGTCTTACCAGCTCCGTTGGGTCCGATCAGGGCGAAGACTTTGCCAGATTCAAAATCAAGATTCAGATTGTGGAAGATTTCTTTCTTTCCAAAGCGCTTGTTCAAATTTCTTATTTTTATCAACTTGCTCACCTCAGACAATGTATTTGGCTTTAACTGTCAATGAGTATAAGAAAGCAAGCTAAAAGCACACTGTGAAAAAACTTAAATTAAGCTGAAATTTCTGGAATCAAAAAGACCGATAACGAATCGGCCTTTTTATACTTTGTATGTGAGAAAAACTAATTGTTCTTAGGGCAAAATTCGCCCGCGCGTAATGCGCTGACAAGTTTGGTAAGAGCGGGTTGGAAGAAGTCGTCTTCAGGGAAGAACGGCAGGATTTGCCGTATCTTGCGCATAGCTACTGACGTTCCTTTGCCTTGCTTCAGGTCTGGCTGCTCCAAAAGCCGGAAATCGATCGCCTGAGCGGCGGACATCATCTCGATCGCGACGATGGTGCTGACGTTTTCAATGACCTGGGCGCAGTGCAGGGCGGCGTTTGCGCCCATGCTGACATGGTCTTCAACGTTGCCGGAAGAAGGGATCGAATCCAAACTGGACGGGTGCGCGAGTGTTTTATTCTCAGAGGCAAGCGCGGCGGCGGTGTATTGCAGCAGCATAAATCCTGAATTGAGACCGCCTTTGGCAGCCAGGAATGATGGGTAAAGCTCAGTTTTGTTGTCGATCAGTTTGGCAATGCGCCGTTCGGACATGTTGCCGAGATCAGCGATCGCGATGGCAAGGTAATCAAGCGCCAGGGCCAGCGGTTCGCCGTGGAAGTTGCCGCCAGAAATGATCTCAACACTCCCGTCCTCTTCAAAGAACATCAGTGGATTGTCTGTAACTGAATTAAGCTCGGTCTGAATGACAGAGCGAACAAAATCGATCGTGTTGGCGACCGCGCCGTGCACCTGAGGGATGCAGCGCAAGGTATAGGCATCCTGAACGTTGAGGGAATTATCAGGGCGAGTAAACTGGCTGCCCTGCAGGAGCTCACGCATGCTGGCGGCTGTCTCAGCCTGGCAATTTTGCGGTCGGGAACGGTGAATCTGGGGCATAAAGGCGCGCATGGTGCCGTTTTGGGCTTCCAGCGTCAGGGCGCCAGCGCAGTTTGCGGTTTGCATCAAGATTTCCGCGCGATGAACATTCAGCGCTCCCAGCGCGGTCATCAGCGTTGTGCCGTTGGTGAGGGCGAGGCCCTCTTTGGCAGCCAGTTTGATCGGGTCAAGGCCAACTTTGCGCATGGCGTCTTTCGCGTCCATGATTTGACCCTGGAATTTGACCTTACCAACAC
The DNA here is from genome assembly GCA_050946715.1 of Anaerolineaceae bacterium. Classification (GTDB taxonomy): domain Bacteria; phylum Chloroflexota; class Anaerolineae; order Anaerolineales; family Anaerolineaceae; genus Mesolinea. The sequence goes on along the minus strand of JBMNVH010000006.1, from coordinate 9,417 downwards.
CAAGTAGCGGCAGGGACATATGGGCTAAGGGAGCAAGGTCGCCACTGGCGCCAAGCGACCCTTTGGACGGAATGATGGGCAAAATGTTGTGGTTGAGGAGCGCGAGCAGGAGTTCAATGGTTTTGACGCGGATGCCACTGTGCCCGTGGGCGAGCGTGTTAGCGCGGATCAGCATCATCGCGCGCACAACGCGATCGTCGAGATTTGGCCCGACGCCGACCGCGTGGCTGAGGATGATGTTTTCCTGCAGTTTTTCAACGTCATCGACGGAGATCAGCTTATCCTTGAAAGCGCCGAAGCCTGTCGTAATGCCGTAGGCAATGCGTCCCTCCTGGATAAAGCGTTGAACCGCATCGGCAGCCTTTTGAATATTGGGAATTGCTGTTGGGTCAATTCGGACTTTTATATTTGGGTCTTCAGATACTTTGACCACTTGTTCGATGGTCAGACTGGTGCCGTTGATCAACAATTCTGTCATAAAGCCTTCTTTATTCTTCTGTGATTTCGATGGTATGCAATTTGACGGCAGGGGAGCCAAACAGTCTTGGGTCGCGTTCGGGAATCGCCATGAGCACATCGAGCCCATCAATGATCTGACCGAAAACGGCATGTTTGCCATCCAGCCAGGGGGTGGGAACATGGGTCAGGAAGAATTGTGAACCATTGGTATTGGGACCAGCGTTTGCCATGGAAAGGATGCCAGGCTTGTCATGCTTAAGTGAGCTGTCAAACTCGTCACGGAATGTGTAGCCAGGTCCGCCACGGCCTGTGCCAGTTGGGTCGCCGCCCTGAGCCATAAAATCGTTGATCACGCGGTGGAAGATGGTGTTGTCGTAAAAACCTTCACGGGCAAGAAAAACGAAGTTGTTGACGGTGTTGGGCACTTTGGCGGCAAACAATTCCACTTTGATGTCACCTTTATCGGTCTTGAAAGTGGCAAAGTACTTTTTCTTCAGATCGAGCTTAAATTCGGGGGCTTTTGTCCATTGTTTTTGTGTCATTTTTTATCTCCTTGAGAACGATTTTATCAGAGCTTATAGATTCTGATGTGTTATCTCAGCTCCAAATCTGGAGCATTGTACCAGCGGAAGCCGTTTTCTTTGCAATAAGCATCGATGGTTTTGTATATAGACTTATCAGCACGATATTCCAGCAAAAAGACAGATAGACCAGCAGATCTGACTTTGGAAAGGTAATCCTGAAAGTAGGCGGTTTCTTCTTCAGATCGTTTTCCATACCTGCCATGATCATAGTCGATACTAGTAAAGACCGTTTCCTGATTAATGCCGTCAATGAGAGACATGGCAATGCCTTCTTCGAGGCATCTTGAGACGAAAATATCTCCTCCGTTTAGAATAAGCGGGATATTGTAAGTTTTCAGACCTTGCAAGATTTTGATCAGACCTTGATAAATCTCATCATTCGGATAGTGGTAATAGACATCAGCATTGTCCAGAAAGAAGCCATCCAGACCCAGTTTAGCATATTGTCTTCCCAAGTTGTTGACAATAAAATCCTGCCAGAGCGGTGAAGAAACATCGACCCATCGTTCATCTTCCCAGTTCTCGTAAACACTGAGCATGATTTCACGATATTGATTGAAATAAGGGCGGTATTTCTCGACCGCTCCAATGTTAATGTAGCCGTATACGCTTGTGCCAGCTTCCTGCAAAGCCTGGATCTGATCTGACTGAAATTCCGAAGGTTCGATCACAACGGTTTTGAATCCCCGCAATTTGTCCATCTCGTCTCCATTGATGCCAAGGAATACGCCATAATCCATTGAACCTTTGGTCGAACAACCAGTAAAGAAAAGGAAAAGGAAAAGCATAACGGCGCTGAGAAATGAATTGAGTCGGTTTCGCATCATATTTTTAGTTTATCAAAGTATTATTCAGTGTTATTTTACGATAAATGCGAATTACTAACTGAATTTTTGGTTTTAGCACCTTGAATTTGAGCTTCATACTTGTTGTATTCCTTGCTGAGGGATTGCCATTTGAAATATATATTTTCTATCAATTCTTATTAATCAACCGATTAAAGGCAGATCGCCACGGTCACTTTGTTCCCTCGCGATGACAGATTAACAACAGTCACTGCGAGCCCCGCGGGGGCGTGGCAGTCTGCAGTTTAGTCTTTTGCTCGGTTTTTCCCTTCAATGACCTTTGAACGGCAGATTGCCACGTCGTCCTAACGGACTCCTCGCGATGACAGAATAACACCTTTGTACCCTCGCGATGACAAGTTAATGGCATATGGCTACTCTCCAAGGGCTTAAGTGGTCCTCGTGTCTCATAGAGGAGCTTTGTTGGTTCTTACTAACTAATACTTACAAACTGATGAAGACCTTTTACCCTTTGATCGCTCCGCCGAGCATGCCGCGGATGAAGAAGCGTTGGAAGAGGATGTAGATCAGAATGGTCGGCAGGGCAACGATGATCGCGCCTGCTGCCATCAGGGATATGTTGGAGCTGAAACGACCCTGGAAAAATGCCAGACCGACAGGGAGGGTGCGCATGCTCTCGGATTGCACCATGACAAGCGCAAGCAGGAATTCGTTCCACGTCCACATGAAAATGAGGACGATCAGTGTGGTGGTAGCGGGTCTGGAGAGCGGGAAGAGGATGCCCCAAAGCGTTTGCCAGCGCGTCGCGCCGTCAATAGTTGCGGCATCAACCAGCTCCTGGGGCGCGTTTTCAAAGAAAGAGCTCATCCAAAGCGTGCCGAAAGAGACGCTTAAGCCGATCTGCGGTAGGATGAGCGCCCAATAGGTATTGCGCAGCCCAAGCGCTCCCATCCAGTGGTAGAGGGGGATGATGACGGCTTCGAATGGCACCATATAGCCGATCAGCATGAGCGGAAAGAGCAGTTTCTTGCCTGGTAATGGCAGTTGACCGAAAGCGTAGCCGCTCAGTATTGATAGAAAAACGCTGACGATTACGACGACGGTAGTGACGAAAACGCTGTTCTTGAAGAACTGGCTGAATCTACCAACGGTCCAGGCTTCTTTGAAGTTTTCAAGCGTCCAGGTTTGTGGGAGGCTGAAGGGTGAGCTGAGCAATTCGGAATCGGCTTTGAAGGCGCTCATTAGGGCGCCCCAAAGCGGTATACAGACGATCAGCATAAATATTGTCAGGATCAAATAGCGGGGTATGAGTTTATTCCAGCGCAGCTTCATACCACCTCGTTGCGGTCGGATAATATTCTGCGGATCAGGAAAGAAACCGAGAGGATCACCAGCGTGAGTATGGTCGCGATGGCTGCTCCGTAACCTATCTGGTTGTTGAGAATAGCTGAGCGATAAATTAAGTAGCCGGTGACGAGCGTGCTCTCGCCAGGGCCGCCTTTGGTCGTGCTGTAAACCAGATCGAAGACGCGCAAAGCGGCGACTATCGTCGTAATGAGAGCGACGGCAATTTCAGCTTTGAGACCTGGAATGGTAATGAGAAAGAACTGATGAAAAGCGCTGGCGCCATCCAGACTTGAGGCTTCGTAATATTCCTCGGGAATGCGCTGCATGCCTGCCAGGAAAAGCACCATACAGAAACCGTACTGTACCCAGGTCCCGATCGAACCGACGGCTGGTAATGCCCATTGAAAGCTGCCCAGCCAGGCCTGTTGAAGATGCCCCAAACCGATAGCCGCAAGAAATAGGTTAATGGGACCGTTGGTCGGATTGAACATCCAACGCCAGATGACACCAACTACAACCATGCTGATTACCTGGGGAAGGAAAAGAACGGTACGAAAAAAAGCAAAGCCTGGAATTGGATATCGGCTGAGTAAACTTGCCAAAAAGAGCCCTAACAGGATCGGGATGATGCTATAGAAAATGACGAAAATAAGGTTATTAGTAAACGCTTTTATAAAACTGCTATCCTGAAAGAGACTGACGTAGTTTTGTAACCCGACCCATTCACTGGTTCTTCCGAGATTGCTCCACTCAAAAAAACTACTGCGAACTGTTTCGATGATGGGGATGAGCGTAAAAAGAGTGTAGATCAAAAAGGCTGGCAAAAGGTAGAGCAAGCCAAGCCATTTGCTTTCTCCGGGATAGTGATTTGCTTTACGCATGAGATAAGGAGAGCGGTTTCAAACCTGAAACCGCTCTTGAAAGTATTGTCCTATTTGTTTTGTTCCTGAAGGAACTGAGCGTAATCGCGCTGAACTGCTGCCGTAAAATCAGCTGGCGTGGCAATGCTGCCAAGTAGTTTTTGCAGCTCCGCAACCAGAGTATCGTAAAAAGTTGGGGTAGCCCAGTCGATATAATGACCAACCGCGTTGTTCTTGTTGATCGTTTCCCAGGCATGGAGCGTATCGCCAAAGAGATTGTCCGTTTTGACCTTTGTATCTTCAGGCAGGGACATTGCCGGCAGCATGCCTGCCTGCGCCCAAAGCTCGGCGGCACGTGGACTGATCATCCAATCCAGATATTCTGCTGCGAGGTCGGGGTGTTGGGTGGTTTTGCGGATGGCGTAGGGGATGCCAACGCCGCCAATTGCCATGGTCTGTTTACCGCTTAGGCCCGGCAGGAGGAAGAATCCGAATTCCTGATCGGTGCCGGTCATAAGCTCGGGGGCAAACCAGGAACCTGTGATGGTCATCGCCCCTTCGCCGGCTTTGAAGTTGTTGTTGCAGTCGTCATAGCCGATACCGGGGAAACCATCCGTGAAATAGCCGGCCTGAGCCCAATCGAGCAGGATCTGGGCTGCTTCCTGATTTTCAGGAGTATCGAAGCTCACGTTGTTGACCCCATAGGTCAGGTTGTTGATGTAATCGGAGCTGACCAGGAGGTGTTGGATCGCGCTGAACTCATGAATCGCGTTCCAGCCGTCCAGAGAACCAAAAGAAATTGGCGTGATGCCAGCTTTTTTGATCTTTGCAAGTAATTCTTGAAATTCCTCAAAAGTGGTCGGGACAGACCAGCGGTTTTTCTTGAAGAGGTCTTTGTTGTAATAAACGCCAACAACCTCCGCGGTTGGGCTAACGCCATAAAGGTTGCCCTGACCGAAAGATTTGCCGTCGGCTGTGAAGCTGTTGCGACTGGCAACACTGGTTGAAAAGACATTACCCCATCCATATTTAGCGAGGTAGTCATTGAGTGGCAAAAGCAGATCGGCTTCGACCATCGCGCCCATATCGCTACGCCCCTGGTTTACCTGGGCGATATCCGGACCATCGGCTTCAGCAAGCGCCAGTTTGAGGGTCATTTTGAGGTCATCAAGCACTTTGACCTCGCGTTGAATTTTGACACCGGGGTGAGCTTCTTCGAATTCAGCGTTGAGTGCTTCGATGACAGCGCTTTCTTCGGGACGATAGAACTGGTCCCAAACGACAAGGGTGATCTCATCAGAATCTGTTACTTTGGGTGTTTCGGTAGCTGGCTTAGAGCAGGCAGTGAGAGCCAGCATAAAAACAAGCAGTACCACAACGATCTTTTGGATATTTTTCATTGCATCTCCTTTGGTAAGCGTATTTTATTAAGAACAGATAAAATTATAACCGAATAGAGGCATGTTCTAAGTTTGAGGTATACTATCTTTTCATTAAAAGAATGAGGTGAAAGATGAAAGTAGCAGTTATTACTGGAATTACAGGTCAAGATGGATCTTATCTGGCAGAATATTTACTGAGCATGGGGTATGAAGTTCATGGCGTGATCCGTCGGGCGAGTACTTTCAACACAAAACGAATCGACCACCTTTATCAGGATCCGCATGTTATTGATGGTTCGGCACGATTGTTTTTGCATTATGGTGATATGGGTGCCAGCGGCGTTCTGGGCGATATCATTTATGACACCAAACCGGATGAGGTTTATCACCTTGCGGCTCAGAGCCATGTGCGGGTTTCCTTTGACATGCCCGAATATACCGGTGATGTGACTGGTTTGGGCACGACCCGCATGCTGGAAGCGATCAAGCGTTTGAATCGCGGAACGCGCTTCTATCAGGCTTCTACCAGTGAGCTTTTTGGTTCGGCAAAGCCACCTCAGAACGAGAATACGCCTTTCCATCCCCAAAGTCCTTACGCGGTGGCGAAACTGTATGCTTACTGGATGGTGGAAAACTATCGCGACGGCTACGACATGTTCACCGTAAACGGTATCTTATTCAATCATGAGAGCCCTCGCCGTGGTGAGACCTTTGTTACCCGAAAGATCACCCGAGCTGTTGCCGCCATTATGGCTAAAAAGCAGGACAAGCTCTTCCTGGGCAATCTGGATTCCAAGCGTGACTGGGGTTACGCGCCGGAATATGTTGAGGCGATGCATAAACTGCTACAGCAGGAAACACCGAAGAACTACGTTTTCGGAACCGGTGAATCCCACTCCGTGCGGGACTTTTTGGACGCCGCATTTGGTTATGTGGACCTCGATTGGGGAAAATATGTTGAAATTGATCCCCGTTATTTCCGTCCGACGGAAGTCGATTACCTCCTGGCAGATCCGAAGAAAGCCAGCGAAGAATTGGGTTGGAAACCAAAAGTAAAATTTACTGAACTGGTCAAGATCATGGTGGATGCTGATCTGGAATTGATGGGAATGAAATCACCTGGTGAAGGACGCAAGATCATCCAAGAAAAATTTGATGGCTGGCATCGTTGGCAAGACCAGGTCATCACGATGGATAAATAAATTTGTATATTTTTGACACAGGAATTTGTATACATATTCCTGTGTCAACACAAAATTGAAGTAAAATATGCTCACGGAGTAGTAGCTTTGAAAGCGCCGACAGAGAAGGGCAGAAGCTGAGAAGCCCGCGGAAAGCGCAAAGCAAAGTCGCCGTGATGAACGGAAGAAGAAATCGAAAGAGAGTAGACCTTCCCGGGAGAGCCCGATATCGCTCAACCTAAGCGCGGTCTGCGGACCGAATTGAGGTGGTACCACGGAATTTACTTTCGCCCTCTGTTTGAGCGAAAGTTTTTTTATTAATTGATTGGAGGTCAGGATGACAGAACTGCCAAAAGCATATGATTTTAGGGAGTACGAAGAGAATATCTATAAAGAATGGGAAGAGAAAGGTTATTTCAAACCGACGAATGACCCAAATGAGCCCGGGCATGACCCGAATATCGAGCCTTTTGTTATCGTTATCCCACCCCCAAACGTGACCGGTTCTTTGCATCTGGGACACCCTTTGTTCGTGACGCTTGAAGACATCATGATCCGCTATCACCGCATGAAGGGTGAGCCGACTCTTTGGGTCCCGGGCACTGATCATGCTGGCATTGCGACGCAATTACAGGTGGAGAACCTCTTGCGTTCTGAAGGAACTTCACGTGAAGCTTTGGGTCGGGAAGCTTTTGAAGCCCGGGTTTGGGAATGGAAACACAAGTATGGCGGTCAGATCACGAACCAACTTCGCCGTTTGGGCGCTTCCTGCGATTGGGAAAGGGAACGCTTTACGCTCGATGAAGGCTTGTCCAAGGCGGTAAGAGAGGCTTTTATTCGGCTTTATGAGGACGGTTTGATCTATCAGGGCCCGCGGATGATCAACTGGTCGCCTGGTCTACAAACTGCCGTTTCCGATCTGGAAGTTGAATACTCGGAAGAACAGGGCAAACTTTATTACTTCAAATATATGCTCGCGGATGGTTCCGGAGATTATTTGCCAGTCGCTACAACCCGTCCGGAAACGATTCCCGGGGATACTGGCGTGGCAGTGCATCCGGAAGATGAACGCTATCAAAAGTTTGTTGGCAAAGAGGTGCTTGTACCAATTTTGGGTAGAAAAATCCCGGTGGTCGCGGATGATTATGTCAGCAAGGAATTTGGTACCGGCGCGCTGAAGATCACCCCTGGGCATGATCCGCATGACTATGAGATCGGACAACGCCATCATCTTGAACTGATCAATATCATGAACAAGGATGCCACGCTGAACGAAAATGCCGGCAAGTATGCTGGGATGGAACGCTTCGCGGCACGCAAGGCTATTTGGGCTGATATGGGCGAAGCCGATCTGGTTCTCAAAGAAGAGCCTTATCTGATGAATGTGCCGCGTTCACAACGTGGTGGTGAGATCGTGGAACCGCTGGTTTCAAGCCAATGGTTTGTCAAGATGGATAGTCTGGCAGCCGCGGCGGCTGAATCGGTGCGAAAAGGTGAGATCACTTTTGTTCCGGAACGTTTTACCAAGGTTTTCCTGAACTGGATGGATAACATTCAGGATTGGTGTATCAGCCGTCAACTCTGGTGGGGGCATCGCATCCCGGTCTGGACATGTCAGAATTGCCATGAGGTCATCGTTCCAAGGGAAGATCCCAGCGAATGTCCAAAATGTGGTTCGCATGATCTGGTACAGGATCCGGATGTGCTGGATACCTGGTTCTCGTCCGGTTTGTGGCCCTTTTCAGTCTTTGGCTGGCCTGAGGATACTCCGGATTTCAAATACTTCTATCCAACCAGCGTGATGGAGACTGGATACGACATCATTTTCTTCTGGGTGGCAAGGATGGTGATGGACGCTCTGTACTTCACGAAGGAAGCTCCTTTCCATACCGTCTATCTGCATGGTCTGGTACGCGATGATAAGGGTCAGAAGATGAGCAAGACTAAGAACAATGTCATTGACCCTCTGGTTTTGATGAATGAATACGGCACTGACGCTCTGCGCTTTACGCTGGTGGTTGGCTCCAGCCCCGGCAACGATCAGAACGTGGGTGTGAAAAAGGTGGAGGCGAATCGAAACTTTGCCAATAAGGTCTGGAATATTGGCCGCTTTGTGATCAATGCTATCAACCGTATTGAGACGGTTCAGGAAGGTGATGTTGAGTCTACGCTGGCGGATTCCTGGATCTGGGCCAAAGCCAGACAAACCGTTAATAATGTCAACAGCCTTTTTGAGAATTACCAATTTGGTGAGGCTGGTAAGCAGGTCTATGAATTCTTGTGGAACGATTTCGCCGACTGGTATCTGGAGGCTTCAAAACGACAGCTGAACGAGGGCGGTGATCGGGCAGCCAATACCGCTAAGATACTGGCAGAAGTGCTTGATCTGATGCTGCGCCTGCTGCATCCTTTTACCCCCTTTGTGACCGAAGCGATGTGGGGGCATTTGAAGGATGCCTGCCAAAGCAATGATAGGGTTTACGTTCCGGAAAACGGCTGGGAAGAGCATCTCATCGTCGCGAAATGGCCCGAAAAAATGGAAAATGAAAGCTGGGAAGACTCAGTGATAAAGGATTTTGAACTGGTGCAGGAACTTGTGCGCTCGATCCGTAATTTGCGCTCTGAATACAAGGTTGAACCTAATAAAAATGTTGAGGCGATTCTTGTGAGTGCCGCAAGGGCAGAATTTTTGGAGGAAAACAAAAATCTTCTGATTGACCTTGCTCGGTTAGATGAAAAAAGCCTGACTATTTATGCTGAAAAGCCTGACACCGAGGGTTTGACCGTGCTGGTGGTGG
>JBMNVH010000005.1:0-111096 GCA_050946715.1 Anaerolineaceae bacterium | reverse complement strand
CTCTTGCAACTAAGTCTAAAAGACATAATTATTTATATGATTACGCTCATCAGAATTTAAGCCCAATCGCATTTGTATTAGATCCTCAATCTCCGTTGAAATCCGAATTAAATTGGAAGATTGTCCGTAGATATCATCAACGTATCCGATGATTTCGTGAGCAAAAGAATTATTTTCAGGAAGAGGGACAGGTAATATTAAAATCCTATTTGTTTTAAGCTCACCCTCAATTCCTCCACCCATGTAATATTTTCGTAGAGCAAAGAAATATGTCTTTGAACAAAGATAACCTATCAGATACTTTAGATTATTTCCAGTTATGATGTTTCCAGGAGCATATGTAAAATATGCTCCATCTTTATCAAAGGTGAATGAAGGCTCGTAACGCATAATGCAGGGATAAATTATTTTTTGCTTAAAGAATTCCTCCAAATACTCACAGCTTCTTAAGTTATAAGGAGTAGTACCTTTATCATATCTGGTGCTAAGTTTTTTGTAATATTTGTCTAGGTGTTCCTTCACTGATGGATAATCTTCAACTTTTATTCTTGGAACACCTTTACTTTTTATTCCGTCATGAACATTAATAATCCATAAGTCTGGATTTGTGTAAAAATATCGTTTGATATCTCTGCCGCGTAGAATCGGTCGAATAATCTCAGCAGATTTTGGATCCTGAGCAATAAGCTCATCCTTCTTCTGCCCTGAAATGATGAATGCCTCATTAAACCCTGTCTTTATTCCATAATTAATTTGAATATCCCACTCAGAAAGTGGTGTGCCCAAGGCTTCTATTTTTTCCTTAATCCCCTTTTCTATCGCATCCATAATCACCCAAGTCTCACCCGTCTTAAACTGTATGGCCTGGGAGTTTTGCTTAATATAATCCCCCAATACATTTAGACAATCTTCTTTGACGGTAGTTGCCTGGGTTGGCGTTCCAAGCTTGGATTTACGGAAGATCATAATGTTGACATCGACTGTTGCCGTGGTAAAAACTCTTTGGCCAGCAAAGTCGATTAGTTTAATTGGGTCAGTGTGGATGTTGAAAAAGTCACGCAATTTCTTGCCATAACCTGCGCGCATCCATTTATTGGAAGTGATGTAGGCAAGGATGCCAGTACGCCATTTAAGAAGGCAGTAGCCCAACTCATAGAAAAGAGCGTAAATATCGCCCATAGAATCATGAACCTGGTAACCAGCATTGGCGTAAGCCTGTTGTAATTCAGCGTGATCGCTTCTCAGTTTTTGAAGTTGGATATAAGGGGGATTACCGATGACAATATCAAAGCCATCTTTGACATCAAACATCCACTCAGGATCAAAGAAACCAGCAACACTGTTTTGGTCAAAAGGCTGCCAATCTGACAAAAGAGTTGCAATCTTCCGTGAGCTTTGCCCCAAGGCTGGCTGCTCAATGAGCTCTTTGCGGAGGGCTTGGCGGATGCGGGCATCTTCTTTCTCAAGTTTTTCACGGTCTTGTTTGTTTGAGGCTGTGAAATGACGTTCATGAACTCGTTGAAGTTTTTCTTTTAACTCGGGAATAGCCCCTTGGAAAAGGTCGATTTGAAGAGGAGTTTCTTCTTGAAGATGGGGAATATATTTATCAAAATCTGGAAAGGTTTTCCCTTCGTTAAAAAGGAGGTTGACCTTGATCGGTTCAAAGTCGGGGTTACCTTTCATGGCACGATTAACTTTGTAAGCAAGATCTATGGCACGAGAGCGTAAGCCATCGCGAAGAATTTTGCTGGTGCTGGCAATATATTGACGATAAAAATTGCGAATCTCATCAATATTCTCAATGACCTCTGCGGTCACTTCGACTTTTGGTTTAACGACCATATTGACAGGTTTTTGATAAAGATGAATCAAAGAATTGGCTGTAACAAATTTGGTTTCCAGGTTTGGTAGAGGGAGAATGCCAAAGTTTTGTTCAGGAATGGTTAGATCCATCTGCTGTTCAACGATCAAGGAGATAAAGAAACGGAGTTTAGAAATCTGGATTGCCATGGGTTGAATATCAACACCATAAATTGCATTGCGAATAAGATAGAGCTTGCGTCCATAATCACTATCCACACGCTGGTCAAAAGCCCTCTCAATCTCTCGCTCCCGATCAATCTGTTCAGCTGGATCGGTGTTTAAGCCAGCTTTTTCAAGCTCTTGGAGAGCTTTGGTCAATTGGAGGTCTTTCCAGAGTTTATTATCAGGATCAAGGCGGCCAAGGACAAAAACTAGTTTGTTAAGCATGCCCATTGGGAAGGCGCCTGATCCACAGGCAGGATCAAGAACTTTGACTGAATCGATACTGCGAATGAGTAAATCTGTTTCTTGGGGTGTGAAGATAGGCATTTCACCTTGGTAGGCAAGAAGATCGCGAAGGCGATCTTCAAGGTTTTGGGCTTCTGGTATTTCTCGTTTAATCGAGGTTTCAAAGAAGGCAATTAATGATTCATCGACCATGAAATCAACGATCTCACGGGGAGTGTAGAAACTGCCGGTCTCTTTGCGAGCAGCTTCAGAAGTTTCAGGGTTAACTTTGGCAAGAAGGTTTTCAAAAACCTGACCGAGAAGCTCGGGATCGAGAGCAATGTCTTGGTCATCGGGTGTGTTTTCGTCGATTGTGAAGTTGAAACGTTCAAAGGTTTGTAACAAACCGCGGACACTGTAGCGCCGACCAGTGGTGCCGTATTCCGCGTTGAGATCGATCTGCATTTCGTCCCCGAAAAAAAGTTGGTTGGGCAGAAGAGCACGATTTTTGGGGTTATCTGAAAAACCATCGATGAAAACTTCAGTTGAATTTTCATCGGATTTGCGGATATCGAGATTGGAGAATAGACCTCCATTGAGGAAGGGGATATTCTTAAAGAGGTCGCTATAAGTAGATTCGTTTAGAAAGTATTCTTTATAGCGGAAAGCATTGGGATCCCCGTAATCACTGCGTCTATTTTTAAAACCAGGATCGGCTCGAAATTTTCTCTTGGGAACCTCTTGACTTAGGATAGCAAAGAATAAGTTTTGGAGAATGGCATTGTAGTAAGTAAAGGCACCATCATCTTCGATATCTTTGATCAGAAATCTTAGCTTTGTCTTTTCAAAAAGGTCTGCGGAAATAAAGCCTTTGACTTTCATAAACCAGATGAAGATCATACGAGTGATTAGGCGGATGACGCTCATCTCAGGTCCGTTTTCTTTTTCTAAGGCGGCTTTGGGGAATTTGGCAGTCTTTAGAGCCCAGTCATACCAGTTGGAAACATCCTGGTAAAATTCTTTGGTGACTTTTTCGACAGAGAAAGCTTCCTTAATGCCATCAAGGGTAGTAAAGTCACCATCGCGCATACGCATAATAAAAGTGTTGTTGGTGAACTTGGGAGAAACGAAGTAGGTAAAGCGACGGAAGTTGGAGAGCTTCGTACGAGTGCCATAATAGTTGACATAGATAAGCGAAAAACGGAAGTTTCCGTTGGGATCGTGAAAGGCGAAGATGCCATCGTAGAGGTTATCGTAGTGTTTTAAGATCTGCTTGGCAAGTTCGTATTGGGCTTTTTTGCCAGAACGTTCAGTGAGATCTTTATTGACTTTTATAGTGAAGATGTGGAGCTCTTCGACCTCAGAGAATTTGAGAAAACCAATTTTTCGGACATCAGAAAAGGTATCTTGAGTGAACTGAGGAAGAGATTCTTTTTGTTCAGTGAAGTTGCGGAGCCTTTTTGCACGGAAAAAGGCAACGAGGTTCTCAGGAGAGAATTCATTAATAAGTTTTTTAAGGCTTGTTTCGGTCATGAGGCTTGGTTCTCCACGGCGATGATTACTTCTTGATGAACTCGGTTGTAACGTTCAATTTCTTTTTCGAGATAATCCTCACCCAGGGAGAGGTAGAGCGTTTCGATAGCGAGACGGCTCTTTTCTATCTCTTTTTTATTGTTGATTTTAAGGTTGGCAATAGTACGGAGGGTGTATTTCGGAAGGGTTGCCCATTCGCGCATATCAAGAAGAAGGGTGTTAAGAAAGCTTCTACGAGAGGCAAATTCGGGGATGTCGGCTCGAATTATGGTGGTGAGGTTGTTTAGCGCTTTGGTTTCCACGCTTTGGAGGCTTAGGGGGCGACTTGAACCAGCAGATATGATGGTTTTCGCGATGGCATAGTTTTCCCAAAAGCCTTCTGAAAGGGGCAGGCGCGTTTGATTCTGATCACACTCGATGAGAGGTAGGGCTTCTTCAAAGGTGATTAGTGTTGGTTCAGTAGCACATGCAGCGAGTCTTTGGATAAAAAGACGATTCTTTCGGAAGAATACGAGGAGTTCATTTTCTGGGGCTGCTTTAGCAACCTTGACTCGAGGAGGGAAGTTTTTGAGCTGGTCTTCGAGATCGGGATGAGCTTGGAGGATTTCTCTCCAACGGATAAGCATCTGGGTGTAAAAACTGACACCTTCTTGTTCATCTGGCGTTTTTTGGATACGGGTATAAAGCGCTGAGGGGGTAGGTTCTTCGTCTGCATCAAAGATTTTTGCGTCCTCCCCGAGGGTGTTGTGGATTAGGAACATCTTTTGAGCTGCAATGTCGCGGGATTTAACGATGGTGGCTCCTTTTTCGGTAGGAAAGAAATTAACGATAAAGAGCTGATCGAAAACTTTGCGACTGATGCGGTTGATGCGGCCAACGCGCTGAATCACGCGGACGGGATTCCATGGTATGTCGTAGTTGATTACCATGCCAGCACGATTTAGGTTGAAGCCTTCGGAAATGCGGTCGGTAGAAAGGAGGATGTCGTAATCGTCCTTAGGATCAAGATGGGAGGCATCAAAGTTTTGGTTGATTGTCTCGATAAGGCTCGGGGAAAGATCCCCTGATACAACGAGAAGACTATTACCGAATTGAGAACGCAAAGATTTAGAAAGATGAACGACGGTATCGGCATATTCGGTAAAAATTATAATCTTGCGTTTAGGCTCGTTGGGAGGTATGGGTTTGCGAAGCTGTTCTTTTATTTTTTCGATTAGCTTGGCTGATTTCGGATCATCGGAAACGAGGTCCATATCATCAAGGAGCTGAATTAGCTCGGTGAACATTTCGATATCGGACTTGATATCGCTAATGAATTCTTTTTTATGGACAAAATCCTTGAGAAGATAAACTTTATCTCGCTTGGGGAAGTTGCCAGTTTCGAGTTTGTTTTGATAATCGATGAGGGCTTGATCGATCGTTTCATCATCTTCCTCGTAAATTTTCTCGATCAGTTTGCGATCGAGAATATATTTTCCAGTTTTTTCAATGAAGATGAGAACTTTTTCGTAAATTGATTTGAAGCGTCGAATGGACTGCTCAAAGGAGCCAAAGGAGCTCTCAAAACGCTTGACAAGTAAACGGCGCATAAAATCAGTTAGTTGGGATTGCGAAATGTATTCAAAGTTTTCGGTTTCGGTTAGTTTTTCACGATCAAGTCCGGTTTCGTAGATAAAAGGTTGGTAAACTGCCCCAGTGAAGCGACCTTTAGACTTTTCTGGATGGTCTTCATCCTTAGGAGCAAAATAGTGTTCGATGATGAGGTCATAAAATTCAGATTGCTCGGGTGTGAGCTCGTAAAACCATTCAAGAGGGTTGGCAATGGTTGAGAGCTCTTCGACTTCCGATTTGTAATCGGGGTTTTGAAGCAGGTCAAGACGGTTACGGCGAATGGTAACGGGAGCGATGACATCACGAATTCTCTTGGCAAGTTCGGTTTGCTTGGCTTTGACTTTTTTGAGGTCGATAGGTAATTCTTTGAAGATTCTTTCGTAGTTATCCTCAGCTTTATCCCTCTTTATCTTGTCTGGTGAGTTATGGTAGCGAACAATGTGAGAAAGACGCTCAAAATCGTAATTGTAAGAACGGAATGAGCCTGCAAGGTTAGGATCGAGGGTGATGGTGGACTGTTTGCCAGCAATGAAAAGGTTAAGAAGTGAGAGGATATCGTTAGGGCGGTTATTGAAGGGGGTAGCAGTAAGAAGAATGACTTTTTTATCGCGGCAAATGTTTTTTAGATGCTCGTAATCTTGTGTATCTTGATTGCGAAAACGATGGACTTCGTCGATGATGACAACTTCGATATCGTTTGTTTTCTGGACGAATTCAGCAGCTGATTCAAGGTCTCCGACAGAACGGACTTCCCAGGAAGGGAGACCAAATTGTTCAAGGTACATTCTCCAGCCAGAAGTTTTGTTTTTATCGCCAATCAGACCTGGTGGGCAGAGGACGATGCCACGCTTGCCAAGAGCTTTGGCGACGGCACTGGCAATGACGGATTTGCCCAGGCCAACGACATCGGCAATAATTACACCGTGATTTTGCTCAATGATGCTGAGAGCTTGTTTTACCGCATCAAGTTGATAGTTGTATTTTTTGTAGCCATTGTCGGTGAAGGCTTTTTCGACAGCATCTCCGAGTTTGGTATCGGGATTGTAGACGTCAAGATAGGTTTTGAGAATAAGAGCATAAGCCTCGAATGGAGTAATTTCACGCGTGAGAGTTTCTTTTTCGAGAAGTCTAATCAGCTTGGTTTTGCTCTCTTCGTATTCGGTAATTTCGATCGCTTGCTCCCAGAGGGCATCAAAGAAGGCTTCGGCTTGATCGGGTGCCCCAAAATCGCTGATTTCGACATTGAACTCAGCTTGACCAGAAAGGCCAGAACGGGTGAGATTGCTGGAACCTGTAATGAAGGTACGTTGATTGTGGGCGTTATCGAGATCGATGGAAATGTAAAGTTTTGCGTGATTGGGTTCACGGGTTTTGCGGATGATTAGGCGGTTTTCACGAATCATCTGAATGAAGAGAGAGAATTGTTGGTAGAAATCCTTGTTATCGAAGTCTTCACCGTTGAGTGAGAGGCGAACATCGGAAAGAAAACGTTGAAAGTGGTCCTCATCGTTTGCAAGCGGATTTTGAAGCGCAAATTCGATTAGCTGATTGTTGGTTTTATCTACGTTGAGACCAACAAGGATTTTGATAACCACGTGGTCGTTTTCGAGAAGAGCTTGATAGAGTTCTTGGATGCCAGAAAAGTAGAAGAAGCCAACAAGAATTTTAAGTTCTTCAGCATTTTTGGTAAGGACGCTAATGCGCTGTTTTAGGGTATATTTTTTTGTTGGGTCTTTTGGGTTAGCTGTATTTGTTATAAAAACTGATTGCATGATTACTCTCTCGGCAAAATGAAGTGAAAAGATTAGATATATTTTACTATATGGTTAGTCAGGTAAAAAGATAAGCCGGATTCTTCTTCGGAATCCGGCCTACGTATCAATGAATGGTTGGGCTACAAGCCGCGTTCGCCGCGTTGGTAGGGGATGCCGAGGGCGGCGGGGGCGCCGATGCGCTTTTTGCGCGCGGCGGAGCTACCCCAGATCAAGGCGATGATGGTCAGGACATAAGGAGCCATCTGCAGGAAGAAGACCAGGTTGGTGTTCTTGAAGAATGGGTTGGTGAGCCCAAAGATCAGCGCGGGGCCCTGCAGATCGAGGGTGAAACGCCTAAGAACGCCAAATAAGTATCCTCCCAAAGCAGCCCGCCAGGGGTTCCAATGCGCAAAAATGACCAGAGCGACGGCGATCCAGCCCTGCCCGCTAACGGTCAGGTTGCTATACCAACCCGGCGCGATGGCAACGGTGATAGCCGCGCCTGCCAAACCGGCAAAACATCCGCCAATAAAGGTGTACAGATAGCGGGTTCGGTAGATGTTGACGCCCAAGGTGTCCGCCGCAGCCGGGTTTTCGCCGACGGCACGCAGGTGCAAGCCGGGTTTGGTGCGGTTGATATAGTACCAGGTAAGCGGCACAAGCAAATAGCCAAAATAGACCAGAAAATTCTGGTTGGCAAACATGATCGGGCCAATGTATGGAATTTGCGAGAGCAAGGGAATGGTCATACGGGGAACGACGGGACCGGTAATGCCGGTGAGACCATCACCAAGAACGAGCGCCAAGCCGGTGCCCAAAAATGTAAGCGAGAGACCGCTGACGGTCTGATCAGCCTGGAAGTGAATGACGACAACGGCATGAGCCAGGCTGAGGATGCCACCAGCGATCGTAGCAGCCAGGAGCCCGAGCCAGACGTTGCCGGTTTGGACAGCAACTTTAAAACCAGCCATAGCACCGAGCAGCATCATGCCTTCGACACCAAGGTTTTGGATGCCGGAACGCTCAGTAAGGATCTCGCCGATGGCGGCGATGAGCAAAACGGTACCGGTGCTAAGCCCGGAGCGGAAAATTTCGAACCAGTTCATCAGGCTTGCTCCTCCTGGGGACGAACCCAAGTGATTTGGTATTTGAGCAGGACATCACTGGAGATGACGAGGAAAAGCGTGATGCCTTGAATGAGGAAAGAGATCCCAGAGGGTTGGATTTCGCGACTGGCAACCAGGAGCGCTCCAAAGAGGATGGAGACAATAATGACCGCGAAAGGGTTGAGTTTGGCGAGCCAGGCAACGATAACACCCGAAAAGCCATAAGAGTTGGAGATACGCTCCTGAAGACGGTGGACCGTGCCCGCGACCTCAGTCATGCCCGCCAGACCTGCCAAAGCGCCGGAGATCATGAATACGAGGATGGTGTTGGCAGCGATATCGATACCAGCGTAACGGGCGGTACGAACATTATCGCCAATGAGGGTGATCTTGTAACCCCATTTGCTCTTGTAGATGATGAGATAAACAATTATTGCCGCGATGAACCCAAAGAGGATGCCGGCATGGGCGGTCATGCCCGAAAAGGCTGGTATCTCTTTGGCGTAATCGGCGAGGCGAGGCATCCAGGCTTGTTTTGGAAAAGTTGGAGTCATCTGGAAGCCGGAATCACTCCATTTTCCGAAGATCCAATAGTTGTTCCAGAGAACGGCTATGTAGTTGAGCATGAGGGTGGTGATGATCTCGTTGATATTGAGTTTGGCTTTTAGGAACCCGGGGACAAAGGCATAGAGCGCGCCTCCGATCATTCCGAGAATCGCCATTAAGCCAAGAATAACAATTTTGGGTGTGGTTTCAATATCGACCAAGGGCACCATCACGACCGTGGTTGCCATAAAGGCGCCGATGAAGAATTGCCCTTCAGCGCCGATATTCCAAAGCCGCATGCGGAAGGCAAGGGCACAACCCAAGCCGATCAGGATCAGGGGGGTGGCTTTGACGAGCACATCCGAAAATGCGCCCCAGGAGCCGAAGGAGGCTTTGAAGAAGTATTTGTAGACTTTGATCGGATCGGCTCCGATGAGTTTGAGGATGATGCCGGAAATGATGAAAGCCATCAGGACGGCACCGACAGAGGTGACGACAGGAAGCCAGTTAGGGACTTCTTCGGTTCGTTTGGTCAAAACAGGATAGGGGATCTTCATTTCCCACCTCCCTGGTTCTTGTATTTATCGCCAAGCACTTTGCGAAGGACGCGTTCTTTTTCGGATTCTCCTAGGATGGGATCGTCGGGAGTTGTTGGTTTTTCTTCTGTGGAATTAAAAGACCCACCCCCTTCATCCCCCTCCCAACGCCTTCGGCTGGAGGGGGTAAGAGATTCTGATTCAGCTCCCTCGGACTCAAGGGACCCACCCTCCTTGCTCCCCACCTGGGAACTGCACCCAGGACGCAAGCAGTCCTGGGAGGGGGTAGAGGCTGCACTACCTACGCCTTCTGTTTCATAGTAGGAACCGTTGGGAGGAGTGTCATCTAATCGATGATCGGAAGTGGGGTCGGGGTTCTGGTAGGAACCGGTCATCATGAGACCGATGGTTTCGAGATCAAATTCTTCCTGACAGAGGGTGCTGACGATTTCGCCCTCGTACATGACAGCAATGCGGTCGGAGAGAGCGAGAAGTTCGTCAAGATCTTCGGAAACAAGCAGGATGGCGCAACCTTGTTCACGCTGTTGAAGCAAGAGCTGCTGGACACCTTCGATGGCACCGACATCAAGACCACGGGTGGGCTGCATGGCAACCAGGAGACGCGGGGTGCTGGATAGCTCGCGGGCCAGGATCAGTTTCTGAAGGTTGCCGCCGGAAAGTTTGCGCACCTGCGTTTTAATATCTGGCGCCTGAATGTCATATTCGTTCTTCAGCCTGGAGGCAAGTTCATCGGCAGCAAGGTAATTGAGCTGCCATTTTTTGCTGATGGGCTCTTCGTTGTAGCGCTTCATGATGATGTTGCTGGTGAGCGAGAGATTGGGCGCGGAACCAACACCAATGCGGTCTTCAGGAATGTGAGCCAGCCCCTGGTTGATCGAGAAGGCAGGGGGTTTGTTGGCAATGTCTTTGCCCTCAAACCAGATGTTGCCGGTACAAGCCCGCAGACCGGTGATGACCTCAACCAGCTCGGACTGACCATTACCGGCGACGCCAGCGATTCCAAGGATCTCACCCTCGTGAAGATCCAGATTGACTTCGCGCAAGGCGGGAAGGTTTTTATTATTGACAGCTGAGACATTTTGTAGACGTAAAACTTCTCGCCCGGTCTCCTGCTGACATTTATGCAGATTGAAAATCACTTCGCGACCAACCATGAGAGAGGCAAGGCTCTCACGGGTCATATCTTCGGTATCGACACGTTCCGCAGTCATTCTGCCACGACGCAAGACTGACAATTTGGAAGCGACCTTTTTTACCTCATGGAGCTTGTGGCTGATAAAGGCGATCGATTTACCCCGAGCGGACATTTCTTTAAGGGTCGCAATCAACTCGTCCGCTTCCTGAGGCGCCAAAACAGCGGTGGGCTCGTCCATAATAAGGATGTCAGCACCACGGTAGAGGATCTTCAGGATCTCAACGCGCTGTTGTTCGCCAACCGAGAGCTGCCAGATCCTGGCAGTGGGATCGATGTGGATCCCGTACTGTTCGGCAAGCTGCCTGACTTCATCGTCATATTTTTTGAGGTTGAGACGGAAACGAGGATTGTCGAGACCGATGAGGATGTTTTCGGTCACGGTTTGATTTTCAACCAGCATGAAGTGCTGGTGGACCATGCCAATGCCCTTGGCGATCGCGTCTTTAGGGGAGTTGAAGCTGACTTTTTCACCATGAATACGGATCTCGCCGGATTGGGGCTTGTAGAGACCGATGAGGACGTTCATCAGACTGCTCTTGCCGGCACCGTTTTCTCCGAGGAGAGCGTGGATCTCGCCAGGCATGAGGGTAAAGTTGACATGATCGTTGGCTAAGACGCCGGGAAACTGCAGGACAATATCCTTCATTTCTACGGCGGGGACTTCGTAGTTTTGATCAGGAAAGGTCATGAGATTATCTTTATATGGAGAGATGGCTCTTATGAGCCATCTCTCTGATTATTCTTTTATGTGTTTAGAGATCGGGCAGCTCGGCGGTAATGTTTTCATTCCACCAATACATACCGACTCCGTCCGCACAAACAGCACCTTCTGCCTGTGCAAAGCAGTCAAGATCGACCTGGCGAAGGGTTTCGCCTTCGGCAAGGACAAGATTGCCCTGATTATCGGTGATGGGACCGGTGAAGAGGTCGAAACGGGTCTTCTTGCCAGAGAGGAAGGCTGCCAGTTCATCACGGACAAGCTGCAGGTCTTCTTCGGGCAGGTCTCTGGCGCCAGGCATCAGTTCCTGACCTTCCATGAAGCCATAGAGCCCTAAACCATCAGCATCGGCATCAAAGTAGACAGCTTCACCAGCAAATGTACCGTTCATAGATTGTTCGATAAGTATTTTGTAAATGGGACCCCAGTTCCAATACATAGTGGTGAGACAGGTGTCAACAGTACAGTTATTGATATAGTCATAGGTTATACCCCATTTGCCTTCGGGTGCGGCAATAGCGGGGGCCGGGGTGTCCGCACCGGTCATCACGACCTGAGCGCCGCCATCAAAGAGGGACTTCGCGCCTTCCTGTTCGGTGGTGGGATCGTGCCAGGTAAAGATGAAGCGAACATCAATGGTGCATTCGGGGCAGGTTTTTTGGACACCGAGTGCGAAGGCATTTCCGAGACGGAGTTCTTCGGGAATGGGGAAGGTAGCCATGTAACCGATCTTGGTGCTGCCGTCCTTTTTCGCGCGGGAGCCGGCAAGGATGCCAGCGAGATACTTGATGTCTTCCATGGCGCCCATGAGGTTACCAAAGTTAGAGCCGTTGTGCTTGTAACCGGATACGTGGACAAAATCCTTATCGGGGAATTCAGCGGCAACGGTTTCGGTAGCATCCATGAAACCGAAGGAAGTGGTGAAGACCATGTCGAAACCCTTGCGAGCCAGGGAACGAGTCACTTGCTCGGAATCGACGCCTTCAGCAACATTTTCGACATAGGCCGTATGTACGCCTTCAAGATTTTCCTGAGCGAAAAGACGACCGACATCGTGAGCCTGGGACCAGCCACCATCATCATGGGGTCCGACATAAACAAAAGCGACGTTAAAGCAACCTTCAACAGGAGCAGGGACCTGATATTTACCTTCGGCTTCGGTGATGGATTCACCGCGACAGTCTACGGCAGGAGCTTGATCGTCAACGGGGGGAGTGGTGGTTTGCTGGCAGGCAGACAAAGCCATAGCCAGTACCATAAACAAACTGACAAACAATAATAGTTTTCTTCTCATTTTTCTCCTTTTGGCTGAATTGATTGTGTGGAGCATTTTGGTTTTACCTTATTCTCCTTAAAATGGGGTCGGACAACATATAATTTTACACTAAGTTGTAAAAGTGTGCGAAATTTTCCTATTGAATTAAGGAAATTGACAAATTTAGTGGCAAATTTGGCTGGTTTTTTAAATTGTTTCTTTCCGATAATCAGGCTTAGGTTGTTGATGAAGGTAATTATTGGTTCACGGGCTCAAAATTCTGAGAAAGTGGGGTGATGCGTTTCAAAAAAGATAGGGAGAAAACGATGCCGAAGAGGGTTTAACGATGAGCGGGAGACCAGCGACCATGAAGATGACCTTGTCAGCTTCCTGAGCGACGCGTTGGTTTGCCCAGCCGAGCCCGTCGCGATAAAAACGCCCGAGAGCGTAGGGCGGCACCAGACCCAAGCCGACTTCATTGCTAACAATGACCCAGGAGCCGGGGTAGGAATGATATGTTTTAAGAAGATTTTCCATTTCCGTTTCCAGTTTTTGGCGGAATTCGGTCTCCTGAGTGGGTTCGGGGCAGGAGAGAAGGATGTTGCTGACCAATAAGGTGAGGCAGTCGAGCATGAGCCAGGGGGTTGGGGCTGTGTTCTGGATGCTTTCGGCAACATTGAGGGGGGATTCCAGCGTGAGCCAATTGGTGGAACGACTGGCGCGATGGGCGGCGATGCGGGCTTTCATTTCGTCATCGCGCGCTTCGGCGGTGGCAACGAAGAGGGCAGGGCAATTTTGAGCCTCAATGAATTTTTGAGCGAATGTGGATTTGCCGCTGCGGGCGCCGCCGAGAACAAAAAGAAGCTGCTTTTCCATCTTAACTCCTTTGATTAGTAAAGAATTCCTGGAAAATAACCCTGGAAGAAAGGAAATCTTGCTGGTTGAAAACTTCGATCGTGATGACACCCTGGTAATTTTGGCGAGATAATTCATTGAAGACCGCCTGAAGATGCTCTGTGGGGGCATGGGAAAGGGAGCTGTGGTCGCGTTCGTCAATACCGTGGATGTGGATGACGCGGGTTTCCGGTAAGCGGCGTTCAAGATAGGGGACAGGTGAATGGTTGTTCAGCCAGAGGTGGCCAATGTCAATACAACGACTGGTGCCGGCAAGGCGGATGACGTCATCCCAAAAATCCAGGGGGTAGTTCTCGAGGTTTTCAACGGCTAAAAGGGTTGAATCGCCAAGCCATTTGCTGAGATGGGCGACGAAGTCGAGCGCTTTTTCCTGCCATTGCTGTTTGGAAAGCGGGGGTGAAGGCAAGAGGAGCTCTGGTCCATCGAGGTGAAGAACGTAAGCCCAGGCATTGAGAGCCAAGGTGTGGTCGATGGTGCGTTTGGCTTTGGCAAGGGTCGCATTGAGAGAGTTTTGGTCGCCAAGAAAGTTCAGGTCAACAGGCATGTGGACAGTGTAGGTGAGATCATCATCCCGCGCGATGGCGTTTAGTTCGTTAATGACAGATTGGTCGGGCAAGTTGTTGTAGCCGTCGTCAACCTCAAACAAGACCAGCTCGATATCATCGACCAAAGGCGCGAGATAGCGGGTATTGGGCAGGATCTCGTCCGGGATAATGTAAGAAGTCGTGCCAAGTCGGAAAGGATAGCGTTTTTTCATGCGGACCCTGTTGAGATAGTAAAAATGAGCAGCATAAGCAGCTCGCTGAACTCCACAAGCAAGCCAAAAACGTCTCCGGTGAGACCGCCCAGGCGAGATCTTGCGATGAGGAAGATGAGCAGAGCGAGAAGGTGGGCTGCTACCAGGGCGACGAGTGCCATCCAACCAAGCTGCCATGTGGCTATGCCGGTCAGGATGAGGGTTGTCAGTCCGGCGAGGATGAAATGAAGCGGTTTTAAGCCACTGGAAAATTCCGCGCCAAGACCGCCCGGTCGGGCGTTGGGTTGTTTGCCCGCCAGGAGCAAAAGCCAGCGGGACGATGCCATCGCGAAGGGTAAAAGAAGCCAGGTTTTCTGAGCTGGAAGTGTATAGAGGCAGGAAAATTTGAGCAAAATCAGAAGGATCAAACCCAGCCCACCAAAGGTTCCAAGCCGGGAATCTTTCATGATCTCGAGGCGTCGTTCGGGTGGAGAGGCGTTGAGCATGCCGTCAAAACAGTCAGCGACACCATCAAGATGCAGACCACCGGTGATAAAAATCCAAAAACAAAGTGTCAGCGCGGCTGTAAGCATGGGCGGAAAGATCAGCGTGAGAAGATAATTGGCTCCCGCGGTGAGCGCGCCCATGAGAGCTCCAACCAAGGGGTAGAAAAGAGCGGAACGACCCAAATCGCCCGGCTGCCAGGTTTTTTTGCTCCTTAGAGGAAGGACTGAGAGGAATCCAACCGCGTTGAGGAAGTTGTCGATCATTTGTCAGAAACCCCGGCTTCGGAAAAAGTTGCCATTTCGTCAAGAGTACGAGCGGCGGCTTCGAGAATGTGGAAAGCGAGGACAGCACCGGTGCCTTCGCCAAGACGGAGGTCAAGGGTCAGGATGGGACGCAGGCCAAGATGTTTCCAGATGATGGCATGACCGATCTCAACCGACTGATGGGAGGCGATCAGGAAGGGTTTGACAGCAGGCTGGAGTTGCGCGGCGACCAGCGCGGCGGCACCGGAGATGAAACCATCCACGACAACAGGGACACGCCGTGAGGCAGCGCCAAGGATGACGCCGCAGAGGCCCGCAATTTCGAGACCACCGACTTTGGCAAGAACATCGATGGGATCATCAGGGTTGGGCTGGTTGAGCTGGATAGCGTCTTGAATTGCCTGGATCTTGTTGGCGAGTCCCTTGTCATCCAGTCCGGTTCCACGGCCAACGACCTGTTGAACGGGTGTTTTGGTGAATATGGCAGTGATGGCGGAAGAGGCGGTGGTGTTGCCGATGCCCATTTCCCCGGTGGCAACAAGATCGAGACCTTGGTCAATTTCATTGAAGACTACGTCAATGCCAACCTGGATGGCGTCTTCAGCCTGCGAGCGGGTCATGGCGGGACCATCGAGCATGTTTTGCGTGCCAAAAGCAATCTTGCGATGAAGCAAACCAGGGATGTTTTGAAAATCGTAGGCAACGCCGATATCAACGACGGTTACTTTGGTGTTTGCCTGGCGGGAAAGGACATTAATTGCCGCGCCACCATTGAGGATATTGAAAACCATTTGAGGGGTAACTTCTGAGGGATAGGCGCTGACACCGCTTTGGGTGATGCCATGGTCTGCCGCCATGACGATGACGCCTTTTTTGGTCAATTTTGGGCGGGGATTGGCGGTGATGCCTGCCAGCTTTGTGGAGAGCTCTTCCAGGTATCCGAGAGCGCCAAGTGGCTTGGTGAGAATAGCTTGTCTGTTTGCGGCTGCTTTCGCGGCTTCGTGATCAATGGGTGGGATGGTTGGTAATTTCATCTAGTATGAGTCCGAATTTTTGTTTTCTTTAATCTTACCCCGATTTTGAGGAGATGGTTGGGAATAAATGGGAACAAGTAAGCCAAATAAAAAATTTGTTTTCAGGCCTATTAGATGCGGTTGTTTAGCCATTTAAAGGCAGATTGTCATCCCTGAATAACGTCGTCAGTACCAGGTTACTTTGGGATGACAGGTAATCAATGAACAATGGTGCTGGTAAAATTAGAGTCTCTGCTGTCAGGTTATTTGCGGTGATTTTGGAGGTTATATGAAAGGTCATTGGCTACAATTTACACCTAAAGAGGATGGGGTTGGGGGGAAAGTGACGCATCTGGCGATCGCGGCGCATATGGATGATATCGAGATCATGGCGGTCGATGGCATTTTGAAGGCGCAGGCGGACCCGGAGCTTCGCTTTGCTGGTGTGGTGGTGACCGACAGCAAGGGGGCACCGCGCAAAGGGGAATTCGCAAATGTCACAGACGAAGAGATGGCAGAGATCCGGATTGGGGAACAAGCCAGGGCTGCTGAGATCGGGAATTATGCTGCCTGTGTGCTGATGGGGTATCCAAGTGCGGCGGTCAAAAAGCCAAATAGCGAAGCTCTAATCAAGGACTTGGTCGAGGTGATCGAACATTTCGAGCCGGAGGTGATCTACACTCACGGTCTGGCGGATAAGCACCCGACGCACGTGGCGGTGTGTTTGCGCGTGATCAAAGCGCTGCGGCGGACCCCGGATAAGAAAGTGAAAGAATTTATCGGTTGTGAGGTCTGGCGAGGATTGGATTGGCTGCCGGATGATGAGAAAGTTTTAATGGATGTTTCCGAGAATCCGGATCTGCAGAAGGCACTGCTGCAAGCGCATCGCTCGCAGACGATTGGGGGCAAGAATTACCTTGAGGCGGTGATGGGTAGGCGGACAGCGAACGCGACCTTTTTGGACCCGCACGATACGGATCGGGCAAAGGGCTTGGTGTACGGCATGGACCTGATGCCTCTTTTGGATGACCCGCAATTGGATCCGCTGGAGTATATGCAGGATTTGACAAACCGATTTCAGGATGAAGTTTTGGGTTTGATCCGAGGGCTGCAATAAGCTGGAACCTGTATGAGACTTAGACATTCATGAAAAAGACCCACCCCCTTTAATTCCCCCTCCCAGGAGGTGGTTAGGTTTGGTTTCAATAGTGGTGTACAGTTTCATTAGACAGCAATCTCTCACCCTGATAACCCAAGGCGCATAAGGCCCGCCCTTCGGGCACCCTCTCCCGCTGAGAGGGCTATGTCCTTACCCATAATCAAAAGCCTGGATTTCATAGAATGGTTTCTAGACAGAACAAGACACAAAAAAAAGTTGGCATTTTGGTGTCAACTTTTTTCTTTTAACCAATGGAGGTTTGGTCAAATAAATTGCATATATTGTGGGTAACCACAGACCCAAATGTTTTCGTCTTTTGAGATGCGGAACCAGTTATAGCGTTCCTCATAAACCGTAACAACCTGATTGCGAATCAGGTTGCCGAGGATCTTGTAATTGGGTCCAGGTCCCTGACGTTTGTAAAGCGCGGAGACGATGCATCG
The DNA here is from genome assembly GCA_050946715.1 of Anaerolineaceae bacterium. GTDB lineage: Bacteria > Chloroflexota > Anaerolineae > Anaerolineales > Anaerolineaceae > Mesolinea. The sequence goes on along the minus strand of JBMNVH010000005.1, from coordinate 93,535 downwards.
GGCTTGTTTGGGCTTGTTGGGGTTGGGGTCTGACTGATCGTCTTCGACACGTTGGACATAATTGGCGGCGCCACTGCACCATACTTCCGAGTTTTTATCGATCTTCAACCAGCCGTTGCTTTCCTGATAGACCGATACGATCTCGCCAAGATTAAGATGCCCGATCACTTTGTGGGATGTGCCGGGACCGCTGCGTTTGCGCAGCGCGTTGACCAAGACTTTGACTTTGAAAACGACCGGATCAGTTGGTGGCACGTAGGGCATCGCGCCGGGGTTGCTGAAATAGGTCAGGACAGCGTTCTCATCGCCATTCCAGCGGTTGTAGTCCATGTAATGGCTTTGGGCGCCGATGGATTTGCATTTATCGCCGGTCTGGTGAATTAGGTAAGTGTCAACGCCTTTGGGCAAATAGGGGGGACCGGGATGTTCCCTTGTGTAGAGGGGTGAAGGTGCGGTCTTACGATAGGTGGCTAACCACCAGTCCAGTTTGGGTAGGTCTTTGACGGAAAGATATGTGTCGACCCAGTTGGCGCGCGAGTAGACCATGGGGTAGCGACCGGTGCGGGCTTTGCAGATCTCGAGACAGTTGAGAGTGGTGGAGGTGATGCGCGATTTCGTGTTAATGCCGGCAATTTCGAGGTCGAGAGCGATGCGATCGTGCTTGAAGTTGCTGCGTCTTTCGAGCATTTTGAAGAGGGAATCCATTTGAGCAACAGCGCTTTCGCCAAAATAGATGACGTGGTAGGCAATGCGACCAATGCCAAGGAGTCCGGATTGTTCCCAGTGATAGTCGAATTGTGGGTCTTTGTAGCCCCAGGAAACGCCAGCGCGCGAGGCGATGAAGGTGACCTTTTCGCTGTGGTTGCGGACGGCTTCAAAGTTCATTGTCCTTTTGCCGTCGGAACTTGCCTGCCATTTGCTGATGTCGATGCCAAATGCTCTGCTCATAAATCCTCCTGGTTTGTGGAAACCAGTATTTCAAATAATTCGACGAGGGAATCGTCAGGATTATGGTAGCAATAAATATGCCAAAGATCTTGTCGATGGCACATTGGCGTCGTGAGCTTAGATTTGGACCTGGAAGTTTAGTTTTATTCTGAGGTCAGGACAGTTTCAAGCCAAATTTCAAGTTGTTTACCCCAGAAAAGCCAGTCGTGACCGCCGGAGGATTCGCGGTAGGTAATCGGCAGACCCCGGTTGAGGGCTTGTTGGTAAAACCAACGACTGGAGGGCAGGAGCGCGTCTTCTGTTCCGCAAGCCATGGATAGCTCTGGCAGGTTATCCTGGATGAGGCGTGCTTTTTCGAGCCAGGTGGCAGGGTCGTTGTCGGACCCGGGTAGGGTGTCGAGACCGCCGAAGATCAGATCAAATTCGTGCTGTAGGCTTTTTTGCTCGGGACTGGGGTTTTGGAGATTGAAAATCTGCAAGGAGAGTACGCCAGAAAGGCACAGAGCCGCGCGGAAACGCTGAGGATTGAGGAAAGCCAGTTTGAAGGCGCCAAAACCGCCCATGGAATTGCCAGCAACAAGCATTTTTTTGCTGCTTAGGTCGAGATGGAAGAGTTTCTCAAGATAGTGAGGCAGTTCTTCCGTCAGGTAGCTGTAATAAGCCTGACCGTTGTCCATATTCGTATAAAAACTGCGTCCGGCAGAGGGCATGACGACGACGAGGGGTTTCTCACGCACGAGTGTTTCGACGTTGGTGTAGCGTGCCCAGCCGGAAGAATCGTCGGCAATGCCGTGTAAGAGCAAGAGCACTTCGTAATCAGCCAGGGAGAGGCTGTTTTCATCGAAACTATCAGGCAGGATGAGGTGCAAGGGCGTGTTGACCTTTGTGGTTTTGGGACGATGATCGATGCGGATGAGAGCCATAGTATGCCTTTCTGTGGGTGAATTCTGAGTGATCTTCGCAAACAGAATCACGAGATTTACGAAATGATTAATACTAATTGTAACTTAAGCCAGATTAATCCTATGGTTTTGCATATGGGATTCCAGGGCAAACGCATCTAAATAAAGATGATTATTATTAGAATCAAGCGTAAATATGAACAATAACTAAATCTTTTTAGCCTAGCTTAGAAAAATGGCACTAAAGTTTATAATTTCATTTAGTCACTATCATTACTGCGAGCCTTGTCAGGGGCGTGGCTTAATCGTTTTTCCATTCCATTTTGCACAGCAAGAGCTCTAAGGCAGATCGCACATACCCTTACGGGCACAGGCGTCGCCCTAAAGGGCTCCTCGTGATGACAGCCAGACAACTGCATCACATATACCTTATATAATACAGTCAAATAGGCATATTATTTCATGTCTAATTTGCTTCATAGACGCTTAATTTAGGTAAATTTAGATGTAATTGCCCTATATGGGATCCATAGGTTATTTACTGAGGACAATCTATTGACGTCTCATTTCTTTTTGTAACAAAAGAAAGAACTTAGCAGATTGTTCTCTTTGATCAAGAGAGTATTCTTCCTAATTAGGCTCCCAATCAAAGGCTGTATCCAAGGGGAAAATGGGTTTCAGCACATTGTTGAATTCAAACTCTGTCAAATCCAGGGGTGTATAACCGGGGGTAAGGACCATAAAGCCTCTCGGAGCGATATCCACGATCTCGGGATGGTTGTAACCAACTTTCATAACAATGATCTTGTAATCCAAAGGGTTCACGCCAGCGTCCGTAAATTGATGGAGACGAGTGAATCCCCAGGGCTGTTCTGTAAGGATCAGAGTAACTTTGCCAAGATCCAAAGTTGCAGTTCGAACATCATTCAAAGTAAGGTCAGCTGGTTCATAGAGATTGACGATCGTTCCGGTGATCTTAAGTGGTGAACAATATTTGCTGTCAAGCTTTCCCCCCACAGTCAGGGTTACCTGCTCGCCCAAACCTGCTTTGAAACATGCCTGCGTGTTCTCCGCGTCAGTAAGACCGGACACCAGCGCGTTTGGGATATCTGCTTCAAGTAAGGTTTTGAGAAAAAGGGTATTATCACCCGGTGCTCCGGCTGTGACGTTATCACCAGCATCCCCGATAAAAATGGAGCTTTCAGCAGCGTCAACCGCGGTCTTAATCGCTGTTTCAATGTCGGGAGCGTATTCGCCACAGATCTGAAAATCGAAACGCCGCTCCCAGATCGCTCGCGCCAGGCGGTCACGAATCTCCACTGCCTTGGGTAAGTATTCTTCTGATTCTGCTGATACGGCTACGCCCATGCCTGCAATGGGGACATCGGTCCAACAAAAACCGACAGCGATATCCGCATTAATGATCCCGGGTTCTTCGCTTGCTTCAATGGCAAGTGGTATCAAGGAGCGCATTGGTTCGGTCTCGCTGGTGGACCTCTCACCCATAACCAAAATTGGAACACGGATAAAAGTTGAGACCGGTTTTTGCTTCTCTCTGATCGCTTTAGCCAGCAACCGCAATGTATCATGGAGTCTGGTCTTCCAATCACGATGGGGCGCAGTACGGTAGATAGTAATAATGTTCAATGCTTCTTGTTGAAGTTGGGTGATATTGGCGTGCTGATCAAATCTGGCTGCAATCAGCATATCGTTACCAACTTTTTGGCGAATAGGTACGACAAGGTTTTCTTCACCGCAGCCCAGGCCTTCCACCTGGTTAGCGCCATGTAAGATGAGACTTATCCCATCCAAATGACCCGCATTGTCGATCCCTTCAAGAATCTCTCTTTTTACTGTGTCAAAGGCTTCCCGGTTAGACCATCCACCGGCTGCTTTACAACGGGCATAAGTTGTGTATACTGGCTCGATGTCTAATTCCGCAAGAACATCATCAAGCGTGAAGACATCGTTAATTTGTTCTCCCCGGTAGAAAGCATAATCCTCATATTTGCCCCGAATGGGTGAAAAGGTCAAGGACTCCCAAACGATTCCGCCAATTAGAATTCGCAACATCTGTACTCCTTCTCAGCTTTTTAATGTCTAACAAATTTAGTGTTTCCTAGTTTGTTCATTCTTCCAAAAAAATGACAGAACTATTTAACCGCACCGCTGGTCAAACCTTGAATAACATATTTCTGGAAGAAAATGTAAAGGAGCATGATCGGAAGACTGGAAATCAAGGCAAGAGACATAATGCCATTCCAGTTTCGGTTGTACTCTCCGAAGAATTTGGCTAGGGCAATCGTGATCGGCTGTGCCTTTAAAGTTTGGGTCAGGATAAAAGAGAGCAGATAGTCATTCCAGCTGTTGATCACTACCATGGTTCCAACGCCTACCAGACCTGGAAAAATGATCGGCAAAAGTATTTTCCGGATAGCAGTAATACGATTACATCCATCGATCATGGCAGCCTCTTCCAATTCTTGTGAAATGGAATCAATATAGCCTTTTAAGAGCCAGGTGCTCATGGGTAATGCAAAGGTCGTATTTGTGAAGACCAGGATCAATCTTGTATCATATAATTTCGTGAGATTAGCCAACTTAAAAAACGGAATGATCAAGCTTACCCGTGGGATCATCAACAGGGCAAGCATTCCTAAAAGGATAGCTCTTCCGCCTGGAATCTTAAAGCGGGAGAAACCATAGGCAGCCAGCGTGGAAAAGAACAAAGTTAGGCTTAATGCGGAAATTGTGATAATAAAGCTATTCCTAAAATGTTGTTGGTTGCGCGGGCTTTCCAAAACAGCTTTTATATAATCAAATGTAACTGTTTCTGGAATGAACTTGGGCGGAACGGTTAACACTTCCCGTATTGGTCTGATGGCAGCATTTACCATCCAGTAGATCGGGATCATCATTATCAATGTGGCTACGATCGTGACTGTGACGATCATGATGGTGCGCCACCGTCTTTGCCGCTGGCTTCGTGATGCTCTTTTTCTTTTATTTGTTGTTCTACTGTGTTGATTAGAAGTTAGTTCCACTGGTTCCGCCTTTTGATACCACTTTTAGATAGGAAAACATAAAGAACGACATAGCCAGGACCAATATTGCGCTGATTGCCGCGCCATAGCCTAATTGTCCATCCCTAAGTCCAGTTTTCCACACATAGTATCCGATCGTTTCTGTAGCCTGCATCGGTCCCCCTGCAGTGAGCATTTTGACAACATCCACGTGCCCCATGGTTGATATCAGATCAATCGTGCTGACCGAGATCAATACCGGTCTTAAAAGCGGCCACGTGATAAACCAAAATCGCTGCCATACATTGGCACCGTCAACCTTGGCTGCTTCATAAAGATCGGTTGGAATAGACTGTAAGCCACCCAGAATGGACACCATGTAGAATGGATACCAAATCCAAACAACCACGGCAATGATCGACCACATCGCAATCCTAGGATTGCCTAAAAAGTCTATTGGAGTCGCATTAGGAAATAGCGTGGTAAACATTGAGTTAAAGAAACCTACCGGATGATACAACATGGACCACATCAAAGATCCCGCAGCACTTGAAAACAGCCAGGGGAGAATCAGCACGCCCCGGATAAAGTTCCTGAGCGGAAGAAACCAGCGCTCGTTAAGCAAAAGCGCAAAAATCAAGCCGATCCCTAAATGACCAACCGTGACAATGACAGTAAATATGACCGTGTTTTTAACCGCATTTAAAAACCATTCGTCTTGAAATAGTTTTCTGTAATTGTCGAATCCGATGAAAAGCCACTTGCCCTGCTGTTGAGTCTGGAAACTGATGGTAAAGGTATTGATCAATGGAAAAACTGCTACCAGAATCAACAGTATGATCGCGGGTGCAATAAATACGTATCCCCTGTATTTTTTGGAGATGCGTTTTTTTGTAGTTGCACTTGCCATATCAGCTCCTTTATTGAATATGAGGTTTCAAACAGGTTTTTCCTGTTTGAAACCTCTTGAATCTGACTGGGAGTGTTAGAACCCAGCATCAATATTTCTCTGGTACTCCTCATCGAGTTTGATTACAGCTTCATCGATGCTCAGGGTTCCATTCATAACTTCTTGTACGATCGCTTTGAAGAAGTCATTCAATTGTGCGTTATTTGGCAGCGGCACTCCAGAATAGTTGTTATCAGGATCATTCGCGGCCATTAGAGGCAGTTTGTTCAGTACCTGGTCATCGCTTGTTGCCAATTGAGCAAAGGCATAATCTGTAGCCCAGGCGAGTTTGTTATGTTCCAACATGCGGTCAGCAACCTCATCCGACATAAGATGCTTGAGGAACAGATAAGCTTCTTCTTTATGCTCAGAAAGTTGACTGATCGATACGCCGCTGCAAGTCCACTGGTAGCCGCCAGTTCCAAGCTCGGTCTTGAATGGAAGCGTATAAGCAGATTCCATCTCAGGGTTGGCCAAGCGGGCAACGCCAGCCGCAAATGGGCCCTCCCAAAGCATGGCAACTTGTTCATTGGCATACATTTCCCGAGGAATCATTGTGTCTAGGCCCAACGCATTTGGCACGGCGACACCGAGATCATAATACTCTTTCCACAGCTCCAGAGCTCGTTTCCAGCCGGGATGCTCAAATCCAGCTGTACCATCCGGATTCACAACCTTGGCTCCATATTGAACAGCAAGCTGGTGAATCGTTCGGGTGCTGATTGCGGCATTTCCAGCCCAGCCCATGGCAACGGGATAAATGCTGGGATCAATTTCCCTGATTTTCTTTGAAACTTCAACAAATTCATCCCAACTTGTAGGCGGTTCCAGCCCCAGCTCCTCAAACATCTTGACGTTATACATCAAGCCATAGCTGATCAGATACATACAGACACCGGTGGTTTCTCCGCCAGGACTTTGCATATCGTAAACTTCGCGTGCCAAGGAGTCGGAAAATTCCGGGTCCTTTTCAAACCAGGGGTTGAGGTCCTCCAGGTAACCCGCTGTGTACAAAGGCACATTCCAGGATACCTCGGTTGCGAAAACATCAAAAGCTTCGCCTGCTGCAGCAGCCGCTTGATATTTGGAAAGGACGTCATTGTATGGCATATCAACGACTTCGACAGTAATGTGAGGGTATTTCTCTTTGAATGAGTCTAAAATAAATTGGTAACTTTCTTCTCCCCACTCATTGAGCATCCAACCAGACCATTTAATAGTAACGGGCTCCTTTTCTTCAGATGCCTCTGCTGGCTCTTTGATCTCCGGCTCAGTAACAGCAGGAGCTTGGGGACTAGGGCTGCAGGCAGACGCGAGAATCGACATCACCAGAAAAGCCACAAAAACGATGATTAGTCTTCTTTTCATTATCTCTCCTTATTGAACTTGTGAAACTTATTTAAACGAACAAAGACATTGATGAGGGTTATTTGGGTGATTTTTGGTTGAGGGTTTCTCTATACAACCTCCGATCTGCAGAACGCACTAATTTCAACTGCCAACAACGTCATATTAACGTGTTGTGAACGACTTGTCAATGCTTAAATGTTATTATATGTTTGAATCTACCAAAAAGCAACCCTTTAATTTGTTGCCTTGAATAATTCATTGAGCTTTTCCATGCATTTTTCAACTAATTCGAACATATAAGGTTTCAGATCTATTAAATAACAGTGGATGAATTCAGTTTATTTGATAATGCGATAATGGTTCCCGCAATATCTGTTGGTTCCAGCCCAATACGGGTTTTTAAGACGATCCACAGTCTATAGATACAAGAGACTTTAATTTAACAATGTAATTAGGATAAAGCTGCTTGACTATCTCATGTGCGGATCCTACCGAATGCTTAACGAACGGGGATAGAGGTGACGTGGATTCCTCTGTTTATCCTCAAAGAGCAAACTTTGGGTTTTTTACAACGCGATATCCTTCATCAGACTGAAAGAACAACTCAGGAAAGCCTGATTTGGTCACAATATCATAGTCGTGGTCGATGTGGGATGCCCAGATCGATAAAAAAGTGAGAGGCTCGTCGCCGATATTGACTGTGCGATGAGCAAGATGACCTGGAACGTAAACAAGATCGCCAGGTTTTAGCTCAATCACCTTGCTTTCACCATCTTTGGTCGTTAATGCCAGGACACCAATTCCAGTTAAAGGAACATATAATTCATCACCGATGTCGTCAGTATGAAAGTGTCCTCGGGTAAAAAAGAATTCGCCAGCCACATTTCCAGGGTAAATTTTGGTGGTGCCGATGCTCAATCCACTTCCCTCTAAGTCATATTCCATCTGCCAGGTCTCATAAACCACAGGATCGTCTTCCTGGAGCATCGCTTCTGCTTTATCAGCATTCAAAAAATATGTCTTTAAATCACTTAGTCGGCGAACGGATTTATCTCCAAAGGGCAATGCAGCCAAAGCTTCTGGGTTCAAGGGTATCTGGAAGTCATTTTCGAATTTACTGGTCATTTCTTCTCCTGTAATGGTAGTTAATGTTTGGTTTGGTATTATGCGATCAGTATTTGAACCTTTTCCTGAAGAGGTCTGAGAATGTTCTCAGATGCTCCGGAATCCGTGATCAGGGCGGTCACACCGTCAATCGGTGCGATGATCCCCATGCTGTTGCGACCAAGTTTGCTGTGATCTGATACAACATAGACCTTTTCCACGCTCCCCATCATTCTTCGTTTGATTGGGACTTCATCAAGGTCAGGAACTGTGAATCCCGCGTTTTCATCAACGCCTTCAACGGCGAGGAATAAAATATCGCCCCTGATGTCGTCAAAGAAACCGATGGCTTTGGACCCAAGCAAATTGTTGTTCTCTCGATTGAGCTCACCACCTACGATAAACATGGTTATTGAATGACAATCAAGCAATTCTGAGGCAATGTTCAGGTCGTTGGTCAGAACCGTGATCGGTCGCCCTTTTAATGCTTTGGCGATTTGCAATGTGGTTGTCCCACTATCTAAAAAAACAACATCGCCATCTTTAACCAGATCGGCGCAAAAAGTCCCAATTTGCTTCTTCTCCTCAATAAACATAGATAATTTCGCACGTTGTGAGATCTCGAAAAAAGCTGGTTCGGTTGGAATGGCTCCACCGTAAGTGCGTTTGAGAAGACCTTGACTTTGCAGACTAGTTAAGTCCCGGCGAATGGTCATCTCTGAGACCTTAAACATATTACAGAGATCAATAACGCTGACATTTCCATTCTTGGCTAGGTGGGACAGAATCATTCTCTGGCGTTCGACAGGTAACATATAGAGGCACTCCAATCAGGATCAGATAAAATACAACTTGTCGATGATGTTCGTTCTGAACACAATCTTACCAAAATATTATCACGAGTCAAGAGTTTAAGTGGATTTAATGTAGAATTATTATAAGAAACGCGCAACATCGTTGTAGTAAAAAGGAGTCTTCGCTTTATGAAGATCATCCCAAAACTTTCCCTAAGACTTGTGTCTACATATTATAAACCCTCAAAGCAGATAACGACGTTTCTGTTCAGCAATTCTCAGTATGAAATACATACAGCTCATTTTCTTTGAATATAAAGCAATCGAATTATTTTCCTGGCCGAAACCCTAGATGTAGCAAGGGATGGGGCTCGCCCCATCCCTGAGTAAGCATATCTCAACCACGTAATGAAGACCAATGCTTTGGTATGAATAGGCAGCGGACGGGGCTAAACCCCGTCCGTACAGTTTGCTTACCTGTAAACGGCATAATCAGGAGACCATACTTGAACAGATGTATTCGCTCGTAGTCTCCTGACCATGAAATATACATTATTCCTATGCTGAGAATTGTTGGTTTCTGTCATGCCAAAAGATAAATATACCGAAATGAGAGAGCGAACATTCTCTCATTTCGGTACATTGGGTGGCTGTTATAACTTGGTGTTAATTACGCCAGACCTGTCAATAACCCGAAAGCGCCGGCAAAACTTGCATCATCTTTCAGCTGAGTCAAGGCAAAGTCAGTTTCATCTTTAAAAGGCACGCTTGAAACTTCGCGGAAAGTTTTCTCCACGATCCGCAAACCTTCCGGCCAGGCATTTAAAATTCCGCCCCCAAGTAAGAATAGTTTTGGGTTTGTCACCGTCGCGGCAATTGCCAGGCCATGTGCCAGATACTTAAAGCCCTCTTCTATTGCAGTTATCGCTTTTGCATTCCCCTCCCTGCCGGCTTTAAAGACAAGTGCGGCATTATCCCATTTTGTGTCGTCATGCAGATCGGCACTTTGAGTATCCGATTCCCCAAAGATATGACGCGCCTGTCTCGAGAATGCTTTTCCTGAGCAATACATTTCAAGACAACCTCTGCTTCCGCAGTTGCATTCTAGTCCATTTAGAATGAGCGGCATATGACCAAGCTCGCCAGCAGCGCCAAAGGCACCTCTATAAAGCTTGTTTTTTACTATCAAACCAGCTCCAATGCCAGTGCCAACGAAAACACAGATGAAATCAGTATAAGCTTTTCCAGCACCAAAACTTTTTTCACCAACAGCGATCAGATTTACATCATTTTCGACAAAAACAGTGGTCTGAAAACTTGAGCGTAGGTCAAGCCCCAGGCAAACACCTTCCAATGCCTTGAGATTAGGAACACTGGTTATTTGTTCAGTGGTCGGATCTATCTTGCCGGGAACTCCGACAACGATTCCCTGTAGGTCGTGAGCCTGAAGCTCTAATGAATCCAGGTGATCTTTGATCGCTTTTTCTAAAGCCAACGAAGGATGCTCATCGCCCCCAAAAATATCCCGGGATGAGCGTTTGAATTTACTGACCGCATGCCCTTGTTGATCTAAAACCGCAAAATTTGTTGTGGTTCCGCCGATATCGATCGCCATACCAAGTACATTCATGGAAGCCTCCTTTGTTTCAGCTACAAAACATTTCGTTGAGTTACAGTGTTTGAGACTAGATTAATCATACCATGCCAAAGAAAGTAAAAGGGTTTTTTATCGGAAACAAAATTTTGGCTTGTAAGGGGTCGATTGTAGCTTATAATTGGAAGTGTTGTTTATCCAGGGCCTCTCAGGTTCAATAGGAGCGTTTATGGAAGGTTTCTGTCTGTTAATTTGCTCAATTTTGTTTGTTTATTAACCACGCCTGTTTGCGTGGTTTTTTATTTAATCAAGGGAAGGAAGGATTAGTGTTCAATGAAAAATAATAAAGTTTGGCGGGTGATCTTTAGCTTTATCCTGATATTTGGGATCATTCTTTCTTCAATCAATCCCAGACCTGTTATCGCTAAGCAGAAAACTCAAGCTGAAATTGGCATCAATGGCAGTCCTTTTGTGCTCTACGAGGACGGACTCTATCGCATGTGGTACAGTGTCGGAGATGACCTCTATTATGCCAGCTCGGATGTTCCGGATAGTTTCAGCAACGGTACACCGGTTGTGATAACAGGCGACGAATCGCCAACTTCCAAAGCAAACCCTGCTATTATCCGTGAAGGTGATGTGCTGTACATGTTCTTATTCCAGGAGCGTCCAGCCCATCGCGCTCTGATCTTTAATTCAACCGATGGAATAAACTGGAATTATCTCGGTATTTCTTATCGGCACATTCATCCAAAGACGGCTATTAATATTGGTGGTTTTGAAATTGAGAAGATCGGTGATACGTATTTCCTATACTTTGAAGCGTTGTCAGATAGTGAGGTTTATCGGAATCCCCCACCTCCGGAAGCTCTTGCAAAGAAAATTTATCTTGCCAGCTACTCTGGTAGCCTGGCGGGTCCCTGGGATCCTTCTGATAACGATAAACGCTTTAATCTGGTTCAGCAAGACCCAATCCTGGAGCCTGATACCAGCAAGGGTTGGGATTCAGCCAATGTCTATGCTCCCTCAGTTGAAGTCGTTGATGGGCAATACTATTTATGGTATACAGCGACGGGGACCAGCACAGATGAGAAAATTGGTTTAGCTACGTCGACGGACGGAATCAACTGGACGCGAGCTGAAGCCAATCCGATCGCAGAAGGCAGCAACGCGATGGTCATACAACACCTCGGGCGTTGGGATACCTGGTATCAGGGAGCGAGTATTGCTCAATATCAATTCAGTGGTGTTCCATTTGGTTACACAGCCCCAACGGTGACCTTGACAGGTCTGGATGGAACAGTTAATACAGATGAGCCCATCACCCTTTCAGCTGCTCTCACGAATCCAGCTAATGGTTTTGCGATCAGCAACCCCCAACTAAAATTTATCATCAGTAATAACGATGGAACGCCGCTTAGCGCGACTGTAACGAGTTCTTTCCTGGTGGATGACCCAAGCGATCCAAGCGCAGAACCTAGCCAGGTTGATCCAGTTGTCGTGAACGGAAAACTTGAATATGTTGTTCCAGCTTCGGGTGCCTGGTCTTTCGCTGCCTCAGGGAACCTACCACTTGAGGCTGTCGCAAGGTTTAGCGAGGCTGGCGATTATACGGTGCGCTTATCACTGTTGGATCAGTCTGCAAGCCCGGCGATCGAAACTGGATCTGCGAGTGAGGGCTTGAGTGTTCAGGATATTCACAATCAGCCGCCTTTTATCTATCCAATCGAAGATAAAACTATCTCGGAAATGGAAACTCTGACCTTTACGCCTGAGGTTGTTGACCCTGATCTACCCGCGCAGACGCTCACTTTTACCTTGAGCCCAACTGATCTGGGAGCTACGGTCGATGCTGTTAGCGGTGAATTCAGCTGGCGACCTGTTTTAGGTCAGGGCAGGGATGATCCTTACGTTTTTACCTATACTGCTTGTGATGATGGTGCCCCGATCAAGTGTTACAGTCGCGACTTTAATGTTCTTGTTAACGTGGCGGCTAATACAGCGCCAATCTTTACCTATCCAATCGAAGATAAAACTGTTAACGAACTTGAAGCTCTTGCCTTCTTTTTTCCTGTTGAAGATCCAGATGTGCCGCCACAAACGCTCACTTTCAATCTAACACCTTCAGATATCGGGGCGGAAGTGTCTGTAACCGGACGCTTTACGTGGAGACCAACAGAAGAGCAGGGCCCTACTGTTCAGACATTTAATATTGAAGTCTGTGATAGCTTCTACGAACCAGCTTGCGTCAGCGATACTTTCAACGTAACCGTAAACGAAGTGAATTTAGCTCCGACACTTGATCCTGTCGCGGATGCCACCATTCCACCGGAGGTGGAATACAGCTTTACGGCAACGGGCAGCGATCCTGATCTGCCAGCCCAGGATCTGGTCTTTTCACTAGGCGCGACTGCGCCGGTGGGAGCTGCAATTGACCCTACAAGTGGGGTTTTCACCTGGACGCCAACTTATGAACAGGGAGATGCAGTTTACACTTTTAATGTTTGTATCAGTGATGGGGAGTTTCAGCATTGCCTTCCTTTGAAATTAACGGTTTCGGAAGGACATCTACCACCAACACTTTATCCGATTGCGGATGCCACTATTAATGAGATGGTGAAATATACCTTCACCGCCGTCGCAAGTGACCCGGAAGGCGGCGTACTTACTTTTAGCCTTGAAGGGGCACCAGAAGGAGCTGTGATCGACGGGGCTACGGGCGTTTTCACATGGACTCCAACCGAAGAGCAGGGTCCTGACGACTATACCTTTACCGTAAAGGTTTGTGATGATGGCACACCCGTAAAGTGTGACAGCCAAAGCCTCATATTGAAAGTTCTTGAAGTCAACCTACCACCAACGCTTTATCCAATTGACGATGCTACCATTAACGAGATGGAGGAATATACCTTTACTGCTATTGCAAATGATGCGGATATTCCAACTCAAACACTGACTTTTAGCCTTGTAGGCGCACCTGAAGGAGCGGCAATTGATCCTACCACTGGTGTCTTTACCTGGACGCCGACGGAAGCACAGGGGCCTGGCGTTTATACCTTTAATGTCAAGGTGTGTGATGATTATCAGGTTCCTGCCTGTGTTGAAGATGAAGTGACATTGACTGTGCTTGAGGTCAATCTGCCGCCTGAATTGTATCCAATAGCAGACGCGACGATCGATGAGATGGAGGAATATACCTTTACTGCCGTTGCAAACGACCCAGAGGATGGGGTGCTCACCTTTAGCCTTGTTGGGGCGCCAGAAGGCGCGGTGATCGATGCGAGTACGGGCGTATTCACCTGGACGCCAACGGAAGAGCAAGGTCCAGGCGTCTATACCTTTTATGTCAAGGTTTGTGATGATTATGAGGTGCCTGCCTGCACCAGCCAGAAAGTGACAATAACCGTGCTTGAGGTCAACCTGCCTCCTGAATTGTATCCAATAGCAGACGCGACGATCGATGAGATGGAGGAATATACCTTTACTGCCGTTGCAAACGACCCAGAGGATGGGGTGCTCACCTTTAGCCTTGAAGGGGCTCCGGAAGGCGCGGTGATCGATCCAAGCACTGGTGTCTTTACCTGGACACCGACGGAAGCACAAGGCCCAGGTGGCTATACCTTCACTGTGAGGGTTTGTGATGACGGTGAACCATCAGCTTGTGATAGCCAGACGCTAACTTTGACAGTCAACGAGGTCAATCTTGCTCCTGTTTTGGATGCGATCCCCGATCAGGAAGTGTGGGAAACGAACCTGCTCAGCTTCACAGCAACGGCAAGCGATCCAGACTTGCCGGCACAAACCTTAACCTTCAGTTTGGGTGCGATGGCTCCAGCAGGCGCAAGCATTGATCCACTGACAGGCGTTTTCACCTGGACGCCAACAGCCGATCAGGGACCGGATGTTTATACTTTTGATGTCTGCGTCAGTGATGGGGCTCTGGAAGATTGTAAGGTAGTTCAAGTGGAAGTTCTGGAAGGAAACCTGCCTCCGGAACTTGAGCCGATCGCGGATGCAAGCATTGACGAGATGGTGGAATTTACATTTACAGCGCAAGCGAGCGACCCAAATACAATTCCTCAGGTTTTGACCTTTAGTCTGATAAATGCTCCATCAGGCGCGGTGATCGATCCTGCCACAGGTGTTTTCACCTGGACGCCGACGGAAGCACAGGGGCCTGATGTTTATACCTTTACAGTTAGAGTCTGTGATGATGAAACTCCGCCCCTCTGTGATAGTCAGGATGTGACTTTGACTGTGAATGAGGTGAATGTGGCTCCGGTGCTGGATGAGATAGGCAATAAAAGCACTCCTGAACTGGCGCTTTTGACCTTTACTGCTACGGCAAGCGACGCGGATATTCCGGTTCAACCTCTGACCTTTAGCCTTACAGGCGCGCCGGAGGGTGCCACGATTGATTCGTCTAGTGGCGTCTTCACATGGACACCAACTGAAGCGCAGGGACCTGGTAGTTATACTTTTAGTATTTGTGTCAGCGATGGAGAATTAGACGACTGTGAAACCATTACGGTTGCTGTTAGTGAGGTCAACCAGGCTCCGGTTCTAGAAGAGATCGCAGATGCGACCATCCCGGAATTAGTTCCTTACAGCTTCACCGCTGCGGCAAGCGATGGGGATATTCCAGTGCAAACGCTTGGCTTTAGCATTTTGAATGCGCCTGAAGGCGCAAGCATTCATGCGGGCACAGGTATGTTTAGCTGGACGCCAAGCGAAGCACAAGGTCCCGGCGTCTATACCTTTACGGTTCAGGTTTGCGATAATTTTGAACCGGCGGCTTGTGACAGCCAGGAGGTAACGCTCACCGTTAGCGAGGTGAATAGCACTCCGGTGATTTCCCCAATTGGCAACCTTTCCGTGCTTGAAATGGAATTGATGAGTCACCAGATCGAGGTTAATGACCCGGATCTTCCTGCCAACGACCTGACCTATGAGCTTTTGTATGGGCCGGAAGGGTTATCGCTTGATATCGACACCGGGATCATCACCTGGACGCCGACCGAAGCCCAGGGTTTTGGCGTTTACAGCGTGAAGGTCAAGGTTTGTGACGAAGAACCACTTTGTGATGAGGATACTTTTACCATCACTGTTTATGAAGTCAACTTGCCTCCCGCTATTGAGCCGATCGAGGATGTAACGATCCCCGAAGAAGTGCGCTTTAGTTATCAGGTGGTGGGGTCTGACCCTGATATTCCTGCTCAGGTGTTAACATACAGTCTGCTGAACGCGCCTGAGGGAGCCACGATCGGCAGTTTGACCGGTAAATTCCAATGGACGCCGACCGAAGCGCAAGGACCGGGTGTGTATACGGTGATCGTGAGTGTTTGCGATAACTACACCCAGCCGCTTTGTGCTCTGGAAAGTTTTGTCATCACCGTTGAAGAGGTTCCGGTTGCGCCCGTAGCTGTTGACGATGCCTACACTATGGACGAGAATACAACGCTGGTCGTTGAGGCACCGGGCGTTCTGGAGAACGATTTCGACCCCGACAGCACGATCCTGGTGGTTTTGTTGCAGGGCGGGGTTTCGATCGGCGAGCTGGTCTTGCATGATGATGGCAGTTTCGAATATACGCCGCCGGCTAACTACTATGGCGAAGTCACTTTCCGTTATAAGCTGATAGATGACAGCGGTTTGTCTTCCAATATCGCTACGGTTACGATCACAGTGGTGAACACAGGTGGAGAAATTTATCTACCCTTGATCTTTAGATAGAAAAAACACATTATTGAGGATCAACAGAAATACCGTGCGCAAGCGCGGTATTTCTGTTTTATCGATTGGGGAAAGGCTCTATTATCGAAATTTTGGGAGATCCAAGGCTTTTCATCAAGGCTTTTATGTGTTTATGCTCGGATGGGGAGGATTCTTATTGAGGCAGGGCTATCTGAAAGGTGCAGAATAATGAGAGTTTTGCAACCAATTCTCTCTTTATTCGGGTTATAATCAGGATATGAAAATCGCGGTGATCGGTGCGGGCGCGGCAGGCATTATGGCTGCTTTGAGCCTTGCGCGCGTGGATGCGCAGGTCACACTTTTAGAGCAAAACCCCAGTATCGGCAAAAAAATTCTTGTCACTGGCAGCGGACGCTGCAACCTGAGCAACGATGCTGTTTGCGCCGAGGCTTATCATTGCGCGGACTCGGAGTGGATGGAAAAATTTCTGGAAAACTTTGGTGTTCCTGAATTAAAGGCCTGTTTCGAAAAAATTGGCATCCCTCTGATCAAAACTGATGACGGTTGGTACTATCCGCTTTCACAATCAGCCCAGTCTGTGGTTGCAATACTTGAAGACCGTTTACTGGAATCCGCCGTAAAACTGCGCGTAGCCACAAAGGTGGAGTGGTTTAGTCGGGATGAAGGCGGTTTTAAGCTGAAAATTAATCAGAATGGTGAGCAGTATTCCCAATATTTTGATCGTCTTATTGTTGCTGCTGGTGGAAAAGCCTATCCCGATCTGGGCTCAAGGGGCGAGCTTTTTCCGGCACTTGCTGCACTTGGGCATCGGATATTGCCTAAAAAGCCGGCTTTAGGCCCGATCTATGTTGACCTTGGAGAGTTCAAACAGCTAAAAGGACAGCGATTTGATGCCATTTGCTCACTTTATGCTGACGGAGAGTGGCTTCACAGCACTTTTGGCAACCTGATCATTACGGAAAAAGGCTTTAACGGCCCAGGCGTGATGAATCTAAGCCACCTGGTGGCACTTAATCCGGATAAAAGGCTTGAATTGCAGGTCAATTTTCTTGGGCCTTATTGGGAAGGCATGGCAGAACAATTTGTTGATCCGATCAAAGCCCGTCGAAGTCTGCGTGGGCTTTTGCTTCAGGCTTTTACTCCAAAAGTGAGCGCGTTTTTCCTGGAGCAGGCAAAAATACAATCTCAGACCGCGATTGATAAACTTGATGAAGCGCAACTCACCAATTTATTGCGCGTAGCCACAGACAATCGATTCAAAATCATCGGGGCGGGAGATTTCACCAACAGTCAGGTGAGCGTGGGCGGCGTGCCTGTTGGCGAGATCGACCCTCAAAGCTGTCAATCGATATTGATCCCCGGGCTTTATCTGGTGGGGGAGAGCAATGATGTGATCGGACCTTGTGGCGGCTTTAATTTGCATTATGCGTTTGGAAGTGGATTCCTGGCAGGGAAACACCTTGCCAGTCAAATAAGTTCTTAAAAGGAGAGATTATGACCATACCATTTATTGAACCGTTCCGTATTAAGGTCGTTGAAAAAGTAAAAATGACGACCCCAGCAGAACGAAAGCTTGCACTCGAGAAAGCTGCCTACAACTTATTTAATATTCCTGGTGAAGATGTCTTCATTGATCTGTTGACCGACAGCGGCACCAACGCGATGAGTGACGCGCAATGGTCGGGCATGATGATCGGCGACGAAGCCTATGCCGGCGCCAAAAGCTATTACCATTTTGAGCGCGCGATCCAGGATGTCCTTGGCTTTGAATATGTCTTGCCCACTCACCAGGGCAGGGCAGCGGAAGGCATGCTTTTTGCTGCCACGGTAAAAGCCGGACAATCGGTACCCAATAACCGTCACTTTGACACGACCATGGCAAATCTGCTCGTGTTGGGCGCTCACCCGATCGATCTGACCGTTGATGAGGCTGAAGACTCCAGCCTGGAAGCGCCTTTCAAAGGCAACATGGATCTGGAAAAACTGAAGAACTTTATCGAGGAAACTGGCGTTGAGAACATTCCTCTGGGCATGCTGACGATTACCAATAACTCCGCGGCGGGGCAGCCGGTTTCGATGGATAATATCCGCCAGACCGGTGAGCTTTATCATAGCTATGGCATTCCTTTCTTCATCGATGCCTGCCGGTTTGCTGAAAATGCCTGGTTCATCAAGATCCGTGATCCAAAATACGCTGATGTGCCCATCAAAGAGATCGTCCGTGAGATGTTCTCGTATGCTGACGGCTGTACCATGAGCGCCAAGAAGGACGCCATCGTCAATATTGGCGGCTTTGTCGCTTTCCGTGACCCGGAATTGAAGCAAAAGATCGGGCAGCACCTGATCGTCCATGAAGGTTTCCTGACCTATGGCGGTTTGAGCGGCCGCGATCTGGAAGCACTGGCGATCGGGTTGTACGAAGGTACTGACGAGGATTATTTGAACTATCGCGAATCGCACACCCGCTATTTGGGGAAGGTGCTGCGGGAAGCAGGCTTGCCCGTGTATATGCCTACCGGCGGGCACGCGGTTTATGTTGATGCCGGAAAAGCCTTGCCCCATATTCCCAAAGCCCAATTCCCGGCTGTCGCGCTTGGAAACGCGCTGTATCTGGCAGGCGGTGTGCGTACGGTTGAGATCGGTTCGCTGATGTTTGAGCATACCGATGCTAATACCGGTGAGCAAGTATTGGCGCCGTTGGAACTGCTGCGCTTTACTATTCCACGGCGGGTTTATACGCGAAGCCATCTTGATTACATTGGTGAAGCCGCCATGCAATCAATGAAGGATGCGGAATCCTTGCGCGGCTTGCGCGTGACCTGGGCACCGGCTGTCTTGCGTCACTTCATGGCACGTTTGGAAGAGGTTTAACAGGTTCCCTGCACTAAACCCAAAATTTCTCCTATTATCACCTTGTTGGAGGTGATGAGGAATCGTGTAAATAGATTCAAGAGGCTGTTTCAAAAGAACAGCCTCTTGTTGATCCAGAAAGAAATTTGTGTCTGGAGAAAGAGTCAACTCTTTTGAGATAATAGAGCAGTTGAAAAGTTCAGGGCTCCTGGCTAATATGATGCATTTCGTTTCGGACTTATATCGCTTAACGACCAACTCAATAGCATGTATAATTGGCTGGGACAATTGAAAAAAGGATAAAAATATGCGTGTACTTATTATCGGCACTGGCTATGTTGGCATCAATACAGGAGTTGTTTTAGCCTATCTTGGCAATCAGGTTGTTTGTCTCGACACCAACCAGGAAAAAATCGATCTCTATAAACAGGGTAAGACACCTATGTGGGAGCCGCACCTCGAAGAGATCCTTAACCAGGCAAAGGAGAATTTAACTTTTACGACCAGTTATGATGAAGCCAATATTCCCGAAACAGATGTGGTCTTCATCACGGTTGGGACGCCCTCTCTTCCTGACGGTAATGCCGACCTTAGCTATGTTCGCCATGCCGCTGAGTCAATTGCTGAACGCCTTGGTGATGGCTTTACTGTAATTGTCAACAAATCAACTGTGCCGATCGGTTCTGGCAATTGGGTAGAAACCATCATGCACGAACACTTCAGGGAAACCCATCCCAATGGCGAGATCTCTGATTTTAATGTAATATCGAGCCCTGAGTTTTTGGCGCAAGGTTCTGCCATGCGCGACTCTTTCTATCCTGATCGCATCGTTATTGGCTCGCAGTGTGAACGCAGCATCGCCCGTCTCAAGCAACTTTTTTCTCCTCTGACGGAACAAAGCTTTGAGCCGCCCGCTGGCTTACCCCGACCGGAAGGGCTCCAAGAAGTGCCATTGGTGGTTTGCGATCTGACCTCCGCTGAGATGATCAAATACGCCGCCAACGCCTTTTTGGCATTAAAGATATCCTATGTCAATGAGATCGGTCGTCTGGCTGGCAAACTGGGCGCTGATATCAACGCGGTTGCCAAAGGCATTGGTCTGGATAAGCGTATTGGGAATCGTTTTCTCAATGCCGGGATCGGCTGGGGTGGCTCCTGCTTTGGTAAGGATACTGCCGCTTTGGTGGCGACTGCCCGCGATTATAAGCTGGACATGCCAATTATTGAAGCTGCGCGCGAGATCAATTACAGCCAACGCGCTTTGGTTGTGGATATGCTGCAGGATAAGCTTAAAATCCTGAAAGGAAAGCATATTACCTTGCTTGGCTTTAGCTTTAAGCCCAATACTGATGACCTGCGTGACGCTCCCTCGATTAATATCAGTGAATTGCTGGTACAGCGAGGCGCTTTGGTGCGGGCGCACGATCCGGTTGCGCTCGACAATGCGCGTAGCCAATATAGTGAATTGGGCGTAATCTATTGTGATACGATTGAAGATGCGCTCAAAGATGCTGAAGCAATCGTTCTAGTAACGGAATGGCCTCAATACCGTGATCTGGATTGGGGAAATATTCCCCCGGTGCCGGTTGTTGATGGGCGCAACTTTCTTGATCGCAACTATCTTGAAGAACTAGGTTTCACCGTCATTGGAATTGGTCGATAATTTGCAGATAATCTCCAGTGGGGGAGGGTATCTTTATAAACAGAATAGCCAGGAAACAGAATTTACACCTTATTCTGTTTCCTTTTTGTTTTCTTTAGGATGAATGGCATTCCAGTTATTTAGACAGTCGCCAAAATGAGGATTGCCTTCATATTTTTTGGCGGATTAGGAATTGCGTAGTGAACGTCGGATTGAATCATTGGCACCAATGACCCAATTATTCAATATCCTTACGGACACTTTATCTCGACCTACTAAATTCATTCATCAAACGTCAAAACATTTTGTGGTAATTTTACAGTGCCGATTGATAAATTATTGATTCTTCTGAGAACAGAGTCTACCGATTTTGTCACATCCTACAATGGCAAAGCATCAATCAGAAAGGTATAATTCCCCGAGGAAAAAATAAGGAGCTG
The DNA here is from genome assembly GCA_050946715.1 of Anaerolineaceae bacterium. GTDB lineage: Bacteria > Chloroflexota > Anaerolineae > Anaerolineales > Anaerolineaceae > Mesolinea. Next base: position 72,224 of record JBMNVH010000005.1, on the reverse strand, counting down.
TCATGCTATTTGTTGAAAACGAACCAAATAAAGACCCACGCGTAAACCTGGCTATCGAGGAGTACCTGATCAAAAACATTGCCCCCAGTGAAGAAATTCTCCTTTTTTACATCAATAAACCCTCAATTATTATCGGACGCAACCAAATCACTGTTCAGGAGATCAATGTTGACTATGTGCAGGAGTACGATATCATCGTTGTTCGGCGCCTTTCCGGTGGTGGGGCTGTCTATCACGACCTTGGCAACCTCAACTTTTCGTTCATTGCTCCTAATTCACCGGATAATTTCCATAATTTTCGCAAATTCACCCAACCAGTGGTCGATGTTTTGAACAATATGGGAGTGGCAGCTGAACTTTCCGGGCGAAATGATATTGTGGTGGAAGGTAAAAAGATCTCTGGCAATGCCCAGTATGTTTCTGGCCCCCGCATGGTCAGCCATGGCACCTTGCTTTGGAATACAGATCTCAGTGGGGTCGGGAATGCCCTCAGGGTCAAACCCTCCAAATTCGAATCCAAGGGCATTCAGTCTGTGCGCTCGCGCGTGGCCAACATCACCGAATTTTTGCCTGCAAATCCACCCAATATCATGGAATTCCGCCAGATGATCATTAACGGTGTTTTTGGAGATAGTAAAGTTGAGGAATATCGGTTGACCGAGGAGGATTGGCAAAATATTCATCAACTATCCCAGGAACGTTACCATAATTGGGATTGGAATTACGGCAAGTCGCCCGCTTTCGCTATCAAGCGCGAAACACGTTATGTTGGCGGCACGATCGAAGCATGGATCGATATCGGTAGGGGCGGGATCATTGAAAATATCTGCTTTTATGGCGACTTTTTCGGTCAACGTGATGTTGCTGAGCTTGAAAACTCACTCAAAAACACCCCTTATGAACCTCAGGCACTGCGTCAGGTGTTATCAGAGATCAATATTAACGATTATTTCGTCAACATTACGCTTGATGACTTGCTATACCTGCTGTACTAAGCCAACCTTTTGAAAGGAATAGATCATGGACCAATTTAATCAAGATCAAGACCCTTTAAAAAACCCGAAGACAGGGGATGAATGGACCGAAATTGGTTCAGGTTTCGGGGAAAAATCAGAGGATTATACTGAAGAACATGCCCAGGACAGCCACGGTCCATCACAGACTGGAACCCGTGATTATGACAGTGATTGGGCTGAAACCAGCCTGGAAGAGATCAAGGCTGGTTTGAAACAAATTTCCTCTGCCCTGAAACACGCTGTTGACCATGGAAAAGAAGACCCACGCCTGAAGAAGTTTGGGGATGACGTCAAGGAGTCCTTAAACAATATCAGTGAAGAGATCAGCGATTTCTTCAAGAAGCTGTAAGAATGACCAGCTTTTTTGGCTGGATGGGTTATGCTTTGTTATCTTTCAGCTGGGAGCGCAAACGCTCGACCGCGTTTCGCTTGCTATCCTCGCTCCTGCGGTCGTAACGACGCGTAGTATCGCTGCTGTTATGTCCCGCGATGGCGGAAACCGTCAACACGTCCACCTCTGCTGACAAAAGATCGGTAATCGTTGTGCGTCTCAGATCGTGGGGGGTAAAAGAGACCAAACCCGCTTTTTTCTGGCGGTTTTTCAGGATGTAATAGATGGCCTGTGGGCTTAAACGAGCCATAACGACCTTACCGCCTTTGCTGACACGCGTAAAAAGCGGCCCAAGCCCACGTCCACGTAGCTCCAACCAATTGTTTAAGACCTGCATTGTCTCTTCTGTTAAAAATACTTCGCGTTGTTTGCTGCCTTTGCCAAGGATCCTGAGCTTGTTTTCGCTTTCGATCAGGTCTGAGAGGTTCAGGTCGACAACCTCCTGGCGGCGAATACCAGTTATATACATGAGGGAGATCAGTGCCAGATCACGCTTTCGAAGTGTGGGATTACCAGTGTCATCAAGGCAGGCTTGCATTAGGTCCTGTAATTCGCCATGTTCAAGTGTGCGACCGCGTAGAATGGTTTCTTGTCGAAGCGATCTTACGCCAGCAGCGCGATAATAATCGTTGTGATCAGCATAGAGGCCAAGGCGGTAGGCTTCCTCAAGGACGCGCCTTAGGGCAACGAGATGTTTGTTGATCGTTGCTTTCGCGTAGCCAATTCTGATCATCTCATTGCTTAGCTGATTGGTATGCTCATAACGCAAATGATGCCAAGGGAATTCTTCTGCCTGCATCACTTTCCCATCGGAGAAAATGTTTGCCAGGTTATTAAGCGCTGTCGCCTGAGTGCGTCTGCCGTTGGGGCTCAGACTGTTGAGGTAAGCCTGAACCGGGGAGGGTAGGGAGGGGTCAAGATCAAGGAAGTCTTCTGTTAGCGCTATGAATTTCTTTTTTGTTTTATTTGCCATCGTTAAACCCTTAAGGAGATTATTATTCTCGTAAGCAATTATAACCCTGGTTCTATGGAGAATGATCAGATAAAACAAAATATGATTCAAAGACTGGCATACCGTTATACTTAAGATATGATGAAAAAAGTCATCATCGCCATGGATTCTTTCAAAGGCACGCTGACTGCCCGTCAGGCTTGCCAGATCATCGCTGAAGAGAGCGCGCGATTTTTTTCTGATGCAGAAATAATTCAACTGCCCATTGCTGATGGCGGCGAAGGTTTGGTAGATGCCTTACTCGGCACCTTAGATGGTGAGTTGGTTTGGGTTGACACAGTTGATCCGCTTGGCAGACCAATGCGGGCCAGCTATGCCATGCTCGCAGACGAATCCGCGCTAATCGAAATGGCCGCGGCTGGCGGATTGACTCTTGTTGAAGAAAACAAACGGAACCCTGAAAAGACCAGTACCTATGGGGTGGGGCTGATGATCTTAGACGCTGTTCATCGCGGAGCCGATCCCATCCTGATCGGGCTGGGCGGCAGCGCGACAGTCGATGGTGGGATTGGCGCAGCAACAGCCTTGGGAATGCTTTTTGAGAATGGGGTGGGGGAGGCGATCCATACAGCCGCAAGGCTTGCCGAAATTGAGAAAATAGAACATCGTGCTTTTGATGAGCTTGCATTGGATGAAAAGATTCTCTTCTTGTCGGATGTAAACAATCCACTTTGCGGAGCAAATGGCGCCGCGGCGGTTTTTGGTCCGCAAAAAGGAGCCACACAGGAGCAAGTGCGGAGATTGGATATGGGTCTTTTGCATCTGGCCAGGAGAATTGAGGATGAGACAGGTCTGGATCTGGTCGATTTTGAAGGAATTGGAGCCGCGGGAGGGTTTGCTTTGCCTTTTGTCGCTTTCGCAAAGGCAAAAATTGTCAGCGGCATCAATTTTGTGCTCGATTCTATAAAATTTGATGATGTTTTAGCAGGAGCGGATCTGGTAATTTCAGGAGAAGGCCGTACAGACGCTCAAAGCGCGATGGGGAAGGCCATTTCAGCGGTTGCACGGAGAGCCAGCCAGGCTGGAGTGCGCGTAGCTGTGATCTCGGGCTTGTTGGGTGAAGATGCTGAGAGGATGTACGCATTGGGAGTGAGCGATATGGTACAGGCAACTCCACCAGATCTGGAGCTTGCGGACGCACTTATAAATGCAGAAAGCAATCTGCGCAATGCGGCGAGATCATTTTTTGAACGGATTGACAACAGCGACATATAACATGAACAATCCCAGCGCCCAGTTGTGTCGGATTAGGAGATGCACGAAAATTTCGTACATTTCTCAATATCCCTACGGGCACTTCGTCTCGACCACGAATCGATTGATTATCATTGATATGTAAAACAGAAAATGAATTTAAGAAAGATAATTAGGATACTCCGTTATCAAAGCGACAAAAACAACCGTATAACTATCGAGAAGTGTTATTCTCATAAGTTATAAGGAATAATCAGAGTCCACCCCATTAAGGAAGATAAAACCTAAGCTACTCATACTAGTGCCCTGATTTTTTCCATTTTCTCCGATAGAAATCAGTTTTGACAAACGTGGGAAACTCAGGAAACATCAAATGTAGCATCAGAACTTTGTTATGAAGGCAGATGCATTGATATGCATTGGCAGCGGACGGGGCTGATACCCTGCTTCGCGGGCACAGGCCCCCGTCCGTACAGTTTGCTGACCTATAAGTGGCTTGGTCAAAGCAGGATTATGATGTTGTCAAATACCAAATGTACGGATGGGGCTTGCCCCCATCCGCGATTAAGCCGATCAGAGCCTTGTAAAAAAGATATGAGCAATTGAAATTCATATGCAGATGACAGAGACATACCAGAGTTTTTCCGTTTTAGTGTCCTGAATTGATCTCTTTTCCTCGATGAAAACCTAGTTTTTTGCAAAAGTGAGAATCTCGGGGGAATGATCGGAGTCCACCCTATCACGGAAGATACAAGCCCAAACATACACATACTGAGATGTAGAACAAGCACAGGAGCCAATCGCATAAAAAAGCCGGATACAACGATGGTATCCGGCCTACAATTAGAGATAATCTAGCTTGTGTTTTAGTACGAGGGATTGGAGTGTGAGATCTCAATTCCCTTTACACAAATAAACCTTGGCACCAGAAGCGCCATGGGGTTGCGCTGCCCATAACTACTTGAAACGTTATAGGCTACCTGCTTTTTGCTGAGCCACTGAACGCGTTCACCAAAGAAATCGGTAAATTTCTGCGTCAGGCGTACGTTAAATGGCACCTGCACTCCCCCACCCTTCTTAAGATACAGAGCGCCAAAGCGGCTTGAGCCAGTCACCATGCCCTGAGATGGGTTGACCACGTTCATATAGTGAATATATGGGATATAGAGGATATCTTCGTCGTGCTCCATCTCCAGCAATTCCTTGAGCGTGGAGACCTCCTTATCACCGCCACTCATTACAACGCTGACATTGTCCACACTGTGCCCAGTGGGATTTTGACCAAATTCATCAGCGGTGTCCTGATCCCACATGAAGGAGCCAAATTTGCCATCTTTGATCAGAGCAAATTTCTTTCGTTCAAAGCCATATTGGTCATGCGATTTCGCGAAAAGCTCAACCGCATCCGGGTCATCTGTCAGGCTGATCTTTTCTGAAAAGATCAATTTACCCCGGTCTTCTTCCTTCAAGAAAGAATAGCCTTGTTTGTAGGCTTGCCCCATCATACCGAAGTATCCCATCATCATGCTCAGCTCAGCTGTCGCGGCTGGACCCAGCACAACGGTATATTTACCGACAGGCAATTGGACGCCCTGTTCTTCCTGATAGTGTTTGACCAGTAAAGCCAGGTCTTCATGCAAGCCCTCAGGATCGAGATCGCTCTTCTTTTGGGCGGATTGTTCAGCGTTGACTTCCCATTTCAAGCTCTCAGAGGATAAAACAGCTGTAATTTGGGCATCCGTTGAGCGGAAATATTGGGCATGCTCGTTGGCGGTGCTGATCTGGGCGGTTGTGGTGGTGCCACTGCTGAAAATTCCACTTAATTTAACATCGTCGCTTTCAAGCCCCTCAGCCAGGATATTGAAATAATCCAGGCGTTCCTGGTTGCTCAAAGCTGCCAATGCGGGGTCAAAAGCGCGCTCATCGAGCACATCTTTGCTGAAGACAGGGAATGTTGGGACATAGCTCAAGGGCTCAGCGTGAGGCAGCATCTCAACCAGGCGATCCAACCCCTGTTCCATGGTCGCGAAATCAGCTGGGTCAACGATCAGGCTAAAGCTGACCTGCTTTTTGTCATCAAACGCGACCATATCCAGACGGACAAGGTGTTCGTTTGTATTCAAGGAGATAGCCGAGTTGGCAAAACGCATCAGGTAGCTGTCTTCTTCGTGATATTGCAGCAAAACCTTCAAATTGCGGTCAAGGGCTGCCTTGCGCAGCTTTTTCAACAGATCGATCACTTTTTGGCTCATCTTACTCTCCTACCTGAACATTATCAAAACGGCAAACGGGGATTCCGTGCCCCAGCTGCATGATCTGATTGGGCGCGCCCTTGCCGCAGTTTTCGACGTAGTGAACATGCCAAGTGCTTTCGTCACCGACCGCACTAAGCGAATTGTAGAAAGGCAATGTCTCACCACGATAAGTCGGGTTCTTCACAACCTGTTTCTTCTGCCCGTCCTGGACCAGCCAGCCAATATCACAGGCGAAATGGAATTGTTCGCGGTTCGAGCCGATCGACCAGCTTTTGTCGCCATCCAAAACCAGACCGTACTCTGTGTTGGCGATGATATCTTCCAGACTTCCATCGTTTCCCGGGTCGATGTTGATGTTGGTCATGCGTTCGATCGGGACACGATAGAAGGAGGTCGCGCGATTCGCGCCGCTGGAGCCATCAAAGATCTGTCGCTTGGCTTTGGCGTTGGCTTCTTCGACCATCTGACGACCAGTGATCGCCCCAACCAAAATGCCCTTATCGATCAAAAGATTGTCCTGAGCAGGCACGCCGTCATCATCGTAGCCAAAACTGCCTGGCGAGTTGGGCTCAAGAGCGTTGGCACGGGCGGTCAGTTTTTCGGAGCCGTAGCGCAAGTTGCCAAAATCCTCCAGACGCACAAAGGAACCACCCGCAAAACTGAGTTCATAGCCCAGGATGCGGTCAAGCTCAAGCGCGTGACCAATGGTTTCGTGGGTTTGCAGGAACATGATGCCAGGCAAAAGAATGACGGACATTTTGCCGCTCGGAGCATCTTCGGCTACTAAAAGTTGATTAAGCTCGCTAACAATGCGATCAGCATTTTTGAGGAAGTCAACTTCATCGATGCTTTCCCAACCACGTGTGGCGGCTTTTCGTCCAGGCATGTAGGTGAGGCGCTGCATGCCGCCGTCTTTATCAAAGCCCATCACGCCAATTCTGGGGAAGACTTCGATGATATTTTTCTCGATCTCAGAACCTTCACTGTCCATGAAGATGATCTGTTTGCGCACAAACTCAACCATGCTGGTGCGCTGCACCACGCCAGGCTGGTTCATCGCCTCATCCATCTTTTTAAGGAATGCAACCTTTTCATCAAGACCAATGGTGAATGGGTCGATCTCATTGGGACTGTTGAAGCTGCCAATGATGGCATCTCTTTCTGCCAGGCGTACTGGGAAGGTCACCCGTTCGGAGGCGATGCGGGCGTTATCAAAGGCTTTTTCATAAATTGCTTCTGGATTGGCCAGGTCGGAAGAGGCTGAAAAACCCCAGGCACCGTTGTACAAGACACGCACACCCAAACCACTTTGGCTGGAAGCGTTGTTGGCTTTCAGGTTGCCGTTCCACATATAGAGGAAGTTCGAGTCCTCATAAGGGTACCAGCGCGTGTCAACGTAATGCGCGCCGCGGGCACGCAGACGATCAAACTGTTTACGAATTATATCTTTCACTATTTGTCTCCTTATCATTAGACATGGCTTGATTATATTGATTTTAATGGGAGCGGGGGATTTTTGGACAGGATTTAAATTAAACTTCGATAGAATGTCCAACTTATTTGACATTCTGCATGTAATCATATAAAATAATGTCAAACATGTTAGACATTTAGGAGAATAATTATGGATTTCGTTAAATTTTTGCAAATATTTCAAGACGGCAATATTTTCCTGCTGTGGCTGTTTTTAGTTGCTTCTTTGATTTGCACAGTTGCTATGATAATAATAATGTTGATCAAAGGGGATGAAAGAAGAAGATTTATTGTAGGCAAAGCAGGCATAGTTTCTTTAATTGGTGGAATTGCTATTTTAATTGCAAGCAGTATTTGGCCTTTGTTTTTTGAAAGACAATCCCCTTTATCCATTGAACCAAACCCTTTCATATATTTGGGTGCCATCTCAATAATTTTCAATGTATCCTATCTAATACTTAAAAGAAAACATAGGTAGAACAACATGGATAACAATATCAAAGAATTTCGAACAAAAGCAGGTTTTTTACAAGATGAATTAGCTAAAAAATGTGGAGTAAGTAGACAAACCATAAATGCAATTGAAAACAATAAGTATGATCCCAGTTTAAACTTAGCATTCAAACTAGCGGAAGTTCTTGGGGTAACAGTAGATGAGCTATTCAATCACAAATCGGAATAAAAGCTTGATCACACGTGGGATGTCTTTTTCTTACAAAATTGTCACCATTCCGGTCACTGATCTGACACAAATAAGGGCTACACTACTATCATGATCAAACACGATAGAAACCTACTGACCCAGCGATTTGGGGAACTTTTGCTATCCTCAGACGTCTTAATTACAATCTGTTACCAACAGATTATTTGAGGTTGCCTATGACACAGGAAAAGAAAGCAAAAAAAGAAAAAACTCCCCGCACGAAAACGATCAGCTGGTTGCCCCAGATGTTTATTAAACCACGCGCGACGATGGAAAAAGTTGCCGCCGCGGAAGAATCGGTCAAGCGCACTCCGATGCTCTTTATTATCATCATCATGATCGTGGCAATTCTTTTTGCCGCCCCTGTCAAACGGGCTCAGCTAGCCCAAGGAGCAACGATACCTGAAAACTTCCAGTATTGGTCCGAGCAGCAGCAACTCCAATATTTTGAAGCCCAAAAGAACCAAGCATCCCCGATCTTCATGTACCTCTTCCCTGCCATTTCAGGAACACTAGGTTATTTTATGTTCAGTCTTATCATGGCAAGTATTTTATACCTGGCCCTGACATTAGCAGGCAGTCGCGCGCCACGCCTGAAGATCGGCAATGTGGTCGCCTGGGCAATGATCCCCTTTGGTTTGCGTGAATTGGTGAAGTTTATCGTCGCCGTCGCCTCAAAAAAATTAGTGACCCAACCCGGACTCTCCAACCTGATCGACGCGGAAGCCAAGGGCTTCTCAGCCTATTTACGCAGCCTTCTGGCAAACATTGATATTTACTGGGTTCTTTTTGTTGTATTTCTTGTCATCGGCGCAATTGTGGTCTCGGGACTAAAAAAGCGCAACGCGATCATCACGACGATCATTGCCGCCCTGATCATGCTTTTGCTCCAGGCAGTTCCTGGTTTTATTGGCAGCTTATTGAGGGGGCTCTCCGCAGGCGGAGCAGGATTTTATTTTTAGAGGCGCTGGCTCAATGAACCCGAACTATATTCAAACCGTCGATCTCAAAAAGACCTATCTCATGGGCGAAACTGAAGTTCACGCTCTGGCTGGGCTGAATGTGAGCGTGCCCGAATCGTCTTTTACAGTCATCATGGGACCGAGCGGTTCTGGTAAAAGCACCCTGCTCTACCTGGTTGGCGGGCTCGATTGGCCCACTTCCGGCAATATCGTGGTTGACGGCGAAGAGATCGAAAAGATGGATGAGAACTCGTTGGCAGATTACCGCCGTAACAAAATAGGATTCATCTTCCAGAGTTTCAACCTGATTGCCAACATGACTGCTGAGGCAAATGTTGCCTTTCCGCTGCGCTTTTCGGGCATCAAAAAGAAGGATCGCATCGAAAGGGCTGAAGCTCTGATGGAAAGGGTTGGTCTGGCAGACCGGATCGGTCATAAGCCGACTGAACTCTCTGGTGGGCAGCAGCAACGCGTCGCGGTCGCTCGGGCGCTGATCAATGACCCGCCCATGATCCTGGCGGATGAACCCACCGGCAATCTTGATTCGACCAGTGGTCTGGCTATCATGAATATGCTTGATGAATTGCGCAAGGCTGGCAAGACCATTTTGGTCGCCACCCACGATCCGCGCATGCTTACTTACGCGACCAATAAGATCTTCCTGTTGGACGGTCAGTTGGTTGACGAAAAACAGTATCTTGAATCAATTTCACTAAGTTCTTTAGAGGTATGATATGAAAAAACACACCCAATACGCAATTATCCTGGCTTTGGTGCTGATCTTGTTGGCATCGCCGGTTCTGACACAAGTGGCTTCCAGCCAATGGGTAGACCCTCCGATCTACGTCCAACCGACCCCACAACCCTGGGACTATGCGCCCTATGATCCTAACAATCAGGTGCAGGAAACGCCTGTTCCAGGAGGTGACCCATTCCGACCGCTTCTTTATATTGTTGATTATCATACTGATCTGGGCGGTAAAAGCGTCAACCCCTACGGTACTTTTGACCTGACTTTCACAATTGGAAACAATGCTAAACATGATGCGCATGCCTATAATATCGTCGTAACTTTTAGCAGTCAGGATTTTGACCCCCTGGACGGCAGTGTGATCACCTTCTATGAAATTGATGCAGAAAACAAGGATAACGTAGTTGGTACCCACAAGTTCAAAGTCAATGACATGTCTACCTGGAAGTATTCCGGACAAATTCAGGCTGTCACAACTTATACCGACCCAAACGGAACGCCTTATTCTGACACCTTCATTTTCACGATCATCATCAACCAACCCCCCGGATCCGGAACAGGCTCAGCGACAACAACCCCAGCCGCTGTTAAACGACCCCAGATCGTGATCAATAAATATGAGACGGATGTCGACCCGCTCCAACCTGGCACGAGCTTTAAACTCAAACTTGACATCAGCAACGCAGGCAATGCAGACGCGCGTACCGTTTCGATGGTCTTTGGTGGCGCAAGCATGACCGTCAATCACGAAGGCACGCCTGAAGTTGGCAGCTTAGCGGGCAATGAATCCTCTGTTTTTGCGCCGATTGGCAAATCAAATGTGATACTGTTGGGCGATATTCCCATGAGCGGAACGATGAGCCCTGAACAGGAATTCATCGTCAATGTTACCGCCACGCCAGGCGCTTATCCCCTCAAGGTTTCTTTTGTCTACATTGACCCTAAGGGCAACCGCGTGGTGGATGATCAGGTCATCACCTTGTTGATCTTTTCTTTGCCTCAGCTGGAAATTTCTTTCTACCAGCCTGTGGACGGCATGATGAACGTTGACATGCCAGCATCGCTCCCCATTCAAATTACCAATCTAGCGCGTAAAAGCGTCGTGCTTGGGAATGTTGTTGTCACAGCTGAAAATGGCATGATGAGCAACAACTCCGTTCTGGTCGGCACACTTGAACCGGGAGGCTACTTCACGCTGGATCCCATGTTCATTCCTGAAAAAGAGGGGCCGACAACGATCAGGCTTGAGATCCGTTACACTGACGATTTTAACCAACTCAGGACCTATACCGGAGAGTTGACTGTCGATGTGATGGGCGCGATGCCAACCATGGAACCCTTCCCGATGTTGGATGAAAATGGCAATCCAATGTTGGACGATCAGGGCAACCCGATCATGATCGACCCCAACAATCCCAGCTCTTTCCCAACTGAACCAGTGAAAAAACCCGGCTTCTTCGCCCGCATTTGGAACGCGATCAAGGGTTTCTTCGGCTTCGGCACGAGCAATGATCCTTCTGACGCTCCAATGTATGAGGACGGTGGCAATATGAACGGTGGAAGCTCGGAGGGTATTTATTTTGAGACTGAAGACGGCGGCGGCGTGATCATGCCCTGAGACCTTTCGCTAAGGAAGGAACTATTATGCGCTTTATAGACCTGATCAGCCTCATCATCGATAACCTGAAACGCCGAAAAGGTCGCGTGATCCTGACCGCAATTGGCGTTATCATAGGCACCGCAGCGGTTGTGACGCTCGTTTCGCTTGGAGATGGCTTAAAGAAGAATGCCACCAGCCAACTTTGGGGCATCAACGACCTGAGCTCTGTACAGGTTTATCCTGGTTATCCCCAAACAATGGGAAACATGGCTTTTGATGAGAAAGACATCAAAAAGTTGACCCCCGACGCGATCGCAAGCTTTGAAACGCTTCCAGGCGTATCCAAAGTGATCATCCAGCAATACCTGAATGGAGGCGTTGAGATCAGCCTTGATAAGATGGAAGGCTGGACCAGCATTATTGGCATCAACCTGAGCGACCTGGCAGAAATGGGTGTTAAAGCTCGTGAAGGCAGCACTGACCTAAGCCAGAAGAACACCGTGGTCGTGGGTTCTGCCATCAGGAACAACTTTTATAATCCCAATCAACGCCCAGGAGATCCGCCTATGGAGCCACCAGACCTGATGGGCAGGACGCTCAAAGTTGAGATCGTCAAGTGGACCGATGATGGTCAGGAAACGCGTAAGACCTATCGCCTTGAGGTGGTTGGCGTGTTGGAAGAAACCCGCGGTGAGGCGGACTATAACATGTATATGGCTCTCGATGAGGTTATCAAGATCAACGATTGGGTGGCAGGAAAACGTGTTGATTACAAGAAACAGGGATACAACAACGTCACCCTGAAAGCGTCAAGCCCGGATGTGGTGATCGAACTTGCTAAACAGATCACCGATATGGGTTTCCAGGCTTATACGCCGCAGGAAGCAGTCCAGGGTATTAATTCATTCTTCACCATCATGCAGGTGATCTTTGGCGGCGTAGGCGCGATCGCCCTGCTGGTGGCGGCAATTGGCATCGCCAACACCATGGCAATGGCGATCCTGGAGCGAACCCGTGAGATCGGCATTATGAAAGCCATTGGGGCAACCAATAACAATATCCTCAGTATCTTTTTAGGTGAGGCCGCCGGGATCGGATTTTTGGGCGGTATTGGTGGATTTATTCTTGGCTGGGCGATCTGCGGCATTATCAATATTTTTGCTGGTTCCTATTTGGCCAGCCAAAGCGCTGGCGGGACAACCATCGCGACTTCAATACCTTTCTGGCTGCCGCTTTTCAGCATTGTTTTCGCGACGCTGGTGGGCTTGATCTCAGGGCTATATCCTGCCCTAAGCGCCGCCACCCTGGTGCCGGTCAACGCGCTGAAATATGAGTAATGTCATGAAATAAGTTGGTTTTGTTGAGGATTCGGTGAAATCTTATCGGTTAATTATGAGATAATTGGGATAATAATGTTGACCGTGCGCACGGAGTAGGCAAGATCGGGAGCTAAGCATGAAAAAAGGACCCACTTTCGGCAAAATATTTTTCTTTATTGTCACAGCCTGGCTGTTGATCGGCCTGGTCTACGCCGCTGGAGATTACATCCCGAAGTATTTAGCAGGCGAGAGACCTGTTTTTCACCCACTGATCGGTGTGCCACTATTGATGGTTGGCTGGCCCTGGAATATGTATGCCGATCTTATTCACGGCTTTTATGACCTGCCGTTTTTCCTAACACTTGGCGCTGTTTTAATTGCTCTGATCCTCTTCTTGTTTATGCTTTTCCACAGACCTAAACGTGTCTCCTGATCTCAGAATCGGTCTATCATTACGGCTTGTCATTCTGCAACAATACTGTTCATTTTCCCTATGGACATTAATTGAAGAAAAAATTGTTTAGCCCGTGCTCGGGAGAACACGGGCTATAATTATTATTCTCCTACTAAGAATTGCTATTTATTCTCAGCTTCAGTTGGGACTACTTTCGTCATCCCATTTGCCTGAATAAGAGTCACTTTATATCGTTATCTATTCTTAACGTCATCTCCGATCTAATAAACCAGGTCAGTCTCAAAACGCACCAATACCTTAGTTGTTTTTCTCGCGACCTGAGGGGTACTACCCTTTTCAAATTGATAAACCTGTTCCATCAAGCCGCCAAACGGTGTGAAATAGGCAAATCTCACCTCTGCCAGGCCATCCTTCTCGATATACCATGCAGCTTTGTTGGCACTCTCCATCCTATCCCGCTCCATAGGGGTATATTCATACTCCTTGGTAAAGATATTTATCACCCCATCTATCGTTTCCATCGCGTTTTCCCCGCAGGTCAACACACGATAGCCATAGTTGGCATGCCAGAACAAATAAAAAGTGTTGGAAAATTCCTGAAAAACAGCATATTCGAAATAGCTTTCCAGACTTCCATCAAGTTGAATGAGATCGAAAAAAACACCAAACTCAGGACTTTCCGTTGCCTGAGGGTCATTCTCACCTCGAACATAAAGGATTGGAACTCCTCCTAAGCCTTCCATAGAATATACATAATCGAGAACTTTCCCTTCCGGAAGACTCAGATGAGTCAATACCTCGAAGTAACGATTAGGGTCAAAATCACCCTCCAGTGGATATTGAAGCTTATAGCCAGATTTGATAAAGTGCTCGGGGTATTCATAGGCATTCCAAAGCTCTTCCAACCCATCAGCCACCTGTTGGCAGTGAGAAGTCAGGTCAATGGCCTCTGCTGGAACTCGCTTACCTGAACACCCAACCATGAGCGTAATTAATAGAAAACTGATCAAAACAAGACGTAAACGTTTCATTTTCACCTTAACTAAACACTTTGATTTTTTGTTTTATCTTACTGTTAAAGATGTTACATATCCACAATATGTCTAATAGGTTTAGACTTTGCAATTATCACTAACCCACAATTTAAAAGTGAAAGAAACTCAGCACTATGGAGTGATGTTTCGCCAATCTATATATTTACATCAGACCTGTTGTCTTAGGTGGTTTTTCTACACAAAGCTATGTTATCGATATTACTTTCCACCCTAAAAGAATCAGTAAGAATAATTCTTATTTAGGTATATCGAAATAAGCCACCGGGCCATCATGGCATGCCAACCATCCGCCTGGCAAGCCGACGCGCGCGCAAAGGTCCTCGGCTAATTCGCAGGAACCACAAAGCCCTACCCCACAGCGCATGAGACCTTCAAAGGAAAGTTGACAGGAAAGAACGTGCTGCTTGCATAGCTCAGCCAAGGCAAGCAACATGCCAGTAGGCCCACAGGCATACAAACAATCGGGTTTATCTTCCAGAATCGCTTTTTCAACTTGTTTGGTAACCAAGCCTTTTAGCCCTCTCGACCCATCGTCTGTGGCTACGCGCATTAAGCAGCCCATATCGCTAAGTTTTGATTCCATCAGCAAGTCCGAGGCGGTTTTTGCCCCCAAGCAAACACTTACCTGATGCCCTTGCTCAAGCGCCTCTTCCGCCAAAAATGCCAAAGGCGCGGCTCCATAGCCCCCACCCACCAGCAAATGCTTCTTACCGACAAGGCGATAACCCTGACCAAAAGGCCCACGGATCCAAACTCTTCCGCCGACGCCGATTTCATTCAGGGCATGGCTGACAGGTCCAACGTCGCTTATGGTCAAAGCCAGAGGTGCCGCAGCGGCAATGCTAAAGGGTTTTTCGCCTACGCCCGGGAGCCAAACCATGACAAATTGACCTGGTTTCGCCCCTTCCAGACCACTATCGAACAGCAAAGTCTTGGTATGCGGGTTTTCGACAATTTTCTTTTCAACTTGAAAGACCTGCATCAGGCCAGTATTGGTTCGTTCACACATTTAGCCCTCTCTTCCTGGCAAAGCGATGCCGCGCATGGATTCAAGAGAGCGATAGCCTTGCTCAAGCATAAACTCTTCCAATTCTTGAGCAATTCTGGCAAAGACCCCAGCACCACCCCCCACAACTGCTGAACCAAGCCCCACCAGGCTCGCGCCAGCCATGATCATTTCAGCCGCATCCAAACCGCTTGCAATTCCGCCAGTTCCGATGATCGGGACATCGATCATCTGTGCGATCTCCCAAACGGCCCTTAATGCCACTGGCTTGATCACCGGGCCGCTCAATCCGCCGGTCTTGTTGGTCAGGACCGGCTTGCCTGCGTACGGGTCGATCAACATCGCTGGCACCGTATTGATCGCTGTGATCGCATCCGCCCCCTCCGCCACCACAGCCTGGGCGATGCGGCCAATATCTGGTACGTTTGGAGCCAGCTTGATCGTGATGGGCAAGCTGACTGCCTTTCGGACATGTCGGGTTACTTCAGCTGCGCTTTCAGCCCTCGCAGAAAAAGGGGTGCCAAAATCGCTGGCAACATTGGGGCAAGAGATATTCACCTCAATCAGATCCGGCTCTGCCTGGGCGATAACCCTTGCCACCTCGCCAAATTCCTCAGCTCTGCCAGCAAACAAAGAGGCGATCAGGGGCACCCCCAGCGATTTGAGCCTTTTTCTGGTCTCGATCAGCAAAGGTAATTCTTCTTCACAACCAGGATTGGTCAGTCCGACCGCGTTGATGATACTATTGTTCCAGGCCAGGCAGACCGGATTGGCATGCCCGGCACGCGGCACCAGCCCAGCGCTCTTGCTCGTCACCGCTCCAGCGCCTTCCCGAGCTACGCGCTCCATCAGGCCTGGCGAAGTCCCCAAAATTCCGGATGCCAGAACTAACGGGTTCTTGAACGGAATCCCCAGCACGGTTGTTTTCAGGAGCTCACCCATCACTATCCTTTCAGGTACTCACTCACCATCTTGTAGGTCGCACCATCGATCTTGCCCTCCTGGTGCAATACTGCCAGGATCTCGCTGAATTTAAGCACCGGATAAACCTGCATCCCCTGCTCTGCCAACGCGTTCACGCCACCTTGTTCGCGATCGACCAATACAACTGCCTGATCAGCCACCAGTCCAACGCTTTGCAGGGCGTCACGGGTGGTCAAAAGGCTGCCACCGCTGGTGATGACATCCTCCACCATCACAGCTCGCTGTCCTTGCTCGAAGACACCTTCGACCAATTGTCCGGTGCCATGTTGTTTGGCTTCCTTGCGCGGATACACCATTGGCTGGCGCAGTTTTGAGGAAGCGATGGAGGCGATGGGCAAAGCGGCATAGGGCACACCAGCCAAGAAGTCATAATTCAGTTTGACCAATGTATCGATATAGGCCTCAACTGCCAGATCCAGCACTTCAGGGTAGGAAACCAGGCGTCTCAGATCCAGGTAAACCGGCGATTGCTTGCCGCTGGCGAGGGTGAAATTGCCAAATTTGACACAACCGACTTCAAAAAGACCGTTGATCAATGTGGTAAAGCGCTTTTCGTCTTCTGTACCTTGCTTTTGAGCAGTGGCAATCACTTCGGCTCTGATCTGGTTGATCTCATCCCGGAGTGCCACAGCTGCCGCGCGAGGGTCTTCGGCGTTCATGACCGAGCGGGAAACGGGAACGATCATGCCCAGTCCATCCGCCCGCAATCCAGCAGTCAGTGCCAGTTGCAGGTTGCCGCCTTGCGCGCCAATACCTGGTGCGAGGATCCACGCGTCCGGATTTATTTGACGAACTTTTTTGAGCGCATCAGGTTTTGTCGCGCCTACGACCAGGCCAATTTGACCCGGTTTGCCCCAGTTCTTGCTCACCTGGGCAACATGCAGATAAAGCTCCGGGTTGCCATGAGCCTGAATTTCGGAGGCGCTTGGATTGGAGGTCTGACAAAGCAAAAAGACACTCTTTTCTTCATCTTCCACAAAAGGTTTCACGGCGTCCTGCCCCAGATAAGGAGAAAGCGTGACCGCGTCAGCTTTGAACCACTGATAACAGGCAGTGGCATAAGCTTCGGCTGTCGATCCAATATCACCTCGTTTGGCATCCAGGATAAAAGGGATATCTTCCGGGATCATTGGGATGATCTCATAGAGGGCGCGAACGCCTTTCGGACCAAATTGCTCGAAAAAGGCAATATTCGGTTTGTAACAGCACACCAGATCCCTGGTCTGCTCGATCAGAACTTGAGCCCAGCTCAAGAGCCGCGCGAAGGTGTCTTCTCCAGGAGGAAGCACCTGTTTCGTAGGATCCATCCCCACACAAAGTAATGAGTTATTGCGTTCAATTGCCTTGTTCAGTTTTTCGATAAAGCCCATCTCTCCTCCTGGTTTTTATAGTTTCAACTAATACTAATATGGATGCACCGCGATTTGTTTTTCCAACCAAACCGCGGATCGCCTTCATATCTTTAATTTCTCAGGACTCTAAGCCTGACCCAACACCGCAGCCAACAGCGCCATACGAATGTATAAACCGTTTTGCACCTGTCTGAAATAAGCCGCCCGGCGGTCCTTGTCCACATTATATTCAATCTCACCCACCCTGGGGAGAGGATGCATGACGATCATATTCTCTTTTGCCCGTTTCATCAGGTCATTATTAATGTGGAAGTAATTCTTGACCTCTTCATATTGTGCCAGGTCGGTGAATCTTTCTTTTTGAATACGGGTCACATACAAAACATCGGCATCATCGATCACATCTTCGACCTTGCTAAATTCGCGGACATCAATTTTCTTGTCAATTAATTCGTTCATCAGATCCAGCGGCAAGCGCAAGGTGTCAGGCGAAATGTAGCGTAAAGAAACATCATATTGCGAAAGCAGCTTGGTCAATGAATGAACCGTACGCCCATATCGCAGATCACCCACCATGGCTACGCGCAAGCCATTAAGCGTGCCTAATTCACGTTTGATCGTGAACAGATCCAGCAACGCCTGGGTAGGATGCTCCCCTGCCCCATCGCCAGCATTGATGATCGGCACTTTCACATATTTTGCTGCCGCAACGCTTGAGCCGATCTCCGGGTGACGCAGGACGATCACATCACAATATTGTTCCAGCGTGATCATGCTGTCGATCAGGCTCTCGCCTTTCGAGATGGACGAATATTGAATACCCTCAGTGATCGGGATCACCTTTCCACCCAATCGCGTCATAGCCGCGATGAAAGAGGAACTCGTGCGCGTGGAAGGTTCATAAAACACACAAGCGAGCGTATAGCCTTTGAGCAGATCGCAGGTGCCCCAGCGTTGGGTCATCTCCGACATTTCTTCAGCACGCTGGAAGATGTAATCCAGGTCTTCCAAGCTAAACTGATTGACCGATAAGATATCGTGGTTGTAAAAACCATTTGTAAATCGAGGCTTTCTTTCAAAAGTTCCCAGATTGAAGAGAGGCGCCAGACCTGTATTTTCCATTTATTCTCCTGTAAAGCAATTAACTTGAACCCGAGCCAGCTAAAACCAGCCCGTCCTGATAAACAATTTTTCCGCGCAAGACCACCCGCCGCAACAAGCCGGTCATTCGCATGCCAACAAAAGGTGACCAGCCGCATTTTGTGTATAGTGGATGGTCCGGGAAGTCATAAGAAGCATTCTGATCGATCTCGATCCATGTTTCCGGCTGGATCGGCAGCCCGAAAATTCTGCGCGGGTTCTCATCCAGCAATTTAGGGATAAGATCGTAAGGAATTCGTCCCTGAGAAGCCGCTGTTAGCAATAAGGGCAATGTTGATTCCAAACCCGGGATGCCAGGGGGATAATTATCAACAGATTGCTCTGGGATCGGCTCCAGATGCTGCTGTTTTGTGAGCACGCCATATTGTTCGGCACGACCACCTTTCTCAGCAATGGTATGGGGCGCATGATCGGAGGCAACACAGTCGATCGTGGTGCCCAGATGCCGCCAGAGCGCGTCCACATCGCTTTGCGCCTGCAAAACCGGCCGCATATCGCCATATGGACCCAGACGTTTGGCGTCATTTTCGTTCAAAAAGAGATGGTGTGGAGTCACTTCGCAAGTCACCTGAACCCCTTCAGCCCTGGCTTTCGCGATCAATTCCACTTCCGACTGTCGCGATACGTGGCAGATGTGAACACTGCGCTTGTAAATAGAAGCCAGCCCGAGCACGACTGCTACTGATTCTTCTTCAGCGTGGCAGACGATGGGCTTGTCTTTGGGCCACTGCTCGAAAATTCTTTGCAAACTCGCAAGCCCCTGCAGGCGCAAAGGCCCATAGGTTTGGTCTAAATACAGCTTGATCGCTGCCGCAACCTGCCCTAATCCAGCTAACTCATCGAGATGCTCGCTTGAACCGCCCGCGTATAAAAAAACATCGCACAGACTTTGGTTGGTTGCCAAATTCCGGGCGATTTTCCAATCCTTCAGGGTCACCAAAGGAGGTTTTGTGTTTGGCATTGCCAAAAGCCGGGTAAAGCCGCCGGCTAAGGCAGCTTGGGTGCCGGTCAGGAAATCTTCTTTGTGTTCTCCTCCTGGCACGCGCAGATGGACGTGAACGTCGGTTAAGCCTGGTAGTTTCAATTTGCCTCTTTTTTGAAAAAGTTATCCCACCGTCGGCGGGAATCCCGCCTACCGGCGGATACTTAAATCGACCAATTATAGTCTTGCTGGGCTTAAATCGTCAAGCAAATTCTCCACATTTTTGACTGATGTTTCTCTGATGATGAAGAGGAATATTCGTAGAATTGTTGCCTTAGCGTAAACAATTAAGTAAAAATCAAGTATTATTATGTCCATGAGTGAAAAAGTGCCTGATGGAAAACAGATCCGTCTAACTTCGCTGTCCAGTTCTGCTGGTTGAGCTTCCAAACTCAACGCGGAGACGCTGGCGCAGGTTCTGACGCCAATCAAAGAGATATTTGATCCAAAAGACTTTCCGGATCTACTGGTCGGGCTGGAATCAGCTGACGACGCCGCTGTCTGGCGTCTGGATGACAAGCGCGCCCTGGTCGTAACTACCGACTTTTTCACGCCCGTTGTCGATGACCCTTACGATTACGGCGCGATCGCGGCTGCCAATAGCCTGTCGGACGTCTACGCCATGGGAGGAACACCGCTCTTAGCCTTAAATGTGGCTGCCCTGCCCGGGGATCTGCCCCTTGAGATAACGCAGGCGATCATACGTGGCGGCGCTGAAAAAACCCGCGAAGCTGGCGTGGTTATCGCTGGTGGACACACCGTAAGCGATAAAGAACCTAAATATGGTCTGGTTGTCATTGGCTTGCTCGAAATAGACAAGATGTTTATCAAGGGCGGCGCCCAGGTCGGAGACCATCTTTTTTTGAGCAAACCACTCGGCTTTGGGGTGACAACAACCGCCTTTAAACGTGGGCTCACCACGGAGGAAGAGCTGGCAGAAGTAACGGATTGGATGAAGAAGCTCAACCGCGACGCAGCGCAACTGGCACTGGAATTTGGATTGAAAGCCGGGACGGACATCACGGGATTCAGCCTTCTGGGACATGCCAGTGAGATGGCACAAGCCAGTAAGGTCGGATTCGATTTCTATTTTGAACAGATCCCCCTCGTGTCATGTGCCCATAAATATGCCGAAGCCTTTACCTTCCCCGGAGGCGCGTTCAATAATAAACATTGGTTTGGCAAAGAGGTGTGGTGCGACCCCTCTTTGAATGAAAACCTGAGCATGTTGTTGTTCGACCCCCAAACCAGCGGCGGCTTGCTTTTGAGCGTGCCGGATGAAAAAGCGCTTTCTTTCCAGGAAGAAGCCAAAAAACGCGGAATCCTTTGTTGGGAAATTGGGCGTATCAGTGATCAAAGCGGGATCCGCGTTCACCCCTGATCTTTTACCGGTCAATGAATAGAAAAACTACAAATGACGTCGGGGACGGTCTTTGACTGTTGCCATCAAAGCTGTTGCCAAAACCATGAAAGCCAGTGCCACAAGGAACATGGTGTTGTAGTTGAAACTTTTCACCAACCAACCCGCCAACACCGGCGCCAGAAGCAGGAATAGGCCTGTTAACGTGCGTGCCATACCCAGGTAACTGGGGCGTAAGTGGTCTACGCCCAATTCCATCACCAACATTGTATCGCCCACATTTAAGCCCGCGGAATAAACACTAAAGAGGGCAAAGACAAGGTAATAAACCCAGATCGAAGGAGCCAGTACTGCCAGTATCAATCCCCCACCCCAGAGCACGAAGGACAAGATCACTACTTTTTGCGGGCCGATGCTATCGCCCAGATAACCCCACATGGCATGGGAAAGAATACCAGTTACCAGGATGACCGTAGTAAAAACGGCGGCATACTCGTCACTAAGATTGAATCGCTGAATGGCATAAACTGCCAAAAAAGCGCTTGCCATGTTGCCTAAAAAGCAAAGCGAGCGCGCGATCAGATAGCGGCGGAAGTTTGGATCGTTTTTCCAGATGCGGGAGATCATTCGCCAGGTGGATTCCGGTTTATTCGTGTTGGCTTCATCTTTCCTGTTTTCGGTGAAGAAATCGAGCTCCGGTTCTCGATTTTGAATATAAATAGACCAGGAGATCCAAACCGCTACCGTGGCAATGATGAAGCCAATGGCATAGTTTTTTGGATAATCAAAATTAGCCAGGACAAAACCGGAAATCAACGAACCGACCACGGCAAAAGCTTGCCCGACCACACGTGAAAAACCAATGTAACGGGCACGGTGACTGATCGGGAAAACCCGCGCGTTAAGTTCCTGCCAGGGAAGCGCAGAAAAACCTCCGGCAACTCCACGCCAGGCTGACATGAGCAAGAGGATCCAGAAAACCGCCTGATTAGAAATCTTTCCGATCAAAAAGGGTATAAAAATCAATAAAGTAAGCGGGATGCGTTCAAGCAGACCCATCTTTTTGGAAAGCGGCAAAACTTTGGGCAAGTGGCTGGTACGTTTGACAAGAAATAGCTGCGGCAAAAACCATCCCGCGTTTACGATCGCCGGGATCAGACCGATAAGAAAGGGTTCGTCGGTCAAGCTGGCGGCGAAGACAGGCAAAATAGTGTTGATCGACCAAAAGCTATCGGCGAAGAAATAAAAACTTAGCTCGACGGTATTTACCAGGACATTGTGTTTAAAATTAACCGCAACTGCCTCCGGAACCTCATCCTCGGGCTTGATTTGAAAAGTTCGTAAAAAGAAATTCTTCAGCCAGTTCATTGTTTACCTGCAAAGGGCAATTATAGCAGTGAAAAATCTTGAAATGGATTTTTATAGCAATTTTTATAGCATCTATCTTTCAACCAGCACACCAAGCAATTAATTATCATGAAGTTGATATGGGGCCTGTTCCTCATGCACCAAACATTAATGTGATAGTAATCTGAGCCAATACCAATTTACCGAATATGATCATTTCAACCTCGACAATTCAATGAATTCAACAGCAAAAAATGTACCTGATATTGTGTACCAGATACAGATACCCCCCTTAAATTAAATTCCCTAAGCTCCCCTATCCTGCTTTTTTGGGCAAGACCCAGCTCAGGATCTGTTTCCAACCTTCTTTTGTCCTCAAACGACGCACGCGCAAGGTGCCGACGATCCCATAAGGGACGAAAAGGACGAAAATGACGTAAATGATGCCGTTGATCAGAATAGCGCTGTCACCCAGATAACGGCGCAGGAAGTAATCGGACAGCTTCATAACAAAAGCCCCAACGATCGAACCGCTCAAAGTACCGATCCCGCCGATCAGTACGATCAGCAAGGCTGTGAAGGTATAGCCGAGGTCGGCGATAGTCGGACTGATGATCGGTTGATAAAGCGCGTGCAAGACGCCCGCAACCGAAGCGGTAAACGAGGAGATCAGCAGCACAGTCACCTTGAAGGCAGTTGTGTTATAGCCCAGCATGCGCGCCCGCGATTCATTCTCACGAATGGCGACACAAACCCTGCCGGTTGGCGATGCGACAAACTTTTTGTAAGCGATGAAAGTGACCACCAGCAAGACCAAAGCGATCACAAAAAAGCGTAAGCGCTGGGATGCGGGATCGATGAATGCCGGGGTCGGCATGCCCTGCAAGCCAACATCAGCACCGGTCAAATTGATCATGTCACTCGACATAACAATGATGTGAAACACTGATGCCAATCCAAGCGTGACCATGGTGAAAGTCACCCCTTTGACCCGGGGAAGAACCACGCTGAAAAGCAGCGCCTGGATCACGGAAGTGAAGGCGATCAAGAGCAAAACCTGCCAGAAAGGAAGCATGAGTGTTTTGAGCGCGATGCCAGTTAAATATGCTGCCACGGCAAAGAACATGCTATGTCCGTAGGATAACAAACCAGTGACACCGAAGAGAAGATCATAACTGAGGGCAAAGATCGCCAGAATAAAGATCTCGATCCCCAGACCTTCCAGAAATTTGGAAATTGAACCCTTGTTGGTCCAAACCTGTTCAAAAGTAGAACCCTCAATGAGCCCGGTGATGAAGGGAACTGCCAACATCACCAGCATGAAGATCAAGATGCCTTTATTGCGGGTAAAGAAGTTAGTGGCTTTGTTTTCCATGATTTACTCCTGTTTCCCCAACAAGCCGTTTGGTAGGATTAGTAGTACGATCACCATCAAAAGCATGGTGGAAGCAGGCACGATCGCCGGTGAAGGTTTAAAGAGGGTATCAGTGAATGGGATTGGAATACCGATCTGCCCGTATTTGATCATAAATTGCTGGATCAAACCGACCAGAAGCGAACCCAAAGCCGCGCCAGGATAACTGGTGAGCCCACCGACTGCCAGCGCGATCAGCGCGTTCAGAAGCAGCTTCTCGCCCATACCAGTCGAGAGACCGATCGACGGGGCTCCCAGCACACCGCCCAAGGCTGCCAGCCCGGCACCCAAGGCAAAAACGAGCGTAAAGACACGCCTCACGTTGATGCCAAGCGTCTCGACCATCGAACTATCCTGAACACCCGCCCGAATGATCATGCCGATCCGGCTCTTTTTGAGCAAGATCCAAACTCCCACCAAAACAATGACGCCAACGATGGGCAAAAAGATCTCATCATAAACCCGCACACGTCCGCCCAGGACCAAAACAGTTGTGCAGTTGTATTCGAACAGGTCTGCCAGATTGCTTGCCGGACAAGCGCCGCCTGTTCCACGGAAAAGCGCTGGTTTGGAGAGGACGAATTCGGGCATACCCCAGATCGCCCGAACCAACTGAATACCAATCGTGCTCATACCAAGTGTAAGCATCAATTGATAGATCGGACGACTGTAAAGCGGTTGGATCAAGGTGGTTTCCATCAAAGCCCCCAAGCCAACTCCACTCAATGCCGCAATGATCACAGCGATCAAAAAGAGCCAATTGCTGTCCAATGAGAACAGAAAATTGGTCAGCGTGGTGTTAAATAGCAGGAAGAATAAGCCTAATACGACCAAAATGATGAAAGTGATCCATTTTTTCGGGCTGAGATCGTGCTGTTGGTTAGCTTGTTTGCGAATCAGCGCCAGTCCAAAAGAGACCATCGAACTAATGAGAAGCAATCCAATCACAGCGACCGGCGCGGAGATCTCTTCAAAATCAAGGTGAATAGCCGGTAAACGGGTACCCTGCTCGACCATGAAGGAGTAAGAGATCGGGCTCTGCGAGTAATTGTCCAATTCCCAGCCAGCGATCGGATAGCGCGGCACAATGAAAAGAGCAAGGGCAATCGCGACGATCACCAGAATCCAGCCAACAATTTTTATGGTTTTGGGGCTCCAATTCAGTCGGTCACTGAGCGCTTCCCACAAAAAGCGCAGAGAAAAACCTGCCATCAAAAAGAGGATCAGCGGCATGATATCGACAAAAGTATCGGGTCGGACATAAACCGTCCAACCGACATAAGCGCCGATCATGTAGAGCGTACCATGCGCCAGGTTGAGCACATCCAGCAAACCAAAGATGAGTGAGAAACCGGCTGCCACCAAAAAAGTGACCGAGCCAGTGGAAAAACCTCGCAGGGTTGTGATGAGCAGGTCTTTGGGATCCATTCCTCGGGCTGCTACGAAGAGAAAGAGGAAAATCCCTGCCAAAACAGCCGCAGGTCTAAGATTCTTTTTCAATTTCATGTCCATATCCTATGCAGCTCCCAGGTAATGATGAATTTTTTCTTTGTCCTGTTCCAGATCAACCATCAAGCCGCGATCAACAGATTTTCCCTCTTCGATGATCACAAAGTATTGAGCCAGTTTGCTGGCAACAAGGAAGTTTTGTTCCACGAGAATGACTGTACTGGTCTTCGAGAGTTCGGAAATAGCCTCGATCAGCTGCTCAATAACGACCGGCGCCAGGCCTTCACTTGGTTCATCGATCAGCATCAGCTCATTGTCGGGCACCATTGCGCGGGCAATGGCGAGCATTTGCTGCTGTCCGCCCGAGAGATCGGTGCCGCGCAGATGCAAAAAGCGCTTCAAATCAGGGAAAAGCTCGAAAATAAAAGCGCGCTTTTTATCCAGATCTCCCTTTTTGCGTTCGGCTATGCGCAAATTCTCTTCAACGCTCAGCGATCTGAAGATCGCGCGGTGCTCCGGCACAAAACCGATCCCCATCTGGGCGATCTCATACGGCGGCAATCCCTGAATTTCCTTATTGTTTAGGAGGATCTTGCCCTCCCGAACGGTCGCATTGTTCAGGATCGACTTGAGCGTGGTGGTCTTTCCCGCACCATTGCGCCCCAAAAGCGTCGTGATCGATCCGCGTGGGACGACAAAATTGACATCCTGGAGAATGTGATACTGCCCGATGTAAGCGTGCACGTTTTTCAGTTCAAGAATGGCATCCATTCCTGGATCAGAGGTCGAGTTCATAGAGCCCTCCTAAATAAGCAGTTTGGACTTCTTTGTTTTTGGCGATCTCAGCGGGTTTGCCTTCTGCCAAAACCTGACCCTGATGCATGACGGTGATGAAATCAGAGTTATTCATGACTACGTTCATGTTGTGTTCAACCAAAATAACAGTCTTGGTGCCCTGAGCCTGAACCGTGCGAATTAGTTCGATCAGTTCGGGCACCTGCTCGCTTGCCATGCCAGCAGTCGGCTCGTCCAGCAGCAGCACTTCAGGATCTGGCGCAAGGATCATACCCAGCTCAAGTTTGCGTTGGTCGCCGTGCGCTAAAACTTTAGCAGGCAGAAAAGCCTTGTCTTTCAATCCGACTCTTTCCAGCGTTTCCCAGGTGGTTTCGTCGCAACCGGGGATGCTGGAAGTGTCACTGAAGAGCTTAAAATTATTTTTTCGCAGTGCCTGAGATGCCAGTCGCACATTCTCAAAAGCACTCAGGTTGGGAAAGATGTTGGTGATCTGAAAAGAGCGTCCGATCCCCATATGGATCATTTTGTGCACCGGTTGTTGGGTCAGGTCTATTCCGTTATAAAACACCTGACCGCTGGTAGGTTTCAAAACGCCGCTAATTAGATTAAAAAGGGTCGTTTTTCCAGCACCATTGGGACCAATGATGGCGTGTAATGTTTGACGATGAATTTTGATGTTAACGTCGTCAACCGCCTTCAATGCTCCAAAATGTCTGGAAAGAGCGACGGTTTCAATGATGATATCGTTGTCCGACATATTTCTCAGCCTCAGTTCTTCTGATGTTAGTACGAAAATATCCCTGAAGAGCATAAGCTCTTCAGGGATAAAGACGAACAAGGGACTTAGTCGCCCAACTTACCGTAGGGCAAATCGCCGCAGCGATCCTTCAGACCTTCGGGGAGAAGGCAGGGGGGTTCGGGGCGGGTGGTATCGACATAGGTGAAGAAATCACCCATGGGATCGGTGAGGTTATCCAGTGTCAAAATGTACATATCCTGAATGGCAACATGGTCTTCAGGGCGGATGTAGATAGTGCCCTTGGGACCTTCAAATTCGAGCCCTTCCATGGCAGCAACCAGGGTTTCAGGGGTCAGATCACCGGCAGTCTTCTTAAGGGTTTCCAAGACCATGATGGCCGCGTTCATGCCGTCCGCGTCAAAGAGATCGGGGGAAGCGCCATAGCGAGCCTGGGTTTCGGCAACGAGGAAGTCGTTGATCGGGTTGTTAGGTGCGGTGTAGTGATAGAGAATACCCGCAGTGGTGCCGATAGCATTGCTATAGAAGACCGGCATGGTGAGGTTATCGATGAAGGTGGTACCAAGTTCCATGGTATCGGTCACGCCTTGATCAGCAGCAGCCTGAACCAGGGAAATGAAGCCCGCGCCAGCCCAGGTAATGATGTAGGCTTCGGCTCCGGAAGCAGCGATCTGTTCCATGTAGGGGGTGAAGTCGGTTGTAGTGGCAGGTGCAAAAATATCGTCAGCCACAAATTCTGCGCCCAACTGGGTACAGGCATCGCGGAAAGCTTCCGCTGAGCCGTGTCCAAATGAGTGGTCAACAGCCAACTGGATGAAGGTGCTGTGATTCTGGGTCAGAGCAACACATTCGTTGATCGCGTCCTGATAGTTGTTGCGGCTGGTACGGAAGGTGTATTCGTTGAAGTTGACACCGGTAATGTCGTTTGCGGCAGCGGGAGCAACGATCAGGGGCACTTTGGCAGCCAGTGCGATGCCTTGCAGCACAGCGGTAGCACCAGAGGAAGCAGTACCGACAAGGAAGTTGACCTTCTGGACGTCGATCAGTTCGTTTGCGACAGTGGTGGTCATCTCGGGATTGCTGGCGTCATCGCGAACGTAGACAATGATCTCGCAATTATCAACCTTGAAGGTGTTTTCCTGAGTGGCAGCGAAATCAAAGACATCACCAGCTGATCCTGGGGCACCGGTCGCGTATTCCATGCCGAGCATGAAAGAACGAACCATCCAGGCACCATAGCTCTGGAGTACGCCGGTCAGGTCAGTGATCAGACCGATTTTTACTGGTTCAGCACAGGTGAGACCTTCGGTAACTTCAACTGTTTCTTCAACAACTTCTTCAGTAACCTCGGGTTCGTCAACGACCTCGACTGTTTCCTCAACAACTTCGGGTTCAGTCGGTTCGACAGTTGGGGCTGGTTCTGTTTTACAGGCAGCCAGCGCCATGGATGCAATCAGCAGAATTGCGATTACAGTAAGTAAAGACTTTTTCATTTTTTCTCCTTAAAAATTTTTAATAACATTCCAGCTTTAAGACTGGTAGGTTTCCAATATTACACCCGCTGGCTGTGCTTGAGGGTGAACCCCAGCAGCAAACTGTTGAGTTCAGCAGGTTTTTCCAGGCAAAGGGCATGCCCCGCGCCTGGGACGACAACATATTCTGAATTTGGGATCCGTTCCGCCATAAAGCTGGCGTATTTGGGCCCTTTGATAAGGTCTTCATCCCCCACAACGATCAATGTGGGACAAGTGATCTCGCCCAATCGATCAGTAACATTGAAACTGGTAAAGCTATCCATCAGCCGCACAAAGGCAGGCATGTCGATCTTTGCAAATGCCGCGATCGAGCCATCCAGGTAGGGGGCGTTCTTTTCGATCCAGGCTTCTGAAAAGTTGAGATGAACCGAGGTCAAAAAGAGCAACTTGGGATCGTTGCGTTCAGCGGCTACACGCCAGGGTTGCGATTGGCTTTTCAGCAGGGTCGTTACCTGTGAAACACCGTCGATCATGATCAGCGACTGGGTCTTTTCAGGGTAGCGCAAGGCAAACATCAGACTAACTTCTGAGCCATAGGAGATGCCGGCAATGTGTGCTTTTTCAATGCCGAGATGGTCGAGCAAACCTGCCAGATCATCAGCATGTTCTTCCATCGTATAGGGCTCTTCGGGATGATCAGATTGCCACATACCCCGACAGTCATAGAGCAGTACGCGCATGTGTTTGGAGATAACGCTTGTCTGCATCGTCCAACTGGCAGTAGCCATCATGATGCCGTTGGAAAGCACCAGGACATCCGCGTCTTCTGGTCCGTGCAGTTCGTAATAAAGTTGGATTCCGTTAACAGTTGCTTTAGGCATCTTTTTACTCCTTAGCTCTCTTCACGCAAATAGACCACAGCCAGGTCAAGCGTAGTTGGTCGGGGTTGTTCTCCCGCGCCGACCAGGGCTAAGCGAAGGATGTTCCCTTCAATCTCGTAGATGCCTTCAAACTTGCCGATCAGACCAAAGGTGTGCGATGTCTGATCCATATCGATCTGGTTGCCCTGGGTCTGATAGGTCCCACCAGAAACCACCCCGAGCGCATCATAGTAAGCTTCAAACGCGCCATCTTCTTTGAAGATGAAGTACAAGCCTGGATAAGCCTCATCTTTGCTCTGAACCCATTTTCCTAAAATATCTTTTTCCATCTTTCCCTTTCTAAAAATATCGCTTGTCCGGGACGATCCCGAGACGGTGAGATTCTTCGCGAATTGATTCACGGAAATCCGGATGCGCGATTCGGATCAACGCTTCCATGCGATCACGCAAGCACAATCCCCGCAATTCCGCGCTGCCAAATTCAGTCACGATCGTGTCCACATCCTGGCTTGGCACCGTCACACCGGAACCTGGAGCCAGAGTCGGTACGATTGTTGAAATTGTCCCATTTTTTGCGGTAGAACGCAAGGCAATTATACCCCGCCCTCCCTTGGACATTTGCGCGCCGCGGTGGGTGTCGAGCTGTCCGCCGGTACCACTGAAATGGCGTGTGCCGATACTTTGGGAACAGACTTGCCCCATCACATCCACTTGAATGGCGGTGTTGATGCTGATCATTTTATGATTTTTAGCGATCACATAAGGATCATTGACGTAACTACCGCGCATCAACAAGACGTCGGGGGAATCATTCATAAAATCGTAGAGTGGTTGCGAGCCGATCGCGAACACGGCAACGAACTTGCCGGGATGCAAGGTCTTACGGCTGTTGTCAACCGCGCCAGCTGCATAGAGTTTATAGATCCCGTCCACCAATAATTCAGAATGAATGCCAAGATGACGGCGATCAGAGATAAAATCTGCCAGAGCTGTTGGCATGCCCCCGATCCCGAGTTGGACCGTACAGCCATCTTCGATATACTCAGCTACATGACGCCCGATCTGCTCTTCGGTTTCCGTGGGCTCCGTCTGCGGCACTTGTACCAATGGTGAATCGTGTTCGACAAAATAGTCAGCCATCGAAATGGGAATGACAGTGTCGCCGTCTGTCCAGGGCAGATTTCGGTTAACTTCGAGAATCACGATATCCGCAGCATCGATCATCTCACGTTCCACCACCACACCCATCGAAAGTGAGACCATCCCATCGGCATTGGGCGGCGTGCAGGTACCCATGAATATGTCGAGCTTGTCCTGATGCCCAATTAATTTGTCTACCGCGGCACGGTGGAGGTTGTTAGGGGTATAAGAGACGCGCCCTTCCTGATGTACCGCCCGGTCAGGAGCGCCATAGAACCAGTTTTCGTTGTAGAAATGCCCTTCCATCTCCGGTTTTACGAAGATGTCATAGGCTCGCATCGGCAGACAGGTCCACAAAGTGACATCAAAGAGCCGATCAGCCTGATTGGCAAGCTCCTCAAGCAAGCCCACCGGTTCTGAGGCAGCGATCCCGATCTGGATCGTGTACCCAGACTGAACCAGACCAACGGCTTCAGCAAGGCTTAGAAGTTTGCTTCGATATTCTTCTTTCCAGCTCATTGATTGCCAGCCCTCCTTTAGGGCATGATGAAGCAGACAGCTGCCTGGTTATAACCGACACCCGAGCCGCACAAGACTACACGCATGCCAGAGGTGATCTTACCCAATTTAATTGCGTCATCCAGAGCCAGTGGCAAACAAGCTGAACCAGCATAGCCCCATTTGTCCATGACATAATGTGCATTTTCAACCGGCAGTCCGAGATCTTCCATGACCAGCTTAATGCTGTTGACATTGACCTGGGTGAAAATGATGTGATCAATATCCTTGACATCAAAGCCGCCATTGGCTGCGCATTCGCGCACGCGGGCAGGCCAGCCTTCGTGATTGACAGTTGGTGGGAAAGGTGTAAGCAGCTTCACCGTAGTGCGGCCTGCTTCAACACTTTCGACAGTGGCAGGTTCATAGGTGCCACCGGAATAGATGCCCCAGTGTTTGTGGTAAGAACCATCAGCTTTAATAGAAGAGGAGACAAAGCCGGGCTTATCAGAAACACCAATCACCGCTGCGCCGCCAGCATCGCCATAGAAAAAGGACATAACGTCTTTTTTGGTATCAGCAAGTTTGTGCATCATATAGGCACCGATCACCAGAATGTACTTCAAATGTGGGTTGGTGGCGATCATGCCAGCAGCCTGAGCCAGACCAGTCGGGAAAGAAGCGCAGGCGCAGCCGATATCCCAGGTGCCGGCGTTGACAGCGCCAAGTTTGTGTTGAGTCACTACGGAAGTTGCCGGGGTGATATAGTCAGGCGAATCTGTGCCAACCAACACCAGGTCAATATCTTCAGGAGTGATCCCTGCATCCGCGATAGCGCGTCTGCCAGCTTCTGCAGCCAGGTCGGAAGTTGCCCAATCATCTGGCGCATAAAAACGGGTTTTGATGCCGCTGCTGGCTTCAAATTTACCCACTACTTCTGCCAGTTTTGGACTGGTTTCGCCCATCCATTCCGCAAAGGTAGCATTGGTGATTTCTCTTTCGGGAACGTAGCTCCCGGTTCCAAGTATTGTCGCGTAACGAGCCATTTTTTTCCTTTTCTTTTTATCTCAGCAATTAAGAACCTAAAACAATACCGCCATCGACGCTGATGACCGCACCGTGAACGTAGGAGGATTCATCACTGGCAAGCCAGCAATAGACATTGGCAATTTCTTCGGGTTTGCCCAGTCGTTTGAGCGGGGCATTGTTTGCCATACTCGCCAAAACATTCTCGGGCATCTTCAGGACCATTTCGGTCAGAATGAACCCAGGAGCGACAGCATTAACACGGACCTGATACTTGCCCAATTCACGCGCCCAGGTCTTGGTCATGCCGATCACGGCAAATTTGGTAGCTGCGTAGTTAGTCTGTCCGAAGTTGCCATATAAACCCACAACAGAAGATGCGCTGACGATCGATCCCCCACCCTGTTTGATCATATAAGGCGCGACAGCTTGCGTGCAGTTGAAAACACCCTTCAGGTTGACCGCGATCACGGCGTCAAAAGCTTCTTCGCTCATTTGACCCACCATCTCGCCATTTTTGAATTTGACAAACTGACTGTCGCGGGTAATGCCAGCATTGTTGATCAAGACATCAATGCGACCGTAGCGGGCTGCCACATCATCGATCCAGGCTTGCACTTCCTGGCGATCAGTTACATTGACCTTATAGAAACTGGCATCATTGCCTAGCTGTTCCACCAGGGCTTGTCCAGCTTCAGCATTTACATCACAAATAACAACTTTCGCGCCTTCCTGGGCGAACTTTTCGGCAGTGGCTTTACCAATTCCAGCGGCTCCACCAGTAACGATACAAACTTTATCCTTTAAACGCATTTTTTCTCCTTTAGGGGTTTTTGGTCTTTCTAAATTAAGCTTTTCAGCCCATTTTCATTATTAATAACAAGTTAAGGTTACAAATCGGTTACAAGTAACGCGTTTTTTTGCTTAATTTTGAAGATTCTCTACTTTTTGTGGAAATTCGTCTTAGCCAAGCAGTTCTTGGAATAGCGTTTCGGTCTCTTTTGATAGTGATTCGCTTCCATATATTTGTTGGCTCATCTTTGCTGCCTGATGGTAGACCTTGCGCACCATGGCGGTGTTGCCCAAAGCATGATAGCTGCGCATCTGAAGTTGATAAGCGCCTTCATATTGTGGATCCATCTGCAAAAGACGATCACTAAGTTCAAGCGCCCTTTCAGCCTCATTCGCTTCCAGCGCGGATTCAATAACCTTTGCGGCGCAGGTCAGATAGAGCCGGTGATAGTAAGCCGCATCCGCCAAAAAGGCTTCCTGCAGCCACTCCGATTCCAACAAATGCCCTCGATAGATCGCAAAAGCGCTCTCATTTTCCGCCAGATCAGAACTGAGACAAAGCTTTTCAAAATATTCAATATCTACCATTGTCCTCAGCTCAGGGTTGAGCAGATAAAGATCATCCCGCCGAATAACATAAAGCGGCTGAGCGCCGCTGGGACGGTCAGGCTCAAGTGCCTGGTTTAGGGCGTTAAGGACCACCTTGAGATTATTGTTAGCTGTCGCGCTGTCTGCTTCGGGCCAGAGAATTGAACAAATCTGCTCCTTGCTCATGCCTCGTTTCTGATCAACAGACAGGATCTGCAGCAATTGGCGTGCTTTTTCCCGTTTCCAGACATCATTAGACAGCTTTTTCCCACCCTGCCAGACTTCGAACTGCCCTAACAGATGGATGCGTAATTCGCAACCGGGATGGTAGCTCAGGCTTTCTGCTTTCTGTTCCCGCAAAAGTTTTTGGACATAAGGCAAGCGGATCTCGTTTTCCCGCGCTTTCAGCAAAAGAGGCAGGAAGGTGAATGGATCGCCAGAACCCAACAAACTGGGTTGCAGAAACAGAAAGTCGAAGCCTTCACGTTCGGCAATTTCAAGTGCCTGATCAAGGAAGAGCAGCATTGAATTCTTATAGCCCTGCAGGTTGGCAACATATGCCTCCCATAGCAAAACGACGGTTCGACAAAAAACATCTTCCAGCTCGATCGCCAGGGATTCCGCGATTGCCAGACCTTCACCGGCTTTGGAGGTCTCCCCTGCCAAAGCCTGACTGGCGCCCAGGGAGATGCGTGCCAGCAACCCGATCCAGGTATCCCCAGCCGATTGGGCTATGGAAAGCGCGTTTTGCGCGACTTCTTCCGCCCCGTGAAGATCGCCATGGAAACCCAGCAATCGGCACAAGCCCCACAGGGGTTCGACATGGATTCGGACGATATCAGCATTCTCGATCGCTTCCAGATACAAATTGCGATTGCGCTCAAAATGCGCTGGGTCAAAATTCGCACTTTGGTCTAACTGCAGCGCGTGCCCCAATCGCACCTTTGACACGTTATTTACGAACCCAGAGTGCAGTTTCGCCGCGATCTCTGCGCCCTTTAAGGCATGAAATTTAGCAAGCTCAGCATCGCCTTTTAACGCGTAGAACAGGGATAGCAATAATGAAGTTTCGCGGTGAAAGCGCTGTGGACGTGTGAAGCGCAGATTGTCAGTACTGGGATCAATCGCCTCAAGCAGCGCGATGCCCTTGTCGAGTTGACCAGTTCTCAGCAATAACCTGGCGCTGATGATGGCGTGATTTTCAGGGGGCGTGCCAGCGATCGCTTCGGCTTTCTTAAGCGAGCATGACGCGTTGCGCGCCTCACCCTGATTGATCTGATTTTCAGCGATCTGTGTCAGCAGCCCAGCTGCTTCTGAAGGATGCTCCTGCGGGTTTAGCAACTCCAATGCTCTTGCGAGTAGCTGGTTCGCGTTCACCGGTCGGATCGTGTCCAGATAGACCTGCGACTGACCGCGCAGCGCCTGGCTCATCCCCCAGGCGTTATTCCTGCTCTGATAAAGGCGTTGGGCGCTCCGATAATATTCCAGAGCCTGATCAAATGATTCTTCATAGCGACAGACTTCGCCCATCAGATAGTTGCCATAAGCGTAGGACTCAAGTTCCTCTTTGGGCAGCTGATGCAGCCAAAAACTCAGGCTGTGATACAAGCCCGATTGCAGCAATTTATCGCCCACATCATCCAAAACCTGTTTGACGCGCGGGTAATCTTCAGCAGAGAGCAGATGAGCAATGGCGCGTTCCCAATATTCGTGAGCAATGAAATAACTGGCGATCTTGCGGTGCAGCTCGCGCTTCAATCCAGGTGTCTTGTCGAGATGGTTCAACAAAAAATTGCGGAAAATATGATGAAATCGGTAAACCCCAGGCTTGAGCTGTTCGAGGAACAAACCCGAATGGTAAAGGCTGCTCAATATCTCCTGGCTGTCTTGAATATCAAGCAAAAAATCGCAGACATCGCTTTCCAAAAAACGCAGGATCGAGCTTCGTACCAGGAAGCTGTGGATATCCTCAGGCTGATTATCAAGCACCTCTTCAGCCAGGTAGGCAAAGAGATTATCAAGCGTCGCGTGCTTTTCACCTTTCAACAGTGAGTCGATCTCAACCCCACTTAGCTCTTTCAGCGACTGCCAGACGATCTGCAGCCCGATCGCCCAACCTTCTGTTTGGTCATGAAGTCGAATGATATCTTCCGGTGGAAGCGCGTATTGGTAAGTTTGGTTAAAAAGATCGGAAACCTCATCTTCTGTAAAGCTTAGCGTGTCATGTTTGAGTTCCAGCACCAAACCCCTTACGCGCCAGCGGTTGAGAGACGGCAAGGAAATCGGTGTACGCGTGGCAATGATCACATGCAGATTTCGCGGTATATGGTTGATGAACCAATCCATCAGCTCTTCAATCTCACTGACCCCCTGTAAATTATGGAAATCGTCCAGGATCAGAAAAGCAGGTCTACGCAACTCAGCACAGAGCGCGTTGGTGAGTGCCAGAAGACTGTCCTGCAGATCAGCTTCCGGATCGTCGAGCAGGCGCAGGGCTGGCTGACCGAATTTTTGGCTTGAAGACCCGGAAACAGTAACCGGTCCACCGATTTGATTAAAAGCGGTGTAGAGACTGGAAAGAAACAGGCGTGGGTCACGTTCGTTGCGTGAGGTCGAGAACCAGAAAACCGGCTCTTTGCGCTGCTGGATGAACGTAAGGATCGAAGTAGTCTTGCCATAGCCTGTGCCAGCCGTCAGGATCGTCAGCGCATGGTTGAGCGATAGTTCGAGTATGTGATTCACGCGCTGACGCGCAAGGACGTTGGCACGCTGTGCCGGCGGGGTGAGTTGGCTGAGAATGATCTGACTTCGGTTGGTCATTTGATAATTTTATCATCTACTTATTGTCTGAGTGTGTTTCCGGCAGCAGCAATTCTCAGTATGACACTCGTAGAGTTCCCTGTAGCAAGGGCAAAGTCCTGGTAGGGCGAGATTGAGCAGAAAAGCACTGCTCAATCCGCCGTTCAGGTGCCATAAAAAGACCCACCTTCTAAACAAGTGGGGGAGACCACGAACCATGTATGGCTTCCAATTCGATATTTCCATGAAATCATTTCTTTTTATTTTGGCAGCTCAATCCACAAAAACTTGCTACATTCGAATCCGGAAAATCCAAAAATCGACTACAATTAAGACAGAGGAAATTTAGAAGAAATCCAAGAGTCGCTTGGGGTAAGGCTTGATACTATGTCAAGATCCCTTCGTACCACATTAATCACCCTGGGAGTGATCCTGATCTTTTATGGCGCCTATTATTATTTTGGCAGACCAGCGGTCCCACTCCCAACTATTCGTATTCCCGTATCACAAAACCAGAGCATGTACAATCTCGTCACCGCGACAGAATCGGACGAAATAAAACTCGTTCTCAACACCAGGGGTTCGCTCGCTATGACCAGCGCAGATGAAGACCTGTTGCGGCTCGACTTCACCCCCGAAAGCCTGGAAAACGCCCTCGATATCGCGCTCAAGTTAAGTCCGGGTAACACGCGCAATGCCTACCAAAATTTTGTCCAGAAATTCCCGGTCTACCCATTTCTGCTGCGATACACCGGTAATTTGTTTTTTCACATTTTGCCGTTAAGACTCTCTGTCATCATGACAGCCCAATAACTAAGATTAACACATGTTAGGAACAATTCAAACAATCAGGAGATAAAGGATAAGCAATGAAGAATAAGAAACACATCATCAAACTGATCATCGCGATCATTCTCGTTTTTGGCATCAGCGTGCTGCAACACAGTAGCTCTGCTATTGCGGATCTTCGTTCAGAAGGCAGCGGACCGACCAATAAGATCTATATCGACGTGACCTATGACCCCAGCACCCAAACCTACAGCCTGGGTGGATTCTCTTCAGCCGAACTGTCAAAGTACGGCGCGCCTGACTTCACTCCTGAAGTCTGGCAGATCTTAGCCAACCTTGATCAGGTCAATATTAAGCTCGAAGGTGAAGAGCTGAATATCATTCTCAATGAAGAGCAGCTTGCCAATATGGCATGGGACGCGAATTCCCGTCAACTCCTCTTCGCCCTCATCAACGCCTATATCGATATCGGTAAAATTGATATTGAACGCGCCGAAGCCTGGCTGGATAAATCCAACATCGAGATCAGCCTGCGGAACACCAAAGAATTGAGTGATCCTTTGTTGATCGAACTCGCCACCCTACTTCAGGTGAAAGTTTATGATAGCGGTGCCATTCGCGTTGAAGGAAGGCCGATCGGATATGCTATGACACCGGAAATGCTGGCGCTCTTGAAAGCAGCCAATGTCAACGGTTTGAAGCTGTGTTGGAACAAAGGCGTTATCAGCACCTCTGTCAATGTCGATGAATTACGTGAGCTCCCCCAGATCAGTCTCTTTGAAGGTGGCGTGAACGTACTTGACAAAGCCTTTGGGCTCAACCTGGGCGACCTGAGCCCACTATTCAACTCCGAATTTGGTGCGGGGATCGTGATTGGCGATGCCGACCCCATCACCGGGGAATGCTTGCCCTGATCAGCAAGGATCTCGCTATCCTGCCTTCTCCATAAATATTAGAGGTTGCCTTGGATCATCAGGGCAACCTCTCTGATGGACTTATCCCCAACTAATTTCACAGCCATCTCGACAAACAAGAGCTTATCAAAACAACCCTGTCTATAAGCCAGATAATGCCAAAAGTAGTAATGTAAATCTTCTGGATAACCATCACTTTAGGCTTATCCAACAATTCTCATTTTTACCTGGGGATCGTCAGAAAAAATCCACCTGAGTTTCTCTTAGTAGTGTGGCAAACTTATATATTTTCCTTCCTGAAAACTTTTTTTCTAAAGGATAGAACCCAGGTTTAACCCCCTCGAGGGAGGGGGCCGGCGAAGCCGGGGGGTGGGTCTTTTGTCAATATGTGTGCTGCTCATGAGTTTCTCAATTTTAATGCCCTATATTTTTCTGTTTTCCTCGATGAAAACTCCGTTTATGGCAAATGTGGAAAACTCAGGCGCCCATCTCACATATTTCAACAAACTCAAACTACAATAGTAGGGTAAACGAGGCCACTATGAAAACAATCCACTTACACCAATTCATTTCCCGGGAAGATCAAGGCAAGTATCTTCTGGTCCCTTTCGAGATGCCGGAGCGTATCGAAAAAGTCGGGATCCATTATGACTATCAATCGCATCAAGAGGAAATCCAGAGTCTTGATAAGGGAAAATTCCTCGCAATCGAAAAGATAAACACTGTCGATATTGGATTAATTGCCCCAAATGGTGAGCAGGTTGGCACCAGTGGTTCGGGTTATCGCCAGATTTTTGTCTCCGAAACCGCTGCGACCTTTGGCTATCAACCTACCAAATTAACCCCAGGAACTTGGCAGATAATTCTCGGCGCCTACATTATTGCTCCGCAAGGCGTAGATGTTAAGCTAACGATCTCCTTCACACCCAAAAAGCGGCGTTGGTTGCGTGGAGATCCCCACTTGCACAGCCAAAATTCAGATGGCATCCTCAGCCTCGAACACCTCGGCAGACACGCCAAAGCGCATGGGCTGGATTTTCTTGCTGTCACCGACCATAATCAAACCCTTTATCGTGCCTCATTACCGAAAATAGATGGGCTCACCTTCATTCCAGGTCAGGAATGGACGCATTATCGCGGACACAGCAACTTTTTGGGCATCGAAAAGCCTTATCACGGTTCCTTCTTCACCAATAGCGATGAGGAATCATATGAAAAATTCGCCGAAGCGCAAACAAATGGTGCGCTGATCGTCATCAACCACCCTTTGGAAAGCAGATTTGGTTTTCGCCTCGATCTGGACAAAACCGCGTATGACCTGATTGAGGTTTGGAACGGACCTATGCGCCCACGCAATCTGGAAACCATCACATGGTGGCACGAAATGCTCAAAGCTGGGAATAAGCAGATCGCCATTTGTGGTAGTGATTACCACGGAGATACGATCTTTGAACGCCTCGCAAACCCTTGTTTGAATGTTTTGGCTTGGTCTTCTAGCGAAGCGGATATCCTTGATGCTGTGCGCAACGGACATAGCTACTTTACATACAGCCCTACCCCCCTGCACGCAGAAATGTGGGTGAAAAAGCGAGAGGTTGAAAATGATTTGCTTGATCAAGAAGAAGTTAGCGATGAAGTAAACCAGAACGATGAAAACCTGGCAACTTTTGGTGAAACTGTTGATTGGATAGAAGGTTTAAAGGTTCTGTTGAAAGTCCAGTCTCTGGAGGCAGACGACCAGGTGCGCTTGATCAATCAGGACAGCTCCCGTACGGTATTCACATCTCCGGCAAAGGGAAATCTTGAAATGGAAATACCCATTTTGAAACCTGGATTTATCCGCCTGGAGATCTGGCGCGACTTTCACCCCATGACCTCCATTATGCCCGCCCTGATCACCAACCCAATTTGGTTTGATTGAAGAAAACAATCGTCTATCTCCAAATATTCGGATAGATCTGGAAAAGGCTCTATGTAAATCAGAGTGATTTATTTAATTTAAGTACAGTTTGACCGATCTTGCTGATAATAAAAGGGGAAGAGACCTTAAACAAAGCCCCTCTTTTACGGTGACGACTATGGCTATGCGCATTAGTTGCATCTAGAATAGATCATTGGCTTCCCTTTCCCTTGGCTTTGCATTTTAGGAGAACCTGGAAAACAAGGCTTATCGTTTTCTCCTGGTGTCAATATTGTATAAAACCATTACTCACTTTTGTTAGTCTATGCGCATACCATGATGTAATCGCTTCAAATTTGGCGACTATACACATTGTCATTGAAACCATAATCAGACAAGCTTATAAAGGACCTGTATCATCATCTCCTCTGCCATTTAGTTCAAAGGAATCCTTGAAGCATCTCACTAACTTTTTATATGTAATTCTTAAGGAAAAAGGCCGTTAATGCACTAGCAACATAAAATAGCAATTTCCAAAACATGCGCGTAATGGTGATATTATTTTTCTTTTTGCTTAATGTTATTACAGTGTTGATTATGGGTATGCGCTTGTGATTGCAGTAATTCTCAGTATGACAAAACTATATGGTTCATGGTCAGGAGACTACGAGAGAACTTAAACATTTCCCTGTTTGGGAACGACCTCCTGACTATGCCTATATATAAAATAAGAATTGTTGCTGTGATTCCAGGCATTAAACAAAGCTGGCTTTTTACTGAAACAAACAAGAGGAGTTGGTAACTAAGAGATATTATCTAATAAACGTTGAAGTAAACGCTTTTGTGTCGCCAGATCTTCTACACCGATCAACAATTGTGCCAGGTATTCTGCGCCCTCCCCCACAAAAGCAAATCGACCAGTTTGACCGCTGTTGAGGCGTCTGAGGATAGAAGAAATCAAAACGCTTAGTTCGCTTTGGGGCATCTGTGCCAAACGTTGGCTCGGTTTCGAAGCCGGTAAACCCGTCTCCAGACTTTTACTAACCGCCAAACTGAGGGGGCTATGCACTGTTGGGCTTAAACTTGTCTGAATCAGCCAGGACAAAAACCCTTCTTCAAATTTAAGATCTAAAATTCTTTTCTTTAGAGAAGAATTTACTTCTCTTAATAAATGATCAAAATCCCAACCACCTTGATTGTCTTTTGCACGACTCAGTCCCCCATCCAACTGAGGTTTACTATCGGAAGAAGATATCTTAGGTAGTTGGATATCTGTAGAAGGAAGTAACGAATTTTTAATCTTAATAAGTATCTTAATAATAGTGTCAAATTGACATATTTCCGTCTCAATGAGGGTCT
Organism: Anaerolineaceae bacterium; assembly: GCA_050946715.1. Lineage (GTDB taxonomy): Bacteria > Chloroflexota > Anaerolineae > Anaerolineales > Anaerolineaceae > Mesolinea. The sequence continues at coordinate 31,310 of JBMNVH010000005.1, read as the reverse complement.
CAAAATAACAATTTAAGCCATCTACCAAAGTATCAAAATGACAAATTGCTTCCTCATCTAAAGTCTCATTCTTACAAATACCCTCTTTTACTAAAGTATCAAAATGACATAATCGGGTGGAAAAGACTTTCGTCTGCTCGAGCATAAGGCTTTGAAAAGCAGAGTTATTGGCAAACGAAGCCAGGGTTTCTTCACTAACAGGATCAGGCAGGCTATGTAAGAAAGCGCTTAATGCCTGTCGCAAGGTTTCATCGCGAGCGGTCAGACTGGTATCAAAGACCTCAAGCTGCCAGTCTGTAACGGACCCGCGTTTCCGGGTTGCACTTCTGAGCAGATAACTCCTGGCAAGATCCCGATTAGCCTGACGCCAATCACGTGTATACTGCGATTCGGGGGCGATATCCTGGCTACGAGGGCGGCCTCGTTTGCTTTTGGTTTTGTGAGGGATCCGATTGGGCAGGCTCTTGGAATTGATCCATGCCTGGAGGCTGGAAAGACCATCCTGCACCCAAAAATGGTTGCGATCATTGCCGCGCGCCCAGTCGATATAGCAGCAATTCTTAGCCATCAGGTAGAGCATCCCAAGATCATCTCCCAGCTCAGGCAACACATGGTTGAACCAATACCAGGGGATAGCCAAAAAGCTTTCTGGTCGGATAAGGTGACTTGACAGACGGTCACATAAGCCGCTCAAAGTGGGGTCAAGACGCGATAGATTCAGCTTATGAGCAACTACCTGGCGCACACTCAAAGGAGTAGCAGATTCCACTTGATCATTTGGGAGCCGATAGGGGAAATGCAATATTTGATTGCGCGAACTTTGCAAGGCTTTGTTCAACGTGGCTAGCGGATCATCCTTCAAGCCATTTTCGTCAAACCATTTGGCTAAATCGATTGTATCCCCCGGACATAGAACCTGACCTTGATAATAATAAGTGTTTGGAAGTCGCCGGATCTGACCATCAACGAATTGATGCGCGGCATCGCCTCGTATAACGAACCAATCCATACTGCCGCTCTTGAAAACACGGAAAAACTTCGCCCGACTGATGCTGTTGCCCAACATGTTAAGGATGGATTGAACATCGATCGTGACTTCATTTCCCTCACTGGGGTAAAGTTGACTGGCACCGGTTTCTCGCGAGGCGAAATAGAAAGCCTGTCGCAATGCTGTAGCGATCAGTACAGGAGCGGCTCCTACATAAGGCACAAAACGCAGCAAATAGGATGGCACAGCAACGATAGCTTCTGGTTTTATGATCGCATCGGTCAGGCTTGAAGCTCCGATCTCAACACGAATATGATCGCCATCTGTGCCCATGGGCACACTTTGGTCCAGGTTGAGACGAAAATGTTTCCCGGTATTATCCTGAACAACGGTTTCAATTAATGGATAATAAGAGCAAAGGCGGGAATAAGCCTCTGGCTTTGCGTCAATAATATAATTCCCATCATAACGAAGTTGACTTTCGGAAAGAAGATCCAAAAGTGATTCATCCTGCAGGTTTTCGAGACTGGCTGTTATGATGTTCCAGGCATTCCCTTGGGCGTCCATATCAATCTCATTAAAAACTAAGACCAATCATCCTTCTCTTTAGGAAAAAGAAAATAAATCGGAATCGTTATCCGTGTGGTTTTTAAGCGCCTGTAAATAGTCGCTCGCTTTACTCAAGCAATCAGAGATCGAACTTTGATCAGAAGCCAAGTCTTTCATTGCTTCCTGATCAATAAGTTCTCTGGGATCAGGGTTTCCCGCCGCGAACATGCGGTAGTAAAGCAGGTTGACCATCTCTTGAGGACTGGGCTGCCGGAAGGGAAGATAGAGCCCTAAAAACTGACTCAGGTTACCGATATTACTGGTAATGTTGTTGATGTTCTGTAAAAAGATCAGGGTTTTGATCTTTTTGTTATTTTCTTTTGACCAATCCAATAATTGCGTTAAGTGTTCTTCATCTACAGGGGGTCCATCAAGCACGATCAAGAGCTGGTCGTTGCTGTCCTCTAAACGTTCAAAAATCGATTCGAAACGGTTTGCGTTGGAGCGCGAAGAGGGAAGGGATAATGTGTCAATAAGCGCCATAAGGAAATGTCGTGGTTCGGTAAGGGTGTTGGTGTTCATATACAAGCCGAATACATGACCGTTTCCAGAAAGCTGATAATGAGTTTGGGCGATCTTCATCGCCAGCATGCTTTTACCGCCACCAGAGGGTCCGGCAAACACACCCAGGTTTTTAGAAGGATCATTATTCTCAAAAACAAAATCTCTGGCAACATTCAATACCTTGCGTTGTTCCGCCACACCAGGGTAGAAGTAGCGTGTATCGCCATATCGCTGAAAAGGATGTTCAAAAAAGTTGGATTTGATAATATCAGAGCTGTTTGGCATTCCTCACCACCATTATTATTATATCAACAGCTTAGCAAAAACGATAAGTTAAGTCAAGTGATTAATGTAAATAAAAGAGTTGCGTTAACTGGTCATAAAAAGTCTTCACAAAAGCAGCCTGACTTGATAAAATGATAAAGTAAAGTAAAATCAAGATAAGTCGATATGTGATAAACAAAGAGGACCACAATATGGCAATTATATCCTTGATCAACCGAAAGGGTGGAGTAGGAAAATCCACGATCAGCATCAATCTGGCAGCAGGATTGTCGATCCATGAATCCCGGAAAAAGAACAGTAAGCCTGTGTTATTGATCGATATGGATGACCAGCTTTCAGCCACTATAACGGCTATGGGTGGTGGATTTTCTGATAGCTTTGTGCCGGTGATCACTGCTGAAAATAATTACCCGCAAGCATTGGAAAATGGTTATGGCGCCAGCGAATCTTTGATCATCGATTCGCTTATCCCACGAAAGCGTGATGAGAAGGTCAAACTTTTTCGCACGAATAAAGCCCGCATGGAGGGTCTTGAATCGGCTTTAAAAGAACGGGAAGATCCTGATTTTCAGCTTACATACTTCCTTGAGCCGATCCAGGAAGAATATTCCTACATCATTATCGATAATCCTCCTTCGGCTGGTATGCTGCCAATGAATTCCCTTGTCGCCAGCACCCATGTGTTGATCCCGATCGAACCGGATGGCTTGAGCCTGATCGGGTTGGCGGATATTTTGCGCATGATCGAAAATGTTCGCAAAACCACTAACCCTGACCTGGAAGTGCTAGGCATAATACCCTCGCGTTTCCGCATGGTTCGGCGGCAATCGCAGGATGTGATTGAGGATATGGAGCGCATTTATGGTCATCTTTTATTGCCTTATATCAAGGATCTGGCTGATATTTCCGCTGCGACAACCGCTGGCTATGACGTGTTTTCCTATTGTCCTGAAAAGTCGCAGGCTTATCGTTGTGTTTCTAATTTGGTTGATGCGGTCCTTGGAAAGTTGGGCGCGGTTTAGTGTGCCCATGGGCACAGTTTGAGAGATTGTGAGGAGCAAAATGGCGAGAGAGGCTAAAAGAAGTTTTGGAAATCTTATCAATGTTACTTCTGAGGCTTTTGAAGCAAGTCAGGCTAAAGAAGAGCAGCCAGTGATCGATACGCTTAAAATGATCAATAATCGACAAAGCGTGTATCGTGTCCCGCTGAGCATGATCCGACCGGATCGTTTTCAGGCGCGTTTGCTCCTGCCTTTATCGCTGCGTGATGACTTTTATTCCGGTAAAAAGACTTGGCGCGAGACTGCCTCAACTTGGCTTGAGCTGGCAAAAAGTGATCGCCTGGTCCGGCGCGAACTTGATGAGTTGATCGTCCTTGGCGATTCCTTGCATGACACCGGGCAGATCAAGCCGATCACGGGGCAGGTGGTTAATGTCGATGGGGTGGATATTTTTAACATGCTCACTGGTGAACGGCGTTTTTGGGCGACCGCCATCAAAGCGGTCAGCGATGGCGCTGAAGAGGAACCTTACGTGCTCGCGCTGATCGACAACCAGCCCACGCTCGAAAAACAGATCGCGGAGAACATGGCTTACAAGGCTTTGACGCCTGTCGGCAAGGCTCGTGCTGCCGCGCGATTGGTGCTTGAAGCCAATAAGATCTTGCCCAAACCTGGTGAAAGTGAAAAACAATATTTCCGACAGATCAGCGAGATGCGCCTAAATGATGAGACCCGCGATCTGCTGCAAAAAACTCTGCAAATGGAGCGCACTTATTTTGGGCGTTTGATGCGCTTTTTTGACCTTCCTGATGCCTCACTGGAACTGGCGGATCGCTCCGAAATGCCGGAACGAGTACTCCGCGAGATCATCCGTTATGACGCTAAGTTTTGGCCCGCGGCTGTCGAATATTTCGCTGAATTTGATAACCGCAGTTATCTTGACGTCCAGGCTTTTTTGGAGCGTGAATCGGGAAAAACTCAGCCTCGCCAACCACGTATCCCGACCGATCCGCTGACTAAGTCCGCGCGCAGTCTCAAGCGCGTTTTGATGGGTATGGATGACCTGATCCAGGAGGATAAACCCGGCTCGTTGGCAGACGCGCTCTTGGGTGACAGCGACAAAAAAGAAGCGCAGCAGTTGGCGGATAAAGTTGAAGCCTTACATAACGCCATCCAGCAGCGCCTCCCTTCACTGAAGTAAAAACAACTTACAGACCTTTCAGCTTGCCTGTATATATCGAACCGAACCTTTTGAGGTGGATCAGCCTGCATATTGAGAGGATACGTTATTGGGTTCGTATGTCCCCGAGCCGATCATCTGTCAGCAACTCTTATCTTGTACTTGAGAATGATCAGGATAACATTTTCGAACAAGTGAAAGATCGTTTTGCTCGTGGTCAGGAAACTACGGGTTAGGTTTTTCTGCTGTACTGAGAACAGCTGGTCATCTACAGAAATTGCAGTTTTATACTAGTTCTCCAATGATGATCTGATCTCCAATTTCAATTTGCATAAAATAAATAACCGAATTCCGGATAGAAATTAGATCGGTTATATTGTTTATGAATTGGTAAAATTTCTCACAAACTCCTGCTATTTATCGATTTTATTCCACTGACATTTTCCTTGATTTGCAATCTTTGGTCATAAGTACCAACAAAAATCTTCCTTCGTTTTCCTTATTAGTTATTGTATAAAAGTGCGAAGTTTTGGGCACCGGTTCTAAAAAAGAAGGGCTGGTGAACATCAAATAAACAACAATTTTATTCCTTATTATTAGTTTAACTACCTGCCGCTGAGATCACAGAATTTGAGTGGACTTCTGAATTAGCCCTGAAACAGGGAAATAAACACATGAAAAAAGTTGCTTCTTATAAGCACTATACCAAATAGTAATTAAGCGGATTTTATCCATTCAATGGACTGAGTAAAACTTAGTACCTAGATTGTCACCTGATAATAGATTTGTTTTCAGGGAATGGGTTTGCTTTTGTAGTAATTGATTTTGTCAAACCTTGTTATGGAAATAAAATTTTACAAACGAGGTCCTGTGCACAAGAAGCCGAAAACCACCTCCATCAGTTACCTCTCCATATCACAGCCTCCGGTCCTCGATTATTTCTTTATGTTTTCCGATTAGAACATCCCCTGAGGTACTTGATTGATCTGCCATTAATTCTCAGGAAACATACCGGGATGTAATAAAGCGATATATTGACTTTAATTATAATCACGAAACTTTTAATTTCTTATAGCCCCAGATCTCAGGGTTCACGAAATAAAAATGCCATTAAAGCTGAAACAAATTTAGAAATAATCCAAATCTTTCTATGCGGTAACTGTAACCATCACAAAAAACTCTTTGGAAGTGGAAGAACATCATGGTTGTCAATGAGAGACAGTAAAGGCTGATAGACGGTCAAAAACAAGTGAAAAGTTGTGAATATCCAGAAGGGGAAAGTTTGGACAACGCATTCGAACAAGCCAGAAAAGACTGGCAATCACCAAGCGGAATGTCTTGAAAATGGAAGGAATAAGAAAAACCAAACCTGCAATTCTTGAGCTCGCTGTCCTGTGCCCATGGGCACACCAATCACGCTCAATACTCCTCAATCAACATGATATGCGCATAGATATTTCTTTAAGCGCGGGTGCTTTAGGGAAACTAAACCAAGTCAAGAGTGCAATGAAAAGAAATATCCTCTAAAGTCTCAAAATGACATATTCAATATTGCCTTCTGATTAATCGGAGAATTCCCTTTGGGGATTATAGAACTTAATATATTGCTCATACAGCGAGATGATGGATAAAGTTTTCGCCAATCACAATCAAAATGAAAGGTATCCCTCTATACCGTGTATAATTCCCTTATCTAAAACTCTCTTTGGAGGACATTATGAATTACGCTTTGATTATGGCAGGTGGTGCGGGAACCAGGCTCTGGCCGCTTAGCAGGGATGGACATTCCAAGCCAGCTCTCCAACTTTATAGTGATCAGAGCATGTTTCAAATAGCGGTCGAACGTTTATACCCACTCTTCACCCCTGAACAGATCCTGGTGGTTGCCAGTCAAAAACACATTCCGGAACTTGCCAAACTGGTTCCTGATATTCCTCAGGAAAACTATGTTGTAGAACCAGAAGGTCGTGGCACTGCCAGCGCGATCGGCCTGGCTGCCATTCACCTGCTCAAGCGTGACCCGGATGCTACCATGGCGGTCCTTACTGCTGACCATCACATCGGCAAGCGCAAGACCTTCCGCAATGTTGTCCAGGCCGCGCTCGACTTGGCACAGGAAGATTACATCGTTACCCTTGGCATCACCCCGACCTGGCCCTCAACCCAATATGGCTATATTGAGCAGGCTGGCGCGGTTGGTGAATACAATGGCTTTAAAGCCTACCATGCCAAACGCTTTGTTGAAAAACCCAACCTTGATAACGCTCAGACAATGCTTTCTCTGGGCAATTACACCTGGAACAGCGGCATGTTCATCTGGAAAGTATCGGTGATCATGAAAGAATTCCAGAAGCAAATGCCCGATCTTCACGAAACTCTGATGCGCATAGCCAAAGCTATCGATACGCCGGATTATGAGCAGGTTCTGAATGAAAACTGGTCTTCGATCGTAAAGCAAACCATTGACTATGGCATCATGGAAAACGCAAAAAACATTCTGGTGATCCCGGCTGATATGGATTGGCTCGACGTTGGTACCTGGAGCAGTCTCAAGAGTCTTTTGCCAACTGATGAAAAAGGCAACGCCACACGCGGCGATGTTCTTTTGCAGGATTCACAAAACACGCTTGTGATGGGAAGCACGCGCATCATCACAGGGTTGGGTCTCAAAGACCTGATCATCATCGATACCCCAGATGCGTTATTGATCTCAACCCTGGAAGAATCCGGCAAAGTTGGAAAGCTTGTAAATCTTCTCAAAGAACAAGGTCGAACCGATTTGCTCTAAACTAACCCAAGCTGATCAAAAAGCATGACGGCTCTCCTGCTTATTATTTATCTTGCTTTTATCAGTCTCGGTTTGCCTGATTCGATGCTGGGTGCCGCCTGGCCGCTTATGCAGAATGAGCTCAGCTTACCGCTTTCCGGAGCTGGGCTGGTTTCTCTTATCGTGACCAGCGGCACGATCATCTCCAGCCTGCTAACTGGTAAATTGATCAAAAAACTGGGAACTGGATTGCTGACACTTATCAGTGTCGCTATCACCGCAACTGCTTTACTGGCGTATTCCTTTACTCAAAACTATCTCTGGCTCTGCCTCTTCGCTTTGCCGCTTGGTCTGGGTGCTGGCGCGGTGGACGCAGCCTTAAACGACTTCGTTGCCCGGCATTATTCTTCACGCCACATGAGCTGGCTGCACGCCTTCTGGGGGATAGGCGCCACCTCTGGCCCACTGCTGATGGCCTGGATGATCGCTCTAACCGATCACTGGCAGAACGGTTACCGCCTGGTTTATTTTGTTCAATTCTTTCTGGTAGCCTTACTCGCTCTCACCTTGCCGCTCTGGAAAAGATCAGAACCAATACAACAAAATGACAGTCAGGAACTCCAATCCCAAACACCTCTCTTTCAAATTCCCGGGATTCTTGCCAACCTGATCGCCTTCTTTGCCTATTGTGCTCTGGAACTAAGCGCCGGACTATGGTTTGCCAGTTATCTGGTTCAGATCCGCAAGGTGCCGCCCCAGACTGCCAGTGGCTGGGCTGCCAGTTACTATTTTGGAATTATGCTTGGGCGGGTCATCAATGGTTTTCTAACCGCACGATTCAGCAGCAAAACATTGATCCGCGCTGGTCAAGCGTCCATCCTGATAGGGGTTCTTCTGCTATTTCTTCCCGGTCAGATCATTAGTCTGATCGCTTTGCTTTTGGTTGGTTTGGGATGTGCTCCGATCTATCCCTCTATGCTCCACGAAACACCAGCGCGCTTTGGTCAGGAAAATTCATCCCGCCTGATGGGCATTCAGATGGCATCTGCCTATCTTGGGCTTACGCTCATGCCGCCTTTGCTTGGCTTGCTTGCGACCTACAGCAGTCTGACAATTTTCCCATTCGCCCTATTGTTTTTATTAATTTTGATGTTCATCACTTCAGAGCGTGTCAACCAGATTGTAGAGGATCGCAAGCGAGACAACCACTCAGCATAAATATAGTTGAGAAATCAACCTAAAATTGCTTGTAGGGGTAAAAAAGGCTATTTTCCGTTGCTTGTGACCAAACCATGCCGCAAAGCCAAAATGACAGCCTGCGTCCGGTCTGAGACGCCTAATTTTGCGAATAGCGTGCTGGTATAGTTGCGGACCGTGCCTTCAGAGAGATAAAGCCGTTGAGAGATGTCGGCGTTGCTCAAGCCTTGCGCCAATAAATTGAGAATATCCTGTTCCCTGTCGGTCAAATTATAGGAGCTATCTTCATGCCTGGCAGGGGAATTCGCTACATTGCTTAAAACCTTACCGGCAACGCTGGGGTCAATGTAGGAATCGCCGGCAATTGTGCCTTTTATTGCGTCAAGGAGTTCCTGACGGGGACGATCTTTCATCAGATAGCCTGACGCGCCGCTGCGAATCGCGTCAAAAAGCCATTTATCATCCATGTATGTGGTCAAGACCAAGATCGGCAGGTCTGGATGGCTGAGACGTAGTCTACGGATGGCTTGCACGCCGTTCATGCGCGGCATCTGCAGATCCATTAAGATCAAGTCTGGCAATTCCTTCTCGACCAAATCCAGGGCTTCCTGACCGTCATTGGCGATGCCGCTCACGCGGATCTCAGGGTCAGATTCCAGAATACGTTTCAAGCCTTCACAGACAATTTCCTGGTCGTCAGCAATCAGTACTTTGATCATATTATTCTCTCCCATCGCAGTAGGATTTTTGTCCCTACACCAGCTTGGCTGATCACCGATAGATCAGCGCCAATAGAAGCCGCCCGCTCGTGCATGCCTTTCAAACCATAGCGGTCAGAGGATTGGATGCTTTCCGGGTTGAAACCAATGCCGTTATCCCGGATTTCCATCTCCACGATGCCATCAAGTTCACCAAAGTTAAAAAATATTTTATTGGCGTCTGCGTGCAAGGCAACATTTTCAATCGCTTCTTGACCGATTCGATAAAAGGACTGTTCCACGTTTGGCGGCAAAATATGGCTAAGCGGTTCGATCTTCGCTTCGACTTTTATATCCTGACGTTCTGCCAGGTTATCAAGCAGCGTTTTGAGTGCCAGCTCAAGCCCCAGATCCTCCAAAGCCTTGGCGCGCAGGTCTTTGAGAGCACGTCGGGTGCCATCCAGACCAGTGCGGGCAGCCTGTAGAGACGCATCGATCATTCTTTGAACCTCAGTGTTGCCCTCGGGAACATAGGTCTTAAGCGCTTCCAGATTAACTGAAATGCCGCTGAGCGTATGGGCGAGAGTATCGTGTAGCTCCCTGGCGAGGCGATTGCGTTCGCGACTGGTTGCCAGACTTTCGAGCGTGTTGGCGTATTGCCCCAGCTGAATATTGGCAAGGATCAATTTGTGTTTCTGCTCTTTTTGTCGCTCATTGAGCTGGCTTACCAAAAAGCCCACCAGCCCAAAAGCAAAGGAACGAATCACTGGCAGACTAAGTATGGGTAAGGTGTCCCAGGCGACATGCCGGACAATTAAAAAACTGATTATTAGATCAGAAAGATTGGTTACAACTGTATAAATTACGACTGCCTGAAAATCATACTGCCAGGCGATAAAGACGACCGGCACAAGCAAAATGGGAACCAGGGAATAGGATTGCGAGATAAAGTGGGTGATACCCCGACCTGGCTCAAGCAGGTACATCCAGCTGCCCCCCACCATCGTGAGTGTGTAAAAAATCAGAATGAATGGGAAATATCGTTCTTTTAATTTTCTTTCCAGCCATTGAAAAGAGAGCAGCAGAAATAAGATTCCATGCACGATCACGTAATAAACGGACTGGAACGCCAGGATCTCTGTTCGTATCACGCTGACATCATCGTAAACCCAGCGTACGGAGAAATAGACCAGACCGATAAGGGCAAAGTAGCGGAAGAGTCTTAGCAATCCTGGTTCGAGTGGCTTCTTCATAATGAGATATTACCACTTTTTAGCGGAAAGATTGCTTGCGACAAGCTCCCATGTTGGTTGGCTAATGACGCCAATTTCGAGGATTGGATAATTTTCCATAGCATCTCTCAGGATTACACCCGCTCACCCCAGATTTCTGGTTTCTCTTACATGAATAATTGTGCCATACCTACGGTTTTTTAAGAAAAAGTCCCAATTAATCGCCGTATATTCCCTGATTTCGACCAAAGTCATCAATTAATTTATATAAGGTCTTAATGATTAGTGATTCATGACGATTGTCATCAATATTGTGAAAAAGGTCATCTTCTTGATGTTGATTGACAGGTGTCTATTTTTGGGTGAATCCACTATCATAAACGCCGAGGTTTTATGGAAATAACGATTCAAACCAAGGGGATCAGTAAAAAATACCGCAGTCAAAAAGGACGCCTGGCTCTCAACGATATCAACCTGAGTGTACAAAAGGGCTCTCTTTTCGGCTTGATTGGCTCGGATGGTGCCGGCAAAACTACCTTACTGCGCATCTTATCAACCGTCCTTCCTGCAAGTTCCGGTTCTGCCACTTTGGCAGGTTTGGATGTTCGCAAACAAGCTGAAGATATCCGCAAAATTCTGGGTTATATGCCGCAGGAGTTTAGTCAATACCAGGACTTAAGCCTGCAGGAGAATCTAAACTTTTTTGCTGACATCCAACAGGTGCCGAAAGCCCAAAAGAAAGAACGCATTGATCAAATGCTTGAGTTCACCCAGCTGACTAAATTTCGTGATCGTCCCGCTGGAAAGCTTTCTGGCGGCATGAAGAAGAAACTTGCCCTGGCTTGCGCGATGGTGCACAATCCGCAGGTGCTCATTTTGGATGAGCCTTCGACCGGGGTTGATCCGGTTAGCCGCGGTGAATTTTGGAATATCCTGGCAAGCATCATCAAGGACGGGGTGACTGTATTGATCTCTACTCCTTATATGGATGAAGCCGATCGTTGCAACGAAGTGGGGATGCTCTATGAAGGCAGTTTGCTCCAAACGGGCAAACCTGAAGAAATTACCCATGCTTTGCCTTTTGTAACACTGGAGGTCAAAGCCAGTCCACGCAAACGCATGCGCGAAATCGTGGATCAGAACCCAAGGGTCCTTAACTGGAATCCAGTGGGGGATCGCTTGCGCGTAGCCATAAACTCTGGTGATCAGGATGAGCTTATGCAGAACCTTAGAAGACAATTTGACGCCGAAGGCATGCCGGTGCACGTCTTGAGACCGGTACGCAAAACAATGGATGATGCTTTCATCGATATGGTTTCAAGTCAAAAGGGGGCGTGATCCTCATGACCAATAACGCTGTTTCGGTAAAACAACTAACAAAAAAATTCGGCAAGTTTACCGCCGTAAATCAGGTCAGTTTTGATATTCCCCAGGGCGAAATATTTGGCTTGCTCGGACCCAACGGTGCCGGAAAGACGACTACCATCCGAATGTTGTGTGGCTTGCTCAAACCGGACAGCGGTTCTGCCAACGTTTTGGGCTACGATGTTTCCAAGGATCCCGAGGAAATTAAAAAACGCATCGGGTACATGTCGCAAAAATTCTCACTCTACAATGATTTGAGGGTTGACGAAAATCTTGATTTTTACGGCGCGATTTATGGCATCAGCCAATTGAGCGAACGAAGGAAAAAAGTGGACGAACTGCTCGAAATGGCAGACCTCAGGGACCGCCGGAAAGAATTGACAAAAAATCTGTCTGGTGCCTGGCGTCAGCGTCTCGCTCTTGTCTGCGCCATCATTCACAGCCCGCAAATGCTTTTTTTGGATGAAGCTACTGCTGGGGTCGATCCACTGGCAAGACGCAGTTTTTGGGATCTCATCTATCGTCTGGCGGAACAAGGCATCAGCGTCTTAGCTACCACCCACTACATGGATGAGGCGGATTATTGCAACATCATTGCCATGATGTATCAAGGTGAAATTGTTGCCCTGGCAGGTCCGGATGAGATCAAAGATCAATTGCCCGGCGTGCTGGTACAGATCGATGTTGATCAACCTGTGGAGGCACAGGAGTTTTTGAGCAAGGGCAATAACATCCTGCATAGTTCCCTCCAGGGAGTGCAATTGCACGTAACTGTGCCGGATGAAAACGAAATCCCGGCTCTACAAAGCCGATTGGATCAGGCTGGTTTCAGCGTTCGCTCGCTTGAGATCATCCAACCTTCGCTAGAAGATGCCTTCACCGCAATGGTCAACGAAGAACGAAAGGATCGAACGTAGGCAGGATTCTGCAGTTGAATCCGGCAATGAATGGGGTGGAACAGTGCATCTGGTTACGTCCACCCACAAACGTAGGCCGGATTCTGCAGTTGAATCCGGCAGTATATGAGGTGGAACTGTGCCCTTCGGGTACGCCCACCCGCAAACGTAAGCCAGATTCCGGTTTTGAATCCGGCACTGTATAAATTGGAGCTTGTATGCATAGATTATGGACAATTATGAAAAAGGAGATTCGTCACATCCTGCGCGATCCACTTACGCTGGCTTTGATCATCGCACTGCCAGCGGCTTTGTTGATCCTGCTCGGCTACGGTATTACCGGCGAATCCAAAGGGATGACCCTGGCAATTGTCGATTTGAGCAAATCCGATGCCAGTCGGGCATATATCGAGCGCTTCACCGCCTCAGATGACTTTCGCCTGACCCAATCCATTCAAAATGAGGATGAACTCAAACTCAAAATTGACCTCGACGAAGTCGATGTTGGCATCATCATTCCCCATGATTTCGGGCGTAACATCAGTGGCAACAAACCGTCACGGGTCATAATTTTAGTCGATGGTTCTACCAATCCTTCCGATGTCAGCACCGCCCAGCTCAAACTTGCCTCTATTAGCGAAATGGCATCTCAGGAATTACTTTTCCAGCGCATCACCACCAGTGGCATGGCGGGGCAGGTAAGTTTCCCGATCGAAACAACGGTACAAACGCTGTACAACCCGACCGGAAACATGAAAAAGTACATGATCCCTGGCCTCATTCCGATCATTTTGCAGGTGCAAACCATCCTTCTGGCTGCCCTTTCGATCGTGCGTGAACGTGAGCAAGGCACTATGGAGCAATTAATTGTTACTCCCATCAAAGCCTGGGAATTAATGCTCGGGAAGATCATCCCTTATCTCATCGTTTGCAGCCTGAATCTGGTCGTCATGCTTTGGATGGGTGATTTTATGTTTGGCGTCAAGGTGCAGGGAGATATGCTTGAGTTGATCTTGCTGAGTATCATCTTCACGCTTGGCTCTCTGGGTATGGGTGTCCTTATCTCCAACATCTCGAAATCGCAGATGCAGGCTGTTTATATATCGGTCTTTATTGTGATCATCCCTGCCATCATCCTGACAGGTCTCATGTTCTCGCGTGAAAACATGCCTGTCTTCACCTACTGGTACAGCGAACTCCTGCCAGTGACCCATTATCTTGAAATAACAAGGGGCATCATCGTTCGTGGTGTTGATGCAACCACCTTGCTTCACACATCAACCATTCCCTTGGTCGTCCTGAGCATTGCTTACTTCATTGCCTCAGTTGTTAGCTTCAAAAAACATATTTAGACGAAAGAGAAATCATGAAAAAATCACTCCTTCTTACAATAACAATAATTTTGGTCTTTGGACTCCTGCTTTCAGCATGTCAAAACAACAACAATGATGAAATGATAGGTTCTGGAACCCTTTCAGCCGTTCAGGTCAATGTCATTCCTGAAGTCAATGGAAAAATACTTTCCATCGAAGTTCAGGAAGGGCAGCAGGTCAACGAAGGTGATGTTCTGATCAAATTAGATGATGAGTTCATTACTGCTCAGGTTAGCCAGGCAGAAGCTGCCAAACAGGCTGCTGAAGCTACCCTGGAGGCTGCTGAACAGCAACTCGCTTATGCCCAGGCACAATACGATGTTGCTGTTCAATCTGCCCGATACCAGACTGCCGAACAACGCAATCAGGCTTGGGCAGCTCCTGTTTCCGATGACTTCCGCCCAAATTGGTATTTTGAAAAGGAAGAACTCATCGCGGCAGCCAACGCGGTTATTGAGTCAACGCTAAAGAACCTTGAAACCCGCAAAGCCAATCTCGAAAAGGAACTAAATGCCAAGGCTAACGAGGATTTCATTGAAATTGAACAAAAATTAGCTGAAGCCCAGACCCGTCTGACCATCGCTCAGGCGACCCTTGCCAAGGCTCAGACCAATAATGACGCGGCCCTGATCGATGCTGCTGAGAGCGCTGAGGACCTGGCGCAATCTGAATTTGACACGATGCTCAAAAAGTATAACGACGCCCTCACTACAAGCGCCGCGGAAACCATCCTTGAAGCACGAGCCCAACTTGCAGCGGCTCAATCCAGCTACGATTACGCGCTTGACTATTTGATGTCGCTCCAGACCGGAGAGGAGGCACTTCAGGTGCGCGTAGCCGAAACAGCCGTTAAACAAGCTGAAGCCGCCGTAACTCAGGCGGAGGGTAATCTCGCTCAGGCTGATGCCGCCTTAAATCTGGCGAACCTGCAATTGGATCGCACTCACATCAAAGCTCCCATCAGTGGAACGGTTGTCTACACCAATGTTGAGGTCGGAGATATGGCGGTAGCTGGTGGTACTGTCATGACCATCGCTGAGCTTGAAGAACTTGAACTCTTCGTTTATGTCCCGGAAACTTGGTATGGACAGATCTTCCTAGGTGATAAAGTGGATATCAGCGTCGATTCCTTCCCATCCGAAACTTTCAAGGGTGAGGTCGTTCGTATCGCGGACAAGGCAGAATACACACCCAGAAATGTACAGTCAGCCGATGGTCGCGCGACCACAGTCTACGCGATCAAGATCCTGGTACCGAACCCCAATTCACGCCTCAAACCCGGCATGCCCGCCGATGTTGATTTTGGAAAATAGTTCTCTCAACATCTTACTGTAATTTCTAATATAGGCCGGATTGAAAGACGCAATCCGGCTTTATTTTCACTGTTATTAACCACTTTCTGCCCATTTTTGAGTAAAATGATCCACTATTTTCAAGCCAGTCCCGTAACTAAACATTAATAATGGCGTTAAGCTCTTAGATAGTTTTAGTTGGAAAATTAGTTTTACAAGGATGAACGTATGGGCATTTTGAGCAACAACGTAATGGGATTTTATAATTTTAAGGAGGAAAACACACCGATCGCGCAGCTGCCGCGTTATGATTTTGCCAAACCGGTCAAACCTCAGGCGCATTATTTACGCCCCCTGACCTGGGCGCTTAGCTTTCCGGATATCCGGAAACACAAATCCACCATCACCCGTGACCTGAAAGGTGTTAAACCCCCTTATCTCCTGCTTTGCAATCACAACAGTTTTCTCGATTTCAAGGTAATGACAGCTGCTATCTTTCCACACCGAGCTAACTATGTGGTTACAATAGATGGCTTTATCGGGCGCGAATGGATCATGCGCCAGGTTGGCTGCATTGCTAAACGAAAGTTTGTCAACGATGTTGAACTCATTCGCCAGACCTCCCGTTTGCTCAAACAAGGGCAGATCGTTGTTTATTATCCCGAAGCCCGCTATTCCCACATCGGTAGCGACTCGGTTTTGCCTGATTCTCTTGGCAAGATGATTAGTTACCTGCAGGTGCCTGTCGTTACCCTCTTGTTGCACGGGCACCATATCACCGAACCATCCTGGGATCAGGTCAACCGAGGCACTCGCGTTGAAGCGGAACTAAAACTGCTTTTATCCAAGGATGATGTCAAGCAACTTGCTCCCGAAACTATAAATGAAAAAGTTTCGGAGGCTTTGCGTTATGATGACTACCGTTGGCAGTTTGAGAATAAGGTCCTGAATGACTTTCCGGAGCGTGCCCGTGGAATGCATCATGCGCTTTACCAATGCCCTCATTGTCGCACCGAATATAAAATGACCTCCGGTGGAGATAAACTGACTTGTCAGGCTTGTGGTAAAACCTGGCAATTGACCGAATATGGTCAATTACGTGCCTTGGAAGGAGAAACCGAATTTGAGTTTCCGACTGATTGGTATGAGTGGCAGCGTGAAAATGTACGTCAGGAGGTTCTGGCGGGTACTTACGCTTTTGAATCCGAGGTTTTGATTGACTCTCTCCCCGATTCACGCGGTTTTATACCGATGGGCAAGGGCTGGCTTGAACATGATATGAATGGTATGACCTTGCGTGGCTCTTACCTTGGAGAGGACTTCGAGGTCTACAAATCTGTTCAGTCACTTTATTCGATACACGTTGAATATAACTATATAGATAAAAAGCGTGATTGCGTTAGCATCAGCACTCTTGAAGATACCTATTTTGTCTATCCTCTATCGGCAGAATCCTCTGTCACTAAGATTGCGATAGCGGTCGAGGAACTTTACAAGCTTAGAAACCGATAAGTTTATCTTCTGCCAAAGCTTTTGCGCCTAAGATCCCGGATTGGGTGCCCAATCCGGGTGGAACGATGTATTCCTCGATTCCCTCTAAGATCTCTTTTGTTTGGATATAGCCGTTCAGAAAACTCGCCGTTTTTTTCCTGATCAATGGAAAAAGTTGCTTCTGCGTCATGACGCCGCCACCCAAAATGATCCGTTGAGGTGAAAGAGTACAGATCAGCCCTTGCAGCGCCAGCGCGATATAATCCGCTTCCAGCTCCCAGGCGGGATGATCCATCGGCAATTCACTTGCGGGGACTCCCCAGCGCGCTTCGATCGCTGGACCGCTTGCTAATCCTTCAAAACAATCATCGTGAAATGGGCAGGCTCCCGGGTAAGGATCTTTTTCCAGATCATGAGGCAATCGTACGTGTCCCATCTCCGGATGCGCCATACCGTGCAATAACTGCCCGTTTACCATCGCTCCGGCGCCGATCCCCGTTCCGATCGTGTAATAGACCACATCGCTCAAGCCAGCACCGGCTCCCCATTTCGCCTCAGCCAACACAGCAGCGTTTACGTCAGTATCGAACCCAACCGGTACCTCCAGCTCCTCTTCAAAAAAACCAACCACATCCGTATTTGCCCAGCCTGGCTTTGGCGTTGCCAGGATCTTCCCATAATTGACAGAGTTCGGATTAGGGTCCAATGGTCCAAAACAGGCGATCCCAAGCGCGCTCAAACTATCAGCGAATTCGGATTGTCTGAAGAATTTCAGGCAAGCCGACAAAGTTTCCCCGGGCGTAGTGGTCGCGATACGCTCATTAGCCAGAATTGTATTATTCTGGTCGATCACTGCGCACAAAAACTTTGTTCCTCCGCCCTCAATTGCTCCATATATTTTTGATTTCATGCCAACCTCGCTCTGGGACAAAATAATTCTTAAATCATACCAGAATCAGTCACTCAACTTATCGCCCAGATATAGGCAAAAATCAGTTTTGCGCCATAATTCTCTCGGTGCTTATCAGAAAAACGAACAATTTTGAATCAATTTGAGCTTTTTACCTTGACGTCAAAAATCAACGATGTAAACTATTAGTATGACAATCCTAACTATTACAACTGACTTTGGAAATTTAAATGGTTTTACCGGTACGATGAAAGGGGTCATCTACGGTATTGCGCCTGACGTTCAAATTGCCGACATCACCCACGAAATCCCAGCTCAAGACATTCGCACCGGTGCGATCGCCCTATGGCGTGCTGCGGCATACTTCCCACCCAATACAGTCCACGTTGCTGTTGTCGATCCAGGCGTTGGCACAGCTCGCCGCGCGATTGCGGCTAAATTGGGTGATCAATACTTTGTCCTGCCTGATAACGGTCTCATCACCCCCATGCTTGAAGACGCCGAAGCCGCGGGTAAAGAGGTGCTCTTTGTCCACCTCGATAAACCCGAATACTGGCTCGAAAATGTCTACACCACTTTTCACGGACGCGACATCTTTGCCCCCTGTGGTGCACATCTGGCGGCTGGTGTACCTATTGAAAAAATGGGTACGATCATTGATGATCCCATTCGCACACCACTGCCCAAACCTCAGAAAACTGCTCAGGGTTACACGGCTAATATTGTCGTGATCGACGTGTTTGGCAATTGCTCCACCAATTTGCGTGTCGAAAATGTTCCCGACCTCAGCAAAACCATCCTGAAAATTGCTGGTCAGACCATTGAAGGCGTTGTTCCTTCTTATGGTCATCGCCAGGTTGGTGATCTGGTTGCGGTAACCGACAGTGAAGGCTTTGTCGAAGTCGCTGTTGTCAACGGCAGCGCCGCCCGAACCTATGGCATAGAATTGGACGATCCTGTAGAGGTTATATTCCATGACTAACCCTGAACCGTTGCCCTTGGTCTTAAAAGACCTGAGCTTTCGGTATCACACACGCAATGTTCCTGCGATTCGCAACATAAATCTTTCCCTTGAACCCGGTCAGATCATGCTTCTGGCCGGCTCTTCAGGTTGTGGAAAAACAACCCTGATGCGTTGTATCAACGGTCTTATCCCACACTCCTACCGTGGTGAGATGACTGGAGAAGTTCTCATCCATGGGCAATCCGTTCGCGGCATGAGCCTATCGCAAATCTCAAAAAATGTTGGCACTTTGCTTCAGGACCCGGAACGTCAGATTCTGGGCACCTATGTGCTCAATGAAGTCTGTTTCGGACTTGAGTCCATGGCTATGACGCGTGAAGAGATGTTGCCAATTGCCCATCGTGCCCTTGAACGACTCCACATCTCGCATCTCAAAGACAAGGAAACTTTCTTCACCTCTGGTGGTGAGAAACAAAAGGTTGCCCTCGCTGGCGTCCTGGCAATGGAACCCAACATCCTGCTTTTGGATGAACCCCTTGCCAGTCTTGACCCAGCTTCTGCTCATGAAGCCCTTCAGGCTTTCCGTGAACTGGCAGATGAGGGGCTTTCGATTATGATCGTCGAGCATCGCGTCGAAGACGTTCTTTCCATCAACCCAGAAAAAGTCGTTTATATGGACGATGGAGAGATTGCCTATTCTGGCGATGTTGCTGGTCTTCTCGAAGCGGTTGACTATTCTCGTATCAAATTGCCAGCTGAGGTCATTGCCCGTCGGGCTAAGGGTAAGCCTTTCCCTGTTTTCAAACCTACTGTCCCAAAACTGGATCCAAACAGCGAGCCCCTGGTCTCCTTCCAGGATGTTCGCTTCCAGTATAAAGAAGATACCCCCGAAGTTCTCCATGGCATCAATATGGACGTGCGTGCGGGTGAGGTGATTGCAATCCTTGGGCACAACGGTTCGGGTAAGACAACTACGGTCAAACATGCTCTCGGATTGCTCAAACCCACCACGGGCAGGGTCTTGCTGGAAGGCAAAGATTCAAAAAAGAACACCATCGCTCAGGCTGCCAAGACCATCGGTTATGTCTTCCAAAGCCCAACTCAGATGCTTTTCGCTTCTACAGTGCGTGAAGAATTGGCATATGGGCCCGAAAATCTGAAATTTTCCAAGGAAGAAGTTGAGGCAAATGTCGATTGGGCTATCGAAACAGTCCACCTTGAAGCTGAACTGTCCACGCCGCCCCTGGCGCTATCTTTTGGTCAGCAAAAACGCGTTTCGATCGCTTCGGTACTCTCCATGCGCTCACGTGTTCTTATGATGGATGAACCGACCGCGGGGCAGGATTACTGGAATTATCAATCCTTCATGGATACCATCCTTCAAACTCCGGGTTTTGATGCGATCATCTTTATTACCCACGACCTCGATCTTGCCCTCATTTATGCCAACAGAGTTGTCGTTCTCTATGGCGGCGAGATCGTTGCTGATGGACATCCCCAGGATATTCTTCTGGATGAAGAAAATTTAAAGAAATGGCGCTTAATGCCAACTTCTTTGCTAAAATTGAATCAGCAATTATGGCCCCAGACGGGCCAATATATGCGCGCGGAAGCGCTAAGTCAATTTATTTAATATTATTTTGGAGGTTTTTATGGAAAATACATACACAACTGGAACAAAAAAGAACATCTGGGCTTTTGGCACCAACCAGGTCGTCTACGCTGCCATCGGTGCCGCCTTGTACGCGGTGGTAACCTGGGCGTTCAATATGTGGCAGATCCCTGGAGCCGGTAATGTTGGCATTCGTCCCGCGATTGTTATCCCCATGTTCTTCGGTATCGCCTTTGGTCCTATCGTTGGTTTCATCAGCGGCTTTGTCGGAAACATCCTGGCTGATATGCTCAGCGGCTATGGTTTCTGGATCTGGTGGGATCTCGGTAACGGTATCATTGGTCTGATCCCAGGTCTCTTCTCAGCCATGATCTATAAATACAATGAAACCAAATCCATCCTGCTTGGTGAAGTTTCGGTCGTACTGGGTAGTGGCTTTGGCATGGGTGTGGCTGCTCTCTCAGAACTCTGGGTTTCTGGTGCGGATATGAATACGGTCATCTATGCCAACTTCATTCCGGCTTTTGTAACCAATGTCATCTGGGGTCTGATTTTGCTCCCCATTCTGATGATTGCTTACGCCGCCATCGTTCAACGAAGCGGTCGCTAAGAAGAAAAATAATTGAGGGCAGCCGATTGACTGCCCTCAATCCGATTCGAAATGCTGGTTAGTTGGAATTATCGTTATCGCAATAGTCCCATGGATCATATTGATCCGCGGGCGCGTTTTATCTTCTCTTTCGCGCTGCTTTTTGCCGCGACCGCTACCTGGGATGCCACGATTCTTTTTGTTGTTTTTGTGATCGCCATCATTTGGTATGCCATGGGCAAACTCACCTGGAAAGATACAAAACTTGGCTGGATAATGATATCAGTCATGCTTTTCACCATGATCGTAGTCAATACCATTATCACTGGCGGCGGAGCGGGTGGGGTTGTACCACCTGGAGGTCAACTGGTTTGGCCCGCAGGCTTCACTGTCTTTGGAAAGCATTTCACCTTCGGACTAACCGTTGAAAGGCTTTGGTTCGCCGTAGCCCAACTGATGCGCATCCTTGCCATCTCTCTGGTCTTTATCATGATTCCCTACACAATGGATTCTCGCGCGTACGGCGTAACTTTCAGCAAGCTTGGCATGCCTGATCGTTTGGCTTATACCATGGAACTCTCTTTCCGCTTTATTCCCACCCTGGCACGTAATCTTCAGGTCACAATGGATGCCCAACGTGCGCGTGGCTTTGAACTGGATTTCGGAAAGGGCAATCTGATCAAGAAGATCCAGCGTGTTGCGCCCCTGTTGATTCCTGTGACCATGAACGCCATCGTCTCTTCTGAAGATATCGCCAATGCCATGGACTTGCGCGGATTTGGTCAGCAGAAACGCACCTGGCTCTACGAGCTCAAATTCCACTGGTGGGACTGGGCCATCATTGTTTTCTCAGTCCTCATGCTCGCTGTCGTCTACCTGTTCGCTTTCCGCTACAACATGCGCCTCTTCAGCGTGCCAGGATGGTGGTACGCATTCTTTAATTAAAGCTTATAAGCTTTTGAAATCTGTGGACAATTTGTAGGTCGGGCATCGTGCCCTTTGGGTATTGCGCTCCTGCCTCCTTGGGGGTTCAACCCGACGTTTACTTATCCGTTTCTTGGTGGGGAGTCTTGTAGGTCAGGCATTGTGCCCTTTGGGTACTCGTGCCCGTTAGGGTATTGCGCAGCCTGCCCCCGTTAAGAGGTCAACCCGACACATAGGTACTTTTCCCTACCGATATAATGACTCTGATCTAAACCCCCTCAAGGTAAGGGGACGGCGAAGCCGGGGCTGCTTGCGTCCTGGGTGCAGTTCCCAGGAGGGGGTCTTGTGATCTTACGTTCGCGCGTGGCCTCCTGTCCATGCGCATAACCTTCGCAGGGTGTATACCGGAGACACCGCTTAATGTACATATCAGCAAATCCACCCCGATTGTTAAGGATATTCTCCATTGATAGAGAATGACTTGACAAAACTGTTAATATCGTTAAAATTTAGTTGACAAGTTAACTAACCTTAAAGCTTGTCTGGGAATTATGACGCAGGAACGTATTAAACTCTACGAATCGCTAAAGGCTGCTTTTCTACATATCGATAACCACGAAAAAGCCTACTTAGCCCAGTTTGGGTTGAATATTCCGCGTTTCTATGTTTTGGTCCATGTGGGGCACAACCCCGGCATGAATTATATTGACCTTAGCGACCGTCTCCTCTGCACCAAGAGCAATACCACCCGTATCATGCAGGGAATGCTCAAGGACGAACTCATCACAAGGAAAAATGACCCTAAGGACGGACGCAGTTTTCAGCTCTATCTGACAGAAAAGGGAGAGGAAGTTCTTGATCGTGTTTATCCGGGTTTTGTAAACCAGATCAAGCAGCTCATGTCTCCTTTCAGTGATGGAGAGATTGAAAACTATTTACAGGTTCTTCACCATATCGAAAACATCCTTTCTCCCAATCCCTCTGTCAACCTGTTTAATACGCAGGTTCTAGGGCTTGACATTCGGGAATTGCGAGGTAAGGATGAGTAGAAAAACACTTAACCAATACGTCAAAATGTATAAAATTTTCAAAAGGAGAAACCAATGAAGAAAAGTTATTTGTTGATTGCAATCGCCCTGATTGCGACTCTGATTTTGGGCGCCTGTGGCACCAAAACAGATACCCCTGTTGTTGACGTCCCCGAAGATGTCGATGCCCCTGTTACTGGAGAAACCGCTGGTACCCTTCGTATCTGGGCTGACGAACAACGCGCTCCCGTTCTGACCGAACTGGGTGCCAAGTTCAAAGAACAGTACAACGTTGAAGTCGTCGTCGAGAATATTTCCGGTATTCGCGATCAGTTCCTTGTGGCTGCCCCTGCTGGCGAAGGTCCCGATATCATCGTCCTTCCTCATGACCAGGTTCCTGCTCTGACCGAATCCGGTCTTCTCGCAGAACTTGACCTCGGCGCAAAAGCTGCTGAATTCGACCCCGAAACCCTCAAAGCCTACAGCTATGATGGCAAACTCTACGGTATGCCCTATGCCCGCGAGAACCTCGGCTTTTTCTACAACGCTGACCTGGTCGAAGAAGCCCCCACCACCTGGCAGGGTGTCTATGACCTCTCCAAAGAACTCATCGATGCTGGCAAGGTTCAGTACGGTATGGTTCTGGCTGGTACCAACTACGACGCCTATCCCTGGATGACCTCTCAGGGTGGTTATGTCTTTGGTTTAGATGCCAACGGTGACTATAACCCCAATGATGTTGGTGTCGGTTCCGAAGGTATGATCAGATTTGGCGAAATGGCTCTTCAGTGGATGAAAGACGGTATCCTCTCCGATAACCTTGATAACACCACCGCCAAATCCATGTTCCTGAATGGCGACGTTGCCTTCTTCATGAACGGTCCTTGGGAAATCAATAACCTCAAAAACTCCGGTCTCAATTTTGGCATCGCCAAATTCCCGGATGGTGGCTATCCCTTCCTGGGTGTTCAGGGCTTCGCTGTCAATGCCATGTCCGAGAACGTTCTGCTTGCTCAGAGCTTCCTGACCGAATTCATTGCTACCGATGAAGCTATGATGGCTCTCTACGAAGCCGACCCCCGCGGTCCCGCTTACCTCCCGATCGTTGACAAAATTGACGATCCCTATCTCAAGGCAATTGCTGAAGCCGGCGAAAATGCTCAACCAATGCCCGCGATCCCCGCTATGGCGAAAGTCTGGGGTGACTGGGGCAATGCCCTTACCTTCATTTTCGATGGTTCCAAGACCCCCGAAGAAGCCTACACCTTCGCTCAGGAAGCCATTGTGGCTGCTATCGCGACCGATACCGAAGGCATGGTCAACCTGCCCGGTTCCTGGCAAAAAGCTGCTGGCTTTGATTGTGAATGGAATCCCGGTTGTGCAGACACTGTCATGACCCTTGGTGATGATGGCTTGTACTATGCCACCTTCACAATTCCTGCTGGTGACTACGAAGTTAAAGTTGCTCTCGACGGTGGTTGGGATACCAACTACGGTGTTGATGGCGTCGCTGGTGGCGACAACATCACCTTCACCGTTGCCACTGATGGCGAAGTTACCTTTATTTGGGATCCCGAAACCCATATTTTGGAGATCCAACTGCCCTAAGTCTTAGTCAGTTAGGAGGCTTGCGCAAGCAAGCCTCCTTTTTACTTTACTAACCGAGAAAGGAGAATTATGTGATGGCTGAAAACAAAACGCCAAGCACTTCAGAATTTGCCAAAAAGACTATTTTTGGCGCAGGCAATCTGCTGACCATTCTGATCGTTCTCATCGCTGATATCGCTCTGGGTATTTTTGCGTTTAAACTCTTTAGTCTGGGTTATATCCCAATAGGGATCTGCTTTGTCCTCATCATTATTATGATTAGTGTCGCTTTCCTTGTTCCGAAAGCCTACATGTTTAAATGGATGGCGGTTGGGCTTGCGGCATGGTTGCTCTTCTCTATTTTCCCTATCATTTATACGATCTACAACGCTTTTACCAATTACGGTGATGGTCATCTCATCACCCAGTCCCAGGCAATCCAACAGATCGAAGCCCAAACCTATATGCCCGAAACTGGTCGTGCGTATAAATGGGTCGCCTATCGCTCTTCTGACCAGGAATATCTTCTTTGGCTGAAGGACGCTGAAGGCAATACCAAGCTTGTCAGTATGGTTGATAGTGAACATCGTGCCCCTGAAATTGAGGTTGTTAGTGGACAAAACGGTATTGGTGAGCTTGATGCCGATGGAGCTCCAAAATCCATTGAGGGTTTCACACGGCTCAATAGCATTGTTGCGTCAACTGATAAAACTTTGACCACGATCAAGTTTGGTGATCCTGAACACACGATCCAGATTCGTTCTCCTCAGGAAGCTGCTGAGCTTCTCCCGCTCTATGCCTATGATCCGGTCACCAATACCTTTACAGACCAGATCAAAGGTACTGTCTATGAAGACATAGAAGGGACCTATACTGCGAAATCCGGAGACCGTTTGATTCCAGGCTATACCGCTGTTGTAGGAATTGCCAACTTTGTTGAATTTGTCAACAGCCCTGGCTTACGCGGGCCCTTGGTCACGATCGTGGTCTGGAACTTCCTTTTTGCTACCTTTAGTATGTTGCTGTCTTTCTCCCTGGGCTTGCTCATTTCCATTATCTATGGAGATCCCAAGTTTAAGGGCAAAAAGATTCTTCGTTCACTCTTGCTGATTCCCTATACCATTCCCAGCCTGATCACCATCTTGATCTGGCGCGGTATGTTTAACCCCGATCTGGGAATCATCAATCGCGTCCTGGAATCACTCTTTAGTATCTCTCCCCGCTGGTTTACCGTGCCTTCCTTGGCTCGCGCCGCTTTGTTGGTTGTCAATACCTGGCTTGGTTACCCCTATTGGATGCTTGTCACCAGTGGTGCCCTCCAGAGTATCCCTGGCGATATCTATGAGGCAGCTGAGATTGATGGTGCGTCGGGCTGGCAAAAGTTTTGGAACATTACCCTGCCGCTTTTGCTGGTTAGTGTTGGACCCTTGATGATTTCCTCATTCATCTTCAACTTTAATAACTTCAACCTTATTTATGCCTTTATCAATGGTGGTCCGCCAATTCCAACCGCGACCACACAGGCAGGCTACACGGACATCATCATCAGTTACGTCTACAACCTGGCTTTTGCCAGTGGACGTGGCGTGCGCTACGGTTATGCCTCTGCGATCTCCCTCGTTCTCTTCGTACTGATTGCTGTAATGTCCCTGTTGCAGTTCAAGTTCACAAATATGTGGGAGGAGGTTGGCGAAAATGTCTAAACACCATCCATCATCCGTCAAACGTGCTCATACTATCGGATTGATCTGGCGTTGGGCGCTGGCAGTAGTTCTGGTTGTCTTTAGTATCTTCCCGGTGCTTTGGATCGTCTCTGCGTCCATCAATCCGGTCAACGACCTGGCAAATCAAAAACTCATCCCCGACAACTGGGGCTTCCAGAACTTTGAGCAGCTGGTTACCAACCCCATCTTCCCCTTCTTCACCTGGTTCAAGAACTCGATCATCATTTCTACTGTATCGACGCTTCTGACCGTTTCCCTGACCACTCTAGCAGCCTTTGCTTTCTCGCGTTTTCGCTTTAAAGGTCGCCAGGGAATGTTGAAGGCGATTTTGTTGATCCAAAGCTTCCCCAACCTTTTGGCAATTGTTGCTCTATTCACCATTGCCAAACAAATTGGTGATGTCATTCCCTGGATGGGACTCAACACCCATCTCGGCCTGATCCTGGTCTATTCCGGCGGCGCTATGGGAATGAATATTTGGCTCATGAAGGGTTATATGGATACCATTCCCCGTGATATCGATGAATCCGCCCATGTTGATGGCGCTACTGACTGGCAGGTTTTCTACAAGCTCATCCTGCCCTTGTTGCGCCCGATTTTGGTCGTTATCTCGATTTTGAGCTTCATCGGCACCTACGGCGAATTCATTATCGCCCGTACCCTGTTGACTCAGCGCGAGATGCAGACCGTTATGGTCGGTTTGCAGATCTTCACATCCGGGCAATACACCAAAAACTGGGGTATCTTTGCTGCTGGCGCGCTCATCGCTGCCCTGCCGATTATGATCATCTACCTGATCCTCCAGGATCAGATCGTCGGAGGTCTTACCCAAGGCTCCGTCAAAGGCTAACGCCTTATTTGTCACTTCTTTTTTGTATGGGAGACCCCTGTGCCCTCTGGGCATTCTACGGTCTCCCTTTCTATATCTTGTGTTACAAAGGGTGGGCTTCCGTGCTCGCCCGAAAACTGTAGGCCGGATTCTTCTCCTGCCATGGGTGTTTTTCCCAAGGGTTGAATCCGGCTTCTTTTCTCTCAATCATCGCAAGCTAACACAGTAAGGGGACTATATTCTCTGGCAAGGTGACTGGCTCTTAACTTGTCACTGCGAGTCCCGCAGGGACGTGGCAGTCTGCCTTTATTCTGTCATCCCAATGTAGAATCTACCCCTCTCCTGGACTACTTATGTGCCTTGGCAGGGGAATTAACCCTTACAGAGGCAGGCGGGGCTGCTTGCGTCCTGGGTTCTGCCTGCCCTGTGCGAATTTCACAGGGATCCCAGGAGTGGATATTTTTTCCTCAAACAACATCGACCCGTTCGTGCGTGGCCTCCTGTTCACGCAATGATCCAAAACCGCCTCCTACCACTTGCCAAACAAAACGCATCCTGCTAAAATAGAACTGATGTTCTATGGCTAAATCCGTCTTTTCTTATAACGACCTCCTCGAAAAAGCCCAGGACGACCTGAAGTGGTACGTCCCCGGCTTCCTGCCCGAAGGCGCCGTCACCCTCCTGGCTGGCGAAGCTGGCTCTGGCAAATCCTTTCTCGCCCTCGATCTTTCCATCGCTCTTGCCACAGGTCGCGCCGCCTGGCACTCAGACGCTTGCCCACCAGTGCGCGTTCTCTATTTTTGTCAGGATTCTAGCCGTTTCCAACTCGGCAAACGCGTTCAAAGCCTCACCGCCCACCTCTCCGAAGAAGAAAAACAGCTCCTCAACAAAAACCTCGCCTTCAACTTTAGCAGCTTCTCACTTGGTAGTCTCAGCAAGATGGGGGTACTTCTTGACCATTACAAAAACAACGTATCCCACTTGATCGTTCTCGATGTTCTTGCCCGTTACCTGCCCAAAATGTCCGATACCAGCGTCACCGTCATCGGTCCCATCCTGACCTTCTTCAAGGAAATGGTCGATATCGAGATCGTCGATCACCGTCTCAGCATTCTCATTCTGCACCACCTCAACAAACGCGCTGCCGCTAAATCGCCCAGCCTTTTTGCCGATTCCGACTCGCGCAATCCTGGCACGATCGACCCAAACAGGGTCCGCGGCTCCAGCGACATCGTAGCCAATGTTGACCTGGTCTGGGGTCTCCACCGTTCTGGCGAAAATCGCATCCTCACGCCCATCAAAAATCGCCTTTGCGCTGAACCCGTCGATCAGCCCGCCTTCCAGATCGTTCAGGACGGCGAATCCGTCCGTCTCGACTACCAGATCCTTCCCTACACGCCTCCCGAACCCAAAGGCGTCGAAGAGATCGCCCTCCAGGGCCTCCTTCAGATCCTGCAGGAAAACCCTAACACCTGGTTCACCCGTCAGGAGCTAATCAGCATGCTGGAAGAGCGGCAGGGGTTGCCAGGGCAAAGGGCATTGAAAGTTGCATTGGCGTTATTGGCTAATCAGGAAGGTATGAAAAGCGTGTATACAAGAAATGGGCTGAAGTATCGGTGGGAGATATGAGTTTGTTGTGATAAAAAAGGAGGTTGTGCGGTTGTGCGCTGTTTTTTGCGTGGCTGTCAACGCACAAGCTCGACTTTGCAAATGAGAGACGGAATGTCAGGGAGATAAATAGCTTTTCCATTTAACAGGAAAGCCATAAGCTGAGAGAAGAAATTCAGTGGAACTACTAATCTTTTGATCAAGTTCATCATAAAATCTTATCCAATCCTGAGGAGCGGACATGTGCTTGATAATAATTAAGAAGGGAAATAGTTTATTGTTATTTGAAACTATACTTTGGGAAATGGCTAATAATTTGGAAATATTTCCAAATGACAGATACTCCACGACTACCCATATCGGAAATCTTCCTGAATATTTTTTATTATGATGAGAGAGAACTGGATCTTTTGGATCAGAGGTAACACGAACTCGATTAAAGCTATCGAAAACTTCCAGATACCTTCTTTGATTCGTAAAATTATTAGAATCATAAAACATATCTGATCCTGCGATATGAGCGGACCAATAGGCAAGTTGTGTGCGAACTTTTATCTCGATTGGCTCAAGCGCCAGAAGGATAAGTTTTCTAAGCCAAGCGTCGATCTCGTAACGAGCTTGAAGCGTTTTGAAAGAGAATCCTATAGGGAATAAATTTGTGGAAGGATCAAGTTCATCGTGAAAATAAGCATTGAGGCGATAATAATTGACGTCTTGTAAATATTCTTCGAGGTCAATCAAAGATACATTTGTCAGACCCCTTTCAAGAAGCGTCTTAGCTTGATCTTCAAAAGATAGTGGTTCTTTGAGTTGATTAGAAGTCATCATGTTTGTTAAACAATGACTGGCCATAATTCGCATTGTCTCTTACGAAACAATTAAGCGTGGCCAGTTCTGTTATTAGTAGTATAAAGAAATTTGAGGTGAATGTCAAGCACATTGCATCTAATTGTAAAAGAATATTTTTGAAATTATATCATCGTTACCTTTGGTTCATTCTATTTCGTATAAAGGAGTCGAGGGTCATGCGGTGGACCTTGAAGAGGCGAGCGATGGCGCATTTGGAGAGGCCTTGGTCGAGAAGCTCTTGGATGGCATGCTCTTTGCCAGTGAGTTTAACGCGGGTGGATTTGCGCCCAACGGGGCGACCAAGAACGACGCCTTCAGCTTTTTTGCGAGCAAGGGCTTCTTTGGTGCGTTGGCTGATGAGGTTGCGCTCAATTTCGGCTGAGAGTCCGAAGGCAAAGGCAAGGACTTTGCTTTGAATATCATCGCCCAGGCGGTAGTTATCTTTGATCGTCCAAACTTTGCACTCTTTTTTCATGCAGATGTGGAGAATTTCCATGATCATGAATAAGTTTCTGCCCAGACGAGAGAGTTCAGCACAGATGATAAGATCATTGCGCTTGATTTTACTGAGCAACTTTCCGAGCTTGCGTTTGTCATAGTTTTTGGTGCCACTAATGGTTTCTTCAATCCAGCCATCAATTTTGATATTCTCGCGAGCGCAAAAGTTGTTGATTTCAAAACGTTGATTTTCTACTGTTTGTTTATCGCTACTAACTCTGATATATCCGTAATTCATTTTGTTTACCTCTTTCTCTTTTGTGTTTTTGAGCAAGTGTGGCTCATTAAAAAATGAGGTTGCATTTTATATGCGTTATTAGTAGGGTTATCCCAAACAGGATTCCATGGAATACCATAGAAGAGGGTCTCGTTGATAGTAAAAAGATCGAAAAAACTACAGGAAATTTATTGTCAGGATTAATGGGGGGATTATATTAAGCAAAACTCCCAGGCCATACAGTTTAAGACGGGTGAGACTTGGGTGATTATGGATGCAATCGAGAAAGGAATCAAGGAAAAAATTGAGGCAATTGGAACTCCTCTTTTAGAATGGGATATTAATATTTATCGTGGGATTTTAACAGGATTAAATGCAGCCTTTATTATTTCAGGTAAAAAGAAAGACGAACTTATTGCACGGGACCCAAAATCTGCTGAGATTATTCGACCAGTTTTACGTGGCAGAGATGTATTTAGGTACAAGTATAAGTTTTGTAATTACTATATGATAACGACCTTCCCAAGTTTAAGGATCGATATAAATATGTATCCAGCAATTAAAGAACATTTACTATCCTTTGACATTAGGCGACTTGAACAATCAGGAAACATTCATCATGTTGGTAACCGCGTTATAAAATCAAGGAAACGCACATCAAATAAATGGTATGAAACACAAGATACGATAGCTTATTGGGAGGAATTTTATAAGCAAAAAATTGCATATAATGACATAAATTCTAGATTATCATTTTCCTTTGTGGACGCTGGCATAATGTTAATTAACACAATTTATTTCATTACCAATAATGACCATATGCTGTTTCTACTAGGAATTCTCAACTCAAAGCTAATTGATTGGTATTATCGACAAATTTCCGCTCAATTAGGTAAGAACGCAGTGCGAATGTTTTCAATCTATGTTTACAAAATTCCTATTCCTGTATTAGAACCCACTAAAGAGGAAGTCTTCTCACGACTGGTTAGTAAGTACCTGGAAGACAAAGGGAATCTCTCAGACTTGGAACAAGAAATTAATATATCTGTTAGTAATCTTTATAAATTATCATCGAAAGAACAGTCCTATTTGG
>JBMNVH010000004.1:0-119330 GCA_050946715.1 Anaerolineaceae bacterium | reverse complement strand
TTTCAATGATCAATTTTGAGAAATTTATATTTTCTAAATTTTAATACTTTGGATCAGGGTTTTATTTAGCACCAATACAAGTAATGAGACTAAAGTATTTACAGGGGTTCTAAATTCTATCCTTTATTCTTTATTGAATTCAAAAGCCCTCCATTATGAGGGCTTTTGAACTTACATGAACAATTATTTTGTCAATTAATCGATGGCAGCAAAGAGACCTTCTCTGGTTGCATCGATGAATTTGCGCGGCAGAACAGCGTCTCCAACCACGCGAACGTCATATCCTTTATTCTTTAGGCTTAGAGCCAATTCTTTTCCAACGGACTTTTGACCAGTTGCGAGGACTACCAGATCTGCTGGAAGCACGGTATCTTCACCATCTTTGGTGTAGGTGACAGCGTTAGCGGTAATTTCTTTGACCGTCGCATTGGTCTGAACATTCACCTGATTTACTGCAAAGCACATATAAAGGTCGGCTAAATGCATGCCTTCCAGACCGCTTGCGATGCCTGGGAGCATATCTATTACGCTTACCTTGTTGTTTTTCGTCAAAGCCAGTTCTGCGATCTCGCAACCTACTGTACCGCCGCCAATGACGACTACATTCGCATTTTCCGGAAGCTTATCCACTGATTTCAAGATATCCCATGCCTGGACGCCATGTTCTGCTCCCGGGATTGGGGGTGTGGCAGGCTCAGCGCCAGTGGCGAGGATCACTTTATCCGGTTCAAATTCCTTAACCATATCGAATGTTGCAGTTGTATTCAACTTAACGCTTACATTGTTTTTGACCAATTGTCTTTCAAACCATTCTTTCGCAAGATTGATCCTGCCCTTGTTGGGAGGTACGGAAGCCAGATTCATCTGTCCTCCAAGCTTATCCGTGCTTTCAAGGAGGGTTACCTCATGTCCTACTTCCGCTGCAGTAATAGCTGCCTGCATACCGCCGAGACCACCGCCAACAACCAAAACCTTTTCTGAACGGTCTGCCTTTGGCAGTTTTGCCAGTTCCCTCTCACGGCTCACGACTGGGTTCAAGACACAACCCACAGCCCATCCTGCACCCACACGACCCATGCAGCCGTCTAAGCAATTCAGGCAGGGGCGAATGTCTTCATCTTTCCCTGCTCTTGCCTTTTTCGGCCATTCAGGATCACAAATGAGGGTTCTCCCGAGGGAGACAAAATCCACTTTTCCTTCCGCGAGGATCTGTTCACAGTACGCTGGGTCCCTCAAAAGTCCCATAACACCGACTTTAGCCTTTTTAACCACTTTCTTGATCTCGTAAGCAGTGGGAACGCGATTTCCTTGCTCGTATTTTGTCGTTTCCATCAGGCGGGATGGGATTTCTACAGAACCATAGCTGACATCCAAATAGTCACAACCGGCTTCCTCCAGGCGCAGCGCGATTTCAATGCCGTCTTCCATAGTTAAACCGTTCGGGACGAATTCTCTTCCTGGCATTCTGAAACCAATGATGAAGTCAGGACCACATTCAGCACGGATTCCCTCTACGATCTCTTTGGCAAAACGGAAGCGATTTTCAAAAGAGCCGCCATATTCGTCAGTCCTCTTATTAATGTCGGGGGACAGGAACTGATTGATCAGGTAACTATGAGCGCCATGCAAAGTTACGCCGTCACAGCCTGCCATCTTGCAGTATACGGCAGTTTGAATGAATTTCTGCACGATGCGCTTGACCTCTTCCAGGGATAAGGTTCTGTGAGCTTCTGCTTCACGATAGGCTTTGATGATGACATGGCCAACTTCACCTTCTGCGGAGGAGGATACGGGCGGGAGACCTTCTGTGTTGATGCTATTGGTTTGAGAGCCGCTGTGATGGATCTGGGGGATCAAAAGCGCCCCATAGCGATGAACAGCGTCAACAAATTGATTGTATTGTTTCACGAAAAGGACATTGTCCATTCGGGTGGTATTTACCAGGGCTTTGCCTTCGGGGAAATCCACACAGGTAACCCCAGGGCTGATAACAGCGGCACCGCCGCGGGCAATATTGCTGTAGTAGGCGATCAGCTGATCGCTTACTGAGCCGTCGAAATTGGCCATTCCGTCACCCATGGGCGATAAAACGATCCTGTTTCGCCAGGTACGCTTGCCAACGATCAATTCGCTGAATAAATTTGGATACTTCATAAAATCTCTCCTTATATTTTTGTATATTTGATCTAATAAGAACCTGAAATCCCTCTGGAAAAGTGGAATTTCAAAAAAAAACACAATGTTTCCCGGAAAGGGGTGGAAAAGTATTATAAATATTGTAACATTGAAGATAGTATTTCCAAGGTTTTCGCACTCTAATAAATGGAAAAACTATAAATATCCCTTGAATACGCTTCGAATGGTGACAACTTTCTTAATGATTTCCATCATCAATTCAGGATAATTGCTTTGCTTATTAAAATCCAAACCGGGGATGTAATACTTGATCCTGGAAGCTTTTTTGTTATCGAGCCTTGTCCAGACCATAGGAAAACCGAGTTTCTGCTCGATCTCTTCTTTATGCGAGAACAGATCATCAAAAAGCTCTTTATTATCATTTATATAAACATCAACGACAATTTTGTTTACTTTGTTAACCAAGGTGATGCTGATGTGAGCTTCGCTTGTTCCTAATGCAATATCATACCAACTGTCTGTTGTTGCTTTTCTAATATTAAAGGGCTTACCGTGTTCAGACACTACACGGTTGAACTCTGTCCAAAAATTTAATCGCTCCGACTCGGTCTTGCTTAATTCACCGTCTTTAGTACTGATTGTGCTTTTAACAAAATCATTAGGCTTTTCAATGATTTCAAACATTGGAGCTGGCAGGGAGTCACCAATTCTAAACGCGTGGATCTCTAATAAGAAAAAGGAAATATCTTTCACTAAATTGTTGTTTAGCCATTCTATCGCGCTTTTGTGTTCTTCTCTGGCTTCTTTTACGATCCAGATAACTACATTTGCGTCAAGACCCGAAGCATAAGTAATGATTTTTCCAAGGTGATCATGATTTGTCGCGTCCAATTGGTTTTCAATTATCACCTTTATTCCTGTTGTTTCATCAACGGCAACAATGTCACATCGATAGGTGCCAACATAAACTTCCTTATTGATATCAGACAATGTTAGACCCACGGTCTCATTGAGCAATTCAATATTTTCCTCTTTGGCAAGCCAATTTGAGAAATCATATTGCTCATGTGGCCATAATTCTCTGATATTTACTTCTTCTAATCTTCCCAAGTTTTTGCTTGTGTTCATATCGTTTGCCTATTTCATATAACGCTTATTGAGAGACTTGTCGCTAGGTATTTGGTGTTCTCCAATTAAATAATAATAGTTCAGTCCTATTCTAACTACTTAGACGGGTTTTCTTTGATCCATTCCCAGTTCTAGGTTAGAACCAAAACATGTCTCTTTTTTATTGGTGGTAAGTAAATTTAACATCTTAAAATGACTAATTCAAATAAATTGTTAAATATTCAAGTGCCCGTTCAATTTTTTCTACTTCTATTTTCCGCATAAATTGACTCATATACTCCCAGTGAGGATTACCAAGTCTATCCGAGGGTAAAAAGAATTTTGTATTCTTTAATCTATCACCATTTAAAGCCAAACCATAAGAAGCTTTTTCTTTAGATACTTTTTCGATCATTACACAAATGAACTGTGCGTTGTATTTGTCGAGATTCTTATTATAAAGTAAACTGATTGCTGAACCCGCTCCACCTCTGCCAATAAAATCATAGTCATGATAGAACGCTCTACCAGCAATAGGATCAACTGAAATTGCTTTTTGGGGACTAATGTTTTTAGTTGATCTTACAAAACCATTTACTCCGTTATTTTGACTAGAAGTTGTTACATAAGGGATTTGGCCTTCATCATAATTCGATTTAGTCTTGCCACCAACGGTTTCCACTTTGAAAACTTCATTGACTATAAAGACTTTCCAACTCAAGTTTTCCACTTTATCTAAATCAAAACCTGTTTCAACAATTTTTTGTTCATAATAGTGAATTACATTATGGGCAATTACTTTTTGTTCTTGTTTTATATAATCTTCCATGAATTGCCAATTAGGATTTCCTTCATCATCTACTGGTAAAAGAATTGTCCTGTTTTTGAAACGAGTTCCTGTAAGCCCGACACCATATCCAAAATCGCAGCCTTTTAGACTGGAACGAAAGACTTGAACTAAGAAAAGACCAATATTTTTATTGACATGTTTGTTAGCAATTCTATACATCTTATTACCAGTTATATAATCGACGCTTTGGAAAAAGAAATCTGCATTTTCAGCACCTAGGCTAATCGCATTAGCTTCGTTGATAATAAATTCATCGTTCATCGAAACAATATCGATTAATCCATTGTTTAGAGATGTTCTCGATACATAAGGAACTCCTATCGAATGGCTTTCTAATGATTCCTTATGGTATGCTTTTGAGTTTGTTACATCAAATAAGTCTTTTATCTTAAACTCTTTCCAATCTACATCATTCAAAGAAATTCTATCTAGCATCCCAATCATCCTCATCTTCCGCAACTAAAAGCACCTTATAACTATTTATTCTTGGACATCATCTTCTTCAACGCCAAACAAATATCCTCTACCATGAGTAATCATATTAACTTCAAATGTAATATAATCTGCTATAGTGTTTCGAAAATCTTCGTCCGATGGAATTTCGTCATTAAAATAATAATAAGAATGTAGCCATTCATTATCAGCCTCAATCGTGGTCGTAATGCAGAAACTTGTTTCAGCCTCGATACGGTTGAACCAAACATCTAATAGATGTTGTTTCTTATCCTTTGCTCCTGAGGTTTCAACAAGGCCTATATGTTTTGCTACGACATAGCCATCATCTATAAAACTAATAAATTTGCACTCTTTGTCTTTATGATGGGGAGTTCCAGCAGTAAAAATAGCGATACAAGGATTAACTCCTACCCCATAAAATGTGTTTTTATTTAAGGTAATAACCCCTTCTAAAGTATGATGTTTCAAGATATTGGCTTTTACTTCTTTTTCATAATTGGTTTTTCCAGTCATTGTTGACTGAGGAACAATGACTGCTACTCTAGCGCCCACTACCATTGACTTGAGAAGGTGCTCTATAAAAGATATCTCATATAAACTTGTATTATTTGTAGAGCCCTGGGAGTAGGGTGGATTCATCATTCCAACCGTACAGCCCTTAAGCTGTAGTTTGGCAGGATCTTGTTTTAAGAAGTCTTGGTTTTCAAGGTTGCTCTTGCCATCTCCTCTTAAAATCATATTAGTAGTTGCTATAGTAAACATATAGGACTGATCTTCAATACCAAAAAGTTGATCCTTTCGAATTCTTTCTTTCTGAAAATCATCATCAGTTTTTTGTAACATGTCATGCATGGCTGCGATAAGGAAACCTGCAGTACCACAACAAGGGTCTATTACTTTGTCTTCTGGCGTTAAGTCTAACAAATCGCAAAACAATTCTGTAATATGTCGGGGGGTCAAAATTATTCCTAATGATTGGCCATCTCCACCAGAATATGACATAAATTCACTGTAAAAACGACCTAAGTAGTCTTCACCATTTTGAAGGTAACGAATTGACTTGTAGATGCTATCATGCAAAAATTCCGTATAATGCCTATTTGGTGTTTTTCCTAAATTTGGATCAATTTGGTTTATTTTAAAGGTATCTTTTATAACCGAAAACTGATTTAATAACTTTTCTCTTTTTACATCAGGAGACACATTAGCTCTTCGTAAATTTGACTCAATGGCAGCATAAATTTTTTCACCGTCTGTATTATTTGTATCTCCAGTTAGTGACTCTATGGAGAAGCCCCCTTGATCAATCTCTCTTAAAGCTAACAATATACCAGAAACAATCAGTGGCTTGTCTTTATCTTGTATTGATCCATAATTTCTTAAATCCTCATGTAAGGTAGCTGCATCTTTGAGGATTTCTTTAGTGTCTTTTTCGAAATCAGTATTTTCTTTTAATATTTCTCTCAAGTAGTATTCATCAATGTTTTCTTCACTAAATGAAATAAAGGTTTCAACCTCAGGTAATTCAGAATATATTCCTTGCTCATTAATAAACAGAGGACTAATGCGATGCTTCTTTTCATTCCCTGACACACCAACAGCGATAATTTTTTTGTATGATGTGTTTTCAGCCAAGTGTTTACCGTAAAATAAGGCACCGTTCACTGCATAATCGCAAATAGATACAGAATCTTCAGCAAGCAGATTATTTTCCGTTCTATTTTCATGATTAGAAACCGATGCCTTATCTTCAATGACAATCAGAAATTCTTTTATGACACCAACATACTCAGGAAAACCCACATTTCCTGTACCTCTTTTAGATGCTGTCTTTAATGCATCATCAATTTCCTTAATCGATGATTTTTTTGCGTCAAGCTCTATACCTGCTTCTTTTAATAGATCATAAACCCATAGATCTGTCTTTTTTTCAATATTGCTCATCTCTATTACTCCATAATTTCTTCAATACTACAAAAAACAATGAAAATTACTTGTGATTATTTTTGTATGCAAGTTGTCAGTCGAGAGGCTTTACTCCCATTCAATCGTCGCCGGGGGTTTGGAGCTGATGTCGTAGACGACGCGGTTGACGCCGAGGACTTCGTTGACGATCCGTTTGCTTGCCTCTGCCAGCACTTCGTAGGGCAGGCGCGCCCATTCGGCGGTCATGAAATCGACCGTGGTAACCGCGCGTAGGACGATGGTTTCGGCGTAGGTGCGTTGGTCGCCCATTACGCCCACGCTCTTGACCGGCAGGAGCGCGGCGTAAGCCTGTGAGCTGCCGTGCAGGACGCCCGCCTCATCCTTCCGTACGTGTAGGAGATCGGCTTTTTCCAGCTCTTCGCGGAAGATCTGGTCAGCATGGCGAACGGTGGCGATACGCTCCGGGGTGACTTCGCCCAGGCAGCGGACTGCCAGCCCGGGACCCGGGAAGGGTTGACGCCAGACCAGTTCCTTCGGCATACCCAGTTCGAGCCCGACCGCGCGGACTTCGTCCTTGAAGAGGAGGCGCAAGGGTTCGACCAGCTTAAATTTCATGTCCTTCGGCAAGCCGCCAACGTTGTGATGCGATTTGATGCGGTGGGCTTCGTTGACGCCGACGCCTTTCGACTCGATCACATCGGGATAGATCGTCCCCTGAGCCAAAAACTCAAATTCGCCCAGATCGTGAACCGCTCTTTCAAATTCGCGGATGAACATTTCGCCAATGGCGATGCGTTTTTCTTCCGGATCGGTGACGCCTTTCAATCTTTCAAAATAACGCCGCGAGGCGTCGATCATGATCAGGTGATCGCCCAAAAGCGGGCGGAAACTGGCTTCGATCTGCTCTTTTTCGCCCGCGCGCATCAGACCGGTATCGATAAAGACGGCGGTAACGCGATCCCCAAGCGCTCTTTGCACCAGGGCGGTGGTAATGGCGGAATCAACGCCGCCCGATAGAGCCGAAAGCACGCGCCCATCGCCAACCTGCTTGCGAATGGCTTCGACGCTTTCCCCGATGATGTTCTTTGAGGTCCAGCTGGGTTGGCAGGCGCAGATATTCAGGATGAAGTTGTCGAGCACCTCATTGCCGTATTGCGTGCTGCTGACCTCGGGGTGGAATTGCAGCCCAAAGCGCTTTTGCTCATAGTTCGCCATCCCCGCGTAGGGGGTGTTGGAAGTGTGCGCGATGCCGACATAGCCTGGCGGCAAGGCGGCAACGTGATCGCCGTGGGACATCCAAACCTTCTGATCCCCGAGGTGCAAAAGTGGGTTCGCCTCGGGCACGGTCATATCGGTGATGCCGTATTCGTGGTCGTCACTGTGCGAGACTTTGCCGCCGGATTGATGCGCCAGCGCCTGCATGCCGTAGCAGATGCCCATGATCGGCAAGTCGCTTTTCAGGATGTAATCCTGGATGTAGGGCGCGTTCTCGGCATAGATGGATTGCGGCCCGCCGGAGAGGATGATGCCTTTGGTCTCAGGCGTGAGGGCTTCGGCTTCGCTGGC
Source organism: Anaerolineaceae bacterium (assembly GCA_050946715.1). Classification (GTDB taxonomy): domain Bacteria; phylum Chloroflexota; class Anaerolineae; order Anaerolineales; family Anaerolineaceae; genus Mesolinea. Next base: position 111,289 of record JBMNVH010000004.1, on the reverse strand, counting down.
GCTCCAGGGCAGCAATTCGCAATAGACGTGCATATCGCGAATGCGTCTGCCGATCAACTGAGTGAACTGGGAGCCAAAATCAAGAATTACGATGCGATCTGTCATGATGTTTCCTGCCTGTACTAAGCTGCAAATTCGTCGGTGAATTCGATCTTTCCGTCGTCCAGGGAAGAAATGGAGACGAGGGAATGGATGGGCACGCCCAGGGGGGTCAACAGATCGCGACCGCCTTCAAAGGTCTTTTCGACCAGGGTGCCGATCCCGACAATTTCTGCGCCGGCGACTTCAGCCAGGCGCACCAGACCGGCGATGGTCTGACCGGAGGCAAGAAAGTCGTCAATGATGAGGACTTTTTCGCCCCTGCCCAGATATTCGGGCGAGACGATCAGTTCGGTGTTATGCCCTTTGGTGTGGGAGGGCGCGACGGTGATGTAAACCTCGCTGGGCATGGTGATCGGTTTTTTCTTGCGGGCGTAGACGACCGGCAGCTGGAGATATTTGCCTGCCATGAGGGCTGGCGCGATGCCGGATATTTCAGCGGTGAGGATCTTTACAGCCGGGGTGTCGGCGAAAAGGCGGGCAAATTCCTTGCCACATTCGTCCATCAACATTGGGTCAACCTGATGGTTGATGAAGCGGTCAACTTTGAGGATGCCGCCACCCAGATTTTTACCATCTTTGAGAATTCTTTCTTTCAATAAGTCCATGCGAAGCCTCCGTACTGTTTGTGTTTTGGGTCGATAAATTTCCTGTTTTGAGGGCTTTGTTGATGCAAAAACCCTACATTGTATAATTATAACCAAGCCATGAGAGATTGGCGGTAAATTCAGGGCAATTCTCAGTATGGAAATTATATACGGTTCGTGCTCGGGAGACCACGAGGGAACCCAACTCTTTTTCTCGTTCTGATATGGTCTCCTGATCATGTCCAGGTCTAAAATGAGAATTGCTGATATTTTCGGGTAATTGAAAGAAAGTGCGAATTTGCTAATTTATATGATGTTGTTGTACGGATCAAAAGGAGGTTCACATGGAACCTCTTTTCGAAAAGTCTCTGAGATTTTGAGCCTTCTTATGATTATTTGGATGTTTGTGTTTTATTCCACCATCGATTGTTTGAGCATTTCACCTTTAAAAACGGTCACGGCTTTGCCGCCGATGAAGGCGCGGGTGTCGGTCAGGCGGATCCAGACCTCGCCGCCTCTGGCAGAAGCCTGGTAGGCATGGAAGCTGCGCTTGCCGGTCTTATCTTGCCAATAGGGACCGAGGAGGCAGTGCGCCATGCCCGTGACGGGATCCTCGGGGACGCCGGTTTGGGGTGAGAAATAACGCGAGATGAAGTCGTACTTCGGGTCATCGCTAAGGGCGGTGATCGCCAGACCCTCATGAGCCAAATTGTTGATCTCGTCACAAACAGGTTTAAAATCACGGATCAGGGCGGCGTTGGGCATTTCCGCGATGAGCGTGTCGTTTTCGGATAAGGAAACCGCGACTGGTTCCACGCCCAGGATCTCGACCAATCCAGCCGGTGTTTTTGCTGGTTTGAAGCCGAAGCGGGGCATGTTGAGCTCGATCGTGCCACGGCTGAAGGTGGAGCTGATCACGCCACTGCGGGTGTGGAAGCTGATCGTTTCGTCAGGGTCGTAAAAGCCAAATTCATAAAGAATGTGGGCGCTGGCGAGGGTGGCATGCCCGCATAGATCGACTTCAGTCGTGGGGGTGAACCAACGCAGTTCGTAATCATGACCCTTGGGACGCAGAAAAGCGGTTTCGGAGAGGTTAACTTCCTGCGCTACGGACTGCATCCAGCTTCCCGGATGGGATTCTTCCAGCATTACAACGGCTGCGGGATTGCCTTTGAAGGGTTTGACAGCAAAAGCGTCAACCTGATAAATCGGATATTTCATAACCAACCTCCAAAGCTTAATTGTCTAATTTTAGCTTAATGTGAAGACTTTGCAAGAATTCCGCAAAAGCTCGGCTGATTCTCATTTATCCCGAAATTATAGCTATCTATGCTTCGTTCACTTTCTATAAGAAAACCGGTCGCAAGCAGTTTGTCCAACGGATACCTTTACCCTTAGTAGAAGGAGATGGTATTACTTACGCACATCTTGGGGCTCTACGTCTTGCTTTTTGGATCGGCGAAAGCAAATTAATCAAAGCGTTGATGTCGAATTGAACCCAAAAGAGGGGTTCAATTTCGACCTACTACTGTGAGCTCCTAATCCCATGGTGAGAAGATTTTGCAGGCAGAGCCCAGGACGCAAGCAGTCCGGCCTTCGGCTACCTTCTCCCAGAGCGCGAAGGCTGGAAATATAGAAGGCGGTTATAATGGAATTGTGAAAAAGAAAAATTTACTCTATTTGTTTTTAGTATTTGTCATCCTACTGTTTCAGCCGATTTCATTTGACGTGGAGGCGGCGGAGGATGAGAACGGGGCGCAGGGTTATTACGATCTGCCCTTATGTTTGCCCGGATATTACGCCACGCAACCGGAGGACTGCCTGCCGCTGGGGCCTTCGCAGACGATCAGCAGTTTGCGGGAACAGGGTTTTCCTTACCCGCTGACGAGTTTGCCGGCGGCTAAACCCGACCCAAATCTTGTGATGATCCCAATTCGCGTGGCTCGCATTGGGAGCAATGAGACCCCGGTTTTCGCCAGTCTGGAAGAGGCGATGGGCGGCAGCGGCACGGTTATCCGGACGATCCCTGGCGGCGCGAACAACCGCTATGTCGCGATGGTCAACCAGGCTACTTCCGGTGATCGTACCTTCGTGCAGCTTCAATCGGGCGGTTGGGTCGAGGCAACGCCGTTCTACTCCTGGCCGCAATGGCAGGGGCTGGAATTCTTTGCCACCCCTGAGAGCGATTTTGGTTGGACGATCGATTTTACCCATTCTTATAATGGACCAAGCTTTGCTTCCGGCAATTCCGGTGTGGATTATGCCAAATATGACTATTTCCCGGTCTATAACGTGGTTGAAGCGGAAGGTTATGAGTGGTTCCAGGTATCGCCAACTGAGTGGATTCCGTCTTTGAAGGCGAGACAGGTGGTGGTGGATACCTCCACGCCGCCTGAGGTCGAGGGCGGACGATGGATCAATATCGATCTGCACAATCAGACGCTGGCGGTTTATGATAACTATGAGCTGGTATTTGCCTCTCTGGTGGCGACCGGCGCGGGGGAGCTGTATTCTGATCCGGGGACGTATCGGGTGTATGAGATGAAGGAACTGGATGTGATGCAGGGTTCTTATACCTCTGATCGCTCCGATTTTTACTATCTTGAAGCGGTCCCCTGGCAGATCTATTACAATCACGCTCAGGCAATTCATGGCATCTATTGGCCAGCGATGCTTGGTTTTCCGCAGTCGCATGGCTGCGTGAATATGTTCCCGGGGGACGCGCATTGGCTTTATATGTGGACGCAGGTTGGTGATTATGTGTATGTGCATGACCCGTCAGGGAAGACGCCCTTCCCGACGCCAACGCCAATGGGAACACCGCCACAGGAGTTGTATTATCCGACGGAGACGCCGGCACCATAAATGAAGACCGAAAAAAACGGATTGAACCCCCAAGGGTGCAGACACGCAATTCGGCACACTTAAAAAGACCCACCCCTAGCCCCCTGCCAAGGCACGCAAGCAGTCCCTGGAGGGGGTTAGGTTTCTCCGTTAAAAAACATTCAGAAAACAGTTGATGTATTGATAAGAAAAAGCCGGATTAAAATGAGGAATCCGGCCTACACTCTGAATGTCGGGTTGAGAAGCGCAACCCGACCTACCATAAAAAATGAAAAGCCGGATTCAAGTGAGGAATCCGGCCTACGATTTAATTGACTAATTAGCAGATCTTCCAGCGCAGTTCTTTACCCTGGAGGGCGTTCATGACCTCGGAGGAGATATCCTCGGCGGCGCGGTTTTGGGCTTCGATGGTTTGACCGCCGATGTGGGGGGTGGCGATCACTTTGGGGTGTTTGGCAAGTTCCCAATCGACCGGGGGTTCCTTCTCGTAGACGTCGAGGGCGGCGCCGGCAACCTTGCCGGACTGCAAGGCACGCAGGAGGGCGGCTTGTTCGATCACACCGCCACGGGAAGCGTCAACGATACGGACGCCATCTTTCATTTTCGCGAAAGCTTCGTCATTCAGCAGGTATTTTGATTCCGCGTTGAGGGGCAGGTTGAGGCTGATGAAATCAGCGCGGGCGAGGAGATCATCGAGGGTGACTTGTTCGGCACCGTGTTCTTTGACAAATTCGGGGTCCCAGGTGCGTCGATAAGCGATGACGTTCATGCCCATTGCGGAGGCATATTTTGTGACCAGGCGACCGATATTGCCAAACCCGATCATGCCAAGGGTCTTGCCCATCAGTTCAACGCCCATCAGGTTTTTCTTGTCCCAGTTTTCAACTTTCATTGCAGCGTCTGCACGAGGCAGTTCGCGGCAAAGGGCAAAAAGCATTCCGACGGCGAGTTCGGCGACAGCTTGAGAAGTCGCGGTGGGGCAGTTGACAACGGTCACACCGTGGTCTTTGGCGGCTTCGAGATCGATATTATCGACACCGACACCAGCACGACCAACTACTTTGAGGTTTTTGGCAGCTTCAAAGACTTCGCGGGTGACCTTGGTGCGACCGCGAACGATCATGCCGTGATATTCACCGACTTCCGCCAAAAGCTCGGCTGGTTCGATGCCTTTTCGGTCAACAGCTTCACCTGCCTGATTGATCAGGTCGAGTCCAACGCTTTCCAAACCGTCTGTAATGAGTACTTTAAATGTCATAACTAATTTTTCTCCTTTTTTAGTTTTGATGTTAGGTCTATTGTACTATCTTAAACCCCGAACGTCACCTTTTCGATAGGTGAATCCGATGGAATCAAAGTATTCAAGCGTGGCAGAGGCGTATTTGCGACTGGTCTGGAAGTGGTCGCGAAGTTGCGCCAGGCTGACCTCACCATCTTGTGTGATGCTTTCACGGACCCAGTCTTGCATCGCGTGGAGGGCTTCGGGGGTGAAGAGCACCGCGTCTGAAACGGCGATTAGGCGACCGGAGGAGATCAGGCCTTCCAAAAGATCGGCTCCGATGCTTGCTTCAACCTGACTAATATCGGGTGGACTAAAGGGCGAAGCCTGAAAATCTGACAGAACAGAGGAAACGATCTTTTCTTGTTCATCGGTCAGGATCACCTCATGATCCGGCGCCCAGACCAGGCTGCCTTTTTGGACCAATTGGTCTTCTTTGGCCAGTTTATCCAGTGTCGCGTCAAAGATCAACTGTGAAAGACCCAGGGAGGCGCGCAGGTCTTCACGATTCATGCCTGCCTTAAAGGGGTTTTTCTGGTGAAAGCCGTTGAGAATGGCTGTTGTGTTATTTTTCAACTCCTGCCAATAGTCCGGACTGGCAAAATGATCCTTGACCGGGTTTGGAGAAGATCTCAAGGAGATGATCTGTTCTTTCCCGAGCAGTGAAACAAGCAATTCCTTGACAACTTCGGGCGGTAAGGCGGATTTTTGTTCCAACATGGCAAAAGTACTCGTTTTCAGACTCTGAATGATCTCGATCAGCAGGTCTTCGTCGGTTCCGCTTAAGATCGTATCCATGCGATCCAAATTGCTTTGGTTAAAGCGCTTATAAAGCACCTTGGGCTCCGGATCGAGGACTACGCCGCCTCCCAGTGTCTCGGAAGGGGACGGCAAACGCAGGATGATGCGGTCGCCTTTGGCGGCAACGATGGGATTATCAAGCCGCAATTGGATGAATGCCTCTCCGCCTGGGGCAAGGCTTTGAGCTCCAAGCAACCTAAGCCGGGCTGTGGTTTCGCTGGCGTTGATAAAGAGCTTGACCTGCATGTTGTGTTTGACGGGGAAGGCGCTTTCGGCTAAAAGTCGAAAATGTGCATCCAGCAACATGGTTGGTTTGTAGTCGCCGGGATGGGTGATGACATCACCCCGGGCGATATCCTGATAGTTAAGGTTGACGAGGTTGACCGCGGCTCGAAAGCCTGGATCAATTTTTTGCAATTTGTGGTGATGGTTCTGCAAGCCACGAATGCGACCGGATTTTCCACCGGGAAGACAGACGATCTCGTCTCCGATCTTAAAAGTGCCATCAAGAAGGGTGCCGGTAACAACGGTTCCAAAGCCAGTCAGGGTAAAAACACGGTCGACCGGCAAGCGGGGTTTGCCAAGGTTCTTGCGATCGGGAATGTCAGCCAGGCTTTCCTGTAACTGGAGCAATAATTCCTCAATTCCCTCACCATTACGGGCTGAAACAGGAACAATGGGGGAATCAGCGAGGCTTGTGTCAGCAATTAATTCCTGAATTTCCATTTCGACCAACTCAAGCCACTCGGGTTCTTCGATCAGGTCAGTTTTTGTCAGGGCGATAACGCCGCGCTTGATCTCAAGCAGGTCCAGAATAGCGAGGTGTTCGCGGGTTTGGGCTGAAACGCCTTCGTCCGCGGCGATCACGAGCAGGGCGGCATCAATCCCGCCGATGCCAGCCAGCATGTTGCCGATAAAATCACGGTGACCGGGCACATCAATGATGCCGATCTCCTCACCGTTGGGCAGGCGCAGAGAGGCAAAGCCCAGCTCAATCGTCATCTCGCGGTCTTTTTCCTCTTTGAGACGATCGGGGTGGGTGCCTGTCAGTGCAGCGATCAGTGTGGATTTACCATGATCAACGTGTCCTGCTGTTCCGATAATGTGCATGGTTAGCCGTTTTTGTTTTCCAGCAGCGGCGCGATGTTTTGGATCGATTCCTGGTAAGCCAGCAAAATCGTCTGGACATGGCGCAGTGTTTCGCGACTGAGCGCGTCAAGCTCATCGCGCATCAGGGCGGTCAGGTCGTCGATTTCCTGCAATTGTCGGGTCAGTTCGGTGTGTTGTTGGTTGGTTTCCCTGTTTTGCTCTTCCTGTGCCAGCATGTAGTTGGTCCAGCGTTTGACGTCATCAGATTTGAAGACGTTCCATTCCTGGCGGTAGCGGTCGTCATTCAGGCGTTGAAGCTCGGTGATCTCGTTGATGCGGCGCTCAAAGCGCTGGGTGACATCTTCGGCACTTTGGATTGCCTTGGTGACTGAGAGACGGATGTTTTCGAGCGTTTCGATCTGGGAACCAAGATTGGCGTTGAATTGATCAATTTCGGCAAAGCGTTTTTCCCAATTCGCGAAGACTTTGTCTTTTTCAACCAAAGAGCTGTTAACGCGATCAATGAACTGTGATTGGCTTTCCCGGCGGTCTTTTTCGTTTGCCTGAAGCTCGGCAATGCGTGTGTCGAAGGTGCGGAAGCTGTCGGAGAAGCTATCAAAGCGGGCACGGGTTTCTTCAAGTCGTTTGCGGACTGAAGCGACTTCGCCCTGCAGGTCAGTCAGGCGTTTGGCTTCCTGGCGGCGTCCTTCCTCGAGCAGATGGAGGGAGCGGCGATAGTCCTCATCAAAGCGACCAACTTCCAGAACTTTGGCTTTTTGCTCTTCGATTAAGCGTACCAGGCGCGTATTTTCCATTTTTAATGAGGCGATATCGGTATTAATTGGATCGAACTTTTCGCTCATGGAGTAAAGTTCAGCGATCGTCTTCTTGGTGGAATCGATCTCGACTTTTAAACGCTTCTGAGCTTCAGAAATGTTGAGATCCGCGCGTTCGTTGACTTCGCGGATTTGTTTGGTCAGATCGATGTTGAGGCGGTCGATGCGGTTATCGTATTTGTCCATATTACTGATCTGGTTGGCGTTGCGATTGATCAGCACTTCAAGCTCTTTGATCTGCTTGCGCAGGTTCATATTCTCGCCTTCCAGGATGGTAAGGCGGTTTTGCAGGGAAGCGAGATTTGTTTTATCGTTGCGGCGTTCGCTGTCGAGCCATTCGATCCGTTTTTCTAACTGTTCAATTCCAGAATATTCGTCCATAGTTTATATCCTTGCTATTGTTCGTGATTGTGATTATACACAGTTTCGCGATCGTCTGGCCAATTATGGCATGAGGTTTTGGAAAGAGTTCAACAAATCTTTAAATGGTGAGACCAAAAGATCGGGGAAGATGCCAAAGACTATCATTGTAAGAACCATGACAGAGAACGTCAGGATCAGAAGAGGACCTTCTTTCTTTTGAACCTCATTATCCTGCAGGGGTAAGTCCTGCTTCGGATGGACAAGAACGCTAAACAGTCTCAGGAGAAGTACCAGCATGCCTATAATGCCGATCGCGACCAGGATGCTCAGGGGAAGAATGTCTATCGGCAGGAGGTTCCAGAGGATATGTTTGGCAGGATAAAGGGCATATAAGGGAGCCCCGATGATGTTGAGGATGCTGCTAAGCAAGAAAATGCTCGAGAAAGGAAAACGCCAGAAAAGCCCACGCAAGGAATCAAAATCCAACGCTTTGTTTTCCAGTGCTTGTTCCAGGCTGGCGGCTGAGAATCCCAAAGCCCAATAAGCGAGTACGCGGGGGAGTAAGGTCATTTTGAGGATCTCCAGCCCACCGATGCCGCGGAAAGCAATTGAGAGGAGTATGTATCCAGTTTCAGCTAAGAAGAAGTATGCCGGAATACGTTTGAGCTTGTTTTGGAAAGCCGCAATGACTCCAGCGGACATGATGCAAAGCGCGCCAATCCATTTGAGGGAGAGGATGAGTTCGGGCAGATTGCGCAACCAGCCGTATTGATTGAAAACTTTGAGCAAGAAGAAAGTAAGGCTCAACTGCGTGATGGTAAGCAAAAAGGAGCTTGTCCAGGGATGGGATTCTTCAGTCAGCATCGGCAGCCAACTGTGCAGTGGGAAGATCCCCAGCCAAAGCACAAAACCAAGCATGAGGAGCAAAGCGCCACGCAGAACGAGGGCTTCAGCGGATGGGGAAGTCTCGATGCCACTGACCATCCAGCCACTTAGTAAGATCAGCGGCAGCGCAATAGTTTGCGCGCTGAGGTAATGAATGATGCCAGATCCAGTTGAGCTTCCACGCGGTGAAAGCAGGGGAACACTTGTCAAGGCGATCAACTCGACCACGACAGCAGCGTAAAGAAATGGACTCAAAAACTGAACGATGACCCAGAAAGCGGTGATGATCAGCGAAAGACTGCCAAACCATTGGCTTTGTTTGAACAAGGGCGTGAGCAGATTCCAGCCAAAACAAAGGAAGTAAAGAAAACTGACCATTTGGAGTTGATTGGCAGTGATCTGTATGGTGCGGTCAAAGAGAACCAGGCTGTCTTTCAAGACGATATGCCTGCCTGCGAAGTTGAGCGCCAGGTCCTTGGCGAATATTCCTGCCAAAATCGCTAAAACCAAGGGAATTAGGACGGACAGGCTGTGATAGATCTTTTGCCAGCGTCGCAAAAAGGAGATGGCAAGACCAAGCGCGACCGGCAATACGATCCAAAGGATGATGGTATTGCTCATACGGCTTCTCCTTCGGCGTCCTTGACGATGAAGAAAGCCCCCACGATCGCGAGCAACAGGTTGACGGCAACGAGAAGCGCTTCCAGCATCAGGGAGAAATCAAGCCGGTTGTAGAGGAGTTGGAAGCCGGTTAGGAAGGTGAGAATTCCAATCGCCAGATAAAAGGGTTCGCGCGTTGTTCCCAATTGGAGAATTCCGAGAACTAGTAAGCCCAGACTCAGAAAAAGGTAAGTGCTCGGAACAGTCGGGAAAACAGCCGGCTGAAGTTGGGGAATAAAGGCGCGTAATAAGGATAAAAGCAGGATGCCAGCCAGCGCGCGGAAAAGCTCTCCGCTGGTAGGGCGTTGCCGGAGATCGATGCGCTTAATTCCTCCCACGTTGAGCAAGGTAAGATAAAGAATCAGGGTGACCATCAGACCAGTGAATGGCTGGATGAGCGCCGGTTGGAATGGTAGATAGCTTCGCAGGATGGGAAAGAGGCAAAGGAACTGAACCGCGAGGGTGAGCAGGTTTAGGGTCCACTGCCTTCGGATCAAGATCAAAAGCGAAGCGAAAAGCGCCAAATAGAGGGCGATCGCATAAATGAGGTCGGTCACGATCTCCCTCCGATCGATAAAAAGATAATGGAAAGGATAACGATAAAGACCAATGACCACATAATGCCGCCATCGCCTTCCAAGATCTGATTCATAAATGCCCCCAGATCGCTCAAAGTTGTGAAAACTTTGCGGTATAGGGTTGAGACCCAGCCAAGACCCAGAAACTTACGCAAGGAATTGATCACCAGGGAAATAAGGCGATAGAAGGGGATCTTTTCAGGGATTTTTGCTGATGCGGCGTCGAAACCGAACTTCCAACCCAGGAACAGCGCTACAAGGACGATGAAGAGGCTGATCCCACTGCCCAGATAATTTCCAGCGGTGAGCACGCCTGGCCAGCCAGTCAAATTGAGCACCAGAATCGTTTGGATCAGGACGACCAAACCCAGTGGATATGTGATGCGGGCGTATTTCTCCAGACCAGTCACGGCGCTGTCGGATCTGAGCAAAAAGCGCAGGTATCCGATGACCAAAAAGGCATGGGTGAGTACCATGACGATCCAGGTAAAGTTGATCTGTTCAGGCAGCAAGCCTTGCCAGCCAGAGGCGGCAAGGGTATAGGGCAAGCCGATGAAGCCGAGCAGACCAAAGAGGGGCAAGAACACGATCCTGCGGATGGGTGGATTGAAGAGGAAAAGCAAGCTTCCTGAAAGCAAAAGCCCCAGTCCCCAAACCCGACTGGCGCCGGGGTGTCCGTTTAGGGCGCTTTGTACGGCGAAGGCTGAAAGGGCAACCACCCAGTAAGGCTGGGCTTCGAAAGTGCTTTGCCGGGTCATCCACATCAGAGCGGAATAAAAGGCAGCGATGATGGTGAGGACCTGGATGATTGTGGAAAAGGTTTCATCAAAGTGTAAAAAATCTTGCTGTAATTGGGCGATCAAAACCAGGGCTGATGCCGCTGGCATGAGACGAAAGAGAATGCCAGAGCCACGTCTAAGTTCGGGCGTATCAAGAAAGGGAAGGTTTAATGGGAGCACGCCCAGGCGCAAACCAGCTGCCATCAGGAAATAGATGCTGGCATTGGTCATCTGCGCGTAGCTGATTTGGACGGGGTCAATTCGCCAGGCGAGCGCGGTCGCAAAAACCAGCATAAAGGTGCTCAGCAAGCGGATGCCAAAGGCAGTTGTGATCTTTGAGCCCAATTCAGACGCTTTGGAAAGCCCCAGGAGGGACAAGATGTCAACCATATCGATCAACATCCAGGAGATTGCCATGGTGAGCGGATTTGCCGCCAGGATGGAAATGAGATTCAGCGCTGTGATCATGAGCACGCGCAACCAGGAATAAGGCGTGACGCTCTCGTCAACCCGGGTGGTGTCCGTCAGCAGAATTGCCACCGCCATACTAATAATGGCGACCAGGAAGGGCCAGTTGATGTAATTGATCACCAAAGCAAGTGGATCAGCGAAGCTGGTATCGGCATGCCAGGTCGTAAGCGGGATATCGGCAGGCAGGTAGAGCCTGAGAACGAAAGAGGCTATCCAGGCGATGGCGGCACTGCTGATAGCGATCACCCAGGAACGCGCTATGTTTGGCTTATAGGCGTGGGTTATGAGGATGAGGATCGCCCCCAGTAGGAGCACTCCAAAGATCACGTAGGTCAACATGCTTTTTCTCTGTTCTTAGAGCACTTCTCCGCTTAAACGCTTGATAAAACGACCCTGTCCGGCTTTGCCAAACCATTGGCCGTGGTCCACCAGGATTGCGCCGCGCTGCATGACGATCACCGGGTAGCCTTTGAGTTTAAAGCCCTCATAAAGATTGTAATCTGTTCGGTGTTTGGCGGTTTTAACGCCGTAATCGACTTCGAGGTTTGGATCCCAGATGGCGATATCCGCGTCCGAACCAACTTGAAGAATGCCCTTTTTGGGGTAGAGCCCAAATATTTTGGCAGCGTTGGTCGCGCTGAGGGCGACAAAACGTTCCGGACTGATGCGCCCACTGGCAACGGCATGGGTCCAGAAGACGGGCAGGCGGTCACCAAGACCGGGAAGTCCGTTGGGGATCCTGGTGAAGTCGTCCCTGCCTAATTCTTTGCCAGGGATGGCAACAAGTTTGCCTTCGTATTCGATCGCTTTCGTGCCGTCGAAAAAGAAGGGGCAATGGTCGGTTGCCAGCACCTGGATGGTGCCATCAATAAGCCCTTGCCAAAGTCTTTGATTGTCTTCTTTTCCGCGCATGGGTGGTGAGCAGATCCATTTGGCGCCGTCTTCTGCCTGCAGGTCATCTTCGCTAAAAAAGAGGTATTGCGGGCAGGTTTCGCCCATGGCATAAATGCCTTTGGAGCGGGCATAGGCGAGTTGCTCAACTTCGCCAGCCATGTTCATGTGCACCAGGTAAACCGGAGCATCAGCCTGAGCCGCCAGGGCAAAGGCGCGCAGACTGGATTCGACCGCGCCCCAGCCGGGGCGGGTGAGCGCGTGCCAGATCGGTTGGGTGTGACCTTCGCGCAGGGCTTCTTCAATGAGGATGTCGATCACATCACCATTTTCCGCATGGACGAGGGTGAGCAAGTCGTGCCTGCCAGCGATGCGCATAGCCTTAAAAATGTCGCCATCGCTGATGCGCAAACGTCCGTTATAGGCAGTGAAAACTTTTATGGAAGTGATTCCGCTTTCGGGTAAGAGCGGCAATTCGGCCGCCACTTTCTCATCAAAATGACTGATGTTCATATGCGAGCTGTAATCGATACTGGCTTTGGGATCGGCATTCTTGCGATGCTCACGGATGCTGTCTTCCAGTCCACTTTCAAGCTGAGAAACGAAGTCAATGACAGTGGTCGTGCCGCCAAAAGCGGCAGCCTTACCGCCGGTGTAATGGTCATCGGAGGAAACCGTGCCCATCATTTCCATGTCGAGGTGGACGTGCGGGTCAATGCCGCCAGGCAGAACCAAAAGTCCGTTGGCGTCGATGATTTTTGTGTCAACTGCCTCGATGGAAGGCGCGATCTGAGCTATTGTTTCGCCTTCGATTAGGATATCAGCCTTAAAACTCTTTTCAGCCGTTACAACGGTGCCATTTTTGATGATCGTTCTCATTTTTTACGCTTTCTTGTTTGTCAATCCGCTTAGAAGTGCCAGGATTGCCGGATCAATTAAGTCTTCTGGCAACTGTTCGGCGCGATACTCTTCGCTTTTCAGCGCTCGTTCTCTTAGAGCGCGCCACAAAACGGGGCGTTCCTCATCGTGAACGGGCAGGTCGTTGATGGAATGGGCTTCTTTGATCCGTATACCGGTTGTGTAGAAGAAGGTGATGCGCTTCCATCCCTTAGCAGGGATGGGTTGACGCAATTCGAGCAATTCGCCAAGCTGAACCTTGAAATATTCTTCACGCGCGCGGGGATGATTCGGCTGATCCTGTAAGAGATCCGCGCGCGTGACCAGCTCGTGTCCGATAATGGGTGCCAACCAGCGGATCTGATGCTTTTCATTTTCCCCAAAGGCGACGGGTTGATAAAAAGCAAGGTAATCCACCGCAATGATCTTTGGAGCAGATTTGAGCGGGATCCGATACCAGCCCAGCAATCGCGCGATATTGAGGTCGCGTGGCGAGGGGATCAGTGCCACCAAAACCAGGCTGGTATCCGAGATGCTTAGTTCAGTATTCAAGAGGCTCCTTTAGAGCTGCACAGCTGCCTTGTGATTGAACTCTTCGATCAAGGCGTCAATTTCCGGCTGCTGGGTTTGGATCCCGATCCAGTATTCGGGGTCATACCATTGCGCCATGATCTCTTCGTAAGTACGACCCTGTTGTTCAACCCAGGTGTAATACTTGAGGTTATGGATGCGTTTGCGGTCCTTGTAGCCAAGTTCCTGCATAAAGTCAGTGGCTTGCCCCTTCAGGTAGCGGGCGTCATCAGCGATGGCGTTGTCACGCGTATAATCGCCGAATTCCTCCTGCATTTCAACCAGGCGGCTGTGGTAGAGGTCCATGGAATCGGTCAGTATCGTCAGGACAATGTCTTCCTTGGTGAGTTCGTTATACTTGGCGAATTTAATAGAGGAGAGCAGGTTATCGATGCCAGAAAAACCCAATAGGTCAAGTTTGTTGACGAAATCTTCGTCCAGGCCGGACTTGATCAGGTATTCCTTGCCAGCTTCTTCATTGAAGAGTCGGGCAAGCTGCACGACGGCATTGTCATCAATGGCTATGACGAAATCGGTATTGCGAACATCATGGACCCAGGGCACGTGCTTGTCACCAATGCCTTCGATGCGATGAGCGCCGAAGCCATTTTCAAGCAAGGTCGGGCACTGCTGGGCTTCGCTGGCGATGATCTTGATGTAAGGGAAGACCTGTTTTAGGTAGTCGCCCGCGGCAAGCGTGCCACCGGAGCCGGTAGCGGAGACAAATCCAGCCACCCGGTCGCGTTCGCCCATGACGGAGCGGGCAAGTTTTTCGAGCGCGTCACCCGTTAGGCTGTAGTGCCAGAGGTAATTGCCAAATTCTTCAAACTGGTTGAAGATCATCAGGTCTTCGCCGCTACGGCGGAGTTCCCAACATTTGTCAAAAATCTCTTTTACGTTCGATTCGGTGCCAGGTGTGGCGATGACTTCGTCCGCCACGGTGCTCAACCAGTCAAAACGCTCCTGACTCATGCCTTCCGGCAGGATCGCGATCGATTTGCAGCCCAGCAGGTAGGAATCATACGCGCCGCCACGGCAATAGTTGCCAGTAGAGGGCCAGACCGCTTTTTGGGTGGTGGGGTCGAATTGCCCGGTTACCAGTCGGGGAACCAAACAGCCAAAAGCCGCGCCAACCTTATGGACACCGCAAGGGAACCATTTTCCGACCAAACCGATGATCCGGGCATCGACGCCAGTCAGCTCTTTCGGGAATTCAATGAAGTTTGGTCCACCAAAAAGTCCACCGTGTGGGGTAGGTTCATTAAACCAGGTGATGCGGAAAAGATTGAGCGCGTGCAGGTCCCAGAGACCAATATCTTTCAGGCGTGTTTTAATGTCATCCGGGATCAAGCTGGGGTCTTTCTGTTGAGCGAAGGTAGGAATGATAATTTTCTTTTCCCGAACTCTTTGGATCGTTCGTTCAAGGCGGTCATGCATGATGGTTAGGTCGATTTTTGCCATGTGAATCCCTCGTTATATTTATTTTTTCTGATCAAGCCGGGTAGGATCGAGCGATTTGTCCGGTCCTTCGGCAACGATGTAAAGTGGTCTGCCTTTGGCTTCGTCATAGATCCGACCGATGTATTCGCCAAGGACACCCATTCCGATGAAGAGCAAACCTGAGAGGAAAATGAGCGTGAGCCAGGTGGCGAGCACGTAGGTCAGGTCAACGCGATTGAAAATTGCCAAAAGCAAATAGATAACTAATAATACCAGCGATAAGCCGACCAGGGAAGAACCAATCATGGTCAATAGCTTGAGCGGGTAGGTCGAAAAGCCGGTGATGGCGTTCAGCGCGAGCTGGAGCATTTTCTTGAGTGGATAATGCGTCTGACCCGCGTGGCGGGCATGGCGTTTGTATTCAACGCCGATCTGTTTGAAACCGACCCAGGCGCCCATGCCGCGTAAAAAGCGGTTGCGTTCGCGCATATTATTGATGATGTCCAGCGCGGTACGGTCGATCAGCCTAAAGTCACCGGTGTTGAGCGGAATTTTTACGTCGGTGATCTTGTAGATCAGTTTGTAGAAAAGCGAGGCTGTGGTCAGCTTGAACCAGGTTTCGCCTTCCCGTTCGGAGCGAACGGCGTAGACGATCTGGTAGCCTTCGCGCCATTTTTCGATCAGATCGAGGATGACCTCGGGCGGATCCTGCAGGTCGGCGTCAATGATCGTGACAGCTTGCCCGCGGCTGTAGTCCATGCCGGCGGTGACTGCAATCTGGTGCCCAAAATTGCGGGCAAAAATGACCGGTCTGACGCGCTCATCTTTGGCAGCCAGCGCACGGATCACATCCGTGGAGCCATCGGTGCTGCCATCGTCCACTAAAATTAGTTCCCAGCCTTCGCCGGTTTGATCCATAACGCTTTTTACGCGCTCGTAAAGCAGATTCAGATTTTCAATTTCGTTGTAAATGGGGGCAATAACGGTAAAAGTTGGATCAGACATTTAAAATCTCCTTTAAGTTTGATAAGCCTGGCTCGATAATTGGGGCGGCGGGCACAGCTTGCATGGCAGCCTTGATATCTTTGAGCCCTGAACCGGTTGACATGACCAAAACCGGATCAGCCGGGTCAATTTGATGATCGTGAATTGCTTTGACGAGCCCGGCATAAGCTGTGGCGGCGGCTGGTTCTACAAAAAGTCCAACACTCCCTAATTCGGGAATGGCAGCCAGAATTTCCTGATCACTGACGGTTAGATAAAAACCTCCGCTCTGACGGACGCGCTGCAGCGCCCGCAATCCATCGCGGGGCAGGTCAACACTAATGCTGTCTGCAACTGTGTTGGATTGAACCGCTTCAATGGTGTTCTTGCCCTGGTTAAAGGCATTGAAGATCGCTGCGGAACCTTGCGCCTGGACTCCGATGAGACGGGGTGGCTTCTTGATCCAACCCAGTTGGAGCAGATCGACAAAACCTTTGGCGATGCCGGAGAGAATATTGCCGTCCCCTACCGGGATAAAGACGTTCAGGTTCGCATCTTTTGGAAGAAAGCGGATTACCTGTTCCCAGATCTCAAACCCGGCGGTCTTTTTCCCTTCAACGGTGAAGGGGTTGTAGCCGGTGTTGCGGTTGTACCAGCCAAATTCCTGAGATGCCTGGATGCTGAGGTCAAAAGCATCATCATAGCTGCCGTCAACGAGGACGACTTCAGCACCAAAAGTGAGCAATTGGGCGATCTTTGCCGGCGGCGCGGTGCAAGGCGCCAGGATGATGGCACGTTTGCCAACACTGGCAGCCATACAAGCCATAGCCGCGCCCGCGTTTCCGGTGGAGGCGGCGATGATCGTATCGATATTATCGTGAAGGGCTTTGGCGATCACGATCGCGCTGGCACGGTCTTTGAACGAAGCGCTGGGATTGGGGCTGTCGTCTTTAATGAAGAGTTGGCTCAATCCAAGTTTCGCGCGGAGCCTGCCGGATTGATAGACGGGCGTAAAGCCCACCCGATGCAGCGGGGTATGTTCAAATCCGGGGTCCTGGACTGCCAGCAAAGGCGCATAACGCCAGAGCGAGCGCTCCGGGTTGTTCAAAATATCTTCCTGCCTGATCTCGTTTGGATCGCTTTCGAAACTGAAATGTGTATCGAGGTTGCCTCCGCAGGCAGGGCAAGCATAGTTCACTTCAGCGGGGTCATATTCCGCCTGACATTGTGAACACTGAAAAAAGCTGATGGTCATAAACGTTTAGGGCACGATCCAGGTGCCGGTCTTTCCAGCCAAAGCGTCTTTGATATGGTTGGGGTCGGTAATGAGTGCCTTCTTGCCGCCAGCGGACATGTATTTCAGGATGGCTTCGATCTTTGGCAGCATGGAGCCTTTGGCAAACTGACCTTCCTCAATGTATTGCTGTGCTTCGGCGACAGTCATTTTATCAAGCCATTTTTGATCAGGTTTGTTGAAGTTGATGGCAACTTTTTCTACCGCGGTACTGATCAGGAAGAGGTCTGCTCCAATCATGCTGGCAAGGATGGCGGAACCCAGGTCTTTGTCAATGACGGCTTCAACGCCTGCCAGGCTGCCATCTTCGGTTTCCATAACGGGAATGCCGCCACCGCCAACAGCGACAACAACAAAGCCGTGGTCGATCAGACTGCGGATGGCTTCTGCCTCAACGATCTTTTGGGGAATGGGTGAGGGGACAACGCGCCGCCAACCGCGACCGGAGTCTTCAACCACAGACCAACCATCTTTTTCCTTCTTTTCCATGGCGAGTTTCTCGTCCATGAAGGAGCCGATCGGTTTTGATGGGTGAGTGAAGGCTGGATCTTTGGAATCGACAATGGTTTCGGTGATGACGGTCGCGGCAAGCTTTTTGATGCCGCGATTGCGGAATTCGTTGTAGAGGATCTGTTGGAACATGTAGCCAATCGCGCCCTGGGTGTCAGCGCCGCAATAATCCAGGGGGACTTCATGGAGTTCGTAAGAAGATATTTCCGAACGTCGCAAAATGAAACCGACCTGGGGACCATTGCCATGGGTCACGACGACATCCCAGCCGTCTTCAATCATATCAGCGATGCTTTTCATCGTTTTGACAGCAGCCTGATATTGATCTTTGACGGTTTGATGATCTTTGTCCTGAATGAGGGCGTTTCCGCCAACTGCGACAACAGCCAAACCTTTTCTTTGCATAAAATGAATTCTCCTTTTTTGCCCTCAAAAGAGGGAATATCTTTCTAATTTTCTAATAATCGCTTTGCGGCAAGATTGTGCTTGCGGGCGTGATCAGTTATATCAAATTTGATGAATTGTCCGTCCCGAACCACGGCTTGTCCGCCTACTACTGTATGATCGACTTTCAGTGGGGCACAAAAAACAACGGCGGCTACCGGATCTTCCAGTGCGCCGGCGTAATCAAGTTTGTTAAGGTTGATCGCGCAGAAATCGGCACATTTACCAACTTCAAGGCTGCCAATATCTTTGCGTCCCAAAACTGCTGCGCCGCCGCGGGTAGCGATCGAAAGCGCCTGGCGGGCTGTCATGAGCGGGGGTGCGTCGGGCGCGGAGCGCGAGGCTCCCTTGATGCCACTGTTGAGCCTTGCCAGCAGCATTGCCTGGCGAACTTCGTTGAGCATGTGCGAGCTGTCATTGCTGGCAGAGCCGTCCACGCCCAGGCCGATATTGATGCCCTTGCCGAGCATGGACATGATCGGTGCGATGCCAGAGGCAAGGCGCATGTTGGATGAGGGGCAGTGCGCCACGCCGCAGCCGTGCTGCGCGTAGAGATCCATTTCAGCCTCGTTCACCCAAACGGAATGGGCGTACCAGACGTCATCGCCGATCCAATCGACTGTTTGCATGTAAGCCACGGGTTTGTGTCCGAATTTCGCCAGACAGAAGTCATCCTCATCTTCGGTTTCTGCCAGGTGGGTGTGCAGGTGCACCTGATATTTTCGCGCCAGGACAGCGGAATCACGCATAAGTTGGGTCGTGACGCTAAAGGGGGAGCAGGGTGCCAGGACGATCTGCAGCATCGAACCGGCTTTTGGGTCATGGTAGCGCTGGATCAGGCGTTCACTGTCTTTGAGGATCGATTCTTCGGTATCAACGACGGAATCGGGCGGCAGACCACCCTGGGACTCGCCCAGGCTCATCGAGCCGCGGCTCGCGTGCAGCCGCATGCCGATCGTTTCCGCGCTGGCGATCTCATCATCCAGCTTACTGCCATTGGGGAAAAGGTAGAGATGGTCGGAAGCGGTCGTGCAGCCAGAAAGCGCCAGTTCTGCCAAAGCTGTTTGTGTACTCAGGAAGATGTCTTCGGGGTTCATGCGCGCCCAGATCGGGTAGAGGTATTTTAGCCAGTTGAAAAGATTGGCATCCTGCGCGCCGGGCAAAGCGCGCGTCAATGTCTGATAGAAATGATGATGGGTGTTGATCAGTCCCGGCAAAACGATGTGGTCTTTTAAGTCCAAAACCTCATCAGCTTCCTGCGGGAGCTCATCCGCGGGACCAATTTGCTCGATGAAACCATCGCGGCAAAATATTGCAGCGTCGCGCAGTTCCCGGTCGGATCTATCCATTGTGACAATGATCGTAGCGTTTTTAACCAGTAAAGTAGACATGATCCCTCCCAGAGATTGTCTTAGTTTTTATCGCTTAATTCAGCTGCTCGCAAGGTGTTTTTGAGCAGCATGGCGATCGTCATGGGGCCCACGCCGCCAGGAACGGGCGTGATGCCAGCCGCGACCTCAGCGACTTCATCGTAAGCGACATCACCGACCAGGCGGTAACCGCGTTTGGCGGTTGGGTCTTCCACCTGATTGATGCCAACATCAATAATGTACGCGCCCGGCTTGACCCAGTCTTTTTTAACAAATTCAGGCTGACCAATGGCGGCGATGATGATATCCGCTTCGCGCAATACCTCGGGTATGTTTTTGGTGCGCGAATGCACGATGGTAACGGTAGCGTTGGCTTTGACCAGGAGGAGCGCGACGGGCATGCCAACGATGTTTGAACGACCCAAAACCACCGCTTTCGCGCCGGAAAGTTGCGCGCCAGCCTCTTCAAGAAGGATCATACAGCCAGCGGGGGTACAGGGGACGAAATCGGGCTCACGTCCTTTTTGTGCCAGACGACCAATGTTGATCGGGTGAAAACCATCAACATCCTTGTTCAGAGCAATGGCGCTGAGAATTTTTTCTTCGTCGAGACGCTTTGGTAGGGGAAGCTGTACCAGGATACCGTTCACGTTTGGGTCGGCGTTCAGCTGCCGCACCAGAGCTTCGACTTCTTCCTGCGTGGCATCACCTGGTAAACTGTGCCCGTAGGAATTGATGCCCGCTTCGGCACAAGCTCTTTGTTTTGAGCGAACATAGACTTTTGAGGCCGGGTCTTCGCCAACCAAAACGGTTGCCAGACCTGGTGTTGATCTTCCTTCCGCAACCCGTTTCGCGACGGCTTCTTTTACTTCTTCACGAAGGCGTTGGGCGATCGCCTTACCATCAATAATTTTTGCTGTCATAGCTTGTTTTTCTCCTGGCTTGATTATACCTGAGACCGTTGGATCTATTTGTCAGCAAGTCTGAAAATGGTGAATATAATGGAGAGAATGAGGTTATAATTTTAGTATGAGAGCGAATGAAGGTCCTTTTGTCATTGGCATCGCCGGAGCATCTGGCTCCGGAAAAACTACCCTCACAGAACAAATTCTTTCAGAGATCGGCTCGGAATTTATAGCAACTCTTCCACATGACTCTTATTATCGTAATCAGGACGATAAAGCGATGGAAGAGCGTCTGAAAGTCAATTATGACCATCCCGAATCACTTGAAACTGAGCTGCTGATCGAGCATATTCATCTGCTCAAGTCAGGGAAAGCGGTTGAGATGCCATTGTACGACTACGTCCATCATACACGAGCCGCTAAGACTCGTTTGGTCGAGCCGAAACAACTGATCCTGGTTGAGGGCATTTTGATCTTTGTCGAGAAAGAGCTGCGAAACTTGTTCGATATGAAGCTTTTTGTCGATACTGATCAGGATATTTGTTTTATCCGCCGCTTGAAACGCGACATTGAAGAGCGAGGACGTACCATGGACTCGGTTGTAAGCCAATACCTTGAAACCGTGCGCCCAAGTTATCTGGAGTTTGTTGAACCCAGCAAGCGGTACGCGGACGTAATTATTCCGGAAGGTGGTTTAAATCAGGTCGCATCTGAGATGGTCATCGCGCGTCTGAAAAGCCTGATCGATCAAAATAAATGACTGACAACAAAACATTCACAAAAAAACAAACTGTTATCAGGGTTCTTCTTTTGGTGCTGGTTTTGATCGGCACTGTTCTTTTACTTGTCTATCGCAAACAGATCCAACACCTTGAAGAGTATGGCTACCCGGGTATCTTTTTACTCTCCATCCTTACTAACGCGACCGTTTTGATCCCTTTGCCTGGGGTGGTTTTGACTTCAGCCATGGGTGCTGTTTTTAATCCACTTTATGTGGCATTGGCAGCTGGTTCGGGAGCGGCTCTGGGAGAGCTTTCGGGATATATGGCTGGCGTAGGGGGACAGGTTTGGCTGGATAATAAAGAGTGGTATCAGCGCCTTGAAGATTGGATCAGCCGGTATAAGTATTGGCCGATCATTATTCTGGCTTTTATCCCTAATCCGTTCTTTGACATGGCTGGTTTTATTGCCGGTGCGAGCAAAATGCCAATATGGAAGTTTTTGCTCTTTACCTGGATAGGGAAAGTGGCTAAAATGCTGCTGTTTGCCTACCTTGGCGCGGGGATCTTTAAGAACTTTTAGAAGGAATGGGACAATTGCCTCTGATCAGGAGGCTATTCTTAATTACATAACGCTCTATAAGTAAGTTAAATTACGTTGATGTGGCCGATGAACAAAGGCGGTCAGAATCAGCAAACTGTCACTGCGAGCCCCTTAGGGGAGCTTGCACACCTAAGGGGCGTGGCAGTCTGTAGTTTATCTTTTTTATTTGTTTCCAGCCAGTGACAGGAAAAAGGCAGATCGCCGCGTCGCCCTATAGGGCTCCTCGCGATGACAATTATCAGCAGCATTTCAAACTCCAAACCAGTGTTGTGTGGCAGTATGGGCATACAAAAATTTTACTCATAAGAAAGTTGGGTCAGGTTTTGATCGATTATCCCTGTTGGATTGCTGTATTGAGGGCGGTTTTACCGTATAATCGTGATATGAAAACCTGGCACAAGCACGCAGAACGTTTATACGGATTATCCCTGAGCGATTCACAAAAAGCTCTTTTCGAAACTTATCTGTTGGAACTGTTGGAATGGAATCAGAAGTTCAACCTCACCGCCATTCGCGAAGCGGAAGCGATCGAGATCAAGCATTTTCTTGATTCGCTCAGTGTCGTGGCGGCTTTTGAGGATGGCTTTGTTCCTTCAAGCATGATCGATATCGGTACCGGGGCTGGTCTGCCGGGCATTCCCTTGCGTATAGTCTATCCAGAGGCGAGGTTAACGCTGGTCGAGTCGATCAAGAAGAAAGCCGGCTTTTGTGAACACGCGGCGCGAGTCTTGGGTCTGGAAAATGTGCTGGTCAGCACAGCCAGAGCGGAAGAGATCGGGCAGGATCCGCTTCATCGTGAAAAATATGATCTGGTTCTGGCAAGAGCGGTGGCAAATATGCCTGTCCTAGTCGAATACTTGCTGCCCTTGTCAAGGATCGGCGGTCGGGTAGTGATGCAGAAGGGCAAAAGCGCCCGGGAAGAAAGCGAAAACAGCCAGAAGGCTATTCGTTTGCTGGGCGGAAAGTTGCTTGACATCATCCCGATCGATCTGCCTGAGGTGGAGGATGAACGCTATCTGGTCGTTTTGGAGAAGGTGCGCTTGACGCCGAGCGAATTCCCAAGGCGAGTTGGCATCCCAGCGAAATCACCCATCCAGAATTAGTCGGTTTCTTCCTAGTTCAGTAATTTTTGGAATAACAAAAAATGCAGATCGTGGTCAGGAGACAATGAGTGAACGGATCAATAAGTTTTTCTTTTTTTACTCCCTTTCGTACAGTAACAATAAAAGGCAGATCGCCACGTCGCCCTAAAGGGCTCCTCGCGATGACAGTCACGCATTGAATACCAATCCCCCTCTTGAGATGAGGTTGTTAGAGGAACTTTTAGCCCTGGCTTGCGTTAAGTTAATGGGTGAGAAATGAAAACAGAGCTAACCTTTTTCTGCGAACTGGATGGACAAAACCTCAAAAAACTCTTCGAAAACCGTTTCGTTTTTGATGATCTAAAGTCTTTGGAGGCTTCCATCTCGATGGGCATTCTTGATTTTTCAGAAGAACGGGTGGAGGTTGTGCGCCAGCTGAATTTGCTGGGCATTCCTGTTCGTGCCTGGTTATTGCTGCCCAAAGAAAAAGGATACTGGTTCAATCTCAACAATTCCGATGACGCGCTCCAATTCTATGAGGATTTCAAGCTCTGGTCGAAGGAAAATGACCTTGATTGGGCTGGAGTCGGTCTGGACATTGAACCGGACATCAACGACATGGCTGGCGTTTTGAACACGCCGCTAAAAACCATCCCGCGCGCTTTGGGTCGTCTGAAAGACAAAGCCCGAATCGCCAAAGCTAGCAAGGATTACAAAAAGCTGGCGGTCAATATTCGCGATGACGGCTATTTTGTTGAGTCCTACCACTTTCCCTTCATCCTTGACGAAAGGAAAGCCAAATCGACAGTCATCCAACGAATCAGCGGGGTTGTTGACGTGCCGGTGGATCGGGAAGTTCTAATGCTTTATTCAAGTTTCTTCCGTCCCATCGGACAAAGCATCTTATGGAGTTATGCCCAACAAGCTGAAGCGATCGGCATTGGGAATACCGGCGGCGGCGTTGTGCTGGAAGGTCGCAAAAAGCCCGAAGTCTATTTGAGCTGGGAAGAATTTTCGACCGATCTGCGCCTGGCATGGCAGACACGCAAACCGATCTATGTTTTCAGCCTGGAAGGTTGTGTCGAGCAAGGCTTTTTGAGCCGTTTGGTTACTTTTGAGTGGGACGCTGAAGTTCCTCTTCCGAAACAAAAATTAGTTAATTCAGCCCGCAATGTCTTGAGCGGCTTGCTCTGGTTAGCCCAAAGACCGATCCTCGCTCTGACCGGCGTGGCGGGCTTGATCGGCGCAATATCCGTGATCCGCTCTGGAAAACGCAAAGACAAAAAAGCTTAATTCGCTAAATAAGACCTGGTCAGGCGGTGCCATTCAGACAGGCTTAAGGTCTCAGCCCGCCTTGTGTTTTCAATTTGACTTTCCTGTAATAATGCTTCCACCTGGTCTGTAGGAAGATGCAAGCCGGCTGATAAGGAATTTCGGAGCGTTTTTCGTTTTTGTGAAAAACCAGCCTGAGCGATCTTGAAGAAAGTATCGTGTAGGTCCAGTGGAATGATCGGTTCGGGGTAAAGCTCAATTTTTAGGACTGCGGAATCAACATCCGGCGCGGGCAAAAAGTTGCCTGCCGGGATGACGCCGCCCAGGGATACTTCCCCAAAGACCTGTACTGACAAGGAAAGCAGGCTCATCTTGCCATCGCGCGCCAGGATCCGCTCGGCAACTTCTTTTTGGACGGTCAGGACAACCCGCCGGGGGCGAACGGATGCCTCCATCAGGTGGCGGATGATGGCGGAAGAAATGTAATAAGGGATGTTGGCTACAACGACATAATCCTGATCTTCAACGAGCTCATCAATGTTTTGTTCGAGAATATCGCCTTCAATGACGCGAACGTTAGCGAATTCGGACAAGGCTTCCCGCAGCGGTGGCAGCATGGCGCGGTCAATTTCCACCGTGATCACGCTTTTGGCGACCTGGGCGAGGAGATAGGTCAGGCTCCCCAGACCAGCCCCAATCTCAAGTACCTGATCTTCGGCGCTAAGTTCAGCGGCATTGATCACCTTAGCCAGACCGGCTGGTTCAAGCAAAAAGTTTTGCCCGAGGGACTTTTTGGGATGGATCCCGTACTTTTTCATCAGAGGGTGGATGTTGAGGTAGCTCAGACTCATGGCAGGATCCCCAGGTAATTGGCAGGTATAGGCGCGAGAAAGTATAGCGTAGTTTGATGATGCCAGCCGACATAATTCTCATCGTCATAACCGAGATCGATCCAATATCGACCAGGGATCCCACCTCCGGAATCGCCAATGACGCCAAAGCCGTAGCCGGGGACGTAGACGTTTTGTAACGCCATGCTGGGATACCAGGAGGCGGAAACGGCGATGATGCCCTTTGTCAGAGGTAGTCCAGAACGGGTTTGTGTGGAACCGCCAAATTCAGCCGGATGGTAGGAGGTGGCGTAAACGCTGACCTTGCGCCAGTATTCGATCGTTTGCCCATCGACCACTTCTGTTTTCAGGGTCGCGAGTGTGCCGTAACCGTAGATCGCGTCACTTTCCTGGCTGGCTTGCCAGGGTTCTTCGTGGGTCGTGCTGATAACTTCGCCATCTAAAATTCTTTCGGTAGTGCGCGAGACGAGGATGCCGGGTCTGCCGGGCACGAGCACGGAGGTGCTGTCGAGTTCCGCGGTCGGATCAGCCTGATAGGAAAACCCAAAACTGCTTTCATCTTTCTGCAAGACCACTCGTTCACTAACCTGATGAAATTGAATGGATTCCCCTTCATTTATCAGGCTTGACCCCTCTGTCTCGGTGAAATCGAGCAATTGCGGAGAAAGATCGAGGTCAAGCAGGGCTTGCGATACCGTTCGGGCAGAGGATAAGCCGCAGACTGTTTGCGCGCTGGTTTGAATACAGAGTTGTCTGCTCGGGAAGATCTCAAGCTGATTGACGGCTTGCAAGGGAGTGTCAAGCTCTGGTTCGAAATCATCCAAAGGGTTGATCTGGAATTGGGCTTCGTCAAGAGCTTCCTGGTAGCTCGCGGCTTGCGTAAAAATGCTCGTGAAGAGATTGCCATTAGTATAAAGATCAATGCGTTTGGCGGGGATATATTCAAGCACGACATCCAGCCCGGAAGGCAAAGGCTGATCGTGGGCGATCACCTTGTCATCCAGGAGGATCAGGTCATGAGGGAAAAGTTTGATCCCAGCCTGCGCCAGCAAATTAGCTGGAATTAGTTCCGCGTTACGGTAAACGTGATCTTTTTCGGGAGTCCTAACCAGAACATTGCGGGCAGTATGCACTGAAATACGCAAAGGCAGATTGACACGAAAGGCATCTGGCTCGGTTGAGATCCGATCGTTTTCCTCCAGTTCAATATTTGCCAGCTCAAAAAGTTTACTGGCGCGAAAGGCAAGTGCCTTGATCCAAATTTCGTTGTCATCGACCAGCAGAGTGTAGTCTTTGACCTGAGATAAGATCAGCAGGCACGATCCAAGCAGGATCATTGCGACGCTCAGAATGATTTTGCTGGTGGGTTTTAATTTACCTAACATGATTTTGCAGTATATCACAAGCAGAAGAAGCTATTTTTTCGCTTTCAACTTATGCAGGAAGCGCAGGAGAGCCTCTTGCCAGCTTTCATCGCCAAGCGCTTTGAGGTTGATCCACCAGGCGTTGCGCCCGGCGCGGGCGATCGGATCAATTTCGGTCAGCTCGCGCTGCTTGATACCCGCTGGGAGTGGCGGATAGCTGAGGACAAGTTGTTGGTTGATCATGGAGATCGAGTCAAGTCCGACTGCTTCTCCCGCCAACTTGACCTTCATCTGATAGAAAAGATCTTTTAATCCATCGGGAAGTTCGCCAAACCGATCGTTAAATTCGATTTCGGTTTGGGCGATCTCTTCGTCGGAACGCAAATTGGAAATGCGTCGATACAGTTTCAGGCGCAGTTCTTCGTCCGGGATATAGCTGGAAGGGATCTCGGAGCTGAGTGGCAGTTCGACATTAATGTTCAGGCTGGGCGCCTGACTCCAGGCCTGATTGTCGTCAATTACGGGCTCAAGGTCGGAATCGCTGCGCAAAGCTCTAACCGCCTGGCTGAGCAGTTTGGTATACATCTGGAAGCCAACCGCGGCAATGTAGCCGGATTGGCGTGTGCCCAGCAGATCGCCTGCGCCTCTCATCTCAAGGTCACGCATGGCGATGGCATAGCCGGCGCCCAGGGAGGAATTATCCGCCAAAACTTCCAGCCTTTCTTCGCCTTCCGGGGTCGGCATGCGGCGTTTGTCACGGAACAGGTAGGCGTAGGCACGCTGCGCGCCGCGACCCACACGACCGCGCAACTGATAGAGCTGCGCCAGACCAAAAGTATCTGCCCGGTCAACGATCAGCGTGTTGGCGTTGGGGATATCCAGACCAGATTCGATGATCGTGGTTGAGAGCAGGACATCAATCTGACCACTCGAGAATTGCTGCATGACCTCGGATAGTTGATTTTCAGGTAGCTGTCCATGCCCGATGCCGATGCGCGCTTCCGGGACGAGGTTTTGCAGGTGGTTATAGACCGCGCCGATCGATTGGACGCGATTATGGACGAAAAAAACCTGACCACCGCGGTCAAGCTCGCGAATGATCGCCTCGCGTACCAATTTGGGTGAATAGGGCCCGATGTGGGTGACGACCGGCAGCCTTTCCTCAGGCGGACTGTTGATGGTCGAAATGTCGCGCACCCCGCTGAGCGCCATATATAGCGTTCGCGGGATCGGCGTCGCGGTCATGGTGAGGACATCCACCTCTTCGCGCAGCTTTTTGAGGTGTTCCTTGTGCGTGACGCCGAAACGCTGTTCCTCGTCAATGATGACCAGCCCGAGGTCTTTGAACTTAACGTCAGAAGAGACCAGGCGGTGGGTTCCGATGATGATATCGATCTTTTTGGAAGCGAGATCTTTGATGATCTTGTCCTGCTCTTTTGGAGTCCGGAAGCGGGAGAGCATTTCCACTTCCACGGGAAAAACAGCCAGACGTTGGCGGAAGGTTTCGTAATGCTGCTGCGCCAGGACCGTTGTTGGAACCAAAACCGCCACTTGTTTGTTATCCGCGACCGCTTTAAAAGCTGCGCGGAGGGCAACTTCGGTCTTGCCGTAACCGACATCGCCACATAAGAGGCGATCCATGGGGCGCGAAGATTCCATATCGGTCTTGATCTGTTCGATGGCGAGCAGTTGATCGGGCGTTTCAATGTACGGAAAAGAAGCTTCCAACTCGCGCTGCCAGTCTGAATCAGGCTCGAACGCGTACCCCTGGGCTAACTGGCGTTTGGCGTAAAGCTCCAAAAGATCGGCGGCAACCTCAACGACAGCATGGCGAACTTTGCTTTTGGTCTGTTCCCAGTCGTTGGCGCTGAGATTGTTGAAATTGGGCGGCGAACCATCCGGACCGACATAAAGGCTGACACGGTCTGCCTGGTGGATGGGAACATACAGGACGTCGTTGTTCTTGTATTGAATGGAAAGGTATTCGCGTTGGTTGCCGTCGATATTAGGTTTGTGTAAGCCGATGAACTGCCCGATGCCGTGGTCTACGTGGACGACATAATCGCCGGGTTTGAGATCGGCGAAGACCATTTCGGGCGCTTCTCTGGTGACGGGTGGCAGACGCCTGGGTTGCGGACGGCTCCAACCGAAGATCTCGCTGTCCGTCAGCAGGTGGTGGGTTTCCTGCTCATCAACGCTTAGAATCCAACCGCCTGAGAGCGATCCCTCGATGAAATTGTTGCGATATTCTTCGTCCGGATGGGTTTCGATCCAGAGCTGCTTCAGGCGGGCTGACTGCCTGGAAACAACAGTCCATTGATGTGATCGTTTGTCAAGATTGTTCAGGTGCGCC
The DNA here is from genome assembly GCA_050946715.1 of Anaerolineaceae bacterium. Classification (GTDB taxonomy): domain Bacteria; phylum Chloroflexota; class Anaerolineae; order Anaerolineales; family Anaerolineaceae; genus Mesolinea. Next base: position 82,468 of record JBMNVH010000004.1, on the reverse strand, counting down.
TGAAAATCTTTCAGTCTGCCGGCAAAGCGGGGACCGGGGTCAAAACATTTTGAAAGCTCTGAACCTCCCTCAGCATTGGTGTGCCCGAGTTCGAGGATCTGGCGGCTGGCGACACTGTCGAGGAGCTCAGACCAGGTGAGATAAGGCACCTTTTTATTGAAGCGGGGGTCGGCATTCTCGAGCTCTTTGCGGCGTTGGATGGCGTCTTCTTCGGTGTCATTGGCAGCCGCGGCAATGAATTCTTCGCCATCCAGCAGGATCAGCGCGTTTTTAGGCAAATAGTCGATCAGGTTGGAAGGGAAATCGTAAAGTTCCGGGATGTCCTGTTCACTGGTCTTGTAAGGCAGCTCGCCTTCGACCATACCCGCGATAGGCATGGCTTCTGAGGCGGGGAAGATATCGGCTCGTTCCAGTTTCGCTTCCGACCGCTGTGTGGCGGGATCGAATTGCCGGATGGTATCGATCTCGTCGCCAAAAAAATCAAGCCGAATCGGCAGGTTGTCAGATGGCGACCAGAAATCCAGGATGCCGCCGCGTCGGGAAAACTGACCCGGCTGGACAACGATGTTGCTGTATTCATAGCCAATCCCGACCAGTTGGCTGGAAATGGCGTGCAGGTCCTGGCGGTCTCCCAGCCGGACGCGCAGGCTTTGTTTCAAAAAGTCGCGTCGGGGGACGGTGCGCGTCATGACCGCCCGGATCGGGGCGATGACCACAGGCGCCTTGTCAGATTGCTGCGCGCCTGGCAAGTGATAATGCGCCAGCGTTGTGAAGACGCGCAGGCGGTCGAGCCTGGTGCTTTGAGACCAGGGCAGATCTTCATAGAAAAGTGGGTTTGGCTCAGGAAAATAGTAATTATCCTGAGAGGAGATCCAAAAAGAAAGCTCATCAAAGAGCGAGAGCGCGCGGTCGGAGCGGTTGGTCAGTAAGAGGATCGGTCGGTTGAGGTCCTGATGTAAGGCAGCCAGGATAGCGAGACGGGCGGCTCTGGGCAAGCCGAGACCGCGCCTCTCCTGCCTTAAAAAAGCATCGGCTTTGATCGAGGCTAATATTTTTTGGTAAGGAGCCAAGCTCTGTATGATCGAGCTTAGCTGTTGATCACGCGACTTCACCATTGTACCTGTTCATCGCGCTTGTTAATCCGTCTTCAATGAAGCACTCGATTGCTTCAATTGCCTGACGCAGAACGATCTTTTTCAATTCTTCCTCGTTGGGCAGGAAGTTCTTGAGCACGTAATCTTTAGGTTCCATCTGTCCGGGCGGGCGGCTGATGCCCAGACGCATGCGGGGAAATTCCTGGGTTCCAAGCAGCTTCGTGATCGACTCGATGCCGCGCTGCCCGCCGGAACTGCCGGAAGGGCGGATGCGTAGGGTGCCAAGCGGCAGGTCAAGATCGTCATGGATGACGAGCATGTTTTCTGTCGGGACCTTGAAATAGCGCATGAGTGGCGCGACGGAGCGCCCGGATTCGTTCATGAAGGTCAGCGGTTTGGCGAGGACGACCTTGTTCCCTTTGAAGCGGTCTTCAACGTAGACAGCCTGGAACTTGATCTTCTTGAGCTGAACAGACCAGTGGTCAGCCAGGGCGTCAAGCACCATGAAGCCGAAATTATGGCGCGTGAGACGATATTCGGCGCCCGGATTGCCTAAGCCGACGATGAGATAAGTTTCCTGTTCGTTTCGTTTAAACCACATAATTCCTCGCAATCTTTTATTTTAACATGGAAAAGCCATTACGCGACAATTCAACAATTCTCTCTATAAAAATGGTACCGGATTGAGAATCAAAGTCGCTAATAATTTTAAAATTACATTAATGTAGCCTGTCAATTATTGTGCATAAGTAGCGGACGGGGTAAAGCCCCGTCCGTACAGGCCGATTTTCGGTTAGTAATTTATAAACATTCGCTTGAGGAAGGGGGAATCCGAGCTAAACAAATTGCATACTTAGAATTGCTAGCGCCATTGGTGTTGAACTGTGAGCAGGAACAGGAAACAAAAGGTAAACTGCGGAGAGAAATAAAAAGAGCTGGCCGAAGCCAGCTCCTGGTCTATCGTGTTGCAAACACCTACATGAACAAATATGGCAGCAGTAAGCTCGATTGTTCAATAAGGTTGCGGAATATGGCGATGCCGCCGCCAAGGATCAGGATAACCGGTATTACGAAGCAAAGGCATAAGACCAGCAGGATGATCAGCACGATCGCCCAGACCGGAAATTCCTTCTTCTCCTGCGGCGTGACGACCTGGCCGGTGTTGACGCTGCGATACTCTTCCCGTGGAATTGAAGTTTCCACAGGTGCTTGCGGAGCCTGATAGGTCTCTTGCGGTGGGACGGGGCTGCCCCAGCGATTGGTTTCACCCTGGGTGTAGTTCACAGGGGCGGGTTGTTCTTCGGCACTCCAGCTTTCGGCTGAGGCTTGCATAAATTCATCATTTTGATCCATTTTTTCCTCTTTTATCTCGCTCCAGGTGCCCTGAACAGTTTCAGCACCCTCAGCGACAAAATCTACAGCTTCTTCGCGGTTGTCTTCCACAGTTTCCCAAACGTTTTCGGCTTTGTTTTCCACTGCATCAACATTTTCCTGACCAGTCTCTTCGACGTGCTCCCAGGCGCTGCTGGCGGCATCATCTGCATGATCAGTAAATTCATCGGCTTTTTGATTGAGATCGTCGTCCATATTTTCCCTTCTCTCGGTCTAATTTGCGTTGCCTTAATTATACCTTATCATAAATTGTCTCCATTTTTGTCGAGCCTTAATTTCATGAAAAACACCTGGAAAAGCTAAACAAAATGAATGATTTTGTCTTTTCGGCATATAATGACAGAGGAAATGAGGTCAAATGAAGAAATTATTCGCAGAATTTAAGGAATTCATTCAGAAGGGAAACGCGATCGACCTGGCTGTTGGCGTTATCATTGCCGGAGCGTTTGGCGCTATTATCAACTCCCTGGTCGCGGATGTCATCATGCCGCCGATCGGCATGGCTTTGGGCAAGGTCAATTTTACTGATCTGTATATCCAGCTGAACAAGGCGGCTGTTAGTATCCCTGACGGGACCTCCTTGGCGGCTGCCCGCGAGCAGGGCGCGGTCGTCCTGGCTTATGGCGCTTTTTTAATGACGATCATCAACTTCCTGATCGTGGCTTTTTTTGTGTTTCTTTTGGTGAAGGGCATGAACAAGCTGCGTGATCTGGGCAGGAAAGAAGAAGCCGCTGCTGAGCCTATCAGCAAGGTCTGCCCCTTCTGCAAAAGCGAGATCCATATTGAGGCAAGCCGCTGTCCTCAATGCACGTCGAAATTGGATTAGTTGAAATAAGGAGGCACCAGCAGCCGCGACTTTGCTGGTCCCTCCAAGGAGATATGATACAGGTCTTGTCATTGCGAATCTTGTTAGGCCATGGCAATTTGCAGTTTATTTGCTCTTCTGTTTCATGTTCCACTAGACTTGAATTAAAGGCAGATCGCCACGTCGCCTTGATAGGCTCCTCGCGATGACAAGATTACGGCCTTACATAAAATAAAAAGTTCATTTATTATCCAAGGTCGTGTTAAAATCGAGGCTATGACGAATAAGATCTATTTTGGGGATAACCTGAAACTGCTTGGGTCCATGCCAGAGGCGAGTGTGGACCTGATCTATATTGACCCGCCTTTCAATACCGGCAGGGTGCAGGCGCGCAAACGCCTACGCACCGTGCGAACGGAAGATGGACAAGGCGATCGCATTGGCTTTGGTGGCAAGGCGTATATGACTGAGGTGCTGGGAGTAGGGGATTATCAGGATTCCTTTCACGATTTTGAGGCTTTTATTCGCCCGCGCCTCGAACAGGCTCATCGGGTATTGAAAGACAACGGCAGCCTGTACTTTCACATCGATTACCGCGAAGCGCATTACTGCAAGGTCATGCTGGATGAGATCTTCGGTCGTGAGAACTTCCTGAACGAGATCATCTGGGCTTATGACTTTGGTGGGCGTCCAAGGAATCGCTGGCCCGCCAAACACGATAACATCTATTATTACGCTAAAACCGCCGGGCAACACAAGTTCAATCTCGAGGATATCGACCGAATTCCGTATATGGCGCCCGGCTTGGTGGGGCCCGAGAAGGCCGCTAAAGGCAAATTGCCAACGGACACCTGGTGGCATACGATCGTGGGTACAAACAGCAAGGAAAAAACTGGTTATCCGACCCAAAAGCCGATCGGAATTCTGGAAAGGATCATCCGCGCCTCTTCGAATGAGGGCGAACTGGTGCTGGATTTCTTTGCTGGCAGCGGAACGACCGGGCAGGCTTGCCTGAACCTGAAGAGAGACTTCATTTTGTGCGACAGCAACCCTCAGGCGATCGAAACGATGAAAACGCGTTTTTCAAATTACGATGGGATTGAATGGATCGATCTATGAGCCCTGAAGGATTAGCTGAACAATTCCCAATTCTGGATTTTGACCCTTTCAGCGAGGCAATTCTGCGCCCAAATCATGAGGGTCTGGAGATCGATTTTCCCAGACATCTGGTTTTGTGCTTTTTCAGAGAGGTGATCGAAAAAGTTGTCCGGGAATACGACGGAAAAGAACTCTATTCAATCAGGTCTGAAGTTAAACCTTTCCCCTTTTATGAGATCGAGGTTGAAGGTCAACGCATTGCGATCACTCAGGTGGGCGTAGGCGCGCCGCTGGCAGTCATGCAGATGGAAGTAGGGGTCGCCCTGGGTTCCAGGCATGTTGTCGCCTGCGGTGGATGCGGCGTTTTGGATCACGAGATCGCTTGTGGGCATATTCTGCTGCCAACTTCCGCGTTTCGTGAAGAAGGGACTTCCTATCATTACCTGCCCCCATCCGCGGAGGTTGAGCTTGATGAAAAATCGCTTCGGATCCTCGAAGAAACTTTGAAGGAGCACGGTGTCGATTATCTGCGCACCAAAACCTGGACGACAGACGCGGTTTACCGCGAGACTGAACGCAAAGCAGCTGCCTATCTGGCAAAAGGCTGTCTGGCAGTAGAAATGGAAGTAGCCTCTCTGGCAGCGGTGGCAAAATTCCGCGGGGTTGATTACGCTCAGTATCTCTATGCAGGCGATGCGGTCGTCGCAAAACAGTGGGATAATCGTGCCTGGACTGACCGAAGCGATATACGGGAAAATTTGTTTTGGCTGAGCGTTGAAGCCTGCCTGAAGATGGGAGATTAATATGCCAATTCTGGATCAACACCTTGAAAAAATGCTGAAAAATGATGAGCTAAGCAATTACATTGGTGAAAATGAATTCGTTTTACCGAGTTATGACGGTTTTGGGCTGGCGAACTTGACGCCGAGCGTTGGCCGTTGGCTGGGCGTAAAAGAAATACCCTTGCCAGCTTTTGATCCCAGCATTCTCGCTCATTTTAAGGAAAGTTATCAGAATGTGGTGGTAATGTTGGTCGATTCTTTGGGCTATTTACAGCTATCGCGTTTGATGGAGGAGGGAAGAGCACCGCTATGGAAACGTGAGCTTGAGGATCATAAGCTGATCCCTCTGACCAGCATCACGCCCAGCACGACCGCTTCAGCATTGACCACGATCTGGACTGCCACCTGCCCGAACACGCACGGGGTGATCGGCTACGAAATGTGGCACAAGCAGCTGGGCATGGTCATCAATAATATTTTGCATTCCCCGATCACTTACAGGGGCGATGTCGGCGGTCTGAGCAAGGCGGGCTTTGTTCCTACCGAGTTCATGAACCAGAAAACGCTTGGACAGCTATTTGGCATGCAGGGCGTTGAGAGTCATGCCTTTTTGCCAAGTTCGATCGCTAATTCGGGCTTGTCGCAGATGCATTTGCCCGGCAGCCAGCTGCATGGCTTTTCGGTGGAAAGTGACTTTTTCCTGAACATGCGCGATCTGCTCAATTCCGAAAGTAAGCGGCGGCGTTTTGTCTATGGCTACTGGAGCGATGTGGATTCGCTGATGCACCGCTATGGCACTTTCAATGATCGCACAACCGAACAGTTTTACGACTTTTCCAATGCATTTTTCCGCCTGTTTGTGGAGGGTTTGTCTCCCGCGGTTAAAAAGAAAACTTTGGTTTTGATGACAGCCGACCACGGTTCCCTCGAAACGCCTGAATATCCTGAATATGATCTCTCCAATCACTCTGGCTTGATGGAGCTTTTGCAGATCGCGCCGAGCTGTGAAGGTCGCTTGCCCTTCCTGCATGTCAAATCAGGCAAGGAAGCTGCGGTGAGGGCTTATTTTGAGACGGCATGGCCCGGCAAGTTTGCCATTATTACGGGTCAAGAAATGCTGGATTTGCGCTTGCTGGGAATTGGGCCAGATCATCCTGATCTTCTAAACCGAGTGGGAGACCTGGTGGTGATCCCTAAGGAAGACGCTTATTTATGGTGGCCCGAACGACCAAACACGATGAGAGGCCGGCACGGCGGTTTGCATATTGACGAGATGCTTGTACCAATGTTTGCGTTGGAGTGGTAGATTCTCCTGATTTTCTCATATTAGTGCCCTGATTTTATCCGTTTTCTTTGATAGAAAATCCGTTTTTGACAAACGTGGGACACTCAGGAGACATGAAATTTAACATCAAAACCTTGTTATGAAGGCGGGGGTATTGATTTGCATAGGCAGCGGACGGGGCTAAACCCCGTCCGTACATTGAGAAATCAGCAGTCGGTAATGCCCCGATAGGTACAGGTCTCCGTCTGTACAGTATTATGCATCTAAAAACTTATCTCGCGGTAGCCGTAGACGTTGATTATTTTTGTCTGATTGTGTTGTGTTTCACGAGGGGCGAGGGGGTTGTAGCGGTGAACGTGACCGTGCAGGTGGTAGCGCGGTTTGAATGTGTCGATCAGCCAACGAAAAGCGTCCACACCTCTGTGCGCGTAGTCATCACAGTCGTGCAAGCCCGTCGCAGGCGCGTGGGTCACGAAGATATCCAGATAACGTCCGTAAAAGATCTTATTGAGGAGGAAGCGCGGAACCATTTTCAGGACCATCCACCACATTCGTCTTTGTGAATATTGGTATGCGGATTTGTTGTACTTAAGTGAGCCCTCAATTCCCGCCAGGATCAGATCGTGTTCGTGGTCGTAATAAACCTTCTGGTGCAGATTTATGGCCCCATCTGGGTGAGTTTGGACGGTTCCGGCTTTGTTCTCGACCTTGAAGACGTGATTGCCCTGGACAAAATAAAGGGAAATGTCGAGCATGCTGACCACGAATTCGAGATAGGCAGCGGGCAGATCTCCGCTGGATATGACAATATCAATATCCCCAAAGCGCTCCCGAATGTGACTGCTGTAAACGGCTGGGACTTCAATGTCGCTCAGCCCAAGGATCTTCACGAAAGCTCTCCAATCGCGACAGCCACTGCGGCAGCCAGCTCACCATCATGGGTGATGGACACGCTCCAATGACGCAAACCTCTTTCCCGGGCAACCTGACTGGCTTCGCCGTGCAAATGCACCAGCGGTTCGCCGCTTGGGGCGTGAATAATTTCGATGTCCTGCCAGCTAACTTTGCCGATGCCTGTGCCTAAGACCTTGGAGACGGCTTCTTTGGCGGCAAAAATTCCGCTCAGGCTTTCAAGATTGCCTCTTGCCTGTTCCTGTTCGGTGGGGGTGAAAACCCGTTTGATGAAGCGTTCGCGAATGGCGGGGTTTACTTCCGCCAGGCGGTTGGTGCGGATGAGGTCAATCCCGGATTTGATCACAGCTTCCTCCCCGCTGAGGCGATGATCAATTTGTCCAGATCCCAATAAGTCTGGGCGCTTTTGAGAATATCGTCCGCGCGGATGCCTGCAAGCAGTTCCGGGAGCGTTTTGAGATAATCCAGGTCAAGCTGGTAACGCTCAAGGCTGAGGAGATAACGCACAATCCCAGCATTGGTCTCAAAGGACAGGGGCAGGCGACCCAAAGCCTGACTCCGGACGTCAGCAAGCTCCTCGCTCGTAACTGCTTCGTTGGTGAAGCGCTGCAATTCTTCCTTGATCTTCTGAATTGCTTTCTGAAGATTGTCAGGGTTAACGCCAGCGTAGACTTTCCAGCAGGTCGGACCTAAACCGGTTTCGAGCGAGCTGCCCGCATAGTAAGCAAGGCCATTTTGTTCGCGTACAACCTCACCGATGCGCCCCATCATGCCAAATTGTCCCAGGATGCTGTTGCCCAAAACACAGTTTTGATAATCAGCGGTCATGGCGGCGGGCGCTTGCGTGCCGATGATCAGGTCGCTTTGAGACTTGCCAGGGATGGCGATATGCCCATACTGGGCTTGATCGGGCGGCGTGAATTTTGGCAATTCTTTCTGCGCGGTTTGATCTGGCGCTTGCCAGGTGGAAAATGTTTCCTGGAAGAGCTGGCTGGCATCCTCAGGTTTTATTCCACCTGAAATTGCCATGACCAGACCTTTTGGTCCAAAATATTGTTGGTGGAAGCTGAAAAGGTCGTCAAGGGTGATGCGTTCAAGGCTCTCCGCAAAACCGATAGATGGAATGGCGTAGGGATGATCGCGATAATAAAGGCGATCAAATGCCTGGGAGGACATTTCATCCGTGTTTTGCGCCTGGATGCGGATAACGGTCAGAAACTGCTGCTTAATGCGCTCAAAATGCTTCTGCGGATAAGCGGGCATGGAAAGCATTTCCAAAAGCAGGTTGAAAATCTCAGGGAGGTCTTCTTTGAGGCATTGCCCGCCAAAGAGGGTTGAGAGGCTTCCGGAGCTGATCGAGATGGAAGCGCCGCAACTTTCTATTTTGCAATGAAGCTCTTGGAAGTCGTGCTTTCGTGTGCCGGTCGAAAGCATGGCGGCGTTGAAATTTGCCAGACCTTCTTTGCCAAGGGGATCAGAAATACTTCCGGCAGGCAGATATCCACGGAAAAAGACAGCCGGGCTAGTCAGGTTTGGATAAGCCAGAAGCGTTGAGCCATTTTCAAAGTTTTGCCGTAAGATGTTTTCTTTTCCAGGGAGGCTGGCAGGGTTATAACTTAGCTCAGGCATTTTGCCCCCGATAGATCCCAACAACCCTGTTTTCAGGTTTTAGGTATTTTTGTGCGACCCGGAGTAGGTCATCAGCGCTGACCTGGGCAAGGCGTTCAACATATTCACAGAACCAGCTGTAATCCGCGAAACTTTCGGAATAACCCATCCAGAAAGCCTGATTGGTGATGTTGTCGCTGCTGTAAGCGAAGCTGGCTTTGGCTTGTTTCAGGGCGCGGTTCAATGAGGATGGATTCACCTTTTCCTGCAGGAGACGGTCAACGGTCTCATCGATCACGGTAAGCACTTCTTCAGGCTCATGATCGGGGCGGCAGGTGATGTAGAGTGTGTAAGTGGCTGGGTCGATCGTGGCGGTCAGGGAACCATTGACCGATGCCGCGATCTGATTCTCCACCAGTTGTTGGTAGAGCAGACTGGTGCGGTTGCCGATCCCACCGGAGCCAAACATGTTGAGCGTACTGGGTCCGCTGAGGATGCTCTCGATGAGCGTGTAAGCAAAGAAGTCAGGGTCCGTCGCCCTGGGGCTGCGCCAGGCAAGCTGAATGAAGTTGGCGTTTTCGGGACCATTTACTTCAACAAGATCGGCTTGATCGAGTGAATCTTCCGGTTCAGGGATCTGTCGCTTGACTGGTGTTGCCTGAATATCGCCAAAAAGCTGTCCAATGAGAGCGATGGCGCGGTCTGGATCGATAGCGCCTGCCAGGCATAGGGTGGCGTTATTGGGTTGATAATAATTGCGATAGTGCCCAAAAAGCTCATCACGAGTGATCTTTAGCAGGTCTTCGGTCTCGCCAAGCACCTCTGTGCGGTAGGGGTGTTGTTGGTAAGCAGCTTTTTGCACCTGTTCACCCAAAAGGAACTGGGGGTCATTCTCGTTGCCTTCGCGCTCGGAGAGGATCACGGTTCGTTCCAACTCCACTTCTTCAGGGGTATATTGCGCTTCGTGCATGCGTGAGGCTTCAAAGGAGAGCGTCATTTCAAGCGCATGAGCCGGCAGCGTCTGGAAATAGGCGGTCCAATCGGGGCTGGTGAAAGCGTTGGTATAGCCACCCGTTCGGGCGATAGCTTTTTCCATATCACTGCCTGAATAGCGTTTCGTGCCCTTGAACTGCATGTGCTCAACCCAATGGCTCAATCCGGTTTTGCCAGGGATCTCATTTCTGGAGCCGACATCATACCAGAGCCAGCTGCTGAAAATGGGCGCGGTAAAAATTGGTTTGATGAGGATCTTCAAGCCATTGGTAAGGCTTGTCCGAATTAGGTCAGGGCTATTCAAGTTTTATTCACCTGTTGGGGTAGTTTCCTCTACCTGGTCAGGGGTCTGAGGGATCTGGAAGCGCAGCATCATAAACAGTCCAACACAAATGACGACCATGCCAATGATGACACCGCGACTTTGAAGTGTGCCCAGCAAGACTTCCGGAGGAGGGTTGGTGCCAAATCCAAAGGCATCAGCCAGGGCGGTGAAGACGCAAATGACGTAACCGGTCATGATGGTGCGGGTGCCAATATCTACCAGCAGGGTTTTTTCCTGACAGCTCCAAAATGCGCGTAAGGTGTTAGTAGCTCCTAGCGTAAGCAGACCAATGCCGAAAAGGATCAGGATAATTTGCGAAAAGCCGATGTATAAACCACGATCAAGCCCAAAAAGATCGGGCCTTAAACCGATGATGAGGGCTATTAAACCAATGATCATAACCGTCAGACCAGAACGGACCTGATACTTTGGAAAGCCTTTGGATTTATGGTTGTCTTCGATGTTATTACAGGGGTCAATCAGTACGTCTCGATCGCTAAATTTCATGCTTTACTCCGGTAAGACAGATTCTAACACTCTCAGGAAGTTTCCGGCGTTAAAAGCTTCTAAATCCGTCTGATTGTAGCCAAATTCAAGCAGGAAGGGGTGGATTTTGGCTAAATCGGCGATCGAATCGAGTTCATATGGGACATGTTCCAGTCCAATCCCGCCATCAAAGTCGGTTCCAAAGCCAACATGCCTGGTCGAACCGGTCAGCTGACAGATGTGGTCGATCTGCTCAGCCAGGAGCCGCAAAGAGACTGCCTGACGTCCTCCATCTTCGACCCAGTCCCGGTTCAGGAAGCTGTTCAGGGGGACAACGCCGATCACACCATTTCGCACGGCTATGGCTTTGATGAGAACATCGCTAAGCAGGCGGTTGCTGTTGTAGCCTTTGACGAGCGAAGCGGCGTTGGCATGGCTGGCGATGATCTTTCCTTGATAACGGTCTAAGCATTCAAAGGCGGCTGGTTCATCCATGTGGGCAAGGTCGAGAACGAAGCCAACTTCTGCCATTTTTTCCAATAAGTCTCTACCCAGGGGAGTAAGACCGCCGGGTTCGCGCGTGCCACCGCAAAACTGGTTGCCAGCCCAGGCGAGACCGATCGCCCGCAGACCGGCATTCCACCACTCCGGCAGTTCGTTGAAGTCGGTGATGCCTTCCGCGCCTTCCATGCTGGGGATGATGCCAATGGGAAGATATTCTTCAGGGTCTGGGCTATCAGGCAAACTTTGCCATTCAGTCAGATGCGCGCGTAATTGCGTTTTGTTGCCAATGAGGCGGTAAACCTGTGGTTTTTCTTCAGCCAGATGATGATAAAGCCTGAGCTGCCGCCAGTAAAGCTTGTTTGCCTCTTCGGGAGTGTGGTAAAAAGCGAGATTTGGGTAGAGCACGTGCTCACGCCGGGCAGGCGCGGCAAAAAGGGTGCCAATTACCAGGGCAACATGTCCCTGATTATACTGAGGCCAACCCAAGAGGCTTTGGCTGGTCAGGCCATCAACCGGATCAGCTTTTTCGATTGCGCGCGTTTCATAGACTGAACGTTGGTAATCGCGGTTGAAAGAGAGGATATTGTAGGCAAGGTCCTGATGGGCATCGATAAAATAGTTCATGACATTAAAAATGCGTCGGAGTAATAGAGCACTCCGACGCAGATCTGTTTTTAGGTTTTATTACTCTTTGTCAGCGTCTTCGGCGGTTTCTTCAACTGCTTCTTTAGCTTCTTCAGCGGTTTCTTCAACTGCTTCTTCAGCTTCTTCGGCTTCTTCAACGACCTCTTCCGCAACTTCTTCTGCTGCGGTTTCGGTGCTTTCTTCAACCGGGGTTTCGTCTGCTACTTCTTCTTCAACGCTTTCTTCAACGAAATCGCCAATAGTTTCACCGTCACTGACGGCACTCAGGTTGTAGCTGGCGACGAGTGATTTCCAGTCCATATCAGCATAGGCGGGTGAATCCACGCGGCGTCGGCTCAGACCGATGCGCTGATCTCCTTCTTCGATGTTAAGAATACGCAGGGTGAGGACTTCACCAGATTTGACAACCTGTTTCGGATGGTCAACGCGATCTTCGGAAAGCTCGGAAATGTGAATGAGACCTTCCAGTTCACCGGGGACGTTGAGGAGTTTTGCAAAAGCTCCAAAGCTGGTCAGACGAGTGATCTCTGCTTCGACCAATTGACCTTTCTTGAGGCTCTTGACATGTTCGTACCAGGGATTCTGCTGCAATTCGCGGGCTGATAGCCCGATACGGCGGCGGTCACGGTCAATGCTGATGACCTTGACTTCGATTTCGTCACCAACTTTGAGCATTTCGCTGGGATGCCCAAGTCGTTCCCAGGAAAGTTCGCTGAGGTGGACGAGTCCATCGATGCCACCGATGTTGACGAATGCGCCAAAATCAGCCAGGCTGGTAACACGACCCTTGCGGACGTCACCTTCGTTAAGTTCTTCAAGGATCTTTTCACGGATCTGGTCACGTGTCTCAGTGCTGGCAGCGCGCTCGCTGAGGATCAGGCGCTGGCGTTGACGATCGACTTCAACAACACAAACCTGGATGGGTTCGCCAACGAACTCTTTGAACTTTTCTTCCGGAGTAGTGCCGGTGATACCCAGGCGGCGGCTCAGACCAAGCTGAGAGGCGGGGATAAAGCCACGGATAGTGGAAAGCGGAACGATAAGACCGCCTTTGTTGTAACCTGCCACGGTCGATTCAAATTTTTCTGAGGATTTGAGCAGCTCTTCTGCTTCTAACCAGCTTTGCTCTTCCACGGCACGAACGAATGAGAGAATCAGGTTGCCCTCGTGATCTTCCGGTGTGATGACATAGACTGGGATTGCTTTTCCCTCTTCGAAAGTAGCAAGGACATCTTTTGGAATGTTTTCAAATTCTCTTCCGGAAATGATTCCTTCTGATTTGGCTCCGATACTGACCAAAATTTGATTGTCTGAGAGACTGGCGATAATTCCGTCACGGATCTCTCCGGCGGTTGGAATATCGATGCTTACGCCTTCGACATCCAAATACTTATCCATGAGGTCTTCCATTGTTACTTCGTGTTCTTGATCCTGATTGTTCTCCTGTTTTAACTTAGCGGCGTCGTTGTCTGACATTATATATAAGGCTCCAATAATTGAAATTTGGGACTATTATAGACCCAAGGGCTAAATCTGGCAAATTAATTGAAGAAATTGTGCGAAATTAATAGTAAGGAAAATAATTGTTCTTTGGCGTTCAGCAATTCTAAGTAGGACGAATAAATAGCTCGTGACCTCCTGACCACGAGCTATATTTTTTTAATCAAGGTAGTTGTACATGAAGAGATTCTTGTCACCGGGCAGGTAGAGAACCTCAATGTCAGACTTTTTGAGCGTGTGCAGTTCTGTCAGGCTGATGATCTGCTTGTGGTGGGCGCGAACAAGGTCGCCATACTCATTGAGGTATACGATATTAAAGCGCATCTCAGGTTGTTCATTAATGTAGGTTCCGGTTTGGTCAAAGCTTTGGATCTCACCATAACTTGAACGTCCATGTAAAAGAACCCGAGCAAGGTCTTTACTGTTGCCTGTTGAATGAAACTCGTAAGCGGAAAGTCGGGTATCGTCACCTTTCAGATCAAGGATCCTGGAAAGGAAAGTAATGAGCGATATACCCACGATCGGCGCCCAGAACCAGGGTGACTGAAGCCCCAAAAACCTCCAGCCCATACCGTTGCTTTGCATAATATATGAGACGATGAAAAGTCCAATGGAATAAGCTATATCGAAAAACAACCATAACCAAAGAGGGATCCGTTTGGCTGCGGCATATTGGGCAGTCGCGACCGTGTAGGGTGGGTCGAAATCAGTTTGGTTCAGTTTCAGGTCGATGAGCTTGCCTTTTTCAAATCTTCTTTCAAGGGGCTTGGTATCAGATGTTCTGAGAATCGTTCTGACAGGACTTCCCACCAGATTTTCGAACGCAAGAATTATGTTGTAGACCGGATAGTCTCCATCCTGATCAACGAGATCGCTTGACAAAATGTTTGCCTGAACCAGCTTTCCGGTTTCCTGTACTCTTTGGTGTTTTTCCCTCAGCTTATAGGGATGTCTGATCAGTTCAATGATCAGCGAATGCTTTACAAGCCATAAGATGATGCCCAAAACCAGGAAGACGGTCGCCACAACGGGTTTTGTGTAAAAGGTGTCTTTCCATAGGAAAAAGACAGGAAAGACGTACATAAAAAAGAAGGGTAGTCCATATAACACCAAGATCATTTATTACCTCTGTTTCTCGATCAGGTTTCCATCAGAATCGAATTTGAGCGTGATGTGATCCCTTTCACCTCTTACGGTGCTTTCAAACAAAACGATGCGTTCACCATCTTTCCTGTAGAGGGATATCCTGATCGAATGTATTCCTCTAAAAGTGCTGGCATTTTCATAGGGAAAGTCTTCGTTATATTCGCCTATCTCTTTGAGTACCTCCAGAGAAGCCTCAGTAACCTTGTAGAGACTTTGCAAAGGGATATCCGTAAGAAGTATCGCCCTTTCCAACGGCGTATCGGAATCAAGATTTCTCATAGGTCGGGTCTGCCATTCATCCTCATCAACATCGTAAGAGTAGGAATCGACATGGTTATAGTTTTCGGGTTTGTGAAGCTCCATGCTTATGTGGTCCTTGTAAATGTCTATCAATCCCGAGTGAACATAGACTTCATCCCATGCCAGGTCTTTGGTAAGGTCTTCCAGCTCCTGGATGGTCCTATCGGGATTTAGGATCAGGTTTTGGCTGTTGAACAGATCCACCAGGTCCTGCGCTTCTTTCTGGGTCAGGTAATGGTCGATCTCATTCTTTCTGATGTACTCCCTGACAAAGAGCTCAAAGTCCAGAATCGGGTCTTCGAGGTCCAGCCTGGCAAAGACATCATCTTCAATATCAAAGGTGGTCAGGTTTATACCAGTTTCAATAAACAAGTCTCCCACTAAGAAGCCTTCTACCTTTTCGAGAAAACTCTGGTCAGAGTCATCAGGAGCCTCGTGCTTTTGGGGCAAGGGTCTGAAAGTGTCCTCAACAGCTTGTTCTATTACCTGGCAGGAAGTTGCCAGCAGCATAGCTAAGATTGCCAGGATGATGGCTGATATCTTTTTTCTCATAAATTCTCCTTCTCTTTTCTTATTTTGAAACTGACCGGGCAGGACTTTCTTTCGAGTTCTTTTTTGAGAATAAAAACGCCGAGGATCAGGAGCGCCAGGGAGAGCAACTTATAGGGCAAACCAGCGAAGGGGAGGGCTATGACCGAAAAGCTGATCCCGAAGACTGCGAGAAAGGAAATGACGCAGGGAGTGCATCCATAGGTAAGGATGCCTACGATGATGGACAGGATGCCCATATTGTCCCCCTTGGTTTTGATGTTCTTCTCTTTTAGGACGTGATCACTTAGCACCAGCATGAAGGCTGAGATCCCCGCCATCACCAGATTGAGCAATATGTTTAGCAGAACCAGCCAGATCCCAAATTGTTTTGCCATTTTTGTATAGGACAGGTTGAGGCGGTCGAGCGTGAAATAGACAAAGCTAAATAATGTGAATCCCAAAAGCAGGAATTTCTTGTTTAAGTCCGCTATCTTGATCATTCGTATTCCTTGTAAGGTCATTTTTTTCGTAACAGTCTGTTTGGTCGCAGGAGGAATTGATGGTTGCGCCTTCCACTGTATTATGCATGTTTGTTTTATCATTTCTGATTGGTGATTCTCAAAGCTTTGTACAGCTTTTGTAGAGGAATTAACATGGTTTTTATAAACGCGAGGGAGAAATCGATTTTCCGTGATGAATTACATACTTTCCATTTTTTTCTCCACTTAATCCATTAAAAATGGAATTACTGGAGAATATCAGGGTGAATAAGCCGCGAAACAGAGATGATGGAAAAGCGTGGTTGAGAGAGGTGATGTTAATAAGGGCTTTTTTATTTGAATTGCATTAGGATGCAAGGGTGGAACGCGCGTGGACGGGAGACCATGCGATAACTGTGGGAGCGAGTGTATGTTGAAAAAGCGATGGGTGGAAATTAGGTCAATATTTTATCTAATTCCTGAAGCATCAGCTGTGGATAAAAGAGCGTGTTTTCGCAATGCGATCTCCCTTGGAAACATTTAATAACGCTGTTTTTATAGTGTGTCGAAATGAATTTGGCTGACCTTTTTACAATTAATTCATTGAATTTCGTGCCATGAAAATAATAAATTCTGGTGTTTTGGACATCCAGATCATCTGGTAATTGATAGTTCACCACGCCGTTTACGCAGTTGTGAATAGTGGTATCTGTCATCGCATCGAGAACTTTTAGAAAGTCATCGAAACCATCCTGCGGATAGATGTTTTTTGCTTGTTCCAGTGTTTTCTTATCCCTTTGTTGCGTCTTGTGGGTGATGTTTAGATAAAAATTAAGCATCATTTTCCCAATAAATCGGTTGGTAGGAACCAGAGGAGAACCATCGAAGATGAGTTTTTCAATATTTAATGCCCCATTTTGCCACAGGGTCGCTGCCAAAACCCCACCCATAGACATAGCAAAAACCGCAAAGACTTTGCTGCCATATTTGGAAATGTAGTAACTTTCAAATTCTTTCGCGGTCTCAGAAAACGAGATGAAGTCCTCCGCACGATCAGGGTCGTGCCCCGGGATGATTGGGACAAGAACGTGAAAATCATTTTTATAATGATCTATATACTGATCCCATATCTGATAAGGCATTTGGAATCCGTGTATCAGAATCAAATTTCTATTTAACTTATTGCCAAATTCCAGAACATTCATGCGCCACCTCCGCATGAATTGTAATCTTTCTGGGAATGATCGGGCGGTTTTTGTCCCAGGTTCCAGAGTGGAAAGCGGATGATGAGGGTTTTTGTTATAGATTGAAAGTGAATTTATACCTAAAATCTGCTTTAACTAGCAAGCAAACGAGTTTCGCGTGGATTGGATGCCACGCGCGAACATTGGCAAGAGGAAGCTCTAAGTATCAGATAGATTTTCTGTGATGGCTTTGAAGAAATCGGAACTCCAAACCTGCAGTCCGGCCTGATTAACCAAAAATGGAGCAACATCTGCTTTTGCAGCATCCATGTCGATCTGGTCAAATTTCTCTCTCAGCATTGCTTTCAGAATAGCTAATGAAAAATCATCTTCTTCATCGATAGCACCGGTTTCAATCAATCTGCATCTTACGTGAGCTAAATTGACTGGAACTTTCTTTGCCAGAAAGAAAATGTAATCGTAAAGATCGCGTCCTTTTACTCTGGATTTCCAGGTTCGGCATAAGACCGCGTGGATCTTCCCGGCAAAGAGGGAGGGCAAATCGTAAAGATTGACTTCATATGGTATGGGTAATAATCGATATTTCCGTTCGAAATTGGCAAAGTCCGGCGGATTGACATCAACTTCTATCTTTACCCTTATTATTTCACCAGGATGAATTAGTCTTTCTGGAATTTCATCAGAAAACAGCAGAATAAGGTGCTCTTTGGTGTTTCCCTTAAGAAAAGCAGAATGAATGGCTGATTCTTTGGTTTTCAACTTCATTTCAGAGCGCATATTCAGCCCGTATGCATTAACTTCATGCTCTATCGTTTTTAGAAAAGGGCTCAGGTCAAAATCTGGTGTTTTGTCCATCAATGAGAAATCCAGATCTTCAGAAAATCGATCGAGACCATGGAAAATCCTTAATGCGGTGCCCCCATAAAAAGCTGCCTGGTTAAAGAATCCAGCTCGTGATAATCCACTAAGAACCAGTTCCTGGATGATCTCGCGCAGGATCGTCTTTTTCTCGATTCCAGGAGAATCTTTATATAAGGAAACCATTTGTTCAAGGATTGGGTTCATCTTAGCTCCTTAACCAGGAATGGAGAGTCTTCAAAGTGACTGATTGGTATTTTATTGCCAGAAATGATAAAAAGCTTTTGTTCAGATTGTTGAAGTCAGATTCTTCAATTCTTAGATCCTCAAATAAAAGTGACGACAATCTTTTATGCGAATCAATTCCCACGATCGTATATAAGTGGTCACAGATCGCCTTTTCAGGGCTGGCTATCTGGTAGCTAAACTTTCCCTCAATAATTAGCTGGATGCAATGTGGATAAGCAGCTCTGGGAATATCACGATAAGTGAATAAACCAAAATTCGTGTCGTAGCGCTTCCTTCTTCTTTTCATGAAAGTAGCTGAAGAGAAAACTACGGCTAACTCCGGTATTAATCCATGATATGACAATGCGTATTCAAACGATAAATAAGAAGGTCCATAGATGACGCTTGCCAGGAACTTGCCGTTCAGGTTGGGATCGTCCACATACAATCCTCGAATTACCGGGAAGATCTTCTTGTTGACCACAAGACGATTAATTCGGTCATGTGGCTTTTCGTATTCACTATGCATGTCCTTTAAGATCGATGTTGTATATAGCATGATATTCTCCACTTACTCCATTATACATGGAATTACTGGAGAAAATCAAGGTGAAATAAGCTCAAGTGCGCAAAGGCAGGATGTGATGTACAAGGGTTAAAAACAAGAAGGACAGATAAAATAGTTAGTCCTGAATTAACGGTGGATAGTCGCCCCAGTCGAGTACTTCACGGGTGCCGGTCTGGGGGTTGGGGGGACCGATAATGCCGTCTTCTTCAAATTTCTCGATCAGCCTTGAGGAACGGGTGTAACCAATGCGCAACTTTCTTTGCAGCATTGAGACCGAGGCGCGCCCTTCTTTTCGAAGGATCTTTAATGCCTCATCTTCGATGGGGTCGGCGTTGGGATCCTTCTCGAGTTCTTTCCAAAGCGGTTCCTGCATCATGGGTAGGTGACTGCGCGTAGCAATGATCGCCTTGTCGGGACGTTCCGGGGCACCATCAAGCGTGTTTTGATTGCGCCAGAATTCGGCAACGGCGGAAATTTCGTTATCCGAGACAAAAACTCCCTGCAAACGGACCGGCGAGGGCGCGTCCGGAGCCTGGAAGAGCATATCACCTCTGCCCAACAGGCGTTCCGCGCCGGGTTGGTCGAGAATGACCTTACTGTCCACCCCTGAAGCGACCGCAAAAGCGATCCGGGCGGGGAAGTTGGCTTTGATCAGACCGGTGAGGACATCCACTGAGGGACGTTGGGTCGCGATGATCAGGTGAATGCCAGTCGCGCGCGCCAGTTGCGCCAGGCGTGTGAGGGCGTTCTGGGTGTCATCGGGCGCGAGCATCATCATATCCGCCAGTTCATCGATGACAACGACGATATAGGGCATGATCTTCTCACCAGCCTTGGTCTGATGATAGTTGTATTCATCGATATTCCTGGCGCCTGCCACCTGGAACATGCGATAGCGCAGATCCATTTCACGCAGCATCCATTGAAGCGCGCCAACAACCTTTTCAGCATCGACGATGACATCAGCCAAAAGGTGGGGAATGCCGTTGTAGACGGTCAGTTCAACCCGTTTTGGGTCAACCAAAAGCAAGCGCAGTTGGTCAGGGGAAAGATTGAGCAGGTATCCGGTCAGGATGGTATTGACACAGACGGATTTACCCGAACCGGTGGTACCGGCGATGAGCAGATGGGGCATAGATGCGAGGTCGGCGGTAAAGGGTTTGCCGGTGACGTCTTTCCCGAGGGCGAATTTCAATGGCGATGGGTTCGACAGGTATTGTGGGCTTTCGACCACTTCCAGCAAAGACACCAGCGAGGATTTCATGTTGGGCACTTCGACACCGATGTAGCCTTTGCCGGGGACGGGCGCCTGCATACGAATGCGCGAGGCTTTGAGCGCCATGGCGAGATCGTCTGCCAGACTGGTGATCTTATTGACACGCACTTTTGTCTTGCCTGTACGCGTTTCGATATAGTCCGGTTCAACGCCGAACATTGTGATCGTCGGTCCTCGGCGGATCTCGACCACGTTGGCGGGGGCATTAAAAGAGAGCAGCGTCTCTTCGATCACTCTGGCGCGGTCTTCATCTGATTCGTTATCGACAGGAGCGGATTGAACCGGATCGAGCAGCTGGGCTGCGACGGGCATTTGCCATTCCGGCGCGCCTTTTTCTTCTGAGCTTTCTGTTATTTCCGAAGATCTCACTATTGCCTGAAGGGGTTGGGGGTTGATCGCGATAGGTTCCGGGGCGGCTTCAACTTGCGTCAGTTTTGCTTCAATTTTTTGTTCAGCTCTTTCAGCGCGTCGCTGGCGAACGTCTTCTCCGATCTTCTGATGGGTTTTTCGCAGGAATTTGGTGACCCAGGCTGCCAGATCCGCCATAGAAAGATCCACCAGAAGCACCAGACCAATGAGGAACCAGGCGATCAGAACGAGCGCTGTGCCTGCTTTGCCAAGCATGGATTTTAGAAAGATATAAATGGCGGCGCCTATTCGTCCTCCGCCGCTGGGCAAAGAGACCGGCAGGAAAGTTTGGTCAATTAATTCAAACCAAGTCAATAGGTTGAAGAATAGTAGTGAGAGACCGATGATGCGTTCCAGATTGACCTTTGGGAGGTGTTCTATGCGGGAGAGCAGGAACCAGGCACCCAATGCCAAAAGGATCAGGGGCAGCGCGTATAAGCCCCAGCCGAAAACTGTTTGCAAAGCCTTGCTGACCCACTGGGTTAGTTTGCCTGATTCAGCGGTGAGAGCGCTCAGGAGGATCAGCACCCCGATGAGGATCAGAACAATGCCGGTGATGTCGCGCTTCTGCTCAGGCGTGAGCGCTGGTCTTTCGATCTTCAAGTGCTCCGGAAAGAGCCGGGTGTTTTTTTGTCTGGTCTTTGTTGTCGTAGATGACCTGGGTTTAGAGGTCGTTTTGGTTGTGCCTGACCGTGTGGAAGTGCTCTTTCGCGTAGTTGTTTTTCTTGTTGTAGGACGGGTTGCCATAATATCTCCGTAGTAAATCTACTTAGATTATACACTGCACCAATGTCATGTAATGATGCGTTTGGTGCGGTGCCACGCGCGAACAACGGTCTGCTATTTGTACGTTTTTTACCGGTATGGGAGACACCTGTGCCTGCTACAGGATGTTGGATTGACAGCGCACACAATTACGTGCGCTGTCAATACCCTTACGGGCACTTCGTCTCATCTACGCGAGCATTAAGAATTTAAGTTTCTTACTATAAGGATATGGTGGTGGGTTGAACGGCGCAACCCACCCTACAAGATCTCACTTCGGGCGGACGTGGAAGTACCCAAAGGGCATAACATCCGCCCCTACAGGACATGTGTCAATATCAACAACAAGCTTGTCGGTCTGCTTGTATGAGGTTTAGACTGAAATCTATCAAAAAAATCTGAGGGATGTCAGAATTAGGTATAATACTTAAATAATTTAGTGAATGG
Source organism: Anaerolineaceae bacterium (assembly GCA_050946715.1). GTDB lineage: Bacteria > Chloroflexota > Anaerolineae > Anaerolineales > Anaerolineaceae > Mesolinea. The sequence continues at coordinate 60,828 of JBMNVH010000004.1, read as the reverse complement.
GAGAAAATATTATCTGTCACAACACTAAAATCTCACTTTCAACTGTAAAAGATCCGAAAGTGCTGATGAGGCACGCACTTAACGGGTTTTTTACCATCTCAAAATCTAATTTAGGAGAAAACGAATGCAAAAAATGTTTTTACGTCTGCTAAGTCTGGTATTGATCGCCGGCATGCTTTTTAGCCCTGCAATCGCTCAGACTCCAGCACATGGTTTGGAAACGTATCAGTTCCAACCGGTGGACAAATATGAACTGACCGAAGCAGAACTGGCTTGGGTCGCTGAAATCCAAAGGGTAGACGGATTTATCATACAACTGGATGAACCCTCTCTTGTGACTTACAAGGGCGGGATTGATATTTTTGCGGCGCCGGAACGCGACAGCTCCGGCAAGATCGATGTAAGTTCCGTTGCCTCACAAGCTTACCTTTCTTATCTGAACCAACAACTTGACTCCGTCATTCTCGATGCTGAACAAGCATTGGGTCGCGAGCTTGAGGTCTATGCCCGTTATGATGTGGTGTTGAACGGTTTCGCAGCCAAAATGAGCGCCCAGGAAGCCGCCATGCTGCGCCAGGTCCCTGGCGTGCGTGAGGTCTATCCCGACCAGGTCTGGCAACCTGATACCGACACCAGCCCCGCATTCCTTGGATTTGATAAGATCTGGGACAGCACCAATGTTCCTGGTGATGACGCCCCCAAGGGTGAAGGCATTTTGGTCGGTATTCTCGATACCGGTATCAACATGGATCACCCTTCTTTTGCTGAGGTCGGTCCTGTTGATGGTTATGAACATGTCAATCCTTTCGGTGCTGGTGTTTACAAAGGCTTATGCGCAAGCAATCCAACAGAGTTTGTTTGTAACGATAAACTCGTTGGTGTTTATTCCTATGTGGATGAACCCATCTCCGGTGAAGATGCCAGTGATCACGGTTCTCACACTGCTTCTACAGCAGCAGGCAATACTGTGGTGTTCAATTACTTTGGCACAGACGTTACTATTACTGGTATGGCGCCACATGCCAACATCATCGCTTTTGATGTTTGTACTGATAGCGGTTGTCCCAACACTGCTACTGTCAGCGCTGTGCAGCAAGCGATCACTGATGGTGTCGATGTTTTGAACTATTCCATTGGTCCCTCCAGCGGTCCTGGTCAGGTGCCTTATGCCAGCGCGACTGAAATTGCGTTCCTTGAAGCTACTGATGCTGGCATCATTACCGCGACCTCAGCCGGAAACGCTGGTCCGAATGTCTCGACTACTTACAAAGCCGCTCCCTGGACTCTGATCGTTGCCAATACCAATCACGGCCGCATCTTTGGCAACCCGATCACCGTCAATCCAGGCGCGACTGATGAATATTCCGCAGTTGGTCTGCCTGGTTCGGGTCCTGCCTTAAGCGCTGATATTATCAATCAGCCTTTGATCTGGGGTGGTAATGAAGATCCTGCCTATGACACTGGCTGTTTGGTCAATGGCGCAAACCCCTTTCCTGCTGACTATTTTGACGGTAGTGTCGCGATCGTTACCCGCGGTGGTTGTACCTTTGCCGAAAAAGTAAGCAATGCCACTGCCGCCGGCGCGATCGCCGTCATTATGCGCAACAGCGCACAGGGTGCCCCGATCATTATGGGCGGTCTGGACGCGAGCACGATTCCTGCTGTCATGGTCTCCAAGACCGATGGCGATGCGATGGTCGCATTAGCTGAAGCTGACATGACCGTTACAATGGAAGCCAATTATGGTTCACAAAATGAAGCTGAATGGGGCGATGTGCTCAATCAGAGCAGTTCCCGCGGTCCATTCACTTTGGCTGATGTCCTCGTGCCCGAAATTGCCACTCCTGGCACCAACGTTTTGGCTGCCTATGACTCAGTCGGACCCGAAACTGAATATGGTTTGATGTCCGGTACCTCCATGGCAAGCCCCCACGCGGCAGGCGCATTGGCTCTCATGACCCAATTGCACCCGACCTGGTCAACCGCAGCCCGCAAGTCCGCACTGATGTTGACTGCCCTTGAAGGTACAACTAAAGATCATGATTATTCAGCGGTAGATGCCTTTGATTATGGTTCCGGTCGTTTGGATATGACCAAGGCAGCCCTGACCGGTTTGGTCATGGAAGAAACTTACGAAGGTTTCGTAGCTGCTGATCCCGCAGATGGCGGCGATGTCAAGACCTTGAACATTCCTTCTTATCAGAATACAACCTGTGTTGGTGTTTGTAGCTTTGAGCGCGTTTTCACCAGTGTTGCTGACGTAACAGCCACCTACACCCTGACCATGGATAATGATGATAGTTTGAATGTGACTGTTGAACCTGCCACTTTCACGATTGCTCCCAACGCAACCCAGAAGATCACTGTCACGATCGATGTTTCTGAAGCTCCATCGGAACAATTTGTTTTCGGTCGACTTAATTTTGCGACCGATGCCGAATGGACCACCGGTGAAGCTGTCAGCAATGTCACGATCCCCTTCGCTGTTCGTTCCTTCCCCAGCACAATGCCGGCTTTGATCGACGAGAACATTTATCGCGATCAGGGCGGATTTGTCATCGAAGGTGTTCAGTCCAAGGCGATCACTGAGTTCACCGCTGTAACCTCTGGTCTGGTTGCCGGTACTGATACGATGATCGATCTGGTTCCCGACGAAACAAATGCTGACCCCTTTGACGATCTGTCACAGGTTTGGTGGAAGACTTTCACCCTCGATAAGGATGCTGACCGTCTGGTGATGGAGATCCTTGAAACCACTGCTGGTGATCTCGATATGTATTTTGGTATCGGTGAAGTGCCGGATCCCGATATGCTGGTTGCCCACTCGGCTACCGCTACTGCTCTGGAATACCTTTCCTTTACCGGTATTCCTGCTAATTTGCCACTTTGGGTCTTGATCCAGAATTGGGATGGTGATCCCGATGGTGACATGATCAAATATACCGAAGCTGTCATCTATTCTGAAGATGCCGGTAATCTGACCGTGACCGGCCCTGTTGCAGCTGACACGCTGGAACCCTATGACGTCACTGTCAGCTGGAACGTCCCTGGTATGGAAGTGCCTTCCGCCTGGTACGGCCTGTTCAGCATTTTAGCTGACCCTGACGCGACCGATGCTGTTTCGACAACTGAGGTGAATCTTTATCGCAATAACGACGATGTCGAAAAATCCGTCAATGTGACCTCTGCTCGTAAGGGCGATGTTGTCACTTATGAAATCCAGATCAATCCTAATTTCTCTGGCGTTGACCTGCATTACAGCGTCGAAGATGTTTTGCCGGAAGAAGTAGAACTTGTCGCTGGCAGCCTGGAAGTCATCGGATCTGATATTGACGCTCTGTATGATGAAGCTACTCGTACGATCAGCTGGAATGGTACTGTTCCGAAGATCGCCAATAATTACATCGTCAGTGACAACACAACTGACCCCACTTGTCGGACTCCGATCGGTGGCGGGTATATGGATCTTGAGGCTTTCGGCATCGCTGCGAACCCTCAAATTCCAGGAACCGGAGATGGCGATACTTTCATTTGGAGTTATTTGAATGTTGGCGCCAACATGTCCTGGTTTGATGGTGTGACTTCTGAAACGCCGGTTTTCACATCTGATGGTCATGCCTATATGAATGGTTTTGATTCGGATAGATGGTGGTGGTGGGAGACCCAGGAATTCCCCGATCCAGTTGCACCAAACGATGTCATGGCAGCTTTCATGACTGATATGGTGATCGTTTATGACCAGGCTCTGAATCACGGTGTGTCCGCTGCTGGTCTGGGTGGTGGTGCCGCCTGGATCGTCGAATTTGATGATGTCCAGTATTGGAACGACCCGGACATGACTCTCGATTATCAGTACTTCTTCTGGACAGAATCTGACCCACTGCCGGGTAGCCCGGATATCATCTTTGCGTTCGATAATGTCGTTGGTGATTGGTCTGGCTATAACACCATTGGTCTTGAAAATGGCGATGGCACCATTGGCGTGACCTATCAATACGATGGACCTACTCCTACGAATGGTCTGGTGGTTTGTTTCGACTACGCACCTGCGGGTACCGATCCAATCATCATCCGCTTCGACGCGACTGTTGTCACCGACAAGTTGGATATTGACGTGGTCAATACCGTTAGCCACTCCAATGATGACCCTAACACTGTTGTTGAAGAAACTGATCCGGCTGTCTTCCACATCGGTGCCACAGCTGTTGATGACTTCTATACGACCCCATTCGAAACTGAGCTGGTTGTGGCGGCTCCTGGTGTTCTGGCGAACGATCGCCCTGGCGCCGACAACGATACGGTCTTTGCCGATATCAAGACACAACCTCAAAATGGTACCCTCGTACTCAATGAGGACGGTTCTTTCACCTATACCCCCAATGCAGGGTTCTTTGGAACTGATACCTTTGAGTACTACTTTATTTCTCTGCCTGGAATCACTGGCAGCTATTCCGACTGGGCAACTGTGACCATCACAGTTGGCGGTTTGGATATGTATCTGCCCTTGATTTTCAAGTAAGAAAACTTGACTTACAAGCACCCCTCCAGTACTGGAGGGGTGCTTCATCTATGATAATGAATTTCTTCTTTGAATTTGTGGTATGATATTCTGTGTAACAATTCCGTTAGACTATGAAGGTTAAGTTACAAGGAATAGTATGTCATTAAGCAAAAAGGAATCAGAATTCTTAGCATTGTTATCTGCTCAAGGGATATCTATTTTCACATTCCAGGACGCTCAGGAATTCTGGGGAACAGCTGAGGCAGCGACCAACTCCTTGGGCAGGCTTGTTCGGAAACGATGGCTCTTTAGGTTGGAGAACGGTTTATACATGATCATCCCCCTGGAAGCGGGACCGGAACGTGAGTGGTCAGAAAATTCTCTGATAATTGCTTCACACCTGATTTCACCTGGAGCTATTGCCTACTGGTCCGCGATGAGATTTTGGAATATGACAGAACATCTTCCTCATGTTCAATTCATTCAGACAACGAAGAGAAAACGTTCTGTATCTATCCAGGGTATTAGTTATCGTTTCATTACCGTTTCTGAAAAACGTTTTTTTGGAACCGTTCGCAAACAGATCGATGGTCAATCGATAAGTGTCACTGATCGTGAAAAGACCCTGATCGACGCGGCGGATCGCCCGGATTTGAGCGGGGGAATAATACAGTTGGCTGAAGCGATGTCCGCAGTTTCGGACCAAATCGACTGGGAAAAGTTAACTGAATATCTGGAAAAATGGGGCGGTGGTGCTATTGCCAAGCGCCTGGGATATATGCTGGAAAGGCTAGCTTTACCAATTCAAAACCGAGAGTTGATCATCGATAAGTGTCAGTCCATGATCTCAAAGGGGATCAGCCAGCTTGAACCTGGGTCTCCAAAAACAGGTCCAGCAATAGTTCGTTGGCAACTTCAGATAAACGTTCCAGCTTTGCTCCCAAAGGGTAATTAGATGATCCGAGAAGCTGAAGTCCGGCGTATTGCTGCCGCTAAAAGAGTTGATCCTATGATCATTGATCTTGACTACAGTCTTAGTTGGATTCTCCTTGGGATGAAGAATATAAGCCCGGATTTGCTTGGATTGATCTTCAAAGGAGGTACCTGTTTACGTAAGTGTTACTTCCCGGATTATCGTTTTTCAGAAGATCTCGATTTTACCGCCACAACGCGAATTTCAGAAATCGAAATTCGAAACGTGATCGAATCCAGTTTTGAATGGATCATGGAACATGATGGTCCCGACTTCTTTGTCGAGCCGCTCAGATTTGAGATGGTTTATGACGATTATGGTAAAGAGTCTTATCAAATCCGGGTTTACTATCGGGGACCTTTGAATTGGGGCGGATCGCCCAGAAGCATCAAACTGGATGTGACCAGAGCAGAAAAGGTTTTACTGCCAACTGTTGAGCGGAAGATTTTTCATCTATATACAGATGAATCGCTGTTCGAAACGCTTGAATTATCCTGCTATTCACTTGAAGAAGTGATGGCTGAAAAGATCCGTGCTATTGGAGGTCAACGACGGTTCGCGATTTCAAGAGATTTGTACGACATCAGCAATCTGCTTGATTCTGGTGTCAACCTCGAAACTGTAAAACAGATTCTGCCTGAAAAATTCAGAACAAAAGGGTTGAACCTAGGTTCGGTCGATGTTGGAAGCCTGGAAAATCGATATTACAAATTTGAACAAGATTGGATCAGTCGATTGTCATATTTAGTCCCGAATAATCAACAAGCGTTTGAAGCAGTCTGGCTGCTTGTTCGCGATTTGTTGAACGAGGTATGCCAACAATGAAGTGCCTGGTTACGAAAAAGAAATTTGCCTGTTTTTTTGCAAAGCGATGCTTCGAAGCAGTGCTCTCTTTTTCTTGCGTTCAACAGGAAAGCGAGTATAATAAAGTTATCTTCATTGAGAGAAAATTGACTAATTCTACATTTTGGGGAACCCCCATCTATTCAGAACGTATTAATTATGGAGCCTAATCACAACTTTTCAAATTAGTGTAAAATCAACCCCCATTTTATTAATTTGGCGGGGGAACCCAATTGACAGAAAAGAGAGAGAGTAATTGATGGAAATTGTTGAACTAGAAAAAAAGACCAACAAACAGTTACAAAAAATTGCCAAAGACCTAAAGGTCGAAAATGTTAAGCGTCTCAAACGGGACGGACTTATCGTGAAAATTGCTCAGAAGCTGGCAGAAGCCGAAGGTCTGGAAATGAGCGGTGGCGTGCTCGAGATCATGAACGAAGGCATTGGTTTTCTGCGCAGCAACTATCGCATTGGCCCGGATGATGTTTATGTTTCCCAGGCACAATTGCGGCGCTACGAGCTTCGCTCAGGCGACCTCGTCATCGGGCATGTTCGCCCACCACGTGAATCGGAACGACACCAGGGTTTGCTCAAAGTGGAATCTGTCAATGGTCTGACGCCTGATGAAGCCCGCAGGCGACCACGTTTCGAAAACCTAACCCCTATTTTCCCAAATAAACTGATGAATCTAGAATACGACGCGATGAATTTATCAACTCGTATGATCAACCTGGTCGCGCCGATCGGCGGCGGACAACGAGCAATGATCGTTTCGCCCCCCAAAGCTGGAAAGACCAGTATTCTCAAGGATATCGCCAATGCGATCAGCATCAACCATCCTGAAGTGCGGCAGATCATGTCCTTGATTGGTGAAAGACCCGAAGAAGTGACGGATATGGACCGTTCGGTGGAAGCTGAGGTGATCGCCAGCACCTTTGATGAACCGGTGCAAGCCCATGTCCGCATGGCTGAGATTTCGCTTGACAGAGCAAAAAGGCTGGTTGAAAACGGTTTGGACGTGGTGATCCTGATGGATTCGCTGACACGTCTGGCAAGAGCGTATAACATGGTGGTTAATCCATCCGGTCGTACACTGAGCGGCGGTATGGATCCCTCAGCGCTCTATCCGCCCAAACGTTTCTTTGGCGCGGCTCGAAATCTTGAAGACGGTGGTAGTCTGACGATTGTCGCGACTGCGTTGGTCGATACAGGATCACGCCTTGATGACGTCGTTTACGAAGAGTTTAAGGGCACCGGTAATATGGAAATGATCCTGAGCCGTCGTTTGCAGGAACGCCGCATCTTCCCGGCTATTGATATCGAAAAATCTTCAACACGTCGGGATGATCTTCTGCTGAGTCCAGAAGTTCTGCAGCGTGTCTGGCTGATGCGCCGCATGTATCTGCAAATGGTTGCCACCCCGCCACAAGGCGCTGGAATGGATACCGCGGTTGCCACGGAAGCCATTTTGCAGAAGATGGAAAAAACAAGATCAAACCTGGAATTTCTGGAAAATTTGACAGACATGTAGTATACCCAGCATTTAGAGGTATTTATGTCTGAAGAAATTGAAGAAACCAAGCGCGCAAATCGCGAGATCCTTGTTACTGTTGTTTCATGGGTGACAGCGATCATGCTCAGCCTGGCTTTGTTGACCATGCTGTTTTGGCAGCCTCGCATCGCCAGGTCGATGCAGCTTTATCACAATGCCCCTATGGCTTCAGATTTGCCTGACTATGAACAGGTTATTGCTGAAACCAATATGCCTGTGTTTGTTTCTGATTCTCAGGCTGATTCCCTGAGGCGTGATCAAAAACTGTATACCGAAGGTGAACAGGAGTTCCGCACTAAACCGATCTATCACACTGTGGTCAGCGGCGATTCGATCTGGGCGCTTTCGGAAACATATGGTGTTTCGATTCCGTCAATTTTGTACGCGAACTATGATATTTTGCAGGACAAAGCCGACAATCTGCTTGTGGGTCAGGTCATCACCATTCCTCCGGTTGATGGTATCTATCATACCTGGCGCAGCCGCGATACTCTGAGTTCGGTTGCCTCGCGATATGGCGCTTCCATTGATGACATTTTGCTCTTCATCGGCAATGATCTCGACCTTTCCAACCCGGTCATTGAGCCGGGAACGAAGGTCATGGTGCCCGGTGGGGAACGGGAATTGGTGCCAATCAGCTACGCCGCGGTCGTGCGTGACCCGGAAGGACGATTGGTGAGCGGTTGGAATGGACCCGGCGCCTGTTTGCTTGATTATATCGGTTTGATTGGCACGGGTACTTTTATCTGGCCCTCGGCGGTTCATTATTTGACCGGCAACGATTATGGCCCCGGGCATAACGGTATCGACATTGGTGCTGGAATAGGTTCTGCTCTTTTCGCGGCAGATTCCGGTACGGTGGTTTATGCTGGCTGGATGGACGGCGGCTACGGCAACTTTGTCGTTATTGACCATGGTAATGGGTACACGACCCTTTATGAGCATCTTGAGACCATTGGTGTTCGTTGTGGTGATAACGTTTTCCAAGGCGATGTAATTGGTACAGCTGGATCGACGGGAAATTCAACAGGTCCTCACCTGCATTTTGAGATCAGGTATAATAACGCCCCGGTTAATCCCTGGCATTATTTGCCCTGATGGTATAATCACAAGCTGAAGACGCCCCAGTGGCTCAATGGATAGAGCAAGGCACTCCTAACGCCTAGATTGGGGGTTCGATTCCCTCCTGGGGTATGAAAAAAACCACCAATTCGGTGGTTTTTTGTTTTAATTTACTAGTCTTGTGCAAGTGTGTTCTAATGGTCTTTGTTAAAACGGAATATCGTCATCAAAATCATCGGATTCGTCGGCATCCTCTTCGTCTTCGGTGACCAGATCGCGGCGCACCCAAAGTAGGAGCATATCGCCTTCCTCAACGGTAATAGCGCGGGCGGCGATGATCGGATCCTCCCGGCGAAATCCCAGCCTATCCCGGTATTCAAGGTACATCGTTTGGTGGGCTTCCCAGTTGTCGAGACAACGATCCATCAGCTTTTGGGAATCGAAAGTGCGCAAATTGGTAAAGGCGGTATTGTAGAGGAAGGGACCTTCCAATACGCTGCCAACCCAATTCAGCGAACCATCCATGGCGTTGGTGTTGGTGATAATTTGAAACTCAGGCGTCGGGCCCTCGATAACGGTAATTTTATTATTCATAGTGATAAAAATGATACCATATTCAGGATGATTGTATCCACATTAATCCTGATCAAGGCTTCTACAATGAAACCAGGGCCATTGCATCTAAATTTACCTAAGTAATGTACATGTGGTGCAGTTGCCTGGTAGTCATCGCGAGGAGCCCTTTAGGGCGACGCCTGTGCCCATTAGGGTATGTGCGATCTGCCTTAAAGTTTTTATTGCCCAAAAATGGAATGGAATAATGATTAACTGCAGATTGCCATACCTTGACAGGCACAGGCGCCCCTGACGGGGCTCGCAATACCCTAATGGGCACAGGTACCCAAAGGGCACGATGTGACAGTCGCTAAGTGAAATTTTAATTTTTAGAGCCATTTTTACTAAGCTTGGCTAAATAGATTAAGTTAATGTCTGTGTTTACGTTTGATTAGAATAAAACGTATCTATATTTAGATGCGTTTTCCCTAACAATAAACCCAATAAAAGTCTTTACTAATGAAATTATGGGTCTATACTAACACCAACTTTCACCAACTTTGGGAGGGGGCAGGGGGTGGGTCTTTTCTTGAGTTTGTCGTTAATAACAAATATCTGGAGATTATTTTCAATAAATAAAAACCCCACCATCTTGGCGGGGTTTTTGTTGAGGTCTTGGTAATTTATTTACTGGTCGTGTTATTCCAGAACCAGTTATAGGCATACCAGCCACCGGTCTTGGCTTCAAGACGGATGGAAATTCGGGTTTGACCAGCCAGGGCTGCGGGGATGGTAAAGGTGCCGCTAACGTTGCCACCCGCGCCGGTGTTCAAGGTGCCGGCTTCAATGCCATTGATGCCAAGGGTCCACATTTTGCCCATGCGAACGACAAATTCGGTGTCTGCAGGGAAGTCCTTGCCTTCGATGCTGACGGTGTTGTCCTTTTCAACGGCGACAATGCTGAAACTTGGATGTTTGACAGCAGGAGGTGCCTGTGTTGGCGCCTGAGTGGGTGCCTGGGTCGGGGCAGTCGCGGTGGAATTCCAGAACCAGTTATAGGCGTACCAGCCGCCGGTCTTCGCCTGAAGGCGGATCGAAATGCGACCATCTTTCGCCAGTTCGGCAGGAATGTTGAAGGTGGCTTCAAAAGAACCGGTATCTGAAGAGGTGATTTCGCCAGCTTCGATGCCATTGATGCCTCTTGTCCACATCTTGCCCATCAGGACGACAAAATCAACGCCTTTTGGGAAGTCTTTGGCAAGGATTGTGACAGTTTTGCCGCCATCGACTGCTTTGATCGAGAAGGTCGGGACAACTGTGCTCGGGGGTGCCTGGGTTGGGGCAGGGGTTTGGGTACCGGGAGGCGTTGTGGGGGTAACGCCGGGCCAGGTGCCGTCCTTTTTGTTCCAGAACCAGTTGTAATAATAATAGCCGCCGGTCAAGCTTTCGATACGGATCGAGATCTGGGCGCGACCCTTGAGCGCATCGGCGATATTAACAGTGACCTGGAAGGAACCGCCCTCACCGGAATTGAAGCGGGCTACTTCGATGCCGTCTTTGGCTTTGGTGTTGTATTCGCCCATCAGGACCTTGAATTCGAGGTTTTTGGGCATGTCTTTGGTCAGAATGGTGACTGTTTCGTCAGTCTTAACATCAGCAATGGTGAAACTGGGGTAGGCAGCTGAGACTTTGCTTACTCCGAAAATGGTGGGCAAAAGCAAGGCGACTGCCAGGAAAAGTGCAAAAAATCTTCTTTTGTTCATTACCACTCCTTTACATGGCTAATAATCTGATCTCGTTATTAAATAGAGACGCAGAAACAAGGGCTTTCGTTCCAAACCTGTACTTATTATATGCGGTTTTGGAAATGATGGAGCTTGAATATTTAACATGATAAATCCTGCGTGTAGAGGTAAAAAATATTTGCCGTTCTTTATATAGATAGAGTCTTTGCCTGTCTATTTTTAGCAATCCAAGGTAATAACGCACTGTCCTAAAGCTTGATTGCTGAAGTTTGCGGAAAGATGTTTCCTAAATACGCTCTAAATCATATTCATTACAAATTGATTCCTCACCTAAAGCTGATTGTATCAATAATAAAAGCTCTCTTACTCCTAAAAGACAAATACATATGACAATTAAAAATCATTGTTATATGTCAAAAAGTCTCATTTGATAATTCATCCTAATGTTTCTTCTTTGATATTTGGCTATAATATTATTGTTACTTTATGGAAAAAACTTAGAAACAGGAGAGTCTTTATGAAGAGTTCAATTTTTTTAAGCTACCCGAGACCACATCTAAAAAAACAAGATGAATTTATTCAGAGGGTTATTGGTTATTTGGAAGAACGAGGGTTACAACCAAGAACGTTGGGAGTAACTGACTATGACATGGATTTTCCACTTAGTGCAATAAGAAGATTGATGTTAGAGTCAAGTGGGCTCGTAACAGTTGCATTCAGAAGAAGTTTAATTAAACAGGGAGTAAAGAAACCAGGAAGTGACATCGGTGAAAACGAAAGTGATTTATCTAATAGTTGGTTAACGAGTCCATACTGTCAAATTGAACCTGCTATGGCATTTCAGTTAGGATTACCAGTTCTTATTTTTAGGGAGAATGGAGTAATAGAAGAAGGTGTTTTAGAAAAAGGCGTTCTCGGTATGTACATGCCGGAATTTGACCTTAATTGCGACTTAGATGTTTATTTTAAATCTAACGAATGGGTTCAAATTATCCAGAAATGGGAAGGACACGTGAGAAAAGTTGTAGAGATGAAGGGAAGACCTCCATTGTTGTATTAGACACACAGCAGAAATAATAATAGGGAATTTTCTCAGAGGTTACTGGGTGGAGAATTGATTTGTTAGAATGCCGACGAATGATAGGGAAAAACACAGAAACACTATGAAAAGAGAGGTCGTTTTGGAAAACAAAGGTGAGTTAGAGGTGTTGCTCGAGGAATATAAAACTCTTCGTGAAGAAATTATTTCAGATCAAAATGCTTCCTTCTCAAATACAACTACAACATTAGCAACATTAACAGCTGTATTGTCGATTATCGCAGCATTGAAGACAACCAATAAACCTTTTTGGGTTGCATTTACTCCACTGCTTTTTTTCGTATTGAACCTTTATCAACTTCGTCTCAGTATTATTACTGCTAATATTAGTCATTATATCGCCGAAGTGTTGAGTCCTCGGATTAAGAATCTTATTCCAGGTGGTTTTATCAACTATTCGCCATTTGAGTGGGAAGAAGATGCACGCACTCCTTGGTTTTCAGAAGATCATTTATTTAAATTTATCGAAGCGGCAAGGTATGGACTACCGCTTTTTTTAGCTCTCGCTGTCACAATTTTTTATTTCAGTCTTGTTATTATTAACTATCGTAACGAATTAAATATATTTGACTATGTAATCACAATCATTAATATATTAGGAACGATCATTTCTGGCCTGATAATTTTGTATGTACGTAAAAAACTGAGGGAAAAACCTGTTCGAAATGATTAGTTATTTATTGTCTTGGTGAATCTTGTTTTTTTTACTCATTAAGAGCCTTTTAGTAGGACTTGCCAATACTATCGTCAATAAGCCTTTTTCAATAAATGAATGGGGATTCTTCACCATTCTCTGATTTTATATTTTGGCAGGTAAAGGATTTCATAGTCAGTTCAGCTTTTCTTTTCTATAATTCGAAGTTAAGCATTGAAGTAACATAATTTGTTGTTTAAAGATCGTCATCTGTGACTATTCAGTTATGATAACAATCCAATGTTGGAAACTTGCTCCAGCTATGAAATTAATAACAGTTTGGGATTTGCATTAAAATCAAACCCATGAATAAGAAACAGAAAATAATACTTAGCATGCTTGTCCTGATCCTGTTGACTGTTACAGTGCTCGGGCTGATGTTTGGCAAAAAGGTGCCTGCCTATCTGCGAACATGGAAGGAGGGGCGCAATAAGGCTGTTTACGATTACATCCGCAACCCCGACGCTCATCGCGACTGGGAGCTGTCCGCTCTTTACCAATGCCCGAACGCGCCGTTCGCCCTGCCGACGAGCGGCTTTATCGGCTATTTTTACGGTGATTCCTTTGCTCCCCTCAAGCTTCATACCGGGCTGGATATTTTCGGAGGAAATCCGGTTGGGGTGACACCGATCTACGCGCCTTATGACGGCTTCCTGACCCGTGAAAGCGACTGGAAATCTTCGGTGATCATTCGCATCCCGGAAGACCCGCTCGACCCAAGCCGTCAGATCTGGGTGTACATGACCCATCTGGCTGACGTCGATGGCAATCCGCTGATTGATGACGCTTTCCCGGCTGGCACGCATGAGAAACCGGTCAAAAAAGGCGATCTGATCGGCTATCAGGGCAACTATTCCGGCTATCCCGGTTCTCCGACCGGCATTCACTTGCATATCTCCATTGTCAAGGATGATGGAGAAGGTCATTATCTAAATGAGATGCAGATCAGCAATACACTCGATCCGAGCCCTTATTTCGGGATGCAGCTTCACGCCGACAGGGTGGATAAGAACGATAAAAGACCAGTCTGTTTGCCTTAATCAAACGCAGCTTGTAAAGCACAAGTAATATTTGACACTTTAGCCAGCCTATGGCTATAATCCCTGTATTGCAAAAGCAATTCTCAGTTTGACAAAAAAATATGGCTCGTGGTCGGGAGACCACGAGCGAACCCGATCTTTTTCCTGTTCGGGAATGGCTTCTGATCATTCTCAGGTATAAAATGAGAATTGTCGGTACTGTAATAAGGAGGTAAGCATGCAGGAAATTGCTGACAACATCTTCATCGAACAAAATTCGCTGGGTCTGTTTGCGGGAATCGTCCACAACGATGAGGGCACCATCCTGATCGACTCGCCCATACGAACGGATGGGGCTGGGACCTGGCGTGGAGCGACCGCTCGCCTGATCACCGGACACCCGCGTTATATGGTCGTTCTGGACACCAATTATGACCGCTTTTTGAGCATCAAAGGCAATGACACAACCATCGTGGCTCACTCCGAAACGATCACTCCCTTGCGAAGTCGATATTCTGCGGCTAAAGCTGCTGAAGATTCTTACCAATATGAAGGAAATGAGGTGCATACCGGCAGTAATCGCATGCAGTCACCGGAGATCAATTTTGATGAGGAATTAAGCCTGCATTTGGGCGATCTGCAGATCAAGCTGGAGCACCGACCTGGCTCCAATATGGCTGGCGTCTGGGCGATCATCCCGGAGCGAAAAGTCGTATTTGTGGGCGACAGCGTGCTGGTTGATGAGCCGCCTTTTTTGGCTTATGCCAATCTTGAGCGGTGGGAGCAGGACCTGAAGGAGCTCGCTTCCAAACGATTTAAGGATTATCAGATCGTTTCGGCACGCAGTGGGCTTGTTAATAAGGATCAGGTCAAGACCATGGCGAGCAATATCTCCTATATTGGCAAGGTCTTTGAAAAACTGGCAGATGCAAAAGCGCCGGTGGACGAATGGTACGCTAAGATCCCTGCCATCTCCGGAAAGATCATTGAGCTCAATTTGTTTAACAGTGATCTGTTCTACAATCGCTTGCATTGGGGGATCACCACTTATTACGAACTAAATTGTCGGGAAAGAGGATAAAACATGGATGTCTGTGCTGGTTATGAACCGATGGTGGAAGCCACGCGGGGCGGTATTGTTGAAAGCATGCATCTGGGGGCAATGGCGATCGTTGATTCGGATGGACGTTTATTGGCATCTTATGGAAATTCGGATCTGGTGACCTTTCCACGCAGCTCGATGAAGCCTTTTCAGGCGCTGCCTTTTGTGGAGATGGGCGGTGTTGAGCTCTTCGGACTGAGTGATGAAGAACTGGCGATCATGTGCGCCTCGCATACAGGCACGGATGAGCATGTGCGCGTGCTGAAAGGTTTGCACGAAAAGGTCGGTATCGGTCTGGAGGATCTGCAATGTGGGGTGCATTGGCCCTCCGACAAGGAAACTACACTGGCAATGCGCATGCGCGGCGAAAAGCCCAATTCTTACCGGCATAATTGCTCCGGGAAGCATTCTGGGATGCTGGCGCATGCGAAAATGCGTGAGCTGAGTTTGGACAACTATCTCGAGCCAGTTCATCCAGTCCAACAGACCATTCGTCAGACCGTCGCGGGCATGTGCGGTGTCCATCGGGACGATATGATCTTCGGCATTGACGGTTGTACTGCCCCTGTTTATGCCATGCCCTTGAGCAGTTTTGCCTGGGCAGCGGCAAAATTGGTCGATCCCAAGAATCTGTCGGAAAATACCCGCAGATCCTGCGAGAAGATCACCCACGCGATGACGACTTACCCAATGATGGTGGCGGGACCTGGGCAGGTCGATACCGTGTTGATGCAGGTGATGGAAGGAAAAATTGTCGCGAAAGGCGGCGCGGAGGGTTTTCAGATGATCGGGATCAAACCCGGGATTGTCTCTCCAAAATCCAAAGGGATCGGAATCTGCTTCAAAATTGCCGATGGTGACCTTACCCGGCGTGCCACGCATTTGCTGGTGGTTGAGCTAATGAAGGTTTTTGGATTTGGCGAGCAGGTCGAATCTGAGGCATTTAAGAGCTTCAATCAGCCGATCCTGCGCAATTTCCGCGGCATTGAGGTCGGAACAATGCGTCTTGCCAGACAGATCCAGTTGTTTGAGTGATATGAAACTAAAAAAAGAAGACCGCCGACGGTCAGAAAAACTAAGCGCTGTTCATACGCGATTGCTGGAAGCTTTTGGGGAACCGCAATGGCATGAGTATCTCCCTCCGGTCGATGAGCTGGTCTGCACGATCCTTTCACAGAACACGAACGATATCAACCGCGACAAGGCTTTCACAGAATTAAAGGAAACTTATTCGAGTTGGGAAGAAGTGCGCGATGCTGATCCGCAGGAATTGCAGGAAGTGATCCGCATTGCCGGGTTGGCGGCGCAAAAGGGACCCAATATTCAATCCGCGCTGCAGGCGATCAGCCAGGAAAGAGGCGAGATCAGCCTGAACTGGCTCAGGGAGAAGAGCGTTGATGAAGCGCGGGAATGGTTAGTGAGCCTGAAGGGTGTGGGTCCCAAAACCGCCGCGATCGTGCTCGTCTTCGCGTTGGACATGCCGGCTTTTCCGGTTGACACGCATGTTTACCGCGTCAGCGGCAGGATCGGATTGCGACCGCCTAAGTTGAACGTGGAAAAAACGCATCAATACTTTGAAATGATCGGTGAGCCAGAGACTTTTAAGGATCTGCACCTCAATATCATCACTTTGGGCAGGGAATACTGTCAGGCACGCAAACCGAAATGCCGGCACTGCCCAGTGCTGGATCTGTGTGACTTTACTGAGAAAATTTTGGATTGAGACAACAAGCTGTCTTAGGTAAGACTGGGTATAACATAAGATTTAACTCTAGGGTTCCATAGTTTCTCATCAAAGTGCCCAAATCTTGTCTTTCATTTTGCTTGTTGCAATTGCAATTCGTCATTGTGAGCCCCGTTAGGGGCGTGACAATCTGCATTAAATCCTTGTTCTATTCCTTGTTTTGTCGAATAACAACTTAAAGGCAGATCGCCACGTCGCCCTTTCGGGCTTCTCGCGATGACATTCATACAACTGATTACCTTCAGCAATTTTTAAAATGACAATAGGTTTAGCGCGTGGACGGGAGGACACGCGCGAACTTGGGGATTGTCTACAACGGCCAACTTTAAATCAGGTGTAGGTCGAAATTGAACCCTTCTTTTGGGTTCAATTCGACGTCAAGAAGGTAGGTCTTTTTACAGCAATTCTTAGTATGGAAAAATCTATAGTTTGTGACCGGGAGACCACGAGGGAACCCAATTCTTTTTCTCGTTCGGATATGGTCTCCTGACCATGTCCAGGGCTAAAATGAGAATTGCGGTCTTTTTATTTTTATCTTAGCTTTCTCATGAGCAAGTTTTTTATGGTACCTGAACGGCGGATTGAGCAGAAAAGAACTGCTCAATCTCGCCCTACCAGGGTTTGCCCTTGCAGCGACCAGGGGCCTGTCCAGGTGATCTTTACATCACGGTTTTGACCAAGGAGGTCTTCGTCGCTTTCAACGAAAACGAGGCGGTTGGTGGGTGTGCGCCCACGCCATTTTCCCCGCTGCTTGCTTTCAAAGAGAACGGATTGGGACTGACCCAGGAATTGTTGATTGATCTCTCCAACAACGATCTTTTGCAGATCTTCCAGCGCTCGGAAGCGCCTCATCTTCTCTTCCTCAGAAACATCGTCAGGAAGGAACCTGGTTGAATAGGTGCTCGGTCGAGGGGAATAACGCGCCAGGTGGGCGACGTCGATCCGCAGGTCTTTGAGGAGTTGATAGGTGTTCTCAAAAGCCGCTTCGCTTTCGCCAGGGAAGCCGACAATGATATCGGTTCCAATCGAAACGCCTGGGATCCGCTCACGGATGCGTTGGACGAGGTCGCGATATTGTTGATTGGTATAGCCGCGGTGCATCGCCCGCAAGACCTCATCATCGCCTGCCTGAACCGGCACTTCGATATGGGGCATCACTTTAGGCGTTTGCGCGACGGCGTCGATCAATTCGTCGGTCATCCAGTTGGGGTGGGAGGTCAGGAAACGAATGCGTTCCAACCCATCAATCTTTGACACTTCGCGCAAAAGTTGAGGAAGGTGCATTTCACCGGGCAGATCAAGCCCGTAGCGGTCAACGATCTGACCGAGCAGCACTAGTTCCTTTGCGCCGTGCTCGACCATGATCCTGGCTTCGTTGAGAATTCTGCGCGATTCGCGGCTGCGTTCCCTGCCGCGTCGGTTTGGGATCACGCAGTAAGTACAGGCGTGCGAACAGCCCAAAACGATTGGGAGGTTTTCGCTGACGGTGTGTTGGGCATCAGTTGTAACTCCGAATTCGGCGTCCAGAACTTCGTCCGCCTTACGACGCCATTCTTCAGAATCGAGGTGATCCTGGCGCTCGCCCAAAAGTCGTATGAAGGGTTCAGGGTCAGATGGAGCGGCAAAGACGTCCACCCAGGGGAAGCGTTTTTCAAGCGCCTGGTTGCCTTTGATGCCGACCAGACAACCCATCAGACCAATGATGAGGTCGGGATTGGCTTTTTTGAGCGGTTTGAGCGAGTTAAGCCGCCCGATGGCGCGATCTTCGGCGCTTTGGCGAACTACACAGGTGTTAAGAACGATCAGCCCCGCTTCGGCAGGGTCATTGGTAGCTAAGATGTCAAGGTTTTCCAAAGCGCGGGCGAGACGGTCGCTGTCCGCCACGTTCATTTGGCAACCTTCAGTCCAGATGTGATATTTCATAGGGCGATATTATACCTGAGAGAATCTCTTATGCAGAAGATTTAATAAAAATGTAAAAAACTACACTTGTTTTCATCAACCTTTGAGGGGTTTGGTTTTCAAGTCCTATCTCCGACCAATAATAAGACCTCCTCCTGGGAACTGCACCCAGGACGCAAGCAGCCCCGCTTGCCCCTGTAAGGGGTTAATTCCCCCTCCCTCCGTTTTACTGGTGGGGGTTTGTTCTGTAAAAATCTACGCAGAAAGCACGATCTACTCTACTCTGCAAAAAGAAAAAGTGCTCTAGGCTGTGCCTAAGAAGCAAGCAGCCCCGGCTTTGCATCTTCAGCCAAGGCACGCAAGTAGTCCCTTCGCCTTCGGCTGGAGGAGATTCGATTAGGGCGAGTGGATTGGAAACTACCCCCTACGAAAACGGGTTGTTCTGCTACTGTCAAAAACAGGTATTTCCCTAATTATTGCCACGAGGATAGAGATTGAAATGAGTAGATTTTCACTGCCACCCAATCTTATATTGAAAACATGGAAACTATTTTCGTGCCTGCCAACAGTAAGCTGATATAATAAAAAGAACACTTGGAAGGTAGAGAAAGAGACAAATGGACTTTACGATTAGTGATTACAAACGATGTATTGTTGTTAAGGGTGTTGGTCGCATCGATAGTGCCACTGCCCCAGACCTCGAAAAGACCCTGATGGATTTGGTGGCTGAACGCAAATCGATCATTTTGGATATGAGTGAGATCTGTTTTGTCTCCAGTTCCGGATGGTGGTCGATCATTCGTGCCCTGAAAGAGATCAAGAAATCCAATGAAGGGCAACTGATCCTGGCTGAGTTGAACGATAACGTGCGGGACTCAATGGAACTGATCGGGATCCTTGCCTATTTCCCGCATTACGACAATCTGGTCGAGGCGATCGCAAGTATCTGACACAAAAAAGCGGACAAAGTAATGTCCGCTTTTTTCGCTCTGGTCAAAATAAGCTATCTAATATCGATCTTATATGTTGCTTTTTCGGTAGTAAAAAGGGTTGTGCCGGAAACCAGCAACACGACGCTGTCCTTGTTAGGATTATCAATTTCGATCGTCAGCTCTAATTTTTCCCCAGCCTCAACGAAATAATGCTCAACAGTTTCCGTTTTGCCATTGCGGATCAAGCTGACCGCAAAGCTTTGGGGTAAAAGGTTTTGCACGCGCACGAATCCTTCGGCGATCCAGCCACCATCATCATTTTCGAGGTCGCTTTGATAGCCAATGGCGGGAATTTCAAAATCGTCCAGCGCCATGCCGCGTCCGTTTGCGGCGGCATCGGTGACATAGTCAAATTGCAGGGTGACACGCTGACCCGCGAACTTGCTCAGATCGACGCTCTCATTGACCCATTTGTGGGTTTCACCGTTCCATCCGCAGCCATAACTGTTGCCGGAGGGATTCTCGCTGGTGCAGCGTTCTGTGTTCAGGATCTCCCAGTTCTCGCCATCCGTGCTGGCTGAGAGATAGATGTAGTCGTAGTCGGTTTCGAGGTCATACCAGGTTTTGAAGGACATTTCGACAGGACCGGTGACATCACTGAGGTCAAATTCCTGAGAGAGGCGCATATTGGATTCGTCTCCCTGGTTGGACCAGAAGAAATAATCACCAGAAGGTGGCTCTTCAAAGGGGAGTATTCTGACAACGTCACTGCCCTCAAAGTTGATCGTATAGCTGCCTTCGCAGGCGAATTCGATGTAGTCAACGCCAAACTGGTATACATCGCTCGTGATCGTTACCGGGCAGCTGTAATGCGTTTCGGTCGCGTCTATGCTATACGGAGAATAGGAAATATAATCGTAGCGTTTTTGATCGATGCCGCTCTTTTGCAGCCAGTTGGCGACGGTCCAATCAGCAAAAACTTCAATACCGGTGTAGGGTCTGGCTGTGCTGGGATTGATGATGTTAAGCTCTTTCATCACTTCGTCAATGCCTGCAAAGCCGTTGGCGTCGTGGCTGACCAGTGCTTTGGTCGCGTCTTCTCCGAAACGATCCAGGAAATAAACCATGAAGAGGAAACTGGCGCCATAATTGGGACCGTTCTCGCCTGTCTCGCCGCCCCAGTGGTTCAGCTGCAGATCCGGATTGCGCATGTAGTCCCAGTCAAAACCACCGGCATCAAGGTCGTTGATGTGCTCAGCCAGCATCGAAAAACCTTCATTGACCCAGGTTTCTTCGTTTTTATCCTGGTACCAATGGATCATGTGCTGGAATTCATGCGCCAGGGTTCCGTAAGTGTAGCTTTCATAGAGTTTGACCGTGTCAGAATTCAGCAAAAACATCTCGTGGGCGTTGGAATAGGGGTGAGCGTCCGGATGGACTTGGTCGGCTGAAGAATAGTAGCCAGCCAGATAGCGACCCAAGCCACCAGCATACAAGACGTGAAAACGAGGGTCTCCATCTACGCCCGGATTCCATTCCATGCCGAAGAATTCGCGGTTGGTCGGGACGATCTCCTGATCAAAGGTAGTTGCTAGTTTCTTTAGATCGGAATCTTTGTAATTCACGCCGTCCTGGATCCAAAAATAGAGGTTTTCGCCGACAAACTGCAGGGTCATATTGACCTTGAAATTTTCGTTGGTGTCGGTATTGGTTACCCAAAATTCTTTTTTCGCGCCAAGTTCATAAGGGGCGTTTGGGTCGATCAGTTGGGCAGGAACGTCAGGTTTGCCACCCAACCGACCTGCCAGATCGATGGGATCATTGATCGGCACAATGGTTTCATTGAGTGTGTCGAGGGTTAGTTGGGTCTGCGCGATCGCTTCAGGCTCCAGGTTGCTGTGACTCGGATTGAGGGTCACGACGGGGGTCGGCTCAAAATAATCGGGCAGATCATTGGAAAATTCGTCTGCCTTGATCGTACCCAGGTAGATAATGGAGGTGATCACCAGGCAGCAGAGTGCCAGCAGACATAAGATCATTACTAAAATTGTTCCAATCAAAATTGGACCGGTTTTGTTTGAGTTCATATCATTTCTCACTTTTTATTTTTCGCTCGTTTATTATACAACCAATGAAAGAAGAGAAATTCCAGGCGTAAGGTGCAGGGCAAACGCATCTAAATATAGATAATTCTTAATTACATCAAGTGTATATACGAACAAGCCTCGATCATTTTAGCCAAGATTAGAAAAAATAGCTTAAAAATCAAAACTCCTTTAGAAAACTGTCGTTACGAGCCCCGTAGGAGCGCTTGTGCTCCCTGGGTATGGCAATCTGCAATTAATCATTTCCCATTCCATCTTAGTGCCGCAAAAGCATTAAGGCAGATCGCACATACCCTAACGGGCACAGGCGTCGCCCTAAAGGGCTCCTCGCGATGACAGTTGGTCAACAGCAGATATATACCTTATACACTACGGCGAAAAAGTCATGTTTCTTGCCAAAGAAGCCTTATTTAGGTAATTTAAATGCGATTACCTTGACATGGGGTGTAATCAAAGATTGGTGTAAAATCCAGGTGATATGAAACAACTGCGCGCTCGTCTTCTCCGATACCTGATACTGTTTCTTTTCTTTGTCATCTTTTCATTGATGTTAAGCACTTCCAATATCATTTTTGATCAAAGCTTTGAGTCTCTGGGAAATCTGACCCGTTGGAATCGGTTTGACTTCTTTTCCTGGGTCAGCAAAGCTCTGATCGAACGCGCTGGTTCCGCCGCGGTTGGGATCGAACGGTATTTGTCAGACGAGGAACAGGCTGAAATCGTTTTGAAGTATTTTCAACAAAGTATTTACACTCAGGAGCTGGAAGACGAACTTCAAAACGCCAGCTCGGATCCGAATTCAACACTTTCATCTGAAGAGCTTGAAGAAATGCAGGCTCTGCTGGAAGATGAGACCAGTCGAATGCATGCATACGCCAGGGTGGCAGAATCGATCGTCCAAAATCAAACCGAACGAAGTTTACTGAAGCTCGGATTTGGCGTGGGAGGACAGATCCTTCCGCCTGTTTTATTCAAGATCAGCGACCTGCCGCTGAATTTGATCATTTCCCCGCGTGAAGTCATCGGGACGCTGAAAAGTTATAACCTCAAAGCGGGCATGGACTCGATCGAAAAAGACCAACTGGAAAGACAGATCATGGAGATCTTCAATCTTTCCGCTTTGGTGGAGCCTGTCGGTGGGGTGGGCGCGTATCCGACGATGGTGATGCGCACGCATAGTTTCAATTGGTTGACCGAAGTTGTCGCGCATGAGTGGCTGCATAATTACCTGAGCTTTTACCCTCTGGGTGTGCGCTATTTTGAGAATGACGAAATGCGCTCGATGAACGAGACGCTCGCGAATCTGGCAGGAAAAGAAATTGGACGGCGCACGATGATCGATTATTACCCGCAATTCTTTAGTTTTTACTACTTGCCAGGCAGAGAAAGCACGACCGTCCTGTTTGAAGGCTACACTCATCCATTTGATTTTCGGGCTGAGATGCGCAAAACGCGGGTCAATGTTGATGCCATGTTGGAGCAAGGGAAAATCGAACAAGCGGAAAGCTATATGGAAGCAAGGCGGGAGTATTTCTGGGAAAACGGCTATCTCTTGCGCAAGATCAACCAGGCTTATTTTGCTTTTTACGGCTCCTACAATGACACGCCCGGAGGCGGCGCCGCGGGTGATGACCCGATCGGGCCGGCTGTGCAGAACTTGCGCTCACAGAGCTCCAGTCTGAAGGCTTTTATTGACAAAATGAAGCGCCTGACCAGTTTTGAAGAATTGTTAACAGCGGTTGAATGATGCAAATTGAGCAATTTTCGATGCGACAAGAAAATCGTGGTCGGGAGACCACGAAGGAACTTAAGATAAATTTTATTAACATCAAGCCTATGTGCAAACATTAGGTCAATCTTTTTAGTTGCTTAGAAAATAATTTCCTAAAAATCAAAACTGTACTTAGCAAACAGTCATTGCGAGCCCCTTAAGGGGCGTGGCAATCTGCAGTTAATTGTTTTTCCATTCCATTCTTGGGCAATAAAGGCTTTAAGTCAGATCGCACATACCCTTACGGGCACAGGCGTCGCCCTAAAGGGCTCCTCGCGATGACAACCAGGCATCAATAACACTGACATAATAATTACCGCAGTGAAATGGACAAATATCCAAGCCTAAAAGCTTCTTAGAAGCTTTATTAGATAATTTAGATGCAATTGCCCTGAATTGCAGGATGGTTAATAGTTTTTACAGCCATTTGGTTATATAATTCTCATTAGCTTGTCTCATTAGCTTCTATTTGGAAAGTTGGTGGATGGATGAATAAAAAATTTCGCGTGTATAAATCCTTAGCTACAGTCTTATTTATGATCCTGATAATTGCAGCTTGTACGCCGATAAGTAATCAATCAAACTCTCAGGAATCACCTACCTCAACCCTTGCCGAAATCACCCCTACCGTCATTGATACCAAAACTTCCACTCCGACCCAAGAAGCAACTGAGACCAATACTCCGACTCCTACCGAAGTGCCTGAAAAATATCCCATTGATATCGAAAAACTTAGCAATCCCCCTCAAAGCTACGAAGATTTTGTTAATAATCTGGATAAGTTTGTCCAGGCTCCCAGTCCCGACGGCAGTGATGAAAATTTTCATGAATTTGTCACTTGGTACAACGAAACTCTCTTTCAAAAAGCTCTGGGCGGTGACCTGGAAAAACTCCCGGTAAATTATGAAGTGCGTAGTATCGATATTGGAGCTACCGGTTTATCAGCCGATAGCTACGGTACCAAACAAGAACGCCATTCTTTACCCTATTTCTTTTATTTCAAAGACCGCAACGGTGTTCCTTATCCCTGTTATATCGTCACCGTGGCCACCCCCGAATACCAACAAACCTTTACTGTGGTTGGAAGTGAATCTACTCGACAATTAGCTCCACTCTTAGGCATGCCTGATATGATTACTGAAGTCTATCAAGGCACACATAGTTTTTCCAGCCTACAACTTTCCTTTGATAAATTTGAAGATTATTTGGATACAGAAAAATATTTAGTAGATCAAGGTTTTGGTGGTGTTCCTAGTACTTTCGGAGAGGTTCCTATTATCAGATTCGGTTGGTTAGGTTTTCGTAATAAATAAATTCTAGTCCATCATGTATACTTAACTCATGAGGTTTAAGTGGTGGTGGTTAATTCCCGTAGCTGTCCTTTTGCTCCACTTACTATTGACCGGCTTCAATAAACACCAATCCAGTTTATCCACTCCACTCTTACCCAACATTCCCGTCAACCAATATCAACAACAAATCGTCCGCGGTCAAGTTACCAGTTGGGACACCACCACCGGTCGGCTGATGCTCTGGGCTAATAATAAAAATTGGGAAGTGAGGGTTGACCCCGCCCAAATGACCGTTTTTACCACCATGTTGCGAGTTATCGATAAAAGTGGTTGGCGCTGGCAAACTGCTTTTTGCCCGGGTGATGAGGTGGTCGCCACCTATGAACAAGGTCAATTAGTCATGGTGGACAACGGCGGCCCCCGCCCCTGCGCCTAAAACAAGAATCATGTCCATGGATAAAATGAGAATTACTGCTGCCTGAACTGACTTCTTAATTTATAATCAGGACAAACAAGCAAAAGGAAAGACATGAGAGAGAACTTGATGCAGTTTGGAGCGATGCCAACCAACCCCTTATTGATCGTCATTTCGGGGCCCTCCGGGATCGGCAAGGATGCGGTGGTTGGTTTGCTGAGAAAAAGCAATGAAAACACCCATTTCGTCATCACCATGAACTCGCGCGCGCCGAGACCGGATGAGGTCGATGGCAGGGACTATTTTTTTGTCACAAGAGAAGAGTTTGAACAAAAGATCGCTAATGACGAGCTGATCGAATACGCGCGGGTCTATTCGGACTATAAGGGGATCCCAAAATCCCAGGTGCGGGAGGCTTTTGCTTCTGGCAAAGATGTGATCATGCGACTGGACGTTCAGGGCGCGATGACAATCCGCCGATTGTGCCCGGAAGCGATCCTGATCTTCCTGACAGCCAGTTCAAAAGAGGAATGGATCAATCGCCTCAGGGAGCGCCGCAGCGAGACTCCGGAAGAACTGGAAATACGGGTGAAATTCGCTGAGACCGAGTATGAGATGATCAAGGATTTTGACTACCTGGTTGTCAATTCGGATCAGCATCTTGAGCAAACCATTGCTGATATTCAGGCGATCATCAAGGCGGAACACCTGAAAACCTGTCCGCGAAAAGTTGAATTATGAGTGAATTTCAAAGCAATCAAGAAGGCTTCAATGCTGCGCCAGGTTCCGTGCCGATCATGCGCGGACCCAAACGAACCAAACCTGTTTTGGTTTGGGTGTTGATCGCTGTCACGGTCCTTTTTTATGGCGCGCAAATGCTCAGCAAGCAGCTGCTCGGCTTTGATATGCCTTTTCTCGTTTTGGGTAAGATAAATGAGCAGATCCTGAGGGGGCAGGTGTGGCGGCTGATCACGCCTGTCTTTTTGCACGGCAGCATCATGCACCTGCTGGCGAACATGTACTCGCTCTACATTCTCGGCAGAAACAACGAGATGCTCAATGGGCATGTGCGCTTTGCATTGCTTTACTTTTTGGGCGCTTTTGCCGGCAATGTGCTCTCCTTTGTGCTTGGGAAGTATCCCTCTCTGGGAGCCTCCACGGCAATTTTTGGGCTGCTGATCTCGGAAGCGATCTTTATCTGGCAGAATAAGGCTTTTTTTGGCAAGCAGGCTGGAAGAAGCTTGTTGAACATTGCCATGATCCTGGGGCTGAACCTGATGATTGGATTGAGTTCTGGCGGCGTGATCGATAACTGGGGTCATTTGGGCGGCTTGATCGCTGGATTCTTTTTCACCTTTTTGGCGGGTGTTGTCTGGAAGATCGAGCGCGTGGATGGCTTCCCCACTTTTGTGGACAAACGCAGTAACCGCGATATTGTGATGGCGACGCTGCTTGTGTTTGTTGCCTTTGCTGCCATCGCGGCAATCCCTTTTTTACGGTGATGACCATATAGTCCAAGTGATGAATTTTGAAGAAATTGATCTGAGACTGGCAAAACATGCCGATTATGTGGAAGCTCACAAAGGATTGCGGCTTTTTTTGCAGCTGATAACGCACAGCTGCGATTCCTGGTATTGGTTGGTCGGAATTGTCTTGTTGTGGCTGCTGGGCGGAAAACTGGAGAAATATTATGCTTTCAACCTGGCAGCTGGTTTAGGATTTTTGGCGGTTTTTGTTCTGGGACTGAAATTCCTGATCAGACGGCCGCGGCCTGAGGGGGAATGGGGGCAGGTCTATCGTATCACCGACCCGCATTCTTTCCCGTCGGGGCATGCCGCCCGCGCGATGGCGGTTGCGGCAATGGTGATTCTTGATATTCGTATCCCGCTTGGATTGCGAGTCTTTTTGGTGGTTTGGGCGTTTTTGGTGGGTTATTCACGCATCGCCCTGAGATTGCATTATTTCAGTGATGTGGTTGTTGGGTGGGCGATTGGCTTGGTTTCGGGCCTGTTGACGCCGGTTTTGGTTAGTGTTTTTGCGAAAATTTTGCCAGGGGTTTATGTCTGGATTGTCAGATGAGTAACTAGTAACTAGTTAATAGTAGGTCGCGACAAAGTGCCCGTTAGGGTATTGAATAAATCGGGTTGGACGTCGGATTGAAAAAAAGTCCCAGGAAATGGGACTTTTTTTCAATCACGACCTACTAGATCGTCCGGACCACTTTTTTCTAAGCCAGGATGAGCGCGGTGTGGGCGGGGAGGTTGAGCTCGCGGATCATGCCATTTTCAACGCGATAAGAAGCGTCGCCGAGTTGATCCTGTAATTCGGTATCGTTGCTGAAAGCATCACCAAGGTTCAGGTCGAGCGTCTGTTTGCTGACGGAGTTGTTCAGCACGACCAAAACATTATCCAGTTCATGCCTGCGCAAGAAGGCGAGAACGTCGCCCTCAGCGTAGATCGGATCATAGCTGCCTGTGCGCAAGGCGGGCAGAGAGTGGCGAACCGTAATGACATCGCGCAGGTAGTCATGAAGGTCTTCATTCCAGTTGCTCTTGTCCCAGGGGAATGTCTTGCGGCAAAGCGGATCGCGTTCACCCGTCAGACCAATTTCATCGCCATAATAAATTGTTGGCGCGCCTGGGTAGGTCAGGACGAAGGTGTAAGCCATCCTGAGGCGGTTGACATCACCTTTGACCAGGCTCAGGAAGCGGGGCATGTCGTGACTGTCGAGCAGGTTCATTTGCGCGTAAGAGAACTCTTTGGGGTAAAGCTCGAGCAGTTCTGATGTGCGAGCTGCGAATTGCTGTGCGTTGATCGCCTGGGGCGCGTGAAGTCCCATCATGCCTTCGGCTAGTTTTTGGTCAATCATTTCGCCGCCAAAGAAAGCCAGGGCAGCGTGGGTGAGCTGATAGTTCATGACGGCGTCAAACTGCTTGCCGCTGTTTAGCCATCTCTGGGCTTCGCTGGGGATCTCGCCGACGATATAAGCCTCTGGATTGGCAGTTTTGACGACATCACGGAACTCTTCCCAAAACTCGTCATCGTCAATTTCGAATGGAACGTCAAGACGCCAGCCATCAATGCCAGCTTCGACCCAGTAGCGGGCGACATCCATGATGTATTTGCGCACCTGAGCGTTTTTAGTATTGAGTTTGGGAAGTGCGGGCAGGTTCCACCAGCAATCGTAGTTAGGTTTGCCCTGATAGGCATTCAGGGGAAAACCGTGAATGTTAAACCAGTCAAAATAGGGTGAGCTTTTCCCGGTTTCCATAATATGGTTGAATGGGAAGAAGCCGCGGCTGGCATGATTGAAAACACCGTCCAAGATGATGCGGATATCGCGTTTATGGGCCGCTTCAAGCAGTTTGAAAAAGGCTTCGTTGCCGCCCAGCAAGGGATCGACCAGGTAGTAGTCGTGGGTGTGGTAGCGGTGATTGGAAGCGGATTGGAAAATGGGATTGAAGTAGATGGCATTGATGCCGAGGTCTTCGAGATAATCGAGTTTTTCCAAAACGCCCATCAGGTCGCCGCCTTTAAAGCCGTGAACGGTAGGCAGGCTGTCCCAGCTTTCAAACTTGCCGGGTTTGGCGACCTGGTTGCTCCAGGCGAAGCGATCAGGGAAGATCTGATAAAAAACCGCATTTTTAACCCAATCGGGGGTTCGATTGTGATGTGTAGTCATAAGTAATTTGTCCTCACAGTTTACATAGTTTATGCATCAACTAATTTATCATGGATTTGCTAAATTATCCACCATGAAGCTTAATGTAGATGTCGGTTAAAATTGCCCTTTGTGTAAGCTTATTAATCATAGCTTTACGTGGGGATGCCAAATGTCGGGTTGAACCCCCTTGCGGGGGCAGACGACGCAATCAGACCTACGGGCTGAGAACGCACTCCCCCAATGACTTGGCTTATGCTCTGGACGTCAGGTTGAACCCTTTTGCATCGGCAGGCGATGCAACCCGACCTTGTACACTGCGAAACGGCAAAACCAGACCGCCTATGTGAACGTCGGATTGAAAGATGAACGTAAACCACGTTCATCTTTCAATCACGACCTACCCCTGGTTTTGCAGAATTCAACCCTTGGGCAAAGAACCCAAGGGCAAGCGAAGAACCCGACCTGTCTGGTTAGGGTTGACAATAACGGCAAGCCTGAATTATTCTTATTTGCGGGAATGGTTATGTCCCGGTGGGCGTCCTGGTCTTCAAAATCAGTGTCAGGTCGTAAGAGCTGAGGTGGGTTCGACTCCCATCCATTCCCGCTCTGGTGAATTATGAATATAGATTTTAAGAAGCGAATTTACAGTTTCGTTTCATTTTTCCTAATTTTGATTCTTTTGATCAGTTGTCAGGCGACAACCGAGGAATTTCCGGTTGTCGTGACACAAACCAGCGAGCAGGTGAATGTCTCAACCCCAGAACCAAGCAGTGAGACGGGAGCGATCGTTACCCCAACTCCACGTCCGACGATAACTGTTGACCACAAAACCCTAAAAGGATTGACAATGACTGTTCTTCATCCTTTTGCTGAAAATGAAGACCTTTTCAATCAAATGATCCGCGATTTCAATTTGTACAATATCTGGGGAATTCACGTTGTGGGGATATCCTATCCGGGGTATCAGGCTCTATCGCACAACTTGCAATCCGGCGAGCTTGAAGTTGATATGGTGATTGGAATGACGAAGTACCTTCAGACGGCTGGGGTTCCGTACGAATGGATCGATCTTGGCAATTACGCCAATGACCCAAAGTATGGCGTTCAGGACTTGTATGATCAGGGATCTGTTTTTGCCAGCCTTTTACCTCGATTTGATGCTGATACTCTTTCGGACCTGCCATTAGCCTTTAATACGGGCTTGATCTACTATAACCTCGGTTGGGCTGAGGCTTTGGGGGAAGAGACGGTTCCATTATCGCTGGAAGGTCTGCGCTCGGTCGCCAATAAAGCGATGGTCTTTAACGCATACGATGATAACTACTGGAACAACGGCACCGGTGGCTTATGGCTTTCGCAATCCGCCCTCTCTGCTGTTAGTTGGTACGTCAATTTTGGCGGCGAACTGGGCGATCCGCGCTCTGGTTTTCTGCCTGAGCGTGAGGTGATGATGGAAGCCTTTAACTTCCTGAAGTCGCTTTACCTGGCTGATGAAAGCTGGTCTGGAATCGAGGCGAATGCTTATCGTTACTTCTCCAATCGCTACGCGCTGGCATATGAGGGCAGCCTTAGCGACCTGAAATACACGAATGCCTATCAAAACTCGGGCTCATTCCAGGACGAGTGGACTACCTTGCCTTATTTTGACGATCAGGGGCAAACCTCATTGGTGTTGGACTCATTATCCTTCGCGATCTCTGATACGAATGAGAAAAGTCAATTGGCAGTCTGGCTGTTTGGACGCTGGCTATTGCAGGCGGAACAGCAGGAAAGCCTGGTGGCAATTCACGGCTTTTGGCCGGCGATGGGCGATCCGGAGAGCCTGGCGCCCGATTTTGCGCAGGCAAATCCCGCCTGGCTGGCACCCCTGAAATATCAACCCAGGTTGACATTGCCGCCATCCGTGCCGGATTGGGCTCAAACCGAATTGGTATTTCAGGACGCCTTTCAAAGAATTTACAATCTTGATTCCCAATACTTTCCGAGCATTTTGGACGTTTTTGAGGAAACTATGCGAATCAATCTGGAGCAAGTGCCTTGAGTAAAACTTTCGAGGTGGAGATCTACACGGATGGCGCCTGCAGTGGCAACCCAGGACCGGGAGGTTGGGCGGCGATCTTGCGTTACGGCAAGCACGAAAAGGTGATCAGCGGTGGTGAAATTGATACCACCAACAATCGCATGGAAGTTCGCGCTGCCTTGGAAGCCTTACGCTGTCTCAAACGCCCATCGTCGATCCGTTTTTATACGGATTCATCATACCTGCTCAAAGGCGCGACGGAATGGCTGCCTGACTGGAAACGCCGCAACTGGAAGCGGAAACAAGGCGCGCTGCAAAACATTGATCTGTGGCAAGAGCTTGACCCAATTTTAGAGCAACACGAAATTGAATGGGTCTGGGTCAAAGGGCACGCCGGTAATCCGCTCAACGAACGGGTTGACGCGCTGGCGCGCAAGGCGATACCATCAGTTTAAAAACTCTTGTGAATAGCATCTGCTGAGGGGTATGATATTAGCCATTTTAGCGTGGAGAAAGAAAATAGCTGCCCTAAAAGCTTTTCAGCGTTTCTGACTATTTTGGCACAGTGACTGGCGGTTGGGTTAGAATACCTTTTACTTGATATGGAAACGGTTCTTTCATCACTAAATGGAGATTTCTTACACAGAAAATGACAAGTAATTCTCGGAAAACAGATCAAACTTTCTCAGCAGACCTGCCAAAAGCTGTTGTTCTGGATATGGACGGAACTTTCTTTCTGGGAGAGCACCTTTTGCCTGGGGCGTTGGAATTGCTTGAGTTTTTAAATGAAAAAGGCATCCCTTTCAACTTTCTGACCAACAATACCTCCAAAGGCAAAGCGGATTATGTCCATAAGCTGGTGGGATTGGGCGTAAAGCCAGCTGACGTCCGTATTTATACCGCCGGGGACGCGACGATCAGTTATCTGAAGCAAAATTACCCCAAAATTCGAGTGTTTGTCATGGGGACGAGGAGTTTGCAGGAAAGCATGGCGGAGGCGGGGATAGAGATTGATTCTGTTGAGCCAGAGGTTTTGGTGCTGGCTTATGATACCGAGCTGAACTATCCGCGACTGGTCGAGTTCTGCTTGTTTTTAAGAAAAGGATTGCCCTATATCGCCACCCACCCGGATCTGAATTGTCCCTCACCGCGGGGACCACTGCCGGATATCGGCGCGATGATGGCGATGATCGAGGTCAGCACAGGCAGATTGCCAGATGTTGTTTTGGGTAAGCCCAATGCAGGTATCATCCTTGAACTGGCGCGGGGCTGGGGGTTGGATCCGGAGGATATCCTGATGGTTGGCGACCGGCTTTACACCGATATCGCGCTGGGTAAAAACGCTGGCGTTCGGACGGCATTGGTGCTCTCTGGTGAGACCAGGCGGGAAGACCTCGCGGGCAGTGAATTTGTGCCGGATTTTGTGTTTGAGGATCTTTCGGAATTACTCTCTGCTTTTCAGCATTGTACTGCAAATTAATTAAGCTAAGTTTTTAAGATGCAAAGCTCTCGAGGGTAAAGCTGAATATAAAGAGGCGATGCCCGAAGTAAAACGGAGGGTAAACCCATGATGAGATGTCCGTTGACTGAATAGTAAAGAAAAAGAGGCGACGATGGGAATTGAACCCATGATGAGAGTTTTGCAGACTCCTGCCTTACCACTTGGCCACGTCGCCTAAAAATAAGACTGATAACGTTCGCTATCAGTCTTGGAAAAGCGGGCGATGAGGCTCGAACTCACGACCTTCTCCTTGGCAAGGAGACGTTCTACCAATTGAACTACACCCGCAAGCTACGCCATTTCCCTTTCTGGTGCTGACGTGAATGCGATTTTAGCATAAGGATTTTGAAATGTCAAATTTTATTTGGGTTCTGTTAAAAAGGATTTTGTTTTTTTCCTGGGATAATTTTATTTTTATTACTACAAAAACCCCGCCCTTGATAGACAGCAATTCTCAGTATGGAAACTAAATATGCTTCGTGGTCGGGAAACCACAAGGAACTTAACTCTTTTTCTTGTTCAGGAATGGGCTCCTGACCATGTACGTGGCTAAAATAAGAATTGCTGATTGATAGATAACTATTCAGGTTCCTTATATCAAAATACCCACTCTTGCTTGTGCAGGGTGGGTATTTTGATGATTCGTTTTTCAGCTGTGGTTTATTCACCACAAGCTTTACAGGTCTTTATTTGCTAAGGCTTCATTATCACTGGCATGAAAAGTTTGATCACCGGTTGCTGACCTGTTACGTAATTCACGTTAAATGTAATTGTGATCTCGTGGAAGTTATTTCCATCTCTGACCGTGACAGTTCCGGTTTGCATGCCGGGTTGTAAGAGGTTCTCATAATAGGTGATCTGGATTGGCGAGCCAATATTACCGGTTTTGGTCCTGACATTTAGCCAGGGATCATTCGCGGTAGCGGTCCAGGTTTGCCCGGTCTGACCGGAGGTGACGATCCTTTCGGTCGGAATTGCCGAGCCCTTGTAAATGTTCCGATTAACTACGGTTGGATTCACCGTAAAAGCTGGTTTGGTGATCTCAACGGTGACATCGACCGTTCGCGTGATCTCTCCGGTACCATCGACAACGGTGATGGTTGCGGTTTGCGTCCCGACGATCAGCTTATCCCGGTGCAGAGTAACAGTAAATCCAGTATTAATATTGCCGCTGGTCGGACTGAGGGATAGCCAATCCTTGTCTTTGCTGGCGGTCCAGGTTTGCCCGGCATCACCCATGACATGCACTGTGCCTGACGGTGTCTCGGGGTCCAGCGCGCCAAAGGTAAAATTTAATTGACTGGGCGAAACCACAAAGCCGGTCGGTACGGCAACGGTTGCCTGAAGCTGATCATAAATTCCATTGGTTTTGGCAGTTGTTTTATAGTCAACCAGGGCAATGAAATGCAGCTTGCTGACATCGACCACACCAGAAATGGGCACGGTGAAGCTGTAGGTTTCCGTCGCGCCTGGTGGCAGGTTGGTGATGTCGGCTTTGGCTGAACCACGACCAATGCGATCGCTTTTTACAGCCCGATAGTCTTCGTAAACAATGCCATGCACCGCTGCTTTATTGGCAGTTGAGAGGGTGACATTGCTATTGTTGGTGACCGTAACGGTAAAAGCAACATTGTCTCCATCCATCGCATATGAAGCTGTGAGGGTTGCCTGTGGTGGTCTTGCCTGTGAGTTGTTGATGAAACCGAGGTATTCATTGTAGTGATCATTAGATCCCACAGCGTAAAGTCGGGCGCTATCAACATAAACGGTTGGAACATAACCACCATCGCCAGTCTCTGCGATCTGATAATAACGATTTGCGGGGGTGCGATTTCCCCATTCGACGAAAGCGACAGGTTGCCCTGCCATTTCATTTGCTAATCGGTCGACTGCCGCCCCGGCAGCCGTGCAGAATCCTCAGCTTCCGCTCGAGAGAAACTCGAGCACAGTAAAGCGTGGGGCAGGACTTTGCGCTTCGGTAGCACGCGGGCTGGCAGCACCAAGCAGACCAAAGAGCAGGAACAGAGCTAAGATAATTGAAATTTTCTTCTCTATTTTCACTTATTTCTCCTTCTTTTGTTTTTTTTCAATCTTTAGGGAAGGTTTTGTCCTTCCCTAAAGCATAAGTAATTCTAAGGTTTCAATATTTTCTACCTGTGGATCAATGGCAGATGGATAGATTGAATCTCGCCAGGATAGCCCAGATAGATACGGACGTAAATGCTGGTAATATCGTTACCGATACCGGGTTCTACTCTCACGATCGCGTCCTGCCAACCTTCTGTTAGAGCAGAGCGGTTGATCGAAAGTGTGATCGTATCGCCAGTATAGCCGCTGGTTTTGTCCAAAGTAAGCCAGCTTTCATCCACGCTTGCGGTCCAGCGTGTTCCTGCGGTTCCCTGA
The DNA here is from genome assembly GCA_050946715.1 of Anaerolineaceae bacterium. Classification (GTDB taxonomy): domain Bacteria; phylum Chloroflexota; class Anaerolineae; order Anaerolineales; family Anaerolineaceae; genus Mesolinea. Next base: position 25,934 of record JBMNVH010000004.1, on the reverse strand, counting down.
ATGACGGATTTTAGATCTTCGATGACCGTCTGCTCAGCAGGGATCAGGAGGTGGAACTGGTTGGGTAGGGCGTTGATCGTTCCAGGATCGGCAATTTCGGTGGCGCGGGCAGCCTGCAATTGATCAAAGATCGCGCCCGGTGCGGTCTCGTAGTCAACCATCGTGTAGACTTCGATCTCCTCCCAGTTGACGTTCTGATCCGAGATCGGAACGCTGACCTGGTAAGTGCCGGTTTCACCGGGTTCGAGGTATTCAATCGAGGTTGTTGCCGAGTATAAGGCAGCCTGGTTGGTGACGTGGAACGGCAGTCTGGGTCCGGGCCACTTGACGGTTGCGCTAAAGCCCGCCAAATTCATGGCTGAGAGGGTTACTGTGCTGTTGTTTGTGACTGTTCCCGTGACGTGAATGGTGCTGCCCTCACGCCAGTAATAGGAGGTGATGTTTGCCAATGCCGGACGCGGCAAGGCGAATTCGATCATGGCCTTATATTTGCTGTAGGCTTCTTCAGGGGTTTCAGCGCCGCGGCTGTAAGCTTGACCGCTGTCAACCATAGCCCATGTGAGCCCTAAGCCAGCTTCAGTTCTCTGAATTACGTTCCAACGATTTTTGGGTTGACCGGGGTATTGATAGTCAAGGAATACTACGTTCTGACCTGCATATTCTGCAGCTAATTTTTCGATCTCCGGCCCGGAGATCCAACAGTGCCATCAACCAGTCCATCCGAAGGATTCAAAGAGGACCAGCTTAGCCTGTTGAGCGGTCACCTGGCCTTGGGTAGGGATCGCCAACCCAAGCAAGCCAACCAGGAGGGATAGTACAAACAGAATTGAAATCTTTTTACTTAACTTCATTCGACCTCCATCTTTGTTTTTTCTAAGAAAAAGGGCTCTCGCCCTGCAGTTATTGTACCTTAATTGTTAAATGCTTGTACAGGAATTTACAAATACTGGCAATCTCCAGCTACTAATGTGGAAGGCTGGGGAGGAGTAGGTTGCCGACAAGGATCGAAACGATGTTGATCAGGAATACATATAAAAATGCTGTTGTCCCTCGCCGGATCTCATCGACTGTGATCCAGACTATTAATGCTTCCAGGATGGTAAAAGAGGCGTAAAAGAGATATAGAAAAAAGATTGAATATAATCCGATAAACGCATCTGCAAGATAGACGCTCAACCATGTTTGAGTTATCAGGTTGATGATCAAAAAAGTTATCCAGGTGTTTTTGTACCGCAAACCGAGTAAATAGATCACGATTCCTTTGAGAGCCAGAGTGATCAGAAGGTGGGCGATGACAAAAAGCGGTTTTCTCCAGGCTGGTTCACCAAAGGTCAGGGTTTCTTCTTTGAGGTTTAGGGTCATATAACGCTTGTACATCCGCATTTGTGGATCCCGAGGGATCTTGACCTCAAAATTGTATTTTTCGGACCGAACTACCAGGACAGCGGCATGGAAGTCTTCGTCATAGCGACCCTTCATTTTGCTGTAGTAATAATCGAAATAAGTTTCCCATCCGCGCGTGCTTTTGGTCATTTCTTTTGGTTCAGGCAGGCTGGGATGGTTGAAATCTATCGAAAGCCGCAGATCGCGCGGCGGAGCGGCAACAAATATCTTTACGCCCGGAGGGGTCGATGCTCCATAAACAGCCTGACCGCTGGTCAACAAAAGGATGATCAGGACGTATAAACCAAGCAAGCGAAGATGGGGTTTCGATCTCATTTTTACCGCACCTACAGGTAGTTACCGGCTTGACCATCTTTTCTGCGCACGTCCAGAACAACGATCTTGGTCGGGTGGTTGAATGGGTTGGGGTTGACGGGTGGTTGGTCAACTTTTGTATCCGGGTAGCCGGTGATGTCTTCGGGGATGGGAATGATCCTATTGAATTCCAGATAGCCACTGGCTTGCAGCTTTTCAATGCTCTGCATGTATTGTTTTCCGGAAACGAAGAGCGCGTTGTTGATCAGGACCAACTTGCCACCATGCCCAACGAGGGGTCTGACTTTGTTTATCAGATTAGACTGCTGTTTTTGCAGGTCGACGCGCCCAAAGCGGGTGGAAGAAAAGAAAGGCGAATCCAGAATGACGAGATCGAACAAGAGCTTTTGCTGTTTTAGATGATTAACGGCGCTGAAGAAATCTCTGATCAGTAAATTCATCTTATAAGAGAAATTGTTGAGTTTATAGGACGCTTCAGCCAGAGCCAAGGCGGCGGCGTTGAGGTCGGTTTGCAGGACTGCTTTCGCGCTGCCAGCTAACGCAGCAATGCCAAGCGAGCCGGTGTAGGCAAAACAGTTCAGGACTGATCTTTCCTGACTATTCTCCTTGAGCCATGTGCGCAAATCGCGGGTGTCGAGATAGAAGCTGTTATCCTGATTGAGTTGAAGGTCGAGAGAGTACCGGGTTCCATTCTCTTCAATTTGCTCGCAAAGCGTGGAACCGTGAACGATGATCCCTTTGCGTGCCTGTGGGTCGGGGCTATGCCTGGTTTTTACAAGGATCGTGCTGGCTTGTTTTCTGAAATATTCAATTGTGGTTTCAACAGCAGGTTTTATTGAATCGGGCTGTTTATGATGATTGCTGATCACGATGGTTTCAGCAAGTCGGTCAACGACCAAGCCACTGAAGCCTTCATAAAAGCCATTAAAAATACGATAAGCCTGGGTTTGGTTTAGGGCTGGATCTGCCAGTCTGGCATGGAGAGATCTCTCCAGCAGGGCAGCCAACTGCGTGGAGGAAGGTTTTACCTTAATTTCACTTCCCTGTTCATTCTCCATATAATTCATAAGATAATTTTATCATCTGGAGTAAATGAATGATAACCTGGTTACAAAATATGAACCCTTATCTGCAAGCCCTGGTCGCGACCTTGTACACCTGGGGGATGACGGCTTTGGGCGCGGGTGTGGTTTTTCTGGGGAAAGAGGTTAACCGCAAGCTGTTGGACGGCATGCTTGGTTTTGCCTCAGGGGTGATGATCGCGGCGTCTTTTTTCTCTTTGCTGGCGCCAGCGGTAGCGATGGCGGAAGATGGGCCAACACCAGCCTGGGTGCCGGCCGTGGTTGGTTTTTTGTTGGGCGGTGGCTTTTTGTATTTGGTAGATAAGCTTTTACCACATCTGCACCCCGGCGAAAGCAAGCCGGAAGGGTTGAAGAGTTCCTGGCAGCGCAGCGTTCTTTTAGTTCTGGCAATTACTTTGCACAATATTCCTGAAGGTCTGGCAGTTGGGGTGGGTTTTGGTGTTGCGGCGATGGGGATGGAATCGGCTTCGATCAGCTCAGCGATCGCTTTGGCTTTGGGCATCGGAATTCAAAACTTCCCTGAGGGCATGGCGGTTTCTTTACCTTTGCGCAGTGAAAAAGTTTCGAAGCGCAAGGCGTTCATGCTTGGTCAATTGTCTGGGATTGTTGAGCCGATCTCGGCTTTGATCGGTGTGTGGGCGGTCTCTGTGATGCAGGGACTGTTGCCTTACGCGCTTTCTTTTGCGGCTGGAGCGATGATCTATGTGGTCGCGGAAGAGCTTATCCCGGAATCGAAGCGCTCTGCGGCGGAAGGGCATTCTGATATCCCGACCATTGGCGTGATGCTTGGTTTTGCTTTGATGATGCTGCTGGACGTGGCGCTGGGCTAAGATTCTTTTTGCCAAAGTTGATAGAGGGCCAGGTTGCCCTCTTTTCCGTCTGAATAGAACTGGCTTTTGAGGGTGAGACCTGCCTTGTTGCCCGCGTTTTGAAGGGTAGTTTCATCGTAATGTCGGACGTAACGGTAGCGAGGCGGCTGGTTTGGGTCAGCACGCCAGTCGAGGAGGAGATCGTTCTCGTCCATGTCAGTTGGGTTCAGACCAACGATGGACCAATCCTGAATGCGGTTTCTGAGGCGTTGGTTGTTCTTGACCTGCCAACAGGAAAGGTAGAATTTGCCGCCAGGCAGTAGATGGGTTTGGGCAAAAGTGAAGAACTGCTCCAGATAGGGCGTTTCGGGGAAATGGTGCAGGACAGCGAAAGTGGCGATGGCATCAAATCGTGATTCAGGTAAGAGGGTAGGCAGTTGGGTAGCGAGGTCTGCCTGGAAAAAACTATATTGGGATGCGTTTTGGGGAGGGATTGAATTTTTCGCGTCATGCAGAAGCCCGAGGCTGTTATCGGTGCCGGTGTAGTTGCCCTTGAAGGATTCCTCTATGAGGGCTTTCGCGAAATTGCCGTTGCCGCAGCCCAGATCAAGGATGTTTTGCCTTTGGAGCAAGGAAGGGAGCAGTTTCTGGATCCCAGGTTGGATAGAGTAGCGCGTGGTGGAAAAAGACTGCGCGTAGCCATCGTAGAAGCTTTGGTTTAGTTCCAGAAGGCGGTCGTTGAGCGAGGGTTCCATGGCTGTATTTTATCGTAAGATGGGGTAGCATTGTGAGAGTTCAAATGCTTCGTGCTTTTTACCGGAAACATCTTATTCCAGTATAACCTGTGGTAAATCCGCCGAGGGCAAGCTGATAAATTTGCTATGTATTAAATACTCTTTCGGTCATCTCCTCATCCACCACATCGTGGTCCCCCTTCTCCTCCAAGGAGAAGGCTTAATCCGTCCTGAAAGCCGCCGCTCACTATGGAAAATCAGGGTAAACAGTCCGTCCTTCAGGGCCTTCTGCCCGAACTCTGGGAAAGTCTCAATATACAAGGGTGAGACGAAGTGCCGGTCAATGTGTTGAGCAGTATGTCTTTCAGCTCAATTTGCCGTTGATGTTTGATTAAAAAAGACCCACTCCTGGGAACTACACCCAGGACGCAAGCAGCCCCTTTAATTCCCCCTCCCATCGCTACGCTGGAGAGGGTTAGTAATGCCTAGGTTTGACCAGTTAATCCAGGTCGATCATCTTAAATGGGAAAACTTTTGTTTGCGAACAACAACCCCCCAGGGTGTACTGATTCCCCAGCCCCTCACCCTGGTAACTAGGGCGCAGGCACTTTTTCCCGACCCCTAGGAAAGCACCATGGGTAGGGGAGTTGACTGTGTACACTCGTTCGTGGAACATCGGATTGAGATATGGGCGTATCAACGTCCATATCTTAATCCCCCTAAGGGCACAGGTCACGACCTACTAACTCAAGTTCTAACGTGATCTACTGACCATGATTTGCCATCCGTATAGTTAGGAGCCCATGTACAGATATTGCTCTCTCATGCCGGATTTCAAATACAAAATCCGGCCTATGTGTCTTTACTAACGTGATCTAGGGACCATGATTTGTCATCCGCATAGATAGGAGCCATGTACGGATCTTGCTCTCTCATGCCGGATTTCAAATACAAAATCCGGCCTACGTGTCTTTACTAACGTGATCTAGGGACCATGATTTGCCATCCGCATAGTTAGGAGCCCACGTACAGATCTTACTCTCTCATGCCGGATTTCAAATAAAAAATCCGGCCTACGTGTCGTAACCCTTGTATATTTCGCCCAATCCTGACTTTCATCGGGCTAATGTTGATGTAGAATTAAGCCTATGAGAGATAAAGAACGAGAAATTTGGCGGAAGAAGCGGCAATATTCTGCCGAAGATATGCTTTTGGCGGAGAAGATCCTGATCGAGATCAAAAATGGCAGCGAGGCGCGCAAGGCTTTACGCGCGAATCCGCTGCCGGATGGTCGCGGATTTTTGGCGAAGCACGCGCTTGTGGCTGCATATCGCAATAAGATTGCCAGTGAAGAATGGGAGGAAGACCCGGTACTGCTGGCAAAGATCCGCATGAAGCCTGTCCGCACGCTTTCGGGCGTGACGACGATCACTGTGCTGACCAAACCGCATCCTTGCCCAGGGCATTGTATCTTTTGCCCAACAGAAGAAGGCTTGCCACAGTCTTATCTTTCCGATGAGCCTGGGGCGCGCCGAGGAGTGGAGCACGCTTTTGACCCTTATACTCAGGTGAGTTCTCGCCTGAAAGCGCTGCATGAGGTTGGACATCCAACCGATAAAATTGAATTGCTGATCCTGGGCGGAAGTTGGTCTGCTTACCCATCAAAATATCGGAAGTGGTTCATCAGACGCTGCTTTGAGGCGTTGAATCTTGAGAATCCTGAGGATGACCAGGGCGAGGTTTCGCTTGCCAGCGTGCAGGAAAGAAACAGCCGCGGCAAGCATCGCAATGTTGGACTGGTGGTGGAGACCAGACCCGATCTGATCACAAGGGAGCATCTGATCGAATTGCGCCGTCAGGGTGTGACCAAGCTGCAATTGGGCGTTCAGAGCATGGATGATCATATTCTGGAGCTGAATCACCGTGGTCATGATTCCCAGGCGACCGAAGAAGCGGTGAGTTTGGTGCGGTCGGCTGGATATAAGGTGGTCGTGCATTGGATGCCAAATCTCTTGGGAGCAACGATCGATTCTGACCGTCAGGATTTCGCCAGGCTTTGGCGTGAAGGCGGCGTGAATCCTGATGAATTGAAGATCTACCCTTGTCAGCTTTTGCGAAACGCGGAATTGTATCAATACTGGCAGAGAGGGGAGTATAAGCCTTATTCTGAGCAGGAATTGATCGATCTGTTGGCTGATATCAAACCGACCGTGCCGCGCTTTTGCCGCATCAATCGGGTGATTCGCGATATCCCATCGAATAACGTGGTCGAGGGCAATCGCAACACCAGTTTGCGGCAGGATGTGGCAGTGGCTCTCAAGAACCGAGGGACGAAATGCGACTGCATCCGCTGTCGGGAGATCAGGAAGAATGAACTAACTGACGGCGAGCTGACTTTTGATGATCTGGTCTACCAGGCAGGCAAGGCGGAAGAACACTTCCTTTCTTTTAATACAAAGACAGATCACATCGTTGGCTTTTTGAGACTTTCGCTTCCTGATAAAGAACATCTGTTTCCTGTTCATGATCTTGAACATGCCGCAATTATTCGTGAGGTGCATGTCTATGGTCAATCGGTTGAGGTGGGCGCGGAGCAGGAGGGCATGGCGCAGCATCGGGGATTAGGCACGGAACTGATCGAAAAGGCAGCCGAGATCGCGATGAAGGCTGGATATTCAAAGTTGGCGGTGATCTCAGCGGTTGGGACCAGAGAGTATTATGCGGGCAGGGATTTTGCGATGGGGGAACTCTATATGGTTCGAGATTTGGGTAAATAGAATCAGTTATTATCAATTTTGGCGGAGATGGTCAGGAGACCACGTCCGAATAGGAGAAGCAATACTATCTTCTGTTATATTGAGATTTGCTAAACAAAAATGGCCAGGTATAAAACCTGACCATTTTGTTTTTGAATTGACTGCTTTGTGAATTAGCCCTTGTGAGGCATGAAGCCCATCAGGCGGGCAGCAAATGAGGCAGCGTTCAGCGATTGCAGCCAAACCTTGCCGGGACCTTCCAGAACGCTGAGGAACAAGCCTTCACCACCAAAGAGGATATTAGTAAAGCCCTTGACAGTTTCAACGTCATATTTGACCTGTGCTTCAAAGAAAGCAATGTTGCCGGTGTCAATCTTGATGCGCTGTCCTGGCTGAAGGTCGATTTCGACGATCGAGCCGTCCAGTTCCAAGAAAACCATGCCAGTGCCGCTTAAGCGCTGCATCAGGAAGCCTTCACCGCCAAAAAGACCGGTCTTGAGTTTGTTGACATAGGTTGAAAGCTCAACGGTAGGTTGGGCACAGAGGAAAGCTGATTTCTGAGCGATATATTGCTGTCTGCCATCCAGTTGCAGGGCGCGAATCTCGCCAGGCATGGAGGTGGTCAGGGTGATTTCAGCACCGGAAGCCATAGCAGTGTAAGTTGCCATGAAGAGTGATTCTCCGGTCAACATTCTGCCGAGACCTTTCATCAGACCACCGCGAACATTGGTTTCCATCTGGAAGTTGTCGGTCATCCAGCTCATTCCGCCGGATTGGGTATAGATGCTTTCACCTGCATCAAGCTGCAGGGTCAAGCCTGGCATATTTTCACCAAAAATTCTGTATCTCATTATTCTCCTAATTTATATTAATTTCGCTTTCAAAAACACCAAAAAAGGCGTTTGGTTACTGTGTAAGTTTAGTCCTGGTCGGCTCCTGTGTTCGGGGTTTCCATTTTCTGGGTATCTTCAGGAGGGCGCAGGTAGTTGCGCTGCTCGATGCGTGTGATCATGTCGATTCGACGCTGATGGCGTTCGCCTTCGAAGGATGCGTTCAGCCAGCCTTCTGTGATCAATGTCGCCAATCCACCGGCAACAACTCTCGCGCCAAAGCAAAGCACGTTGGCGTTGTTGTGTCGTTTCGCAAGGATGGCGGAATAAGGCTCGCTGCAAACCACGGCGCGAATTCCAGGGAATTTATTTGCGGCAATTGACATGCCAACGCCGGTGCCACAGATCAAAATGCCGCGGTCAAACTGACCTGAAAGGATGGCTTTTGAAACCAGCTCGGCAATGCGGGGATAGTCACTGCTTTCTGATGTGAAACTGCCAAAGTCTTCAAAAGGGATCATCCGGCTTTCAAGGTAGCTTTTAATTGTTTCTTTGAGCGCTAATGCGGAATGGTCACAACCAATTGCAATTTTCATATTCACCTCTCATTTCTGGCTGTGATTATAACTGAATCTGGAAGCTTGAAATTTGAATCGTAAGACCAATATATAGAATTAACATCTTCTTTACTATCATTTTTGCAATTATACGAATTTTGGTATTTCTTCAAAATATTCAGTAATAGAAAAATCTTTAGCAAGTGGTTGGGAGACCACGTGTAAACCTAAGCGGACTATCATGTCTGCCCGATATAAGCCCGTTGTCAGGAGACCACGAGCGAACGGCTTGGAACTCGACCTTGCCCTGATCAATAGATAAAAAGAGATTTCAGATTATTAGAGGATTGACTAATAATAGAGGGGTGTATATAATTTGACCGACCAGTCAGTATAGGGATCTTTTGGGAGGTTCATGCATGAAAAGCTCTAAGGAACTGATTATCGATACCGCGATCGAGTTTTTTACGACAAAAGGTTTTGACGCCACATCAGTTCATGAAATTTGCCAGGCAGCAGGTGTCAGCAAGGGCACTTTTTATTATTATTTCGAATCGAAAAATGCCCTCTTTCAACACCTTTTACAAAATTGGTTGAACATATTGGACGAAAACTTATTAAAAAATATCGCTACCGGTAAAAAGAATGATAGCGTTTTCGACACTTTGACCATGATGGCTCAAAATTCCGGCAAGCCACTCAAGGATTTTGCAGCCGGTTTTCCCTTGTTAGTTGAATATTGGCGCCAGGCAATGAATGATCCTTCAACGCCGCCAATTTCTTTCAAACCTTACGAGCGCTATGACGCACTTTTTACAGGCATGCTTTTGCATGGTATTGCAGAGGGTTCCATTGACCCTGAGACTGACCCAAGAAAAACTTCACGTTTCATTCTTGCAGTGATCTTAGGTTATCTACTCATGAATGGCATGTTGCCAAACCTGACCAATTGGTCAGATGAGCTGGTCTATTCAACAACTTTATTCCGCAAAGCAGTGGAGGCGAAATGATACTTATTACTGGCGCAGCTGGACACATAGGAAATGTAATCACCAGAAAATTGGTTCATCAAGGTTATCAGGTGCGGGCACTAGTTTTACCTGGCGAGGATATCAGTTCACTGACTGATTCAAAACCGGAAATCGTCGAAGGAAATATCCTTGATTATCCTTCTCTTCTCAAAGCCATGCAGGGCGTCAGCCATGTTTATCATCTGGCGTCTTTGGTCGCGATCGTGCCGGAACAATTCGCCATGATGCGCAAGGTAAATATTGAAGGAACAGCCAATGTCATTCGTGCCTGCAAGGAAGCCGGCGTGAAGCGCTTGATCTATACCAGTTCTATACACGCTTATGGTCGTCCGGATCATGATCTGGTGATTGATGAAACTTTGCCCTTTGATACCGACAGGGGACGGGAAAGCTACGACCAAACCAAGGCAGAAGCCTCGGTGTTGGTGCAAGACGCTACTGACGATGAGCTTGAAACAATCCTGTTATTGCCGTCGGGAGTTATCGGACCCTATGACTTCAAACGCTCAGAAATGGGTGAGATGACCTTGTATTGGATGAAGAGCGGAGCAACCGCAACAATTGATGGCGGTTTTGATTTTGTTGACGTGCGGGATGTTGCCGACGCTCACATTTCAGCCTTGAGCAAAGGCAGATCGGGTGAAGCTTATATTTTAGGAGGGCACCAGATATCCATTCGCGATTATCGCAGGGTGGTTCAGAAGGCAGCTGGAGCAAAAGGTTGTGAATTCTATTTTCCATATAAGCTGGCTTACGTTTTTACCCCTCTGGCAGAACGGGTTTATCGACTTCTTAAGAAAAGACCTCAGTTCACCCGCTACGCGCTTGAAACACTCATGAGCAATTCGGTCATTTCTTCACAAAAAGCGATCGAGGAACTGGATTACAAAATCAGACCGATCGAGGAAACTGTACGGGATAGCGTTCAATGGTGGAAAGAAAATCAAGCCCGGGTCTTACCCAGCTTGCGAAACATTGTAAAAAGCCAATCGCCGTCTTAGTCTAATCTTTGACAAATTGGACAGAAGTGGGTGCCTCTTTGCCCCACTTTTGTTTTTTGGATCGGAGTGCCACAACGAGGGCAGGGTTGATCTTCCTGCTGATAGACCTGAAAGAAGTTTTGAAAATCTCCACCCCGATATACCCAATCGATGCTGGCTCCTTTCTGGTCAATGCCTTTGCTCAAAACAATTCGTATGGCATTGAGCAGGCGTGTCGCCTCCGTTAGGCTGAGACTGTCGCTTTTCCGCAGGGGATGTAAGCCAGCCATGAAAAGGGCTTCGTCGGAATAAATGTTGCCAACCCCGGCGATAAAGCTTTGATCAAGAAGAAGTGGTTTGAGCTGACGGGATTTTGAGATGATATTTTGGTGAAAGTCATTGGGTGTCAGGGTTTCATCCAGAGGCTCGGGACCGATCCTGGCAAAGAACGTGTCGAGATCCTTGAGGAGCCACATCCGTCCAAATTTGCGAATGTCGTTGAAAACCAAACGCCAGCCGGAATCAAAATCGAGCCAGACGCGGTCGTGCTGCACGTAACGGTAAGGGTGGGTTTCCGGTTGATCTATTTGCTCCATGAAAAGGTCGCCACTCATTCGCAGATGGAAAACGAGATAGGCATCGGTCAGGGTCAGGTAAAGGAATTTTGCTCTTCGATCCACTGAGAGCACTTGTTGACCTCTTACAAAGCCCTCAAAGTAATCGTTGTTGGCGTTGGCAAGCGTTCCTGACCAAAGAAGTCTGGCTTGATGAATGGTCTGATCTAAAATTGAAGGACGATCGCCAAAACCTTTGATCAGGCGTTGGCGGATCGTCTCGACTTCGGGTAATTCGGGCAAAAAGTCCTCTTTACTTACTATTCATTGAACATCGCGCCAACACTGGTGCCTTCGTTGGCGCGCTTGATCACTTCTCCCAATAAAGGACCAATACTTAGGATTGTCAGGCGATTGCCGAACAGTTTCAGCTTTTCATCTGGGATCGGGATGGTGTTGGTGGTGATGAAGTGTTTCACCGGCAGCGCTGCCAGTCTGTCTGCCGCATTGACGGAGAGCACCGGATGCACAAACGCCACATAGATGTCGCGGGCGCCATTCGCTTTGGCAACCCAGACCGCTTCGCAGATCGAGCCGCCGGTGTCGATCTCATCGTCGATGATAAGCACATCGCGGTCACGCACATCACCGATCAGATTGAGTGCTTCTGAATGGTCTTCGTTATCAATGCGCCGTTTTTCGATAAAGGAAAGGGGAATGTTCAGCGCCTGGGCATAGCGTCGTCCGTGCTTGGCAAAGCCAAGATCGGCGGTCAGCAATGCCGGTTTATGCATCGTACCGATACGTTCCTGCAAGTAAGGTTTCAGGATGTGATAACCGGAAAGCACATCTCCGGGAATAGAGAAAAAGCCCTGGATCTGACCAGCGTGCAGGTCCATGGTGATGTAGCGGTCTGCTCCGGCAACCACCATCATGTCAGCTACCAATTTGGCGGTGATCGGAACGCGGGGTTGATCCTTACGGTCGGAACGACCATAACACATGTAGGGGAAAACGAGGGTGATACGACCGGCGGAATCAAGATAAAGCGTTTGCGCCATGATCAGCATTTCCATAAGGTTGCGATGAACTGGCATAGAGGTGGTTTGAATGATATAGCAATCCTGACCTCTGACAGAGGCGTGCAGTTTAACAAACAGGTTTTCATTGGTAAATTCGTGAACGTCTACACCACTAAGTTCAAGCCCAAGATAATTCGCGACCTCTTTGGCAAGGTCTTCTGAAGCTGACCCAGCGAAAAGATGGATGCCTCCGTAGAGTGCGTTTGATTGTTTGCGTGCTACATTCATTTACTTCCTTACTCCTCTAATGATTGTTTCCAGTCTGTTCGAATAATACTCATAAAATCAACGTCCCAGTAACGTCCCGCATGGTATCGTGCCTGGCGCATGGTTCCTTCGTATACAAAACCAACTTTTTGGTAGGCTTTCCTACCTCTTTCATGCCCTTGAAATACGCGCAAATGAATGCGGTGCATGTTGAGCGTGTTGAAGCCGTAATCACACATAAGCTGCAGCGCCTCTGTACCATAACCCTGATCCCAATACTCTTTTTCCCCGATCATGATGCCGATCTCCGCGGAACGGTTGACCTGGTGAAAGTCCATGAAAGCTGTATTGCCGATCGGAATCCAGGTGTCGTTTTCGGATGTCTTCACTTCGATCACGTGAGGCAGTTCGATCGCTGGACCCTTGACGACACTTTCATACCAGGATTCTTCCATCTCCCTGTTGAATGCTGTGTAATGATCGAGGTACTCCCCGACTTCGGGATCATTGACCCAGCGTAAAAATGCTGGGATGTCTTCCCGTTCCGGAGCGCGCAAGCGAAGTCTTGATCCGTAAAGGATTGGCATTATGGCTCCAGGCGGTTTGGTCCTCTAAAGAGGAATACAGCTTCGCGAATGCTGGGCAGGTTCAGCATGACCATCAGGAGGCGGCTCAAACCCATGCCCAGGCCACCATGCGGTGGGCAACCGTAACGGAAATAATTCAGATAAGTCTGAATAGGTTCCAGGGTTAAGCCTTTTTCGAGGGCCTGTTTGGAGAGCACTTCGTAGCGGTGTTCACGCTGAGCGCCGGTGGTAATTTCAAGCCCGCGCCCGAGAAGGTCAAAGCTCTTGGTCAGGCTGGGATTGTCCTCGTGCAGCATGTGATAGAAGGGACGGACGGTGAAGGGCCAGTCCTTGACGAAGACAAAGTCATTGCCATATTCCTTCTTGACGTATTCACCCAAAGCGCGTTCGGCACCGGGGTCTAGGTCGCCTTTTTTCTCAGGAGGCAGTTTGTAATCCAGCCCTTTCAGGATCTGGTAGGCTTCCGCCATCGTCAGGCGTGGGAATGGGGTGGCGGGCACTTCAAGTTCGACGCCGAAATGTTCCAGGATCTTATCGTAGTGCTTATCCTTCACAGCCTGATAGCTGTGGGCAAGCAGGTTTTCAGCCTGGACCATGACGTCTTCGTGGCTGTCGATCCATGAAATTTCAAAATCAATGCCAGTAAATTCGGTCATGTGGCGCGATGTAAAAGAGGGATCAGCCCGGAAGACGGGTCCGATCTCAAATATCTTTTCAAATCCGGCAGCCTGAGCCATTTGCTTGTAGAACTGAGGCGATTGAGCCAAATAGGCAGTCTGTTCAAAATAATCGACCTTGAAAAGCTCAGCGCCGCTTTCGCTGGGCGTGCCCATGATCTTGGGGGAATGGACTTCGATGTATCCGTTTTTGAGCCAATACTCGCGCATGGCCTGTTCGAGCGTGGTCTGGACTTCAAAGATCAGTCTATTTCGTTCCCGTCTTAGGTCGAGATAGCGCCAGTCAAGGCGGTAGTCCTGGTCGGGGAGCGTATCGCCAAAAGGTTCAAAAGGCAGAGGCAGCTCGGCGTTGTTCTCGACTTTTAATGCTTCCAGCTGGATCTCAATGCCGCCAAGTTTGACGACTTCATTCTCGACCACCTTGCCGGTCACGGTCAGCGCTGATTCTGTGCCGAGGGTTGAGATCAACTCTGCCAGCTCGAGATTGCCTTTTTTCCAGTGAGCAACCTGAGCCAGTCCGGTTTTATCACGCAGAATCAAAAACTGCATGCTTTTCTGGTCACGCAAGGTTTGCAGCCAGCCTTTAAGAGTAACCTGCTGTCCAATATGGTCTTTCAGGTCTTTGATCAAGGTTCTTTCCATTTTCTTACTCCGATGTATGCGAATTAATACCTTGTTGATTATACGCTAATAATTTTCTACTTGCCTCTTTCGGTGAAAGTTTCCGATTGTTAACATTTTTAAGCACCTCTTCATAGAAACTTTCTGGGACTTTTTGATCAAATTCCTTGATCAGCGAATGGGCAATGATCTTGCGCAGGACTTCCCGAAGCATGAAAGCTTCTTTGCGTTCCCAGTTACCGGTTTCTTTTAGCCAGCGCTGATGCGCCTGGATCTGTTCAACCAGTTCGGGAATGCCACTGCTGTCGGTTGCAGTGGTTTTCAATACCGGTGGGATCCAATAACTTGCTTCCTCGCTTGTGTCTTCCGTCTCTTCATTCTCATTAAATTCGAGCAGGCTGTGTTTGCCAGCTGAGGTAGAAGAGCCGCCATGACCCATCTGGATCATGGAACGCAGATAACGGGCGCTCTGATCAGCACCAGGGCGGTCAGCTTTGTTGACGACGAGAATGTCAGCAATTTCGAGAATGCCGGCTTTGATCGATTGAATGTCATCGCCCAGACCGGGGATGTCAACGACGATGGTCGTATGCGCCAGATTGACAATGTCAACTTCCGATTGTCCGGCACCGACGGTCTCGATCAGCACATATTGATAGCCGGCGGCATCAAAGACCTGGCTCATCGCCTGGGTTTGGGCTGCCAGCCCTCCCAAGGCACCTCTGGATGCCATCGAACGGATGAAGACGTTTGGATCGTTCTGCAAAGCGAGCATGCGCACGCGGTCGCCCAGGATGGCACCGCCGGTGAAGGGACTGGTGGGGTCTACAGCGATGATGGCGACTTTGGCATCCGGCTCGCTTAATCTGATCTGGTGCGCGATGGCGTTCACCAGTGTGCTTTTGCCCGAACCAGGCGGTCCGGTGATGCCGATCTTGTGGGCATTGCCTGTATAAACAAATAGCTCGTCCAGGGCTTGTTCACCGAGAGTAGTTGATGATTCAACCTGGCTTAAAATGCGAGAAAGGGCAAGCCGACTGCCCTTTCTCAGTTCTTCGATCAGTGTCATTTAATCCGCCGTTGCTCTGGCTTTGATCGCTTCGCGAATGTCCTGACAGACAACGCGTGTGTCAGTTCCGGGGCCATAGACCTTGTAGATGCCAGCGTCGAGCATGCCGCGAATATCGTCTTCCGGGATGATGCCGCCGAGGAAGACAAGCACGTCGGTCTGTCCGTTTTCCTCTAACTTTTTAAGCACTTCCGGGATCAGCGCGTTGTGCGCCCCTGACAAAATGGAAAGTCCGATCACATCGACATCTTCCTGAAGGGCAGCTTCGCTGATCATCTCGGGGGTTTGGCGTAAGCCGGTATAGATCACTTCCATACCGTCATCCCGTAAGGCACGGGCAATAACTTTGGCGCCACGGTCATGTCCATCCAGACCAGGCTTGGCAATGAGTACTCGTATTTTCTTTTCGGTCATTATCTCTCCTGTCATGGCTTGATTATAACGCTGCAAAGACAATCTGAGCAGGGTGGTTTAGGTAAAACGATAATCTTCAGTAGCCAATATATGCACGATCTCGCCATAAAAAACGCGGTGATAGTCTTTGCTGGGATAGTTCTGGTCAATTTTAGGGTCAATGAAATGAGCCGTGTCGAAATCGGAGTAATAAATACTTCTACATTCGATGGTTAGTTCTGCCTGTTCAAAGCTGGGCGACTTCACTTTTGCTGAGGCTATCGTAGTCAGATCTGTCTCTTTAAGCTTATTGGAATTACGTCCGGAATGGGTTCCGAGGTAGATCATTGCCTGGCGGAATTCAGCCGGTAGAGCAGTGACGGTGAAATCCTCGTAGCGCGCGAAAAACTCGTAAGTGTAGCGGGTTGGTCTGACCGCAACCGAAACATAAGGGCGGTTCCACATCGTGCCGATGCTGCCCCAACCGATGGTCATGGTATTGAAATCTCCTGCAGCGAAGTCACCGCAGGTCAGGAGGAGTGTTTTTCTGTCAAAGAGGTGATGCGGTCTCACCAATAGGTCTTCCGGGCTTATTTCAAACTTATTCATTATGGACTCCTTCTTCAGTCTGAATTAATTCTATCAAATAGTAGGTAATTAACCCTTTATAATTAAGATTGATCATCTTCAGGAACAAGGAAAAGAGAAATCAGGATTAGCATGTCATCCTTTTTGGCAGTTGCTTCTTTAAAGGTGGTTGATTGAATGGTAAGAATGACAGACATGGTTCTCATGCTCCCTTTGAAAAATCTATTACTCCAATTAATCATGAAGCTGAATGCTGATGCTCCGCTATCTTTGTTTTTTTGAGGGTATAATTTTTTCCATGAAAGCAAAAGATGACGATAGCATTTTGGCAGCCAAACGCAGTGAAGATACGGTCGATCTGGCTTTGCGACCCGGCAGCTTGAAGGAACTGATCGGCCAGCAAGGCGTAAAGGATAACCTGCTGATCCAGATCCAGGCTGCCAAACAGCGCAGCGAAGCGCTTGAGCATGTTCTTTTTCACGGTCCTCCCGGTCTGGGTAAAACCACGCTGGCGCATATCCTTGCCGCTGAGATGGGCGTGAATATTAAGGTGACCTCAGGCCCGGCCATTGAGCGGGCGGGCGATCTGGCAGCCATCCTCACCAATCTGAGGGCCGGCGACATTTTGTTTATTGACGAGATCCATCGGCTGGGCAAGCTGGTTGAAGAGATCTTATATCCCGCCATGGAGGATTTCGCGCTTGATATTGTTATAGGCAAGGGTCCGGGCGCCAAGTCGGTACGGCTGAAGCTGCCACGTTTCACTGTGGTTGGCGCGACGACCCGGCTGGCATTGCTTTCAGCACCCTTGCGGGCACGCTTTGGGGCGGTTTACCGCATGGATTATTATGACGAAGATTCGCTGTCCGATATCATCCGACGGGGTGCGCGGTTGATGAATTTGCCCTATGAGGAAGCTGGCATTCACGAGATCGCACGCCGGGCACGGGGCACTCCCCGTATTGCCTTGCGGCTTTTGCGCCGCGTGCGTGATTATGCCGATGTGCGCGCTGATGGGAAAATTACGCAGGATGTTGCCAATCAGGCTTTGGGCATGCTGAATATCGATCCGCTCGGGCTGGATGAGATGGATCGGCGCATTTTGATCACCATCATTGATAAATACAATGGCGGCCCGGTCGGTCTCAACACAATTGCCGCTTCGGTCAGCGAGGAAGCTGATACGATCATGGACGTAGTTGAGCCTTATCTTTTGCAACTTGGCTATATCGATCGCACCGCTCAGGGGCGTGTAGCAACCGCTTTGGCGTATCAGCATCTGGGGCGGGAGTATCGGCAGACGCCGACCCAGGCCAGTTTGTTTGACCCTGTTGATGAGTAGGTGGGCTTGAAAACAGAAGAGTTCATTTATGAGCTGCCTGAGCGTTTTATTGCTCAGGAGCCAGCTAAAGAGCGCGACCACTCACGCCTGATGGTTCTGGATCGTCAGAAAGATGATCTGGCGCATCGCCGTTTTTTTGAGATCATTGATTATTTAAATCCCGGTGATCTCTTGGTTGTCAACGAAACCCGTGTTATCCCGGCTCGTTTTTATGCCAGGAAACTGCCCGGCGGCGGCAAAGTTGAAGTCTTGCTGTTGAACAAGCTGGATGAATTGCGCTGGGAGGCTCTGGTCGGTGGCAGTGGGATGAAAGCAGGGCGAGGCTTTCTTATCGATGAAGGGCCTGAGGGTGAGGTTGAAGAAGTTTTGGATGGCTCCCGCCGGATCCTGAAGTTCGCTGAAGCGCTCGAGCCTTATTTTGACCAGGCAGGGCATACACCCCTACCGCCATATATCCGCAATTATGTTGGCGACCCTGAACGCTATCAGACGGTATATAACCAGAAGCCGGGTTCTGCTGCCGCGCCGACAGCGGGGCTACATTTCACCCCCGAATTGTTGGCAAAGATCGAGGCAAAGGGTGTCAGGATTGCGAAGGTCGAGCTGCGGGTTGGGCTGGATACCTTCGCGCCGGTGACTGAGGAAGATATTGAGGATCATCACATTCACAGGGAGTGGTGCCAGCTTAGCCAGCAGACAGCGCGGGAGATCCGGGAAACGAAGAAGCGTGGTGGCAGGGTGATCGCGGTCGGGACGACGACGGTGCGAACGATCGAAAGCGCTTGTCAGGCAAGTCCAACTGGCGAGGCGCAAGCGTTTTCTGGGGAAACGGAGCTCTTTATCACGCCTGGGTATCAGTTCCGCTGTGTTGATGTGATCATTACCAATTTCCATTTGCCAAAATCGACATTATTGATGTTGGTGAGTGCCTTCGCGAGCCGTGAGCAGATATTGCATGCCTATGAAGTGGCGAAGAGGGAGGGATATCTTTTCTTTTCCTTTGGCGATGCCATGTTGTTATTATAGCAGGGGGACACCTGCGCCCTTTGGGTATGCCACAGTTTCTCACAAAACTTATTTTCCCCTTATCCCGAGAAAAAAACTCGGGACGCAAGCAGTCCGCCCTGCGGGCACCTTCTCCCGCGGGAGAAGGCTTTAAAATATGTAGGCCGGATCGTGTAATTCGATCCGGCATGACTGGATTTGCTCTCTCGTGCCGGATTTCAACTGCAAAATCCGGCCTACATGGTGCTTCAAAATCCGGCCTACGTGTGGTAAGACGGGCGGACGTACCCATAGGGCACTTTGGAAGTCTGCCCCTACGAAAGTAAATGTTCATTCATTTTCCTGTAAATATTAACTAAAAACAAATACAGTTTTGTTATTCTGATACTGGAACATTAGTTGCAACATCTTTACTGTTGCAAAGAAAAGAAATAGAGGACACATACTATGATGCGTTTTGATAAATTCTCAGAAAGAGCGCAGGATGCTGCCGCACGCGCAGCCGAGATCATCCAGCGCTATGGGCATAACCAGATCGATTCTGAGCATATCCTTCTGGCTCTCATCGAGCAGCCACAGGGGATTGTCACTCAGATCATTGAAGCCCTTTCTGTTAATCCGGGAGATATCGTTGACCGGCTCGATGGCATTCTGCGTGGTACGCCGAGAGCCAATGTCTTTGGTGGACCAGCTGGTCAGGTCTTTTTAACACCTCGGGTGAAGATGGTCGTCGATATGGCAAAGACCGAAGCCAATCGTTTGGGCGATGAATATATCTCCACCGAACACCTTTTCCTGGCAATTTTAGCTGAGAAGAAGACCCAACTTGCTAATATGCTCGAGGAATATGGATTCAACCGTGCCAGCGTTCTGGGCGCGATTCAGGACCTGCGCGGCGGTGGTGATCGACCTGGTAAAAGAGGCAAGTTTGAAGGGAGATATCGCACGCTCGAAAAATACTCTCACAATTTAACGCAGGCGGCACGTGAAGGAAAACTCGACCCTGTTTACGGACGCGAACTTGAGATCACTCGCCTGATCCAGATCCTGTGTCGCAGGACCAAAAACAACCCAGTTCTCATTGGTGGTGCTGGTGTTGGAAAAACTGCGATCGTTGAAGGTCTGGCGCAGAAGATCGCCAATGATGACGTGCCGGAAATCCTTGCCAATAAACTGGTCTATTCGCTGGATCTGGGCGCGATGGTGGCGGGGACGCGCTTCAGAGGTGAATTTGAGGAGCGCCTGAAAACTTCGATCGAAGAAATTCAGGATTCTGCCGGAGAGGTGATCCTCTTCATTGATGAACTGCATACGGTCGTGGGAGCTGGCGCGGCGCAGGGCACGATGGATGCGTCCAATATGCTCAAGCCAGCCTTGGCGCGCGGTGATCTGCAATGTATCGGCGCGACCACGATCGACGAATACCACAAACATATCGAGAAAGATGCCGCGCTTGAACGGCGTTTCGCACCAATCTATGTGGACGAGCCTACGGTTGAGGATACGGTCAGCATGCTCAAGAGCTTGCGGGATCGCTACGAGGCCCATCATAATGTAAAACTTTCTGATGAAGCTCTGGAAGCCGCTGCCAATTTGTCGGCTCGCTATATGACAGGTCGGAAATTGCCAGACAAAGCAATTGACCTGATGGATGAAGCCTCGGCAAAACTGCGTGTAGCTTTATATTCTTTGCCGGAGGATCTTAAAAAAGACCGCAAGGAAATTGACCGCCTGATGGCGGAAGAGGAAAGAGCCAGCCTTGACCGTGAATACGAACGGGCTGTCAAGCTCAAGGCTGAGCGCCTGCAGCTGGAAGAAAAATTCAACGAAAAACAAGCCCAATGGGAAGCTGAAAACAAACTTGACGATGTTGTTGACGCGGATGATATCGCTGAGGTGATCCATCAGTGGACCGGCATACCCGTCACGCAATTGCTTGAATCAGAAACCCAGAAATTGCTTCATATGGAAGAGCGTCTGCATGAACGCGTTATCGGTCAGGATGAGGCTATCAAATCCATTTCGGATGCGATCCGGCGCGCGCGTTCGGGTCTGAAGGACCCCAAGCGTCCGATTGGTTCGTTTATCTTTATCGGTCCGTCTGGTATCGGTAAAACACATTTGGCTAAGGCTCTGGCTGAATTTTTGTTTGATGATGAGGACGCGCTTGTGCGCATTGATATGAGCGAATACCGTGAACAACATTCTGTCTCACGCTTGTTTGGCGCGCCTCCTGGCTATGTTGGCTACGAAGAAGGCGGTCAACTTACCGAAGCTGTGCGTCGGCGTCCCTATCGTGTAATTTTGTTTGATGAGATCGAAAAAGCCCATCCTGAGGTTTGGAACACTTTATTGCAGATCCTCGATGACGGTCGACTGACTGACGGTCAGGGACGGGTTGTGGACTTCAAAAACACCGTCCTGATCATGACCAGTAACCTGGGCACGGAATTTGTGCGTAAAGGCGGCACACTGGGCTTCCTGGCTGAAGGCGATGACGCGGAAGAAGTTAAGGCATCACAGGAAAAAATTGAAAAAGCACTTAAAGAGGCTTTCAGACCTGAATTTCTTAACCGTGTTGACGATATCATCACTTTCGCGCCTTTGACGAAAGAGGATGTTGTCAAGATCGTTGACCTCGAAATGGCAGAGATCATTGAGCGCGTTGAGGAATATGGCGTTCACATGGTCGTTGATGAAAGCGCGCGCTTGTGGTTGGCAGACCAGGGTTATGATCCGCTCTTTGGAGCCAGACCGCTCAAACGCGCCTTACAAAAATACGTTGAGAGCAAATTAGCGATCAAATTGCTTGAGGGTGAATTCAAACAAGGTGATGTGGTTCATGTTTGTAAAGAAGAAGAACATGCAGAATTGACCTTTTATGCAGAAGAAACAGAAATCGATCCCGAGGCATCGCAGCCCGGGGATGAAGGAACTGTTTCCAACGATCCGGAAGGCTAAAAATGAACGTTACAGAGAGTCAGATCCAGTTTTTTTGGGAGAGCCCACTTTTTAGCGCGCTTGATGATCTCGACCTGCCAATCGTAGCTGAAGTTATGGTTCCGGTTGAGCTCCCGGCTGGGGAGACTCTCTTTAGTGCTGATGAAGAGCGTGACGGGCTCTTTTTGCTTGAATCAGGCAAGCTGCAAGGCGAAGATGGTTTTGACGGCAAGACTCATTCCTATCAAAGAGGGGATCTGATTGGCATGGGTAGCTCTGCTTACCCGCAAAACTGGAACGAAACCGTTTGGGCCAGCTCAAAGAGTCATCTTTGGTTTATTTCTTCGGATCATCTGGCGGCATTGAGCGAGCAAAGTCCGGCGTTTGCTGAAACGCTGACTGTGCTTGCCAGCAGCCATGAACTGATCCGCACGCTCCCAAAGCCCTGGCTTGAAGAGGATGAAAAGGTAAGTCTGATCACCCGTAAGCATCCGATCTTTCTCTTAGGGGCGGTGATCAAGCCCTTGCTTTTTTTCATTCTTGCTATTTTTCTGCTTTCCTTCATCCAATCTCATTTTCCTATGCTGGCAATGTTTGGAATGGTGATCAGCTTCTTTGTTTCAGCGATCTGGCTGGCATGGAATATTAACAACTGGGCTAACGATTTTTACCTGATCACCTCAAAACGAATGGTTTGGGTGGAAAGGGTTTCGGGATTTTATGAAAGCCGTCAGGAAGCGCCCCTGGGTACGCTTATTTCTGTCGGTGTTAAAACCAGCCAAATGGGGGCGTTGTTAGGGTTTTCGGATGTGATCGTGCGAACCTATATTGGTGATATCCGCTTTGAACGAGTTGCGCACGCCAAGACGATCGGAAAACTGATCGAAAGCTATTGGAAGAGAAGCAAACACGTTGACCTTGAACTGGACGCGCGCGAGATCAGAAAAGCTTTGCGGAAAAAATTTGGAAAAGAGCCGGAAGAAGTCAGCGCCAAAGAGCTGGAGATGGAATACGGGATTGAAAACGAGCTGCCGCATCGTGAGATCAGCTTTTTTGAATGGCTGTTTAGCGATTTCTTCAAGGTCCGACATGAAAGTTCCGGCACGATCACGTACCGGAAACATTGGTTTACGCTTCTGAAGAAGGGCTTTCTTGCACTTTTGGGCATTATTGCTTCGGGAAGCTTTATCGTCGCGGTGCTTACCCGTCATATCACTTGGCTGAATTACACTATGGCTCTGACGCTCGGTTTCTTTGTATTGATAGCATCCGTGGCAGTCCTGCTTTACCGCTATGTAGACTGGCGTAACGATGTTTTTCAGCTGACACCCAATCAGGTGATCGATCTCGACCGCAAACCTTTTGGTCAGGAATCACGTCGGGCAGCTCCGCTGGATAATATTCTCAGCATCGAATATGAACGCAAGGGTATTTTCCCGATGCTCCTGAATTATGGCACGGTCTATATTACGGTGGGGAACAGTCAATTGTCTTTTGATAACGTTTATCAGCCTTCGATCGTGCAGCAGGATATCTTCGCCCGGATGGGCACACACGCTCAGGAGAAAGAAGAGCGACATACTGTGCAGGAACGGGAAAGAATTGCCAAATGGTTCGAGGTCTTTCATGAAGAGTATCAGGCTGAAATGGGAAGTCAGGATGATACTGTTTCTTTGAATCCACCTTCCGCCTAAGGTACAATAGCTCTCAACTATGGAGCAGCAATTCTCTGTAAAGAATGAATATATAGCTCATGGTCAGGAGACCATGTCTCTAGGCAAAATGAGAATTGCTGAATTTGGAGATTAAATGGCTATTTTAGATATTGTAAAATTTCCCGATCCTTTTTTGCGTTTGAAAGCAAAAGAGGTGAAAAAATTTGATAAAGATCTGCAGAATCTGATCGATAACATGTTCGAAACTATGCGCGCTGAACCTGGTGTTGGTTTGGCTGCGCCCCAAATTGGTCAATCTTTGCAATTGGTTGTGATCGAATACGCGGAAGAACCCGAAGATGAAGACGCGCCTATGCCAAAGCCCAAACGCTATGTGTTGGTGAATCCTGAAATTGTGGAGCGATCCGATGAGATGGTCGAAGGACTGGAAGGTTGCCTTTCAGTGCCGGGGTTGATCGGCAAGGTTGAACGTCACGAAGCGGTCACGGTCAAGGCTCTTACCCGACACGGCAGACCTCAAAAGATCAAGGCAGACGGCTGGATGGCGAGGATAATTCAACACGAGATGGACCATCTGGATGGCGTTTTGTATGTTGACCGAGCCAGTGAGGTTTATGAGCGGGTGCCTGAGGACGAGGAAGAAGTAGAAGATTAATGTATCTTAAGAGTCTTTCTCTGAGCAATTTCCGGATCTTTTCCCGTTTGGAGCTTGATTTTCCCAAACGGGTTATTTTGTTTTATGGGACAAACGCTCAGGGGAAGACCAGTATCCTGGAAGCGGTTGCTTTTCAGGCGCTTTTTACCTCATTCACTGCTAGCTCTGACCGGCAATTGATCAACTTCAACCTCCCGGAAGACGAGTCGCTGCGAGTGGCTCGCATTGTGGCGGATTTTGAGCGAGGCGGAAAGAAGCACACGCTTGAAACGCGCCTGATCCTGGAGCATAACCAGGAAGATCGATCGATCCGTTTTCGAAAACAAGCATTGCTCAATGGCGTTTCCAAACGCTTTGGGGATCTGTACGGACAATTCAATGCTGTCAGTTTTTTGCCACAAATGAGCAAGATCGTGGAGGGCAGTCCCTCGGACCGCCGGCGGTATCTCGACGAGGTCTTATGTCAGATCGAACCGGGCTATTCCCGTCACATGATCAGATATAACAAGGTGAATACGCAACGTAACGCACTATTGAAAAGGTTGGCGGAAAATGGTGGCAACCCGAATCAGCTTGAACCCTGGGACCAGATGCTGGCGGAAGAAGGCGCCTGGCTTATTCGGGGACGGATCAAGCTGATCAAAGAAATTCAGTCTCTGACGCAGGCGCACCATTATGAGTTGAGTCAGGGGAAAGAAGTACTGCGGTTGGATTATCAGCCCTCTTTTGATCCCGCCGTGGAAGAAGATGGGCAGCTCGGTTTGCCTGTCGATCTGAGTGCCCAGCGAAGCGCTTTTAGCCATGAAGAGATCCGGGATGGATTTCAGTTGGCTTTGACAAAGCGCCATCGCAAGGATATTCAGCGCGGTTCGACCTCGATCGGGCCGCATCGCGATGAAATGCGTTTTCTTGTCAACCAGATCGATCTGGGAAATTACGGTTCCCGCGGTCAGGCGCGCACAGCTTTGCTCTCGTTGAAATTTGCCGAGGTGGATTTGATGAAGGCGCGCACCGGGGAATGGCCGGTTTTGTTGCTGGATGAAGTCATGTCTGAACTTGACCCGTTCCGCAGGCAAGCCTTGATGGATCTCCTCGAAAAAGCGCAACAGGCTTTTGTCACAACGACCGATCTGGATATGTTTGATAGTGATTTCCTGAGCAGACACGAGGTCTGGAAGGTGCAGCAGGGCATTGTGAGCAAAGGGTGATCTTTTGAAAAGGCGAAGAAGATGGGTTTGGGTGGCGAGATTTCTGATCGGGATTGTCCTGATCATTAACCTGATGTGTGCCATAGATTTTATGGCAAGACCGAAACTCTACATGGGCGGCTATGAATTGAGCGGTGAAGTCGGCAGAGCGGTAGTCGTTGGTTATGGGATCTTTTTTTTGATGTGGCAGGTGCCTTATATCTTTGCGGTTTTCGATCCTGTCAAGCAAAAGATCTCGCTGATCTCCGCAGCATTGATGCAGGCGATCGGTCTGGCGGGGGAGAGTTTGTTATATCTGACGATCCCGCTTGAACACAAGGTTTTGCGGGGGTCCGTGATGCGGTTTATTATCTTCGATGGCGCTGGTCTGGTCTTGCTGTTTGCGGCGCTTGGTTTGAGTTTGGGTTTAGCAAGAAATAAACCAGGACTGGAAAGTAAGTACAGAGACCTATTAGGTTGATTCGTGTTCCATTACGAACCAACCATTCTACATCTGACAAAAAATGTGGTTCGTGATCAGGAGACCACGAGGAATCTGATCTTTTTCTTGTTCTGGAATGATCTCTGACCATCCTGATATATAATGAGAATTGCTGAATATGAACATGCTATTTTGAATTGCTTTCCATAGAACACAGATCAGCTTTTCATTATAGATAAAATTCTGATCGTCATATTGTTCGAACGTTTTTATAAAATCCTATAAATAGTTAGAGTTGAAATGCTTGTTTATGAATAAAAAGCCAAAAAATCACGTAGATAAACCATCTGACATACGATGAGAAGTGGAAAATAATCAGATAATACTTTCTCATTAGCTGGTTATTCTAGG
>JBMNVH010000003.1:0-137159 GCA_050946715.1 Anaerolineaceae bacterium | reverse complement strand
TTGTTGTAGCGGCAATGAAGAAATTGGCGCATCAGGTTTATGGGGTATTGAAGAATCAAACCCCATTTGACCCTGATTATGCTGCCAAATTCTCAATTACCTCTTGACATTCAAGACGGTATCTACATAAGAGGATAAGTGAGGAATTATGGCTGATTTTTCGATCGAACTGACCTTGAACGGTCCGGAAGATAAGAAGAAGACTTACAGGCGCAGTTTTGTGCCTTTTCGCCTTCTTAAAGAGGCTGTCAAGATCCAGAAGCTGGCGGGTCAACTTGGCGAGGAAATGAGCTTTGACGAGGAGACCGTTGACAATCTGGCGGATTTTGTGGTCGCTTTTTATGGCGACCAGTTTACGCGCGAAGAGCTGCTGAACAGCGCTGAATTGAGCGAGGTGATGGGAGTCTTCAACCAGATCGTGAGCAGGATCGGCAACCCAAACCCGAACCCGCCTCCGGCAGCTTAGGTCAGGAGGCGGACGAAGAAAAGGACGCGCTCGAGATCCTGCTGGACATGCAGCTGATGCTGATCAAAAGTTTTGGCTGGAGTCTGGCGGAGATCGACCGGACGGATGTGACCAGTCTTTTTGATTTGGTGAGGCATGTCAGCGAGAAGGGAAAGCCCAGGCAGTTGTACGCGGAGGATGTGGATTGGTAGGAACCTCTTTCCTGGCACGCAAGAATTCCAAAGGCAGATTGCCACGCCCTTCTTCAAAGGGCTCGCAATGACAAATTCAGAGGTAAGAAATGATCTTGAATGGCAAGGTGGTTAATCCAGGACAACTAAATACGAAGATCGTTCTGAAACCGCGGGATGGAGTCAAGGACGCGGGTGGTTTTGTCCAGCCGGTTGAGACCCAGAAGATCACGGTTTGGGCTCGTTGGATCAACACGCATGGCGCGGAGGCGATGCAAGCCAGCGCGTCCGGATTTAATGACCTGGCAACCGCGTTGATCCGCTACCGCCCGGAAGTGGATGAGACCTGGCTGGTGGTCTACCGCGGCAAGAGCTACGAGATCAAATCGATCGACAACGTCCGCGAAAAAAACGAGTACTTAGAGCTGCGTCTGGCGCGAACCGGGGAGGCGTGATGAAAGCTACTTTGACCCTGCCAGCCAGCCTGAAGACCATGCTGGAAGATCTGGCAAAACTTGAAAAGGATGGGGTAGACGCTGCCGCCAGGGAGATGATCGAAGCCGGCGCCGAGGTTGCGCTGGAAGGGATGCGTAAGCGGGTTCCGGTGCGGAAGGTCAAAGGCGGCCGTCTGAAAAGCCATTTGCGCAGGTCGGCGATCAAAGGCGATGGAAACCGGGTCTACACCGAGGTGGGATTGATTGGAGCTCCTGCTGAGGTTGTGCGCTATGGCACCGCCCAGGAGTTCGGCACCAGCAGGCATGCCGCCCAGTCTTATCTTCGACCGACGATGAAAGAGGATCGCGCGAAGATCTACCGGGCGATGCGTAATGTGCTTAAGCAAAGGTTAGGTGAATAATGGCTAAGGGAAGCGAATTAAGTTCCAGCCTGAGCCTGGACACGACAAGTTTTAAAGCCGGGATCGCGCAGGCGAATCGGGAATTGAGACTCCTGGACAGTCAATTTAAAGCTGGGGTTGCCACGATAGGCAACTGGTCTCAAAGTTCCGTAGGACTTGAGCAGCGGATCAACATGCTCAATCAGTCGATAGATGTGCAGGCAGGAAAGGTCGCAAGTCTCCAGACTGAGTATGACCGCGTGGCGGAAGAAAAAGGGGAAAACAGCCGGGCGGCGCAGGAATTACAGATCCAGCTGAATCGTGAGACCGAAAAACTGGGCAAATTATCGCTCGAATTAGCCGACACTGAGATCGCGCTGGAAGAATTCGGGGAAGAAAGTAAGAAGTCGGGTAAAGAGGCAAAGAGCTTTGGCGAAAAACTAAAGGACATGGCCAAGGGTGTCGCGCCTGCGCTCTCGAAAGTGGGTCAGACGATCGCCAAGGTCGGCATGGCGGCAACGGTCGCTGTCAGCGGCATGATGGCAGGCGCTGGCGCGGGAGCTTACAAACTCACGGAGGCGGTCGTCCAGAATTTCGGCAATCTGGAGCAAAGCCTGGGAGGGTCGGAGGCGGTCTTCCAGGACTACGCCCTGCAGATGCAGGCGATCGGCGAAGAAGCCTATGTCAACATGGGCGCGACGCAAGACCAGTTCCTGGCGACCGCCAACATCATGGGCTCGCTCTTCCAGGGTTCGGGAATTGACGTCCAGACCTCCGCGGATCTGACAGCGCAGGCGATGCAGCGCGCGGCTGACATGGCAAGCGTGATGGGCATCGATGTGCAGATGGCGTTTGACTCGATCGCGGGAGCAGCCAAGGGCAACTTCACGATGATGGACAACCTGGGCGTGGCGATGAACGCGACCACGCTTCAGGCTTACGCGGCTGGAAAGGGGCTGGATTTCGTCTGGGCAACGGCGACCAATGCAGAAAAGGCTCAGCTGGCGATGCAGATGTTCTTCGAGCAAACCGAGCAGTATGCCGGAAACTTCGCCAGGGAGTCAACCGAGACGATCACCGGATCGCTGGGCATGCTGCAAGCCTCCTGGAGCTCACTGTTGGCGGGATTGGGCAACTCGAACGCGGATATCACAAACCTGGCCGGAAATGTGGTCGAGTCCTTCCGGGCGGTGGTCAAGAACATTATTCCGGTGCTGCAAGGCATTGTGACAGCGATCCCGCCAGTGATGACGGAGCTGGTCGCCGGGGTCAAAGAGTTTTTGCCTGAGATCCTGCCGGTGGTGGCGGATGTCTTTTCGGGGGTTTTCGAGGGCATCCTTGAGCTGCTGCCGGAGATCCTGCCGGTCATGATGGGCGCGCTGGAACAGATCTTGATCGCTGTGGTCGCATTTTTGCCGGAGCTGGCAAGTCTGGGCGGTCAGGTGGTGATGAGCCTGGTGGGCGCGATCGCCGTAATGGCGCCAATGCTGATGGAGGCTGCGCCAGAACTAATCATCCAGCTGGTGGATGGTATGGTCGAAAACCTGCCCATGCTGGTGGAGACCGGCACGGAGGTGATCCTGTCGCTGGTCGATGGGATCGGACAGCTGCTGCCGAGGTTGATCCCAGCCGCGATCCAGATGATCGTGACACTGATATCCGGTATTTCGCGCGCTTTGCCGCAACTGATGAAAATGATCACAACGATCATTCCGCAGGTCGTGATCATTTTGATCCAGAACCTGCCGCTTTTGATCAGCGCGGCGCTTGAGATCATCCTGGCGCTGGTGACCGGGCTTAGCGAAGCTTTGCCGGAGCTGGTCACTTATATCCCGGAGATCGTGACCGCAATCTTTGAGGCTCTGGTCACGGCTGGACCCATCCTTTGGGATGCCGGCATCGAGATCATCGGGCAGCTGATCGAGGGCATTGGCGACACGCTGGGAGAGCTCAAGACAATTGGCGGAGATCTGGTCAAAAAGATCATGGAGGGTGTTACCTCCTGGTGGAGCGACGTGAAAGCCAAGGGCGGAGAGATCATCGACAAGCTCAAGGAAGGCGTGAAAAACGCGATCTCAAACCTCAAGACGATCGGGAAAGACATCATCGATGGGCTCTGGCAGGGCATCCAGGACAACTGGACGTCTCTGGTCGAAAACATCAAGTCAAAATTCAGAAGCTTGTTCTCGAATATCAAGGAGCTGCTGGGGATCAGTTCGCCCTCAAGGCTTTTTGCTGAGGGGATCGGCGGACCTTTGGCTCAGGGTATTGGGGTTGGATTTCTGGCCGGAATTGACAAGGTCGAGCGCGATATGAGGTTGGCGCTGGCTGGATTACTGCCGGCGATGGATGTTGGGCTGAGCGGGATGCAGCCGGCACTGGCATTTAGTCCAGCTGGAGGAGCGCAGACAAGCAAGACGATCACGATCAACGTCAATCCCAGCGAGCCAATTGACTACGAATTGCTTAAGAACATGATCTTGAGAGAACTGTCGAGGAACTTCTAATGGCTACAAATTTGACTTTGGTCAGCGGGACAACGCGGATCGATCTCAACGACCGGGTCTCGTATTTTCTGCAAGCCGGATACTATCCGGAAGTTGAGCTCAACGAGGATAGGGTGACGGAGACGGTCAAAGTGCAGCTGCGTGGGGATATCCCGGCACAGGTGCAGAGCGTCAACCGGCTTTTTGAGCGCGCGCGATCGCAGGATCCGGCAATTGAGAAGGTATATCTGGAATATCAGGTGCAGGAGGGCGAGACAGCCTGGCGCTCGAGGATCTACAACGGCGCGGTGACGCCCACATCCGGACTTGCCAGGGAGTTTTCGCGCGGGCGCGTGAATGTTGAGATCGCTTTTGAGCGGGATCCCTTTTGGGAGGGTCCGGAAACGACGCTGCCAATCGGAAACGTCAACAACGGCAAGGTCTTTAATTGCAATGACGGATCGGGAACGGCGCCGAATATGATGGTCAATTCCGCCAGCGTGGCAGCCGGTCTTATCCTGGGAGATCTGCCGACGCCGGTCAGGCTGGAGCTGGTCAACAATCACACAAAAAAGCTGAGCACGCTCTGGATCGGGATGAACAACACACGACCGGACTGGACAACGGGCTGGATGCTGGAGGCGGAGGACGCGCTCGGGATCACCCCGGTGACAGCGACCGGCGCCAGCGGCGGCGCGATCGCGAAGGGGCAAATGACTTTCGGGGGCACGCCTCAACCGATCCTGCGCTGGGAGATCACGGACTCGATGGTGAGCTCAATGCGCGGGCAAAGGGTGCGGATGCTGTTGAGGGCTTTTTATCTGGGGCAATACGCCAAGTTTAAGTACAAGATCCGGATCGTCTCGGGCGTGACCGCGGTCTACGAGACAGACTGGCTGCGGGTCTCGGAGCTTTATGCTCGGCACTGGCTGGATCTGTTCGATTTTCGCCTGCCTCCCTGGCTGGAGGGTGAGAGCGACTTGTCCGGGCTGGTGCTGGAGCTTTGGGCTGCTCCGATCGCGCAGGGGACGTGGACCTGGGCTTTTGATGACGTGATGTTGCTTGCCCAGGACGGCCTTGTCAACCTGGAGACATCCACTGAGCAAGGCGGCAAGGTGGTGATCGATGGGGAGCGCGGCTGGAGCGAGGACGCAGCCGGAAAGAAGACCGGTTTGCGCCGGATGGCTGGGTCGCTGATGCTGACGCCCGGGGAAAAGCATGTGTTTTTCTTCGCGATGCACTCGGTCTTTGCGGATGACGCCCCGATCGACATGTCGCTGACGGTGAGCGGGAGCTATCGCCCGCGGAGGTTGACGATATGAAGGCTCGCTTTTTGCAGAGGAATTTGAGCACGGAACAGGTTTTGCCTGCCGGGCTTAAGGTCGAGGTCGAGCGATACAGCAAAAGCGTGCTGGGAGGCTGTCATGAGGCAGAGATCATGGTTTCCGGAGATTCGCCAAATCTCCTGGAGGTGCTGAATTATCTTCGGAACGGGGTCGAGCTCTTTGACGAGAACGGCAATGTCGTCTGGTGGGGCTTTGTCAAAAGAATTGAGCTCTCCTGGGGCAAGATCCACGCGTCGGTTGACCTGGACGAGATGAGCAACAAGGTCGCGGTCGCTTACAACCTAATCAGCGCGGGTGGGAGCACGGTCGGCATCCGGAGAACAACGCCCTGGGTGACTGACGCGGAGTCGATTGCCAAGTATGGAGTCAAGGAGCTGCTAGAAAGCGGTGGGTCCCTGAACTCGGTCGAGGCGCTTTCGATGGCGACCAGGCTGCGCAATGAGCTGAAATACCCGCGGGTGCTGGTCAATCCCGGCGGCGAAGGCGGCAGTGCCAGGCTGGAGTGCCAGGGCTGGTGGCAGACACTGGGCTGGCGATATTGCAAGGTGCCGACAGAGCTGGCGCTGTCTTTCCAGACCGTGGGCGATGGCGCGGTGGCTTTGCTGGATGAGACCAACGTGGCGCAGAGTTTCACGGCGACATCGGACATCAACCTGATGGATGTCGAGATCCACGTCAAAAAGGTTGGTGGGCCGGGGGATATAACGGTCAATCTCTGTGAGGTTGACGCGGAAGGCAAGCCCGGGGATTCGATCCGAAGCGGAACGATCAACGCGCATGACATAGGATCTACAGCTGATTGGGTGAGAGCCAGTTTTTCGGAGACGGTGGTGCTGGTGCCAAACCGGCAGTACTTTTTGACCTTTAAATCGACCTGGTCGGATGAGAGCAACTACCAGGTGATCTCGCTGGATCCAAACAACGGTTACGGTGGGGGCGATTTCTTCGAGAAAATCGGCAATAACTGGGTGCTGACCAACAAGGATATGCCGTTCCGCTTGTTCAACAACGTTCTGACCGAGACTTCGCAGCAGATCCAGAATTATTTGACCGATTCCGGGCAGTTCTTTGGCCGGATCTTCATCAACGAGCGCAGTGGGCATTATTCTGAGAGTTTTCGCAACGGGGACACAACCACGTTGACCGAGATCGAGGATCTGCTGAATGTGGGCACCTCAAACAACCGCAGGCTGCTGGCAAGGGTCAATCCGGACAAGACGGTGGATGTTTGGGAGCAGGCAGAGGAGCCGATGCAGCCGCTGATCGAAATGCGCCCGGACGGCAGGATCTACCACCGGGCCGGAAACTGGGTCGGAGAACATTTTGACGCGACCGGAAAGTGGGTCTCGATCGAGCCGGTATTCGTGGGCGCGCTTGAGAACATGGCGCTGGCAGGCTCAAAGTGTTTTTTCTGTGACGCGTTGGAATGGAGCCGGGAGGAAGGCATCCGGCTGGTGCCGGCGAATTGGAAAAATCCCTATAACGTGAGGATCACAAATGGATAGAGACAAATTAAGTTTTCTGATGAAAAAAGCACAGGTCTTTGTTACGGGTCTGGCTGAGGGAGTGTCAGACGAGACGGTGGTCAAAGAGCTGGAGGCGATGCTTCTGGCGCTCGAGACGCACAAGAGCAGCGCGGATCATGACGGCGACGCGCACGATTGGACCAATTTAAACAGATTTTTGCAAGCTGTGCCGGTGGCTGGCTTGCTGGCGATCGGGGCAATGGCTGACATTGGTTCATCGACAAATCCTTTTCGAAAAGGCTGGATCAGTGAGTTGACGTCCCTGATCCTTAGAAAAGGCAATGTGCTGGTGATGGATGGATTGTTCGTGATCACGAAACAATCCGGCAAGTTTGCGGCAGATGTGGCGGCTGGCGACACACGGATAGACTTTGGTCAGGCTTTGACCGTGGGCGATTATCTGCTTTTGCAGGCTGAGAACAAGGTCGAATATATGCGGGTCGGCTCGTTGGTTGAGGGGACGACCTACAACGTGACACGAGACCTGGATGGCAGCGGCGCGAATGACTGGCCGAGGGAGTCGGTCTATTTCGTCCGAGGACACCAGGGTGACGGCTGGATTGAGCTGTCTGCGGTGGATGAGCAGCGGATAAGCAATTTTACGCAAGGCGCGAATTGGAATCAGTGGCTCGAGGACATTCGGCTAGGCGAAATAGACGGCTGGCAGGCGTCTCCATTCGCCGGCAACGGCTTTGCGATGGGCAATTATGTCGCAAACAAATACCTGGTTTATACCGATAACAATGGATTAATCATCAACGGATCGAAGATCTATGCGGGAAATAGCAATGTGATCATCGATGAAAATGGCATAAGCGTATTAATGTCAAACGGCTGGGCTGATTTATCCAGACTGCTTAAGTTTGGAGATCCTCAAATGCCAAACAGATTTTTAATAGGCGGTGCAAAAGAGCAGTTTGACGGAACAATTGCTCTTATTAAAGCCCAAGCGCCAACAGGAAAAAGGGCGGATCTCAACTTGCAGTCGATATCAGACAAGTTGTCCTGGATCAATATATCCGCGGATTGCGGCGATAAAACGTGCGGAATATCAGGTTACGCAAACTCAAACGCAATGGGTCCCAATTCGGTGATTAATATTAAGGGCGAAGAAGTACAAATTAACAACAATCTAGTATCTCCTGTCCCAGGCGCAAATCGAATCATGCAGGCAGGTCCCGATGGAAAAGCTGATGCAGGTTGGTTGCCAGCTCCAAATTATTGCGCCGTGAAAAGGACTAACGCGCTATCGGTCGCGAATAATTCCTGGGTGACGGTCTCATGGAATTCCGCCGATGCTAACAACGCCGGAATGTGGGTGTCGGGCAACCCAACAACGATCACCATTAAAAAGGCTGGATTTTATCGTGTCGAAGCGGCCGTGGCGTTTGCGGTTAATGGCAACGGGATAAGGAGCGCGAGCCTCAGAGTTAACGGGATTGAGATCGCACGAACTAACGAGGTGCCGAACTCGACCATGCAAGCAACCATCCTGGTTTCAACAGAGCGCGCCTTTAACGTCAATGACAAGATCACCTTAGTAATATTTCAAAACTCCGGCGGATCTCTTGGAATTCACACAGGCTACGGATTCAAGCTATTTGTCCGCGAGCTTGTTGGTGTTAGTTAAATAATAGGAGTAATATGACAAACAAAAACAGACCTTTTGGAATTGATATTTCTTCTTACCAGTTTTCGCAGGACGGGAAGAAGAAACCGGATTTTGGACTGATCCGCGAGAAAACTGACTTTGTAGCGGTGAGAGCCGGGATCTCCTGGGGATATCAGGATCGATGGTTCCGCTGGAGCTGGGATCATCTGGCGGGACACAACCGACTGGCTTACCACGTCCCCTATTTCGGGGAGAGCCCGATCAAGCAGATGGACAATTTCTTCCGGATCGTGGAGGACGGGAGCGACTGGAATCATGACCGGCTGGTGCTGGATCTGGAGCTGGCGCACAACAACACCAGGAGAAAGATCACGGACACAACGCTGGCTTGCCTGGAGATCATCCTCTCGAGGACGGGGCGATATCCAGTGGCTTATTCGCGCGCCAATTGGGTCGATACTTACCTTGTTTTTGAGGATCTGCCCAAGCTGGATTGGTGGCTGGCGACCTATCGCAAACCGCTGCCCGCGCCACTCTACACCGAGGAGCACCCCGGACCTCCTTATCTGCCAAGAGGGCAGTCGGACTATCTGATCCACCAAACAGCCGAGAAAGCCAGCGGCAGGGATGTGGGGGTCGTGTCTTATTTTGTGGACACAAACCGCTGGAACGGCAGCCTGGACGAGCTTAACGCTTACTTTGGCAGGGGTGAGCTCCCGCCCGCGGAAGATCCGGAAGAACCGATCAAAGAGCCGGAAGATCCACCGGTCGAGGAGACGGTGCTCTTTAAGGTCAAGATCACGACCCAAAAAGACAACAAATATATCGTCTACAAATCGGTCAACGGTGAGCGTTGGCCGAGGGAGCCGCATTGGTTGGAGTCTGGGTCAGTGCACAATGTCTATCAGGTGGAGGGCAAATGGTACCGGATCGGGGTTGGCAAGTGGATCAACGGAGCCTTTGAGCAGTGGGTCAAGATCGTGGTTGATGCGAGCGCAGATCCTTATCTGGGCCCGGCATGGTGGCAGCGGGATCCGCGCTGGCGCGACCAGATCCTGGGCACCAAATCGACCATCGGGGACAACGGGTGTTTGCTGACGGTCAACGACATGCACGCGGTCGAAGCCGGCAATGACTCCAACCCGGTCAAGCACAATCAGTGGATGACCGAGAATCGTGGCTATGACGATGGAAATTTGTATATCTGGGAAAAACTGCCGGAGCAATTCCCAAATCTTGAATTTGTGGGGCATACCTACGGACCCAGCGATGAGCAGATCAAGGACGCGCTGAGACGAGGTGAGATGATCTCGCTCCTGGTCGATTTTGACGAGTCAACCTGGTTTGAGGAGATGCACTGGGTCAAACCTTTCGCGGTGGACGAGCAGGATCGGATCTGGGCGATCGATCCCTGGCGCGCGGATGGCGTGATCTTGTTGCGTGATTATTACAAAAAACAATTTTCGCGTTACGCGAGCTATAGGAGGACCAAATGAAAAAGAAAATGGCTTGTTCGATCCAGGCTGCGGCTGTTTTCAGCCAGCCAAGCCCGGGAAGCGCCCGGGTTGGCCAACTGTGGCGTGATCAGGAGGTGATCGCTGTCGAAGAGAGCGAGGGCTGGGTCAAGATCCGTCAGCCTGAGGGCTGGGTTCCGGTTGAGCATCTTGAGGAGCGCCAACCAGCATCGGATGCAGCCAGCGGTAGCTGAAACGCCGCCGAGCTGGATAATTAAAGACCCGCCTGATCAAGGCGGGTCTTTAATTGCGTGCATAATCCGTTTGTTTTATTTTCTTAGATCTTACAAGCCCCAGTTTGTGACCGGGCTGGCCCGGCGATGGGCGGATTGGATATCCACCTGGGCTATGGCCAGATATCGCTTAACCATGTCCAGGGTAGAGTGACCGAGGATCCTTTGTAGGGTGTAGATATCGCCACCATTGCGAAGAAAGTTGATCGCGAAGGTGTGGCGGAAGCGGTGGATAGTTGGATCCTGCACCCCTGCCCTGGCTCCCAAGCGATAGATCGATTTGAGCAAATTGTCGCGTCTGAGCTGGAGCCCTCTCTCACTGCAAAAAGCAAATGAGTTGATAGTCATGTCTTTTCGGTCGGAAAAATAGGTCCAGAGAGCCTGAGCGGTACGCGGTGAGATCGGAATCTGGCGTTCTTTGCGACCTTTGCCCAGGACGAAGATGTTTTGATTGCGCAGATCCACATCCTTAACTTTGAGGTTGCAGAACTCGCTGGCGCGGATTCCGGTATCCAGCAAAAGCAGCAAGGTGGTTTTCAGGCGCGGTCCCTCCGGGATCTGATTATAGGTTTCCCGTTGACCGACCCTTTGATAGGACAGCGTGCGGACGGAGTAAGCCAGCATCGATTTAACATCAGCCTCTGAGTAAGGGATGATCGCGATCTCATCCGGACGCGGCGGCTTGACCGATTGGGGCACCTTTTCTGCCACGATCTTGCGGCCGTAAGCCCAGGTCCAGAGAGCGGAAAGACCGGTGTGGTAATTGAGCAAGGTCTTTTTCTTTAGGTGGCGGAAAGAGTTGAGGAAAGCCTCGATCTGCGCGGCATCGATCTGGTTGATCTCGAGATCCACACCGAGAAAATCCTGAAACTTTCGGAATGTGTTGGCATAGTCCTGGAGCGTGTTTTTCGAGAGCCTGGACTGTGCGAAAATAAAATATCCTTCGAGCGCTTGTGAAAATGTTAGATTTTTCATCCGTGAGCCGCCTCCTGAACGGCTTGTGGTTGGGATAACGCTGGCTTTGGTTTGGAATAATAAAAGACACCAACGTTTTTTTTATTGGTGTCCCTTCTCGCCGTCTATCCGTGATGACGACGGTGCTTTATCCGTGAGGTTGCCGGTTGATTTTTAGGCTTTTTTCCTCGTTGGATTATTATTTTGTCGGGGCGGGCGGATTTGAACCGCCGACCTCACGGACCCGAACCGTGCACTCTATCCGGGCTGAGCCACGCCCCGTGAGCGCCTATTATAGCACAAACAGAAATATATGACGAAATATTTTTTCAGGATCAGCAAATCTCGATATGGAAATATTATATGTTTCGTTGTCAGGAGACCACGAGGTAACCTAATTCTTTTTCTCGTTAATGAATGGTCAGTCGGCCATCTACAAATCTAAAATGAGAATTGCTTTTTAGGCACTTTATAGGTTTCCAAAGCTGACTAATGGTTATCTACGCGCAAGCTCAGCAGTTCTTTCCCCAACCATAAGCCTCTTATCGGCTTACCTTGCGCCTCGTCTGCCGAATTGTCTTTCCAGCAAGCTGGCGCTGAGGTGGATCATAGTTGGTCTGCCGTGTGGGCAGGTGCGTGGGGATTGGCTGGCTTCCAGGTTCAAAAGCAGGTTCTCCTGCTCCGGCACGCTCATTTTTTGTCCGCCTTTGATCGCCATTCTCTTGCAGACGCGCGCGGCAATCCTGGCCTGAGCTTCATTCAACAAAGGGGTCTCATCTTCTTCAAAGGCTTCAACGACAGCATGAACTGCCTCACGCGGATCTCCGCGATCGAGGATGCTCGGGATCGAGCGAATTAAGAATGTATTAGGTCCAAAATTCTCTATTTCAAGGCCCAGTTCTTTGAGTACCTCAAGGTTTTCTTCCAAAACGCCTGCTTTTTCAGGACTAAGCTCGATCGCGACAGGTTCCACAAGCTGTTGTGAGGGAATCATGGAAGCGCGATACTGCGCCATCATCTGGTCGAACAAAACCCGTTCATGGGCAGCGTGTTGGTCTATCAGATAAAGCCCATCTGGTCCTTCCGCGATCAGATAGGTTGAGGCAACCTGCCCCACCAGCCTAAGCAAGGGTAAATGTGTCCCAGGCAAAACTTCTTGTTTTGAACCTGCTTGTTCCTCAAAAGCTGATGGTTCCTGGGGAGCCTGCTGGCTTGGCGTAATCGCCTGCCACTGCGAATCGAATTTGATCTCGCCTGGCTCTGGCGCGCTCTGCCGACCCCAGAGATTCATATTGGTCAGATCCGGCACAGGGGTATAAGCCAGCAAACCCCGCCTAATTGCCCTTTGCACACCGCTAAAGACCTCTTCCTGTTCCCTGAAGCGCACTTCCGCTTTGGAAGGATGCACATTGACATCCACAAGATGGGTAGGCACCTCCAGGAACAAAACCACCACTGGGAATCTGCCTACCATGATCATGGTGTTATAGGCGCGGATAACCGCAGCGGTCAGGCTGGGATCCTGAACCCAACGACCGTTGACAAAAAATGTCATATCCCGTCGGTTTGAACGGGTC
The DNA here is from genome assembly GCA_050946715.1 of Anaerolineaceae bacterium. Classification (GTDB taxonomy): domain Bacteria; phylum Chloroflexota; class Anaerolineae; order Anaerolineales; family Anaerolineaceae; genus Mesolinea. Next base: position 124,440 of record JBMNVH010000003.1, on the reverse strand, counting down.
AAGGATAGATCACTGATATAGCCATTGATCCCAATGTTCTTTTCGTTAAAAGAAATTGGCATCAGAGATTTCGAGTCCTGATTTCCGAAAAGCTGCTGGAGTATCTCAAATCGGTTCCCGCTTCCGGTGGTTTGAAATTCTGTCACTCTGTTTTGGATCAATGTCCAGCGAATATCCGCATAAGCCATGGCGTAACGCGTGACAAGCCCGGTAATGTGCCGGGATTCAGTGATATCTTTTTTCAAGAACTTAAGCCGAGCGGGCACATTATAAAACAAGTCTTCAACCGATATCTCAGTGCCGGTTGGCGCCGCCACCGCGCTCACCGCAGAAACTTCGCCGCCATCTACAACCAATTTCGCACCTGTTCTGTCGCCTTCCATTTTTGAAACAAGCGTCAGGTGCGCCACAGAGCCAATGGATGCCAGCGCCTCGCCGCGAAATCCAAGCGTTTTGATATCAAAAAGTTCGTCGGTGCGGGTTAGTTTGCTGGTAGCGTGACGACTAACAGCCAGTTCAAGCTCATTGGCAGGAATGCCACAGCCGTTATCCGTCACCCGTATCATTTCCTTGCCGGCACGACGAATTTCTATTTTGATCTCAGTAGCGCCAGCATCGATCGAGTTTTCGATCAACTCTTTAACGACCGATACAGGGCGGTCAACCACTTCACCGGCAGCGATTTGAGAGGCAATAGTATCTGGGAGTACACGAATTGTCATAATAAATATCCTGTTTTGATTATACCTAAGCCACTTACAATTTTCTAATCCCTATCTGTTAAAATAGAAACATGAAACAGGATGAAAGGATTCAAACGATCTTAGCCTCTTTGCCGGAATCTCCCGGCTGCTACCTGATGAAAGACGAGCAGGGAAAAATTATTTATGTTGGCAAGGCGATTAATCTGAAAAATCGCGTCAGATCCTACTTCCAGAAATCGAACGATCACAGCTACAAGACCAGGCAAATGGTTCGCAATATCCGCGATATCGAATGGATCGTGGTGGCATCCGAACTGGAAGCGCTCATCCTTGAAATGAACCTTATCAAGCAGCATCGTCCCTTTTACAACGTGCGTCTTAAGGATGACAAGCGCTATCCCTACATCAAAATTCACTGGCAGGATGACTTCCCGAAACTTTCCGTTACCCGTCAGATGACGCAGGACGGCTCGCGCTATTTTGGACCCTATACCTCGGTCTGGGCGGTCCACCAGACGCTCGATATTCTGCGCAAGATATTCCCCTACCTAACCTGCGCCCGTGAGATCACTGGCAATGACAGCCGTGCCTGTTTGTATTTTGACCTAAAACTTTGCTCAGCGCCCTGTATCGGCGCGATCAGCAAAGAAGAATACCGCACCATGATCGAAGACCTGATGCGTTTTCTGGAAGGTCGTAGCGACCCCGTCCTCAAACGTTTGCAGGCTGAGATGAACGAAGCCTCGGAAAACCTGAATTACGAAAAAGCAGCGGTCCTGCGCGACCAGATCCAGGCGATCGAGCGGGTTGTGGAACGGCAAAAGATCATCTCCAACGAGCGCAAAGACTCGGATGTGATCGCGATGGCGCGCTCGAAGGGTGAAGCCTGCGTTCAGGTCTTCTTCATTCGTTCCGGAAAACTCATCGGCAGGGAATACTTCATCCTGGAAGGCACAGAAGATGAGCAGAACGCCGCCATCCTGGAAGAGTTCATCAAACAGTTCTACTCACAGGCGGCGTACATCCCCAACAAGGTTTTGCTCCCTCAGGAAGTTGAAGAGGCGCAGATCATCAAAGAATGGCTAAATACCCGCCGTGGCGGCGAGAAGGTGCAGATCGTCGTTCCGAAAAGAGGACAATCCAAAGAATTGGTAGAAATGGCAACTGAAAACGCGGCAGAGACCCTGCGCGCGCTTGAGATCAGGTGGAAGGCGGATAAGGATCGACAGAGAACCGCCCTGGCTGAACTTCAGGAACTTCTCTCGATGGGTGAGCCGCCCAACCGGATCGAGTGTTTCGATATTTCAAACACCCAGGGAACTGCCAGCGTGGGCAGTATGGTAGTTTTTGAGCAAGGGGTCGCCAACAAAAAGCTCTACCGTCGTTTCAATATCCGCACTGTCGCAGGTCCTGATGATTTTGCCTCGATGAAAGAAGTCTTGACCAGACGGTTTAATAATTATTATTCCGAGAACGAGGCAAAGAATAATCCCGGCTTCAAGCCCGATCTGGCTTTCAGTGTCTTACCTGACCTGTTGATCGTGGATGGCGGCAAAGGTCAGTTGCGCCAGGCGATCGAGGTCGTGAAAGAGCTCGACCTGGAGGGCAAATTCTCCATCGCCGCCTTAGCGGAACAGGAAGAAGAAATCTTCCTGCCAGGCAATCCAAATTCCTTCCGTCTGGACGACCATTCGCGAGGCTACTATCTGGTTCAACGCATCCGGGACGAAGCCCACCGCTTCGCGATCATGGCTCATCGCAACCGGCGTGGTAAAATCGGAATGGCATCCCGGCTCGAAAGCATCCCAGGAATTGGCCCGGCACGACGAAAAGAGCTCATTTCACGCTTTGGCTCAATTCAAGGCATCCTTGAAGCTGATGTTGAAGAAATCGCAAAAATACGGGGTATTTCCCTTGATAAAGCAAAAGAAATAAAAGCAGAACTGGAGTAATCATGGCAGGTAACAACAATCAAAAAGGAAACATCGGAAAATATGTGATGGCAGCATTGGCAATCATCATCATTCTGGCAATGATCCTTTCAACTTTGAAGATCTTTTAGGAGGAATATGTCGAAAATAGAGAAGAATATTCAAAAATTACACCAGGCATCTTATTATCAGAATTGTTCTGAACCTGACGAAGCCCGCAAAGAGGCTTTCCCTCAGTATCTCGCGCAGCCAAAAGAAGGCGCAGCGCTGATCCAGTTGCCTGATGTTGAGGACTTTGTTCCATCCAACAACGATTTCGTTAAATTACTGAAGCAGCGGCGAACAGAACGACAATACGATACTCAGGCTCTCATGTCCCAGCAGGAACTATCTTATTTGCTCAAATACACCCAGGGCTTGCGTGAATTTAACGAAAAACGGGGTGTTTCGCTTCGCTATGTGCCCTCAGCAGGTTCACGCCATCCTTACGAAACCTATCTTTTGATCCAGCGGGTGGAAGGGATCGAACCAGGCATTTATCATTTCATCGCGCACAAGAACGCGCTCGAACTGATCTCTTTAGACCAGGAGATGATCAATAAAGCCCACGAGAGCACACTTAAGCAACGTCAGGTCATCACCTCTGCGGTGACTTTCTTCTGGTCAGCGGAAGTTTATCGGACCAGCTGGCGATATAACGAGCGTGCCTACCGCTTTTTGAATCTTGATGGCGGTCATATTTGTCAGAACCTCTATCTTTGCGCTGAGTCGATCGGATACGGCGTTTGCGCGATTGCGGCTTTTGACGACCAGCTGGCGAACGAGCTCCTGGATCAGGACGGACTCAATCGTTTCGTTCTCTATATTGCCTCAGTTGGGAAGAAGTTCCTTGAATAAGACCTTGAACTTACCAAAGGATCCTGTTCTTGTTCTGATCTCCGCCAACGGCGAATGGCAAATTGTTTTGTCTTTACTCAATCCGCCGGTTGTTGAGAAAACTCCCTTGGGGGATTGTTTTCTTTATCAGATTGAAGAAGAAAGCGTCCTTTTCTTCAATAGCGGCTGGGGAAAGACGCGATCAGCAGCCGCAACGCAGTATTTGATCGATAAGTATTCTCCAGCTTTGCTGATCAACGCCGGCACCTGCGGTGGTCTGGAAGGTCTGGTCAATGTTGGCGAGGTCCTCCTGGCGGAATCGACCGTCATGTACGATATTCTTGAGCGCATGAGCGACCCTGCGGAGGCGATCGACTTCTATCGCGCGAATTTGGACTTCAGCTGGCTGCCAGAAATTTTGCCAGAAAACACTCGCGTTGCCCGGATAGGATCAGCTGACCAAGATATCGATCACAGGAATTTTTATTCGCTGCGGGACAAATTTGGAGTGGCAGCAGCGGACTGGGAATCCGCTCCGATCGCCTGGGTCGCGCAAGCCAATTCAGTCAAATGTCTGATCCTGCGCAGCGTCAGCGATCTGGTTCACCCAGCCGCATCTGAAACGGACAGCAATGTAGAGCTTTGGCTTGAAAGATCAAGGCAGATCATGCAAAAACTGATCGATGACCTGCCTTTTTATATCAGAGAGTTTAGAAAGAATTAGCCTAATCGAGCTCTTTCCTCTTCGACAATCGAATGGTCAAGCTTCTTGAACAAGGGCTTTGGCTGGTTAAATGGCGCGCCAGCCCGAATTTCTACAGCTTGCCAAAGGTCTTGCGATTCACCTATCAAAGCTTCTGTCTTATCCAAAGAAAGAGCCGTATGTTCACCGAGAGCGTCACTAAGGTGCAATGTAAATGGGGTGCCAAAAATAGACTTTTCGTTCCCCAAAGTTTTATGCAACTTTTCACTGGTTTCGGGCAGGAAGGGAGCGAACATCAGCTTAAGCCATGAAATAGCCTGAATTGCGGTAAACAAGGACTTGGCGGCTTCATTTCGATCGGTCTTGATCTCGAACCAGGGAGCGTGAACGTCAAGATATTTATTCACCTCACTTGCCAGACGCATTGCTTCTGCCAGCGCGGCTTTGAGTTCAACGCACTCGATACGCTTGCCGACATCTTCAAAACCTTGTTTGATCACAGCCAGCAATTCCTTATCGCTCTCCCTTAGTTGGTCAGTTTCAGGAATTTTGCCCTCGAAATTCTTCCAGGTAAACGACAAAACGCGATTGACCAGGTTGCCCCAGGTCGCGACCAGCTCACTGTTGTTGCGTTGATAAAACTCTTCCCAGTCCCAGTCCGTATCGCGGTTCTCGGGCATAGCAACGGTCAGATAATAGCGAATGGCATCGCAATCGTAACGATCAAGCGCATCCAGACCCCAGACCGCCCAATTCTTACTGCCGCTGATCTTGCGTCCTTCCAAATTCATAAACTCGTTGGCGGGTACGTCGTAGGGCAAGACCAGTCTTTTCGGCTCGGGATTTCCCATGCGGGCATCGAAATTGACATCCATACCAATCAATTCAGCGGGCCAAGTGACAGCGTGGAAAGTGATATTATCCTTGCCGATGAAGTAAAAAGCTTTGGCTTCTTCGTCCGTCCACCAATCACGCCAATTCTCAGGCTGATTATTAAGCTTTGCCCATTCGACGGTTGAGGATAAATATCCCATCACGGCTTCGAACCAGACATACAGGCATTTGCCGTCCCATCCTTCCAGCGGAACAGGGATGCCCCAATCCAGATCTCTTGTGATCGAAGTGGGTTTGAGACCAACAGACTGAATATTTCCCAGAGACTGTCTTAAGACATTCGGTCGCCAATAGGATTCCCGTTCCTTGAGAAATTCATGGATCTTTGGTTCCAGCGTGGACAGATCAAGATAGAAATGCTCGGTTTCTTTCAATTCAGGGGTCGAGCCATCGACTTTCGAAATCGGATTAAGCAATTTTTCTGCTTCTAGCTCATTGCCGCATTTTTCGCATTGGTCCGAGCGGGCGCCTTCATTACCGCAGATATAACAGGTGCCTTCAACATAGCGATCCGGCAAAAAGCGACCCAGTTTGGGGCTGTACCACTGTTTAGAGACAAATTGTTTCAAAAACCCGTTTTCAAGCAAGGTCAAAAAGACCTTTTGGGCTACTTCGAAATGGTTTTCGGTATGAGTTGAAGTGAACATATCATAGCTTATGCCAAGGCGCTTGAAAAGTTCGATAAAACGGGGATGATAGTGCGAATAGATCTGATGAGGAGTCTGCCCCGTTTGATCTGCCTTGATCGTTATCGCAGTACCATGCGCATCGGTACCGGACACCATGAGCACATTATTGCCCCGCATGCGATGATAGCGCGCGACGATATCACCAGGTAAATGCGAACCGGTGATATTCCCCACGTGGATATCAGAATTGGCGTAAGGCCAGGCAATTGCTATTAAAATGTTCTCGTTCATATTTAACTCCAATTAAAATCGTTGGAAAATTTTATCACCAAATAGTGCTTAATCAGCCATTATTGAGCGAACTTAATCATAAACAACTGAGTGATTATGCTCACAGCTGCCTTTATTGAGGTTTTGCCCACATTCAATACAGATGCCCTTGCAGTCCGGGGAGCAGATCGCGTTCATAGGCATTCCGAGCAAAATATAATCGCGAAAAGGCACGCCAAGCTCAATATAACCATCCCGCGGCACCTGTTCTTCGTCAAGTTCCTCGATCATGCGCGGTTCAAAAACGTACAGATCTTCAAAACTGGTCTGCACATGCACAGACATTGGTTCCAGGCAGCGGCTGCATTCTCCGTCAACCTCTGCCTCAAGTTCCACCTGCAGCAGCAAGCCTTCCCTCGTTCTGGAAAAAGAATATTTTCCAATCAAGTTCCTGGCATGCAGGTCGGGTTTAATAAAAATAGTGGGAAAGTTGAATTCAAAATCTCGGCTATATCCAATCGGTTTGTTGAGCATAAAGCCGACGTTTGTTCTCAAAGGGTGAAGTATTTTTTCCATGATAAGCTACAATTGTTAAGGTATTTTCTGTGATTATATCATGGTGAACCATAGAACATTTTATGAGCTGGAATTCAGATGAAACAACTACTGCTTGCAACGAATAACGATCACAAAATTGAAGAGATCAAGGCGATCTTTGAGGACAGACCTTTTGAAGTTGAACTCTTGTCCCCCAAAGAACTCGGGATAGATATCGACATAGAAGAGAGTGGAAATTCCTATCTGGAGAACGCTCTTATCAAAGCCAGGGCTTTCTCCAAAGCCAGCGGGCTACCCGTTCTGGCGGATGACTCAGGGCTTGAGGTCGATCTGCTGGATGGGCAGCCTGGTATCCACTCGCATCGCATCCTGCCAAATCCGAACGCAGGCAGTCATGAACGTTGTCTACACTTATTAACTCTTTTGGAAGAAAAGCCAAAACCCTGGAAGGCTCATTTCACCAGTGTGGCTGTCCTTTATGGTCCCGGAGTTCCCTGGATAAGTATTAAAGAAAATTACACTTACTCTCAGGGACAAATTTTTGGTGAGATCATTGAAAGTTTGCGCGGTGAGCATGGTTTTGGTTACGATCCTGTTTTTTGGATCCCAGAATTAATGAAGACAATGGCTGAACTGGATCCTGATACAAAGAACCAGCTCAGCCATCGCGCGCTTGCGATAAGGAATTTTTCGGATTTAATGAATTGGTTAAATTCCTAAGGCGAAATCAGAACTTATATCCAATCTTTCGCAGGAATCCCTTGCGCCAGGCAATATCCTCTTCGGTTTCGATGCCAAGCGGCGTTTGCCCGTCAACCACGCCTAGTACTCCCCGACCCAATTCCGTTTCCAATAAAACTACTTCAGTAGGGTTGGCAGTGGCACAGAAAATGGTGACAATTTCCGGCAGTTGCTTCAGATTTGTCAAAATATTGATCGGGAAAGAACCTTCAGCCAGGAAAAGGAAGAAGCTGTGACCTGCGCCTACGCGCAAGGCGTTCTCTTTCGCAAGCTCGATCATCTCTTCATCATTACCGGTGTATCTCACCAGTCTTGGACCTGATGCTTCGTTGAATGCCAGACCAAATTTAGCCTGTGGGGCAAAATTTGCCATCATTTCGTGGATATCTTCCACGGTCTTGATGAAATGTGATTGTCCGAAAATAAAGTTAATATCTTCCGGTTTTTTTACTTTTTCAAGAATAATGTTCATATCTACCTCCAGATCTTCTGAAATTGTAGCACAGTGAACACTTTTTTTAGGGACTTCGCAATTAAGGTAAAATTCAGCCATGCAAAAAGCAAATCGTGTTTTGTTGGGGGTTTTGCTCATCCTGATCCTTGGGCTGAGCGCCTGTGTGGGTAATCATGAACCGACACTGTCTTTTAACCCCGAAACCGAAACACCAGAGCCTCAACCCCCAACAGCAATGCCAACCTACACACCAACCTTCGCGCCGATCGGGTCTGCTGGCAATCCGCTTGTCATGGGCATCATCATCAAGGAATACGTTGCCGGTCAGAACGAAGCCTTACAGGCTTTCATAATGCATCTCAATGAAGGACTGGGAATGGAAGTCATCGCCCAGCCTTTTTCTTCTTACGTTGACCTGGAACTCGCTTTGCAGCGCGGTGAGGTTCATCTGGCATGGCTGCAACCCAGTGAATATCTGCTTGCCTCACAAAAGAACCTTGCCAGCGCTCTTTTGGTTACCAACCATCTGGGCGTAACTGCCTATGGCGTTCAATTCCTAGGTCACAAAGACAGTGGATTGCTATCCTATTTTGACCCGGCTACAAACACCTCTCAAGCAACAGCCAGCCAGGCATTATCACAGCTGGCTGGGCTCAGACCCTGTCTGACTCAGGAAGATTCCCTGGCGGGATACTGGGTGCCAATCGGCTATCTAAAGCAAAACGCGATTGAATTCACCAGACCCGTGCTGACCTTTTCATTCAGCGCCAGCATGCGCGCTCTATACATAAAAGGAGTCTGTGCGTACGCGCCCACCTACGCGATATCCGCCGATCCACGCACCAGCTCCGAAGTCATTACCGACCTTCAGGACGCGATAGAAAAGCTTCCGGTTCTCTGGATCTCGCCGCCCATCATCCCCAACATGAACCTATCTGTCACCAATCAGATCGATCTGAGCCTGCAAAACAGAATATCCGAGTTTTTAAGAACTTTTTCCAGAGAAGAAATTGGCAGGACAGTGATAAGTCAGATGTTAAATTATGAGGTGGCGCAGCTGGAAGCAATTCATGACAGCAGCTATCAAACCCTGCGCGATTTGCTCTCGACAACTGATGTCCGCCTTTCTGAAATCGCCCGCTAAGTTATGAAATCTTTTCTAAGAATTTGTATCATTCTCTTTTGTCTTTTATTTTTTGTGATCGCTGGATTGCGTTTGGCGATGATCTTTAGCACTGAAAAATATATTTACGATATTGATGCTGTGCCCTCACGCCCAATAGTATTGGTCCCTGGCGCCGGGCTTAATGCCAGTGGTGGGCCTTCTCTGCCGTTGCAGGACCGTCTCGACGCCGCGATCGAGCTTTATTTCGATGGCAAGGTCGAAAAGATCTTACTGACCGGTGATAACAGTACAGTCCATTACAACGAACCCGGCGCAATGCAAGCATATACCTTGAGCAAAGGAGTTCCAGAAGATGACATAGTCCTCGATTACGCGGGACGCAGGACTTATGATTCCTGTTATCGGGCAAAACACATCTTTGGCCTGAACGAGATCATCGTGGTCACCCAGGCTTATCATCTTCCCCGCGCGGTATTTCTTTGCCAACATTCAGATCTGGACGCGGTCGGAGTTGCGGTGGAGCAATCTCAGTACATCCGCGCGAGATATCTATTCTGGAACATTCGCGAGGTTTTCGCGACGGCTGTCGCCTGGGCTGATGTCCTGATCTTCAAGCCACTACCTATTCTGGGAGAACCAGAACCAATCTTCCCTTAGGCTTTGTCTTCTCCCCAATAGTTGCTGTAATCAGTGATTGTTGTAAAGCCGATCACCTCATCACCAGGTTTCAGCGTATACATAGCCTGACCGTTGCTGGCACGTTTTCGTGAAATCGCGTTGGTGATCGTGAACACCTTACTGGCGGTCTTGCTGAAATGACTGATGCCCTTATCGGTCAGTTTACCAACCAGTACCGCTGCGACCTGGTCCTTCGGATCCAGTCTCCAGCCAATTACACCCTGTCCATATCTACCCTGAACAGGGAAATCGTTGCCAGGGACACGTTTTGCCAGGCCCAGCCTGGTCAAGAAAGCAACCTCGTCCTTATCTGAAAGCAATGAGGCGCCAACGATCGTGTCACCCTCTTTCAGTTTGATGGCATTCACGCCTGCAGCGATCAGACCCATAGCTCGCACATCGTTTTCATTGAAGCGAATGCACATACCAGAGGCTGTCGTCAGAAGCACATCCTGAGTACCATCCGATAGTAAGACCTGGAAGAGTTCGTCATCAGGATTGATCTTTGCCAACACAAAATCACTGGCTGAAACACCAGGCAGATCACTGACCGCAGAACGCTTGATCATTCCCTGACGACTGACTGTGATCACATAACGTTCCGGCAGATCCTCAACATCAATTGGGACAGTGAAGATGGATTGCAAAATATCATTCGGATGCAAAGGAGCTATCTTGTGCGCTTCCAGACCGGATTCATCAGGTTTCTGAACCGGGATGGATAGCGAAGCGATCGCCGCGCAGCGACCTTCAGTTGTCACCAGGAAAATGGTCTGGTGCGAATTTGTCCGCACCAGGCTCCAAGGGGCGTTTTCGCCACCCAAGCGGTTTGCCTTGTCCTGTTCAGTGCGGGAAAGCAGACCATCCTGGCTGATCTCAACCCAATAGTGCTCCATAGGCATTACATCGGTCGCGGTCAGGAAATCAGAGACCCTTTCTCCCTCGCCGAGAGTGATTATTTGCGTCCGGCGAGAATCGCCGTATTTATCCTTTACTTCCTTGAGTTCATCAATAACGACCTGTCGCATTTTTTTAGGCGACGCCAGCAAGGCTTTCAGATCTTCAATGGTCTTACTTACTTCCTTGTATTCATCCTCAATTTTCTGTCGTTCCAGAGAAGCCAGTCTGCGCAAGGGCATCTCAAGGATGGCGTTCGCCTGAATTTCGTCAAGCTTATATTTATCCATCAAGGTCTGTCTGGCGTCATCAACCGATTGTGACCTTTTGATAATGCGAATAATTTCATCAATGTTTTTTATCGCTATACGTAAAGCCTTGAGGATATGCAAACGTTCTTCGTTCTTCCGTAAGAGGTAAACGCTGCGTCTGCGCACTACTTCAAGCCGATGCTCCGCAAAAACACGCAAAGCCTGTTTTAACGAAAGCCTATGAGGGCTGCCATCAACCAGCGCGAGAATATTGATGCCGAAAGTGCTGTCCATCTGCGTACGTTTGTAAAGCGTGGTCAGGATCTGATCAGGGTCGGCGTTCTTGTTAAGATCGATCACGATCCGCATTCCCTGGCGGTCGGATTCATCGCGAAGGTCAGAAACACCCTCCAGACCGCCCTCACGAACGATGGTTGCGATCCGCTCGATCAAAGTGGATTTATTGACCATATATGGCAATTCAGAAACGATGATGCGCATGCGACCGCGCGACATTTCTTCCAGCCGTGTTCGCGCCCGCAATTTAACAGTGCCGTGCCCTGATCCATAGATCTGGGACAAAGAGTCTGAATTTTCGTCCTGCAGGATCATCGCGCCCGTCGGGAAATCAGGTCCCTTTATGTAGACCATCAGATCATCGACAGTGATGTCTTCGATCTTTTCCCAATTCTCGAGCATCATCGTTAGCGCGTCAACTGTCTCACCGAGATTATGTGGTGGGATATTGGTTGCCATGCCGACCGCGATACCCGAGGCTCCGTTTATCAGCATATTGGGGATAGCTGAGGGTAAAACGCTGGGTTCTTTTAGCGTCCCATCAAAATTGTCGTTAAAATCTACCGTCTCCAGATCAAGCTGCCGCAACAACTCGATCGAAATTGGCGACAAGCGCGCTTCGGTATATCGCATAGCAGCAGGCGGATCGCCATCGATGCTGCCAAAGTTGCCTTGCCCATCGACCAAAGTATATCGTTGTGAAAAATCCTGAGCCATTCTCGCCATGGCGTCATAAACGGCGGAATCACCATGAGGGTGATATTTACCCAAAACCTCACCAACGATCCTGGCGGATTTCTTGTGAGGCGTGTTTTCGCGAATGCCCATGTCGTACATGGCATACAAAATACGTCTTTGGACAGGCTTTAATCCATCACGGGCATCAGGCAAAGCACGCGAAACGATGACACTCATCGCGTAATCGAGATAGCTTTGCTGCATTTCTGCGTTGATATTGATCTTGTTGATGTTGGTCGAAACCATAGCCCATCCTTCAGGAATTTCTATTGTAATTTTACCGAATTAATAATATAGCACAAAAACACCCGGAGGTTAGATCTCTCCGGGTGTTCTTTTTTGAATTTTCTAAAATTTATTCGTCATCATCTCCGAAGAGGTCGTCATCGTCATCATCCAGATCAAGTTCGAAATCATCATCTTCAAAATCTTCATCCGAATCATCAATGAAATCATCTTCCTCAACATCGTCGAAGTCATCCTCTTCGTCCTCAGCACCCAACGAGGCTTCATACTCATCGAGGTTGTCAAGGTCAAAGGCATGTTCGTCTTCGTCCTCATCAAAGTCTTCGATGTCATCTTCTTCTGGGAAGATATCCAACTGTTCGACCTTGGTTTCATCATCACCAGGGATAATGTCTTCATCCCCTTGTTCGTCAAAGCGTCCCGGAACAAAGCCAGTACCAGCAGGAATCAGTTTACCGATGATGACGTTTTCCTTGAGACCGTAAAGCGGATCGACCTTGGACTCGATCGCTGCTCCAGCCAAAACCTTGATCGTATGCTGGAAGGAGCTGGCAGACAGGAAGGAGTCGGTGCTCAGCGATGCCTTGGAAACACCCAGCAATATTTCACTGAAACGCGCCGGTCTCAAACCCTTTGCCACCAATTCTTCGTTCTCACGCAGAATCTCAAGGCGATCGACCAAATCCTGTGGTAAGTGCTTGGTATCGCCAGGTCGGGTGATCAAAACCTTGCTCAACATCTTGCGAATGATAACTTCAAAGTGTTTGTCGTTAATATTCTGACCCTGAGTTCGATAAACCTGCTGAATTTCTTTCAGCAAATACATTTCGGTTGCTTCGCGTCCATTGATGCGCAGAATCGTGTGAGGGTTCAGTGAGCCTTCGGTCAATGCCTGACCTGCCTCAACCTGGTCGCCATCTTTGATATTCAGGCGAGAGGTTGAAGGGATCTCATAGTTCTCGACCTGTTGATCTTCGTAAGAAACAATCACCTGGTTGCCTTCATAGCGCACGCGTCCGGCATTGGCGGCGTTAATGGTTGTTTCGCCATGGCTAGCCAAAACCGCGCCCTTATCAACCTTGTCTTCTTCCTGAACCAGAATCTCCCAGTCTTCAGGGATTTCATAATTATCTGAAACCATGACAACATTTTCTACGCGAACTGTACGCTGATCAGGGTTCTTTTCATGCGTCAGAATGGTCGCGTAACCATCGATTTCAGAAATAACAGCCTCATCTTTGGGCATTTTTCGTGCCTCGAAAAGCTCTTCAACCCTGGGCAGACCAGTAGTAATGTCACTTCCAGCGGCAACACCACCGGTGTGGAAGGTGCGCAAGGTCAACTGGGTACCAGGTTCACCAATCGACTGAGCGGCAACGATACCAACCGCAGAACCAAGCTTGACCATCTCACCACGACCGAGGTCAGTACCATAACACCGGGCACAAATACCATGAACCAGTTCACAGGTTAATGGCGATCGCACAAAGACCTCAGTGATGCCGAGATCATTGATAGTCTTGACCAATGCGTTGTTGATCAGGTCATTCCGTTCAGCGATGATCTCACCGGTTTGGGGGTTGACCAACCGTGCAGCCAACAAACGACCTTGCAGGCGATCACCGAAAGGTTGTCCGGCAAAGTCGTCAGCCGCGTTCAGCCAGATACCATTTTCCGTGCCACAATCTTCATTGTTGATGATCACATCCTGGGCGACGTCAACCAAACGGCGGGTCAGGTAACCAGCTTCAGCAGTACGAAGCGCGGTATCTGCCAGACCCTTACGGGTACCATGCGTAGAAATGAAGTATTCCAAAGCGGACAAGCCTTCACGGAAGTTTGAGCGGATCGGCATAGGAATAATACGACCAGAAGGGTCAGCCATCAGACCGCGCATACCAGCCATCTGGGAAATAGGGCTAAAGCCGCCTTTTGTCGCGCCAGAAAGAGCCATGGTCGCGAGATTGCCTTCCGGATCCATATGTTTTCGTACAGCGGCTCCAACTTTATTTGTTGTATCTTGCCACACTTTAATGATGCCATTGTTCTGTTCAACTTCAGAAGATAAGCCTCGTTTGTGCGCTTTTTGGATCTTCTCGACCTCAATCAAGGCTTCATCAATAAGTTCCTTCTTTTCCGGTGGAACAGTAATATCGGAAATGGACAAGGTGGAACCGGATTGTGTCGCGTAGCGGAAACCAATGTCTTTAATACTGTCAGCAATTTTGGTGGTCTCATCAAGACCTTCGATATCATAAATTTCGCTGATCAGATCGCGAACACCGCCCTTATCCAAAACCTGATTGGTAAATTGCATCGATTCCGGCAGAATATCGTTAAAAATAGCGCGTCCAACGGTAGTGTCCAGAATGCGAACTTCAGGATGTTCTAGTCGATCATGTTTTTCATCGTAATAGGTCGTGGTGCGCAGCTTGATACGGGTGTGAACCTTTACCTGTTTCAACTGGTAAGCCATTAGAACTTCATCAATATCACCGAAAACACGGATACTGTCTGTATTACCATTGGATGGCTCCACAGTGAGATAATAAACGCCCAAAACCATATCCTTACCTGGGGAGAGAACAGGCTCTCCACTGGCAGGCTTAAGGATGTTTTTGGTCGAAAGCATTAATTCACGGGCTTCCATAACTGCCTTGTCGGACAATGGAACGTGAACAGGCATCTGATCACCGTCAAAGTCAGCGTTGAAAGCAGTTGTCACCAGCGGGTGCAATTGAATTGCGCTACCCTCCACCAGGACCGGCTCGAAAGCCTGAATACCCAGGCGGTGAAGCGTTGGCGCGCGGTTCAAAAGCACAGGGCGTTCTTTAATTACTTCTTCAAGCACTTCCCAAACTTCGGGTCGGTTGCGTTCAATAAATTTTTTGGCGCCCTTAATATTGTTTGTATAACCGCGTTTATCCAGACCAGCAATCACGAAGGGTCTGAAAAGTTCAAGCGCCATTGCCTTTGGCAGACCGCATTGGTACAACTTAAGGTGCGGACCAACCACAATAACGGAACGACCGGAATAGTCAACACGCTTTCCAAGCAGGTTGCGGCGGAAGCGCCCCTTCTTTCCCTTGAGCATATCGGATAGCGAACGCAGCTCGCGACGACCGCGTCGGCTGAGCATACGCCCTCTCTGGGAATTATCGATCAGGCTGTCAACTGCTTCCTGCAACATACGCTTTTCGTTGCGAACGATCACGTCCGGAGCGCCTAATTCAAGCAATCTCTTCAGGCGATTGTTTCGGTTGATCACACGGCGATAAAGATCATTCAGGTCAGAGGTTGCGAAACGACCGCCGTCCAATTGAACCATTGGGCGCAGGTCAGGAGGAATGACCGGTAAAACTGTCATGATCATCCATTCAGGACGATTGGTCGAGCGACGGAAAGCTTCCACAACCTTGAGACGGCTGGTTGCTTTCTTGCGCTTTTGCTTACTTCTGGTTGTACGCGCCTCGTGCCATAGTTGTTCTGAAAGCACGTCAAGATCAAGACGCTGCAAGATATCATAGAATGCTTCTGCGCCCATATCGGCTTTGAAAACATTTCCCCAGCGTGATTTGAGATCACGATAGCGGGATTCGCTCATGAAGGTAAAAGCTTCCAGCTCCAAAAGTTCGTCGCGCTTGCGTGCGTTCTCGGTCTTCGTAACGCCTTCCTCATCATTGAGCTGATTGCGCAGGTCTTCCATTGCCAGGTCTGCTTCAGCCTTGATCCTGTCACGTTCGATGCCCAGATGTTCAAGGCGAACGCTCTTATCAGCTTTCAGACCAGCCTCAAGCTCGTCCATGTGCTCACGGACCAGTTTCTGTACCTCGGAGATGTGCTTCGCGCTTACTTCTTCACCTGCGGCGACAATCGTCTGCTCTTTCCCATTGATCGAAAAAACGATCGGCTTGCGGATTGTTTTGCCGGACTTTTGTTCGATTTCGCGTTCCAGATCCTGACCTGCAGAGATGACAGGTTCAAAAAGGCTCGCGACCTTCTCATCATATTCATTTTCGATCGATGCCTTTTGTGAGTCGATCTCTTTTAGACGAGCGTCACGTTTTTTCTTGGTTTCAGCGATCTTTTGGTTCAACTGTTCGCTAAGCTCGCGTTCAGAGACACTGATCTCATCTTCAAGCCGTTTCAGTGCTTTTTGACGCGCATCTTCATCGACATAAGTAACTATATATTGCGCAAAATAGAGTACGCGATCCAGGTTTTTGCGGGAGATGTCCAGCAAGAGACCTAAATAGGAAGGGATACGACGGGTATACCAGATATGCGCCACAGGCGCGGCCAGATCGATATGTCCCATTCTCTCACGGCGGACGGAAGACTTGGTAACTTCAACGCCACACTTATCGCAAACGATGCCTTTATAGCGTGGATTCTTGTATTTGCCGCAATAGCACTGCCAATCACGGGTCGGACCGAAGATGGCTTCACAAAACAAGCCGTCTTTTTCGGGACGCAGTCTACGGTAGTTGATCGTCTCTGGTTTTAATACTTCTCCATAAGACCAACTATGGATCACTTCGGGTGAAGCGAGATTAATGCGTAATGCTTTCATTTCTTTCGATTCCACTCATTCCTCCAAGTTAAGCTGAGGGCTTAAAACATGAAAAACCAGCCGGAACCACAATTCCGGTAAGTTTTTTGGTTTGTTCGTATACTTTCGCAGCCTGTTATTATAGAATTAATCACGGACTTTTGTCAAGTTTTTCATACCGTCCAAACGATGTAAAGGGACGTCAATATAGAATATGCTGCCTGAACCCAATTTGCTTTCTACCGATATTGTACCACCATGTTTTTCTACGATCGATTTCGCGATTGAAAGCCCTAGTCCCTGCCCTCTGTTCTCAAAGTTTTGCTCATCATCCATGTGATAAAAACGATCAAATATTCTTGTCTGATCCAATGGCGCGATCCCCTTGCCGTGATCAGCAATGCTGAAGTGCATCCAGGATGCATCCTTTTCTGCCTTGATCAATACCGTTTCGCCCCTTGGGCTAAACTTGATCGCATTTTCGATCAGATTATAGATCGCCTGTTGCAATAAGACCCTGTCTGCGGAAATATATGGCAATTTGAGCCCGCCGAGGTCGGTGTTGATCGCAATCTTCTTTTGCTGCGCCTGGCTCTCAAACATGGCAATGGTTTCATTGACCATCTCTTTGAAGTCAAAGGTTACGTACATCAGACCCGCGTCAGCGTCCAGGCGATCCATATCCAAAACGTTTCCCACCTGGCGCATCATATCTTCCAAACCATTTTCAATTTTGTCCAAAAACTGCAACTGCTGATCACTCATCTTTCCGATATGTCGGATCAGCTTGGCATAGCCGATCATCAACCTGAGCGGGTTGCGGAGGTCATGACTAACATTTCGAATGAATTCATTCTTTTCCTGATTTGCCTGGTCGATCCAGCGATTGTCCTTCAGGTAAATTACTGAGCCAGTTTCTTTGCCCTCCAATTTGACCGGTAAGATCTCAACCCGGTATTCTTTTTCTGAGAGACGGATCGTCTTTTCTTTATCAAGACCTGATCGATTCACCTGCATTAATTCAAGCATCTTCGATTGGGGGATTGTTTTCTTCCTCCCATCATTGATGACCAAATCACCTGCCTGGTTAATCAGGCTTTGGCTGGCAAGATTTTGGTGAATAACTTCTCTGTTTGAATTGATCACCAGAATTGGATCATCGATTGAATTCAACACTTCATTGAGCCAGGTATTTTCGGTGTGCACCTTTAATACTTGCTGCTTGGTGTTCAATGTCGCCGTCGCCCGAAAAGCAAGTTCCTTATAGAAATCAATTTCTTCAGCGCTAAACCAACGATTTTGTTCGAAGCCGATCCAAAGCACTCCCTTGGCATTTTCTCCGTTCCCCAGGTGCAGCGCGACAAGAGATTTTGGATAAGGAGTTCCTGGCGTCAGACCAAAATATTGGTCAAGTTTCAGATCGCTTAAGACAAGTTGCTCCTGGTCTGCCAACTTTTCGAGCACCATCAGGTCAAGGTAAGCGTAAGTTCGGGTATGCTCACCTTGCCCCATGCGCAAACGCATTTCCATATCACCGGTCTGAGGGTTGGAGTCCAACAAGATCAATCTTGACGCGCTGGCATCACGCGTAAGCGCGGCTTTCAGGATAGAAGACATGACCAGGTCATAACCTTCACGAGAATAATGTGAGGGATCAAGCGAAAGTAAACGCGACTGAGCGTCAGCACGCAGTTGTAAACCTTTTCGCAGTTCTTCCAAAGCCTCTATGATCGCTTTATCACTGCTTGATCTTGGTTCAATTATAATTTCCTGTCCGTAATCGCCTTTACCCAGCGCTTCAATTTGTTCAAGGATCACGCCAACCGTTGATTCATGCCTTGGGTCATTGAGGAAATACCGCGGCTGCCAGTCCTGCGGCAAAAAGCGCAAAACCAATAAGATCGCGACCGAGGTCGTAATTAATTCCGGCAAATGCAGTGTCCATAAGAAGATCGCTTGCGTCAAAACAGCGATCAGATCCCGTAGACCATAAACAACAGCCAGATTGAATTGATATAGCATCCAGAAAGGCAAGCCCAGCATGGCAGCCTCAAACAACTTTAGGATTATTATTTTTGCTGATGAGGCGTTTTCCCCTGATTCATTCAGCTGGTTCGCGAATACAAGCACGATCAAGGGGTAATAAAGAATTAGGGAAATATCCTGCTTTAAAAACAATATCAACATAAAGCCAATAAAGATTGCGATCAGGGAACCAGCCAAAGGTCCCACCAACCCAACCGCTAGGATGGCAGATAGACTGGCAAAGAGCGGCATGATCGGCTGATAAGTTTGACCGTCAAAGCCGAGAACTTCGCCATCAAAGGGTCTGGCATTGATAAAAACCAATGGTATCGAGACAAGTAAAAGGATGTAAAACCAGCGGGATTTGAAGAAATTAATATTATTGGACTTCTTTGCCAGACGCACCAAAAGCCAAACTAAAAAGACAGTGACAAAAAAAGGAAGCAGGAACACGCCAGCCTTCATTGTTGAGACATCCTCTAAGAATTTCCCCGCGTCAATAATGGAATGACAAAAACGAATCCCACACATGATATGAAATTATAGCATGGGCATCAGTATTTCAGGCTTAAAAGCTATTTACTTTTTAGCAATTCTTATTTCCTGAGTTTCTCATATTAGGGAGCTGATTGCTAGCCATCTTCTTCAAAGAAAACACTGTTTTCGGCAAAATTTAGCATTAGTTTACGAACAGCTATCAACCCCCTCAAGGGAGGGGGCAGGGGGTGGTTTTTTTGGCAATATAAATTTTAATCCTGCGATTCTTTATATTATTGCCCAGATTTTATCTTGATGAAAACGCATTTTTGTCAAAGATGAGGAACTCAGGTAAGACAATACAACATAGCTCGTGGTCGGGAGACCACAAGCGAAGGCATACGTTCAATAATTGATGCTTACTTTTTCTGGATCAATCCAAGAACGTGCTCAACAACCTCATATACGGTCATCTTGTCGGAGTCAACAATGATCGCGTCATCCGCCGGCTTCAGAGGCGCGACCGCGCGACCGGAATCGATCTGATCGCGATGCCGCAGAGAGTCCAATACCTCATCAAAAGAAGCTTTCTTACCGCGACTTAAGTCTTCGATATAACGACGTTGCGCTCTGACCTCCACGCTGGCGTCCAGATAGATCTTCAGATCCGCGTTAGGCAGCACGACCGTACCAATGTCCCGCCCGATCATGACGATATTGCCTTTCTCACCAATTTTCCGCTGCAGGTCTGTCATCGCCGTGCGCACGCGAGGATAAACCGAAACCTCCGACACGACCCTGTTCACATCAGGCGTGCGAATATCCCAGGTGTGGTCCTCTCCTTCGATCAAAACTGTGAATTGTCGGTTATCCTCGTCCTGGCTTGGAAGAATGTCTATCTTGATACGCTCCGAAAGCTCGCTGACTGCCAATTCATCGAATACATTAATGCCCTCTTTCAGTGCCTGAAATGCCACTGCCCGATACATGATCCCGGTATCAAGGCAGATATAACCAAGCTGATTGGCAATCAGGGTGCCGATCGTCGATTTGCCCGAAGCTGCCGGGCCATCGATTGCGATAATTTTGGGAAGGTCATTGAAAGTTTTTTCACTCATGTTACTGATTCGCTCCTGTGAAAAGAGAGGTCTTTATCCATAATACGGCTTTTTGATCGAAGTAATCCATTTTAGTACCAAACAATCCCTTGAAATATCTGCTGATACCAGCTGCTTTCCAATCCGCGGATCTTTCAAGGACGATGTTCATCCCCCGATATTCGACATCGCTACCCGGCATCTCGGAACTGCGGGAAAGCACCAGCGTTGCGTTTGAATAAGGCGAGAATATTGAGAATTCGTGAAAATACCATCCGAGATATTCCGGCAGATCGACTAACTGATAAGAACCGAGCTGGGCAAGATTTCTTCCTGTCAAATTGAATTCTTCGAAAATTTCGGAATATGTATCGTTTGGCATGTAAACACTCTTGCCAAGAAATTCATTGGCTCGATATTGTTGATCGATACCGATTCCACGGTATACACTTGAAAAACTCAAAACGCACAGCAATAGAAGCAAGCTAATAAGCATCACCTTGCCGATATTCTTATCAGGTGCCGCAAATTTAGCCAGCCACCAGCTTGAAGCCAGAAGGATCACGCCAGCGAGGATAATTAATGCGACGCTTATAAACTGCGGACTTCCAAAAATCAAAATTGACAGGCGTCGCAAATTTATCGTAATGTAAATTAATATTGCGATTGTAAAAACTGAAATAGCAAGATTGAGGAAGTTCATTTCCTCTTTATCGATCCTGATTTCAGAGATCGCCTGTGCCGCAACGATCAGCAATAACAACACAGGGACCATCAGCATCTCGAAACTTGAGCGGCTAACAAGCGTGGCGTAAAGGATTGAAATGAATACCAGGAGCCCCATAAAACCGATACGTTTTCCTCCCATAACTGCGTCTTTTTTGATTAATTGCGAAAAATAGATCACAATTGAGAAGTAACTATGCGCAAGCAATAAATAGATGGGATGATAGAGTGGTTTCTCAAAGTTCTGAGTGAATTGTTGGAAGAAGCCTACAAGACTGCTTCCCGCACCGCCAAAACCTTTTGGTTCCAGTAAAAATGAGGAGGAAAGAAGAAATACCGTGACCAGAAAGACCAAAATCAAATCAAATTTCAGAAAAGCCCTCAAATCTAAGTGTGAGTTTATTTCTTCAATTGCCTCTTCACCAACGAAAAACCGCGCCAATAGATAAAAAACACCTAGGATCAGAACAATATTCCAAAAGGCAGCCCCACTTAGAAATGAGATCCCTAAAAACACAGCGCTCAAATAGGGTCTTTTGATTTTGATCAAAGTCAAAACCCATAAAACACCGCCAATGGCAAAAATACCTGGATTGATCGCCCTTGAGAAGGTCACAAAAATCGGATTCATTGCCAGCAAAAAGCTCAGGATCAGGCTGGCTTTCTTACCTATCAGATCTTTCCAAAACCAGGGAATAGCAATTATGGATGCGCCAAAGATAGCGGGCCACACACGGGCAATAAAATTGCCAGGGCCAAAGAGGTAGAACAACAAAGCGGTCAAACCAGTGTAGGCAGGCGCCGTGCTGGTCTCCTGCGCGACCCCTCGGGCAGCCAATAGAGCGTTATGGCTCAGGATCAGTTCGCTTTCTGTAAATTTTGCCTGATCTAGGAGGAGAAGCCTTACAAAAACACCCAATATAACTGCAATTAAAAGGAGAAAAGCTTGCTTATCCTTTCCAAATGTCTTTGTCTTTTCAAAATGTTCTGATCTTTCTTGTATCAAGGTTGCCTCACCTCATAGATATCGACCTTATTTGTATCAAAGACTTTTACCAGATTCACCTCAAACTTAGACACGTCAACTTTGTAAGTTTGTCTTTCCAACTCACCAACGACGATATAGCGAATATTATACATGTCGATCACAGTTTTGGCTTTTTCCCAGCTGGCAGTGCTGTATAGTTCCCGCAGGTCATTTTGCCGTGATCCCATTTCTTCATATCCACCACGCCATTGCGCTTCGTGCCCGATCCAACCCAACACGGTCGGCATGCCAGAAAATGTGGAAATTATATTATAGGTGGTATAGCTGCCGCCAGTATCCGAGACCGCTTCAGCCATGACGCCTAAGGGAGCTTTCTGCAACCAAGCAGCAGCCAGCATCTCATCCGGGGAATAAAGATAAAAATCCTGCTTCCCATCCAAAGAATAGCCGTCTTGTGGAACAAATCCCTCTGTCTTATTCCAGAGTTCAATGGATGGGTAGATCAAACCAAGGAACACAGCGAAAGAACAGATTACGCCTAAAGCGGCTCTTCTCTGTTTCTTGAAGAGGTTTAATAAAAACCATATTATGAATAGAACAGGAATCGATAATACCAAATAATCTAAGAAATTACTGCCAAAGGCTTTTGCCAAGCTTATTTCCCTTTGATGGATCGAAAACCCAAGCCCAAGCAAAGCGACTGCGGCGATCAATAAAGCGAAAAGGCGATTCCAGCGCCCTTTCGCCTCAAAAAACAGATCGCCAAAGCCAAAAGCCGCCGCCATTGACCACAATATCCAGGTCTGGAAATAAAACTTGAAGATCGTATTCATCCTGGTGGCGAACTGATCTTTCAGGTAGATAAACTCTGGCACGATCACCAGCAAAGCCCCCAGCAGGATCAGCATCAGGATGAAAGCCTGCGGTCTGGCAGTTTGAGTGACAGGCTCTGCCTTGTCCTCCGAAGTTTTTTCAACGGATTTTGGAAGTTTTTTCAGGAGTTGATCAAGTGCCAACCAGACTAAAAGTAACAAAGTGATGAACGCAGCAGGCGCTTTCAGCCGCGCGAGCAAACTTTCCTTGAGCAGCTGGGCGTTTGACTCTGCCCCCTGCAAGGCGTTCAAAAGTTGACCCAGATTTTCCATGCGACCAGCCAGCAATCCCATCCCCCAGCCGACCATGAACAAAAAGAAAACAAGCGCCAGGCTTAGCAGCAGGGCGTTCAAACCTGGGAAACGTTTCATTTTTATCTCGTGGTAAAGCAGCCACACAAAGATCTTCGCAAGCAAAGGTCCGAACATCGTCCAGAGTTGAATGCCACTGGTGAAAAATGCCAGACTTGGCAAGATGCCGCCTGCCTGCGAAGCGAAACTTAGGTAAAAAGGCAGGTAGGCAAGGATGCTCATGACTCCACCCACGAGGCCAAATAGCACTAATCGCCATAGGTGCTTGACCTGCCAGCCGGTCTCTCGCGCACTCTTCCAGACCAGCGAAAAGGCGATCAACAGCAGATAGAAGGGAAAATCCCAGGTGTTCAAAAAGGCAATGCCGCCCAGGGTGATGACCGCCAAAGAAATATTAAGAATATTCAGTGATAGTTTTCGCCCAAAAAGCATCGTTTCTTTCTCCCAACCGCCCATAAAAGCATTGAACGCCATCGCGATTGCCAGGATCACAAAGGGCATCCCCAGCAGATGGGGGTGGATATCCGAGAGCAAAAAGGTGAAAAACGGAAATTCATCGATGATCTCTATGCTTGAGCCATTCAAACGATAATCTTGTAGAACGCGACTGGCCTGCCACCAGGACCAGCCGCCCCGATTTGGGAACCAGGAATAATTAAAGGGTTCGGCATTTAGTGCGGGCAAATTAATCAGCTGAGTTGCCTTTTCGCCAAGGAAACCTCTGGCATGGAGAACATCCAGCAATCCAAACCAGTTCGAAACGATCAGGAGCATGATCGGCGCAAGCAGCGCAAGATAATAAGCTCGTCGGTTCCCTTCTGTTGAAGCATTCGAATCCGAATTGCGAATTGCGAAAAAGTCCCAGACCAAGCCATACGCCGCCAGAGCGGTCATCCCAAACCACAAGGCGGAAACCAGGTTATATCCGACCGATGACGCAACCCCACTGACACGGATCAACAAAGCTGAGAGAACATAGCCAAAATAATAATAAGAAATGCCATAACCCGAGAGCCAGGGATCATGCGGTGGGAATCCAGGTGATTTCAGGATCGCATTAATGAACGCCATCTCCATGAACTTTTCAGTGTGAATAATCTCCGGATTTGTAGATCGAACCAACGCCCAAAAAGCAAAAGTAATGAAGAATACAAGCTCACTAGCGATCAGAAACCTTTTGAGACTAATTCTTTGCTCTCTTAGTTGGTCTGATCCTATTCTTTTGAGGAAAAATAGGTTGACCAAGGCAAGCAGACCCATCGCAACCAGCGCAGAAGGCAGATCGTTTCTCAACAATCCGATTGTCACCAACCACCAAAATACGAATCCCCATAACAATAATCCTAAAATTTTGGATAGAAATACACCCTTTGATCTTAATTTCTGAAAGACTGAGATCGTTATCGGCAGGTTGATCAAACCGAGCGCCTGGATCAAAAGGTACCACTTTAGAAGATCAATCATTTTGTATTACCTCATAAATCGCCGTACCCACGTCCCGATAAACCTCATTCCACAACAAGCCGTCCCAGGCAAGGAACTTATCCAGGCCAGCGTAAGAATACACAGCCACTTCCTGTTGACCTACGATAATATATTTTACGCGATAGCGCTCAAGAAAATCTTTCACGAATTCCTGGTCACCGCTTTCGTAAAAAGCATTGACCTCATCGACACGGTTTTGAACCGAGTTATCCTGCAAAATAGCCCGCTGCTGCCTTTGGTGATAATTCCAGCCGACCACGCCAGGCAAGCCAGTATAAATAGTGAAACGATTGCCCCATCGGTACTCGTACGCCTGAGCCTCAACGATAACAGGCGAACCTTCAACATGATCCTGCAGCCACTGGATCGCGCAATAGTCCTGAGCCAGATCCATGTCGATCCCATTCATGTTGTAGACGGATGTCTCCATGTATTTCATGCCGTCCAATGTCTTTGGCGATGTCAGACTCATACGGTCGGTCATCTTATCCTGGCTCGCAAGCACAGGGAAAAGCAAAGCGATAAACACGAGGATGAAGAGCGGGATCTGGAAGAGATACTGACGGCTCGGCCTCCAGGTCGGCATATCTTTGATCAGTGTTACTATCGCCAACCCTAAAGGCAAAGTAAGCAGCATCCAGGCCTG
The DNA here is from genome assembly GCA_050946715.1 of Anaerolineaceae bacterium. Lineage (GTDB taxonomy): Bacteria > Chloroflexota > Anaerolineae > Anaerolineales > Anaerolineaceae > Mesolinea. The sequence continues at coordinate 99,267 of JBMNVH010000003.1, read as the reverse complement.
ATGATAGAGCTTGAAAACCACATTCATACGCCCGACATCCCCGACCAGATAAACCAATTCGACCACGATCGTCAGCAGCAAGCCAGTCCCGATCATGAAAAACGCCAGTCGTTTGGCATCGTTTTTCTTTATAACCAAAAGGAATAAAGCCAGCGTTGCCAGTGGAACCGCGAAAAGGGCGATCTTCACTTTTATTATCAGCAAAGCAAGTAAAAGCGTCCCGATCCCAGCCGCAAAACCGATCAGATAATGCTTCTTTTTCATCCATGCTGGCAACTGTGACAACCTGGTTGTGGCCAGCCATTGATACAGCTCCCAGGCAAACCACCAAGCAATTAGGAAGAGGATCAGCCCCCAGTGCAGCAGATAAGACCAGATCGGGGTTTTGGGTCCTTCCCAAAAGCCGACACTGCTGTAGCCTGGGAAGAAGTTGTGATTGAACCGATAATATAACAAACGACTTGATCCAATAAATATAAGAACGCCAAGAGCTGGCAAGATCGCTTTTCGCAGCAATTTTGGCAGCTTTTCACCCTTGATCGCGGGCAATTCCCGCCAACTCACATATGCCAATATAATGATATTGAAAAGGGTAAAAGTGATGTAATCCCAGGTATTGGTGGGCTGCAATGCGCCGACGACCATGCCGCCGACAAAGAGGATCGGCACCGCCGTACTGAGGAGCTTCTTCCAGTCGAGACCACCTTTCCACTTTGCCATGACCAGTGATAATCCCCAGCCAATCGCCGCCAGCACGATCGGCATGGCGATCAAATGGGCATGGAAATCGGCATAAAGAAAGGTGAAAAATGGGAATTCAGTGATCGGCTCGCCTGGAATCGTTCGGCTTGGGTTCCAATACCAACTTCCGGCACCGATCGGCAATTGGGCTCCATTTCTTATGGACGCAATGCCCTGAATTGCCCAGCCGATGTATTGAAAGAAATTCGTCTGAGTGATATCAGCGCCATTAGACCCCAGGATCGCCAGTCCGTCGCTGAGCACCTTGATTGTGCCCAGATTTCCCAGCAACGCCAGAAGAAGACTGCTCGCGATGCCGCCCCAAAAAGGTAAAATGGAAGCTGGAACAGCTTCGGTTTCGGAGTTTTTTCTGGATAAAACAAACCAGGTCAGGTTCCAGCCAATTGAAAAAGCCGCTACAACCAGCATCGCGTACCACAATGCCAGGCAAATGTTATAGGCAACAGCCGGCACAATGCCAAGCAGTTTGATCGGCAAGGCAACCAGCACCTGCCCGTAGTAGTAATAATTAATGAAACCACCCGCGAACCAGGGATCGTAAGCTGGAAACGTGCTGCTCTTGATGACCGCGTTGAGGTAGCTGAAATCCATAGGCTTTTCACCGCCGCGCCAGGGGTGCCACAGATCCGGGTTGTTATATCGGATCCATAGGAAGAAAAGAAAAGCGATCAGGAAGACAATTTCCTCAATTAAGATCAGTTTCCATCTGTTTTTTATATAATCTTGTAGCTTCTTACGGTTGAAGCCTGCCACAGCTACTGAAATCATCGTTATCGCGAGCAAGACATAAATAAGCAAAGCTCGGGTTACTTCAATTTTTAGCGAACCGAGATTGAAGGCGAATAGCGCGAACAACAAGAGTCCCACGATTCGGGCAAAGGCGTAGCCTTTGTCATCCAACCCAGGGAAGGCGAGCATTACGATCGGGAAAGCGACCCAACCTAGGATCAAGAAGAAGAAGTACAAAGCGACTACGCCCAGCCATGGCCATTTATTTAAGACAGACTCGCGATCAAAAAGCGCTGACCATGTACCCCCACCTTGTTGTACCGCTATTTCCTCATCCGTCAGCATCAGGTCTGAATTGCCAGACTGGCTTTGTGGTTTATATTCGTCCATTTGTTTGGGTGTTAGCGGTAAAGCTTTACTGACATCGACTTGATTGAGTATTTCTAAGACCCGTTCCGAATCAAAATATTCGTTCTTCCTGAAGATCAGGACCTTTGGATGGTCATAGACCGAGAAAGCCTCTTCCGCGTATTGGTCGTTAAACTCCCAGGACCCCAATCGTGGATAAGAAGTGAATGTTTTGATTAGATCGAATCCAAATTCTGGGTTCAGGTGCTCCGCTTCAGCCTCGTAATAGCAAACCACCGTATCCATTTCGTCAGGACAATTTAGCAACTCCCGATAAAAATGAGTACTCAGAGGATATTTCTCAGGCGCGCGCGGGATCGTGCCAAACTGGCGGTTGGAGCTCATGACGATATAGTCCGTCTGGCTCAGTATCTGATAAAAACGCTCGCGCTTGCTGGCATCATCGGGCCAGTACATCTCAAAATTAAGATCGGGACGGAAAAATCCAGAACCATCAGGTTGGAATGGAGAATAGCCCATCAGAGGCAGCGGCAAAGCGTCATCCCAGGAGCTTTCAAACGCCATTCCTGGCGTTGAGACCATGATAGCGCCCTCGCCCTCATCCAAACCGAGGTAAAGATCGACAGCTTGCGGGTGTTCTATTATTAGGGGTTTCTCGAGTTCAAAGCTCAGCCGCTCTCCACGCCCATCTCCAGGATTAGTCAGTTTTTCTTTCACCAGGCTGCTGACCGACTCAGAATTTCCATTGTTGTATGAAGTCAATATCAAGCGCAAGGTCTTCTCACCCGAATTCATTGAATGATCCAATACCATCGGCAGTTCAACCGCAGTGATCGTCCCAGGCTTTTGAACGCTGATTCGCATTGAATAGGGGTGCATGAGGTTGAATTGTTCGTTGATTTGAGGAAGAACTTCCTGAAGTACCTGCCCATCATCTCGATAAAGGCTAAGCCTTGGCACCCCGCTGACGTAAGCCTGAGATTCCGCTGTATTCATAGTCAGAACGAACTTGTACAGCTTGCCAGCTTCAAATCGAATGGTCTGATTAAAGTTGAAATTCAACAAAGCTTGACGGCTCAGCCCATCGGCTGCCAAAGGATTGCTGGCAACGAATGGCGTCTGATTGAGCGCTTGCCCACTTTCAAGATCGATAATGCTCAGCTGGTATTCGATCAGGTCTGCGGAAGTCGTAATTTGTTGAACCATCGGATAATTCAATTCCATCAGATAAGCAGATACAGGCGTGGAAAACACAAGCGGCAATTCCTGACCCGAAAACAGGACCGTATACGCCCGATATTGGGCTGGTATGCTTTCCACCCCTGCTTCGGTTTCCATCTTCAGGTTGATCGGCGCTTCCAGATTTTCGTAGATCCATTCGGAAGCCTGAACTCGGGTCACGGGCTCAGTGTAAATGCGCGTAAAAGCAAAAGCCCACAAAGCGGTGGAAAGCAAGACCACTACCGTTATCACCATACCCGCTTTGGAAATCAGTTTTGACGAAATATTCAATTTGCCTATGCGCAGGTTGTCATTTTTACTAATCAGTCGGTCCAGCCCCCAGGCGGTGATGACCGCCATGAGCGGGTAAAGCAGCAGCAGATAGCGCATGGAGCTAACCCATGCCAGCCCTTGCCATAAAAAGTAAAGCAGCATCCATAAGCAGATCGGAGCGTGATCAAGCTTACGTTTTTTGATGATCTGCCATACCTGAGCGATCCAACTTAAGACCGAGCTAATTCCCCAGGGCAAGCCGACGCCCCAAACCATCAGATTTTTGAATGCAAAACTGTCTGGTCGGCGGATCCATTGCAAAGCGGGCGGAAAATCCACTTCTCCCGTAGACATGGTCTGCAAATTGCGCAGTCCCATCCACCAATCCTGATTAATAGCCAGATTGAAAAAGCCAGGACCCGTAAAAGCATAGGGCTGCAGGACGCGAAAGGTCAGAAAGCTGATCGCGCCAGCAAAACCCACTTTCAGAATTGCGCTTCCAACCTTGAATTTATCTTCCCGATTAAAGCGCACCAGCTCAACCAATGGCAAAAGCAAAGCTAAAGAAACGGCATTGATCTTGGAAGCCGTTGCCATACCCAGCGCGATTCCAAAGAAAAGATAAGCTGACCAGCGCTTCCAAAGTCCGCGAATGCCAGCTATCTCTCGCTCGTCTGGATCCTTTGTGAGGATGTTGACAGCTGCCAAAACGGTCAGCATCCCAAAAGTGTTGGTGAAGGTATCGACCGTCATGAAGTGGGCCTGCTGAATTGGCAAAACAGCAAAGGCATACAAAGCCGCAGCGATCAAAGCAACCCTTTGGTTATAGAGCTTGTAGGCGATCATGAAAACGATCAGGATCGTAAAGATCTCGCTTGTCGCCGAAAGCTGACGACCGATCAGTGTGTTGAGGTCATAGCCGGTTTGGCCAGTCCACTCGCCAACATATCGGATAATGAATAGTGGAAAGGTGCCATAAACAAAAAAAGTATGCCCGTGCGTGTTCGGGTTCAGAACTGAATGTTCGGTATCAAAATATTCCGAAATGGAGCCTACAGGTCTGATCTGCGCGATCACCTGGGAAAGAAAACGCTCGTCCGGGTGGAGGTGCTGCGAGTCATCCCAGTTGGTGTTCATCATTCGCAGGGACGCCCCAGCGATCAATATCACCATCAAAAGCAAAATAACGGTGATCGGTTTTAATCTTCTTTGCTTTTTTTTAGTATCCAACGACTTTACGTTATCGTCCATATTTATTGACCTACGATATAGATCACAAAATTCTTATCCGGGTTCAGGCTCTGAAAGGTCGAGGCGATCCCCTGCGGATAAGTAGATTGTAACTTGGCTATGCTTTCCTTATCAAAAGGATTAAGCAGGAATATTTTAGTCCCTGTTGTATTTGTTGTATTTTTGATCTCTTCGGGCATCAGCGCCAGCTCTTCATCAGGCGCTCCCAACAGTATCGCGACAGCGCGGGCATCTACCCAATGCGGATACCCGACGATAAAGGAATTGGTTTTTGATTCGATCCCCTGATCATAAACCTCTATCACATGCGCCATCTCGCTGGCATTCCAGGCTGATGCGTCAAATTGTTTGGCATATCCTTCTGTCAACAAGTTGTAATTAGAAAAGCTGATGATAAGTATCAAAACTACAGCAAGCAGGATCTTTACTGCATATCCATTTTTTAGTTGAAGATCCATGAATTTCGACCAAAGCAGGCTCATTCCCCTGGATGCCAAGACCAAAGATAGAAAAAGGATCGGCAAATGTTTCCCGATTGCTGGATTTTCGTTGGGAAAAGCAAGGTTTAGCGATGGATAGATCAAAAAGCCTATCCAAAGGATCAGGTAAGCAAGTTGCTTTTTGCGCTCACCCTCTTTTGTCGAAAACAACATTGAAAGCAATCCAAATAGGAAGAAACCCGCGCTGACCCAGTCAAATACTGGTCGAAAGGGAATACCATCGACCCAACTGGAGCGGTTATTCCAAAAAGCGATCCCTGAGCCTGATAGCATATTTTTCAGAAACATGATCAGTGGGTTTCCACTATTCTCGGCAATATACAAATTATTAGATATTGGAGAAATCCAGGCCTGAAAATTGCTGATGACCACGATCAGGAAAGGCAAAAGGATGATCAACCCCAGCATTAAGCCTTTTCCTATGCGCATTATCATTAGATTTGAAGAGTTCTGCTTCGAATTGCTTCTAAAAAACAGAAGCGTGATGATCAAATTCAAAACAGGCAAGATCAAAAAGACTTTATTGGTCAAAATGCCCAGGCATGCAAACAGGATGCTCAGCAGGTGCGCATTGTTATCATCTTCAAATAGGGACTTGAAAAAATGATACAAGGCGGGTGCTAAAACGGGCAAGACCAGACCATAGCCGACCACAGCTCTTTGTTGGATCAACGCCCAATAGCCAACCCCGAGCAGGAATGTCGCGATCAGTCCAGTCTCGCGGTCAAAAAGTAGCCTGACCAGTTTATAAGTAAAAAGGGCTGAAACCAATCCAGCAATCGCGAAACTTGCCTTGAAAACAGTATATCCAAATTGTGAGCCTGTAATCAGTCCAAATAAAGCGCCCCAATAATACGTTAATGGCTCGCTGACAAGATTGCGCGGGAACCACAGCCCCAGATCGCCTTTCAGGATGCCAAAAGTGCTTAGAAAGCTCTCGACCTGAGTGCTGATCATTTCTTTCGGGATCTCTGCAATTTTGACAAACTGAAAGAAAAGAACAGAAGCAAAAGTGACCAAAACCGCCAAAAGCCAGACTTTATCCGCCAAAGCTTTTTCAACATACTGACGAAAGCTTGGTCTTTCTCTTTTTGATCCAAACTCCCAAAATGAAAGCAAACCAAAAATCACGCTTAAACCCCACAGCAGAAATACAAGCCAGATCAAATCTTGATTCTTTAGAAGGATCACGCCCCCTAAAGAGAATATGATCGCCAGCACCAGCCAGTACCAGCAGAAGGTAATCTCGGATTCATCATTCTCTTTAACAGGAACACCATTTTCCTTCCAAAAGGACAATCCATCCAATTCGCCTTTTCTTTTGGCAAGCACAAATGCCAGACCGCCGATCAGATAAAAAACTATTGCGGGCGTGCGGAATGTTTCCTTGAAAGATTCCAGGATAAATTGACCAAGAAGGATAAAAATCGCAGCAAGGAAAAAGAAGATAGGGCGTTGTGAGCTGATTTGTGAAGTCTCAGAAACAGTCACAACCGATTGCTCACCTAAAATGACGGGCTTATCACCCCTCAGTCTTCTTTTCAAATACTCCAGCAAGGTCAGATCTTCCTGGAGTTCATTCTCGCGTTCGTCCATTTAAAAACCTTCGTTCGCTCAGGATTTGACCAATTCCCTGCGAACGGCATAAAGATAACCCAGTTCTGAATGGACAGGATTCTTCCTGTGCGTCACTTGATAGCCCTGCTCTTCAAGCGTTTTCGTCAGGGTTTTGTAATTGCGGTTCCCATCCAGGTCATGGTATTCCATGATGATGCGCGCGATCTGGCTGAAAGTTTCATAGTCTTGTCCTAAGAGAATTTCGTATTCCGCGCCCTCACAATCCAGTTTCATCAGATCGATTTTCTTCCCCACCTTTTCAAAAACCAGGTCATTTAAGGTGATAACTGGTATTGTAGTTTCCCTAACCTGATCGTCGATCTCAACATTTTCACCGCTGACAGCCTGTAATGGTTCGTCATTGAGGAACTTCAAGGGTATCTCTCCCGCTAAACTCCAAACACCAAGATTATAAGTTGTGACCCGATTCAGGTAATTCGCGCGCGTGTTTTGCCTAAGGATATTGATCGAGCCTGGGTTTGGTTCAAATGCATGCACCATCCCATCAGTCAGCTTTAAAGCGGTGTCAATGGTAAATTCGCCGATCGCCGCGCCGATGTCGACCACCGTCCAGCTTGGTTCAACCTCAGTGCCATAACGGGCATAGAAGCGATCTATCAAAGTTTCCTTGACCGACCAGGCTTCCATTTTGCTGCCCACACCGACCTTGAGGTCGTCACGTCGCAGTTCAAGCCATTTTATGCCGTCAAATGGCTTGCCCAGGAAGATAGAAAGCAGCACCCGCCAGTTTTTAATTCCAAACAACAAGGTGAAAATTGATCCAAAATAATAAAAGATTTTTCTCACTTTAGCTCTTTCTCCTTGCCATGTAGAAAGTGCAGGTGCCTTTTTCATCAAATGGATCCTTGATCAAACGTTTGGTCTGCTCTATGCGTAAGAATGGATTTTTTTGAGTGGGAAACAGGATCCACCTCCCAAATAATTTCTTCCAGATCAAATTTGGCAGCCCTGCCGCATGCCCGCGTTCAAGAATATGTAATGCCTTACGGGGATAATAATGGAAGTAGTCAATTTTATCAAAACCAGCCTCCCGCAGTCTTGCCATCCAGACCTCGGGCGTGTCCAGATTGATATGACGGGCAATTTTGTTAAAGAATTTTGAATATTTCATAGCCAGGCTTTTAAGACCAATTTTATTCAAAACCTGTATACCCCATAAGTCAGTACGAAAACGTTCGTTTGGCACCGCAAAGTAAAAATATCCGCCGGGCTGCAACACCCGACCAACTTCATTAAGCACCGCCTGAATCTCACTGACGTGTTCAAGCACGGAGTTGCTGATCGCTGTCGCGAAGCTGGCATCCGCCGCTGGAACAGCCGCGCCGTCAGCCTGGAGCAACAAGGGATAGACCTTGCGTTCCTTTGCTTCGGTCAAAGGCTGCCACCATGGGTCCAGCCCCACGACAGCCTGGCCGTCAAATAAAGCCCAGGCAAAGTGCCCATCGCCAGCCCCCAGATCATAGATCGGCTCTTTTAGTTCAAGCCGCTCGTAGAAACTCTGTTCAACAGCTCGCAACATGCCACGAAAATACGGCAAATGGAACAATTGCTGCTCACAGATCTTTTCAATTTGATCGCTATTTAACTCATTCATCGGCTAATAAGGTCTCCATCCAGGCTTCATTGCGCCTGGCGACCGCCTCCTGCTGAAACTTTTCGAGGAATTCTTCTGGCACAAAACGCGTCTTCCTACCCTCACCCAGAATCTCGATTACAGCAGCAGCGATCGCATTTGGATCGCGCATGGGAACGATCCGCCCCAAACCTGTCTGCCGGACAGGCTGCCTGACGCCTGGGAGATCGCTTGCCACGATCGGTGTTCCCTGCGTCATCGCTTCAAGCTGGACAATGCCGTAGGATTCGGTTCGATTCAGACTGGTGAAAACCAAAACATCACAAACCGCGAAGAAAGCCTCAAAATCATCATCGCTCAGGAAGCCCAGGTTCCTCCACTTCTCACCAAAAGGTCGAATGTACGCTTCGATCTGGCTTTGGTATGCGCTTTCGCCAACCACAGACTTCCAGGCGCCCGCATGTACGATCCGTGCTTCCGGAAAATTATCAAGAATTGATGGGAAAGCCATCGCGAGATATTCATAGCCCTTCTCGCTGGCAACCCTGCCCGCCAGCCCGATCACCTTGTCAGTTTTCGCAATGCCATGTTCCAGCCTGAACTTTTCAGCTCTTTCTTCTGAAACCGTTTTGACGATGATAGGAGTCGGCGATTCAACAACCTTTTCCATATATTTGGAGAGTACCGAAGAGTTTTCGGCATAATCAAGCGAATTTTGCACGATCAGCGTCGCGTCTCGCAGCACCTCTTCACCAAAACGCATGGTCACATTCCCAGCCAGCTTGTTCAAAGCCCCGCCGCTCATTTCCAGATCACAGTGGTAGGTCACCAGAACAGGCTTGCCCAACTCTCGGGCGATCTTGCTTAAGACGATGGATTCAAACTGAGGCAGGTGGAGATTGACCACATCCGCCCAGGTTATCCACTGCCTGGCGATCCTTGGCAAACTCGGCATGATGACGCCCTTTGACAATCGGGTCATCACAGGCACACGGACAATGTGGAAATTTCCAAAGGGTTCTGCCTTGGGCAAGCTTTTCTCATGTTGAGAGGTCAATACAACCACATCATGCCCGAGGTCCGCCAGCCCCTTAGCCAGACGTAAAGCATAGACCGAAAGTCCGGAACTGTAAGGGTGAAAATAGGTAGAGGAAATCAGGATCTTCATTCTGTCACTTCCTTTTTCGCCTGAAAGCGGGTTGACCGGGTGATGAGCGAACCCAAACTATCACCACTGATGAACAATGCGATGATACCAAAGATCGACGGAATCGCGATCTGGACAAAATGAACGATCAGCGCCATCGCCAGCGCGGGTTCTTTTCCAACCCCAACCAGCGCATACGCGCCAACCGCGCCGGCTTCAAAGACGCCCAATCCACCAGGCGCGGCAGGCAGAGCGTTCACGAAGGCACCAGCAGGTATGACCAGAACGGGCCACCATGCTTTCGAGCTGTCCAAAATTGCGTTTTGTAGGACATTGTATTCAAGCATCGACAAAAACCAACTTACTGCCAGGATCAGGCTGGCAGGAATAAAGCGTTTTGCATCCAGAAAAAAGGTGAAACCCAGCAGCAATTGCTCCAACGCTGGTACCAATCGCTTTTGCACCCAACTTGTTTCAGAAAAGCGATCTCTGAACCAGCTTATGACCGTGTCTCTGTTCTTAGCCAGAAGGATCATTAGAACCAGACTAAAAGCCAGACCGCCAAAACCGATCCAGGCAATTTTTTCCAATCTATCGTTTTTAAACAAGAAGAGCAGTGCTACCAGGAGGAACATAAACCCAGTCAGCAAGTCAAGGAATCGCTCCGCGACGATCGAAGCCAGCGCTTCCATATAGCTGGCTTTACCTTTGCTCCTTTCGGTCAGGATCGCCGCCCTGCCGAACTCTCCTAAACGCAGCGGAATGAATGAGTTGAGCAAATAGCCAACGTTCATTGCCCAAAATGCGTCCATAAATAGAAATTTAGGTCCTAGGATGATCCAACAGGTCAAACCTCGCAAAAACAATCCGAGTGTAAAAAGCAATATCACCAAAGCTATCGATGAGATTGACAATTGCCTGAAAGCAGCCCATAAAACCTGAAAATCCAGCTGGCGCCAAACCAGCCAGATCGCCAGACCGCTTAACAAGATCGGTAAACCGATCTTCATCAATCGGTTGTTTTTTTCAGTCTGGACCTGCATTAATTCTCCAGGCGCAAAATTGCCATGAAAGCTTCTTGCGGGATCTGGACGCTGCCGACCATCTTCATGCGTTTCTTACCCCGCTTTTGCTTTTCAAGCAGCTTCTTTTTACGGGTGATATCGCCGCCGTAGCATTTCGCTAAAACATCTTTTCGCAAAGCCTTAACATTCGCGCGCGAGATGACCCTACCCTGCGCGTAAGCCTGGATCGGGACAACAAACATCTGGCTGGTGATGATCCCTTTTAGCTTGCTAACCAGCGCCTGTCCCTTATGGAAAGCATCACCTTTATGCACGATCGAAGTGAGCGCGTCCACCGGTTCTTCATTGATCAGGATCTGCAGCTTGACCAGTTCGCCAGCGCGATACTCGATGAAATGGTAATCCATGGAGGCATAACCGCGTGTGCTCGATTTGAGCAGGTCAAAGAAATCAACAATGATCTCCGATAAGGGGATTTCATAATTGAGCTGGACCCGATTTGCTGCCGGATATTCCTGACTGACGTAAATGCCGCGTCGTTTTTTGACCAGATCCATGACCACGCCGTAATAATCTGTCGGCGTGAAAATCTCCAGTTCCATCCAGGGTTCGTAGATTTCAAGGATCTCGCCCTCATCCGGAAGATCAGCCGGCGAGTCAATAATGATCGTGGAGCCGTCTTTCAGATCAACCTTGTATTCAACCGATGGAGCCGTAAACACAACGTCAAGGTCATACTCACGTTCCAGGCGTTCCTGAATAATTTCCATGTGAAAGAGCCCCAAAAAGCCACAGCGGAAGCCAAAATTCAGCGCTTCGGAGGTTTCAGGTTCAAAAGTCAGCGAGGCGTCGTTTAGCTGTAGCTTCTCCAATGCGTCCTTGAGACTTCCATAATCCGCACCTTCGGTTGGATAAACGCCGGCAAAGACCATCGGTTTAGCTTTTTGGTAGCCAGGCAGAGGTTCTCCGGCGGGTTTGACTGCGTGCGTGATCGTGTCACCAACCCTACATTCCGAAACGGTTTTCAATCCGGTAGCGATGTAACCGACATCTCCCGCTTCCAGGTATGGGACGGGCTTCATGCCGGGTTCAAAAACACCGATCTCAACCGGATCGATTTTTGACCCCGTCGCCATCATTTGGATCTTGTCATTGCTGTTGATACGCCCATCAAAAACGCGAATGTAGGCGATCACACCCTTATAGGAATCGTAGTGTGAGTCAAAGACCAGCGCGCGCAAAGGCTTTTCTTTGTCAGCCTCCGGGGCAGGAACCCGCTGAGCGACCGCTTCGAGCACCTTATCCACATTAACGCCCGTCTTTGCGCTGATGGCAATGATGTCTTCCTCAGCAACACCCAATAGCTGTACCAGGTCCCGCGTCACTTCTTCGACCCTGGCAGATTGCAGATCAACCTTGTTGAGAACCGGGATGATGACCAGATTAGCATCCAGCGCCAGGTAAAGGTTCGCCAGCGTCTGGGCTTCAATGCCCTGCGTGGCATCGATCACCAGGATCGCGCCTTCACAGGCATAAAGAGCGCGGCTAACTTCGTAGCTGAAGTCAACGTGCCCAGGGGTATCGATCAGATTGAATTCGTACTCTTTCCCAACCGGATCCGTATAAACCATGCGAACAGCCGAAGCCTTGATCGTCACGCCCTTTTCGCGTTCAAGGTCCATCGAATCGAGCACCTGCTCGGTCATTTCACGATCAGAGATCGTACCCGTCATTTGTAGCATACGGTCCGCCAGCGTTGACTTGCCGTGATCCACATGCGCGATAATACAAAAATTTCTAATGTTTTCCATAAGCAACTCAGTATAGTCTATTATACCGTTTCTAGCGTGCAGACAAGAGAGGAGGATCACATCTGTTTTTTGTTGTTCAGCCCTTGATCCACCTTTCTTGTTCTTTGACTGCAATTCTCAGAATGTCAAAATTCATAGCTTGTGGCATCCTGAGAACAAGCGAACCAGATCATTTTCCTGTTCAACATTGGCATTTCCAAACCATATAAAGAAATGTTTCCGCAGAATTGGTAAAGTCCTGTGTCACTGATGCTTATCAAAAACACCTTTCCTCTTTCGTATGTGATTTAAATTTTCACATTTGAACGGAAAGGTGTTTTAACTTAGCGTTTGGTGCAAACTTTAATTGTTCGTGGTGATCATAGGTAGCGCGTTAACAAATGGGGATGGTGGAATATAGTAAATTACCGCATTACAGAATGCGACTGGTTTTGAGCTGTTGTATTCAGGGAAATGTGCCTTTATCAAATAATTGTACCAGACGTTGTCAACCACATGATCAAGGAATTTATATTTGTAAACAATTCCGTCCTTGAATGCAATCCCTGACGTCAAGGTAGCTAAAGATTCTGAAGAATTCCCTGAATAATAATACCTTCTGAAATCTATCGACATACTGGCAGTATCATTTCTATCGATTCCATTAAATTCAATTTCAGTAATACGGGAACCATGAGGAAGGACAACGTTCATATATGCAATACGCCCCCCATTTTCACTGTTTTCTATACATCCATCCCCTTCCATAAAATATGTGGTGTTATAAGTACTGAATCCCAATGCCGCATAGGATGCTGCCTGCTCATTTGACATGATCTGGTTATCTGGAGTCTTATTTGCCGTCAGGTCCTCTTCTAAATCTAAAACGATCTCCTCAAACTGAGGACCATATTCAACCGGAATCTCACCATTGGGACCATAAGGGATAGGTGGCTCTTCCCCACCGGTCACTGGCATAGGTTCAGAGATTGACAACGCGCCCAGCATAAAAACAAACAGCAGGATCGTTACTATAATGGTCTTAATTTTATTTGACATTTTTCTCCTTTTCTTGTGTCATCCAAATTTCGATCTTTCTTATGGTCTTGCTTATTAACTTTTTACAATACTAGGGGTTTAGATGATCATATATTTCTTGCCTGATGACCCATCGGATCAGATGAATTGCTGATTCAAACTAATTCTTCCTTGTGTATTTGACAAGTTCAATTTAAAGACAGCTAGATCATCTTTCGCTTTTAATGTTGTTTCGCTTATACATACTCCTTTCTAAACTTTTAAATTTCATTGGGTGAATAAATCGTTATCAACAAACGGGTTGAATTTATTTGGTTTATAACCGCAGTATTGTGGTTTTGATGATGAAATTAGCAAATCCTAATTACAAAACAATTATATTAGAAATTTAAATACTCGCATCAAATATCGCAATTCTCAGTATGGAAAAAATTGAGGAACTTAACCCTTTTTCTTGTTCGGAAATGGTCTCCTGACCATGTAAAAGGCTAAAATGAGAATTGCTGATTAAATAGGAAATTCTTTCTTCTCGGCATTATATATTCAGAAAAAACTGTTCTATGCGCTGACCTGCTATCCGCAAACAATTCTTTAGCGATACATCATTTCCACTTTCCAATGCAAGCGAATGAAATAGCTGAACCGGGGATTATGATAAGATAATCGCATGTTTAAGGCACTGATCGAAACGCTGCGTCCGCGTCAGTGGACAAAAAATCTGGTGATATTTGCCGGCTTGATCTTTGACGGTCAATTTACGCAGTTCAATCCTTTTTTAAAAGTTCTGGCGGCAACGGTTTTGTTTTGCCTGGTTTCCGGCATCACCTATACGATCAACGATCTGCTCGACCTTGAAGCGGATCGTCTCCATCCTCATAAATGCAGGCGACCTTTGGCATCAGGCAGACTCACGAAAAATCAGGCCATCCTCTGGATATCTTTTCTAACTGCCCTCGTTTTAGTTGGCGGCTATCTGCTTTCGCCCAAACTGGCTTTAATTTTTATCGCTTATACCGTCTTGATCCTTGCCTATTCGCTCTGGCTCAAAAAGATCATGATCCTGGATGTCATCATCATCGCGATTGGTTTTGTCTTACGCGTTTTGGCAGGGCTAAGCGTCATTTCTGTGGCATATTTCTCCCCCTGGCTTTTTATCCTGACAACGCTTCTGGCGATGTATCTCGGCTTTGGGAAACGCCTGGCGGAACTGCGCCTACTGGAATCGGACGCTTCCAGTCACCGCAAAACGCTGGCTGGCTACAGCGTCCCGCTCCTGATGCAATATATTACCATCATCCTTACCGCGATCCTGATCACCTACACGCTCTACACCTTTTCCGCGCGACCGGATCAGCCCACCTTTGAAATGATGCTGACGATCCCTTTTGTAGTCTATGGCATTTTTCGCTATCTTTATTTGATCCAAAACAACGTCATCGTAAGTTCTCCGGAAGAAGTTCTTCTCAAGGATCGACCGATGCAGATCGCCATCCTCTTATGGGGGTTGTCGGTCATGGCGATCCTTTATTGGGTTTTGTGAGGTTTTGATGCCAGCTCTGACCAGTTCTGCCTGTGGTAAATTCATTCTGTGCGGAGAGCACGCTGTTGTTCACGGACAGCCCGCCATTGCCCTGCCCTTGAGCAGCCGCCGTATCAATCTAAGGGTGGAACCATTGATTTTGGGACCCTCCGGAAAGATCGTGCTTTCTTTTCCATCTCTGGGTCTTGATGCTGAGATCAATGACCTGCCCGAAAATCATCCCATTTATCACGCTGTTTTTGAAACGCTAAAAGTGCTTGGAATTACACAAAAGCCCAGCTGCAGACTGCACTTCAACGCCAATCTGCCCATTGGATCGGGGCTTGGTTCCAGCGCTGCCATGGCAGTCGTCACCATCCGGGGGCTTTCCGCTTTTCTTGGTCACCCTCTGGATGAGCAAACCGTCAACCAACTGGCTTATGAATGTGAAAAACGGGTTCATATCAACCCCAGCGGCATTGACAACACCGTCATCAGCTACGAAAAAGCTCTTTTCTTCCAACGAGGCAAAGAACCGGAATTTATCCAGACAACAAAAGACCTCCACTTCATCCTCGCCGATACTGGCATCCAGAAATCCACCCGCGAGAACGTCGCGCAACTGGCTCGATTTCGTGAAGAAAACCCGGATTTTGTCAATCCAAGACTTGAAGAGATCGGATATCTTGCCCAGACCGCGAAAAAAGCTTTGCTGAGTGGCGACGATAGCCTGCTGGCAAAATGCGTCAACCGCAATCAGGAACTTCTTCGCGATCTGCAACTTTCCTGTCTGGAATTAGATAAACTGATATCGCTTGCCATGGATTCAGGCGCGTTGGCTGCCAAACTAACCGGGGGCGGCAAAGGCGGTCACATGCTGGCATTGGTCGAAGCTGATAAAAGCACGATCGTATTGCAACGAATGACCCAAAAAGGCGCCCTGAACGCTTTTCTAACCATCGTGAAAGGCAATTAAGGCTATGAACAAAGAATTGATATTTCTCAAACTGGGCGGTTCCCTGATCACCGACAAAAGCCAGACCGAAACACCGCTTAAAGATCGCATCCATATGCTGCTGTCAGAGCTACTTAGCTATCGAAACGAGCATGCTAACACCCAGATACTCCTGGGTCACGGATCGGGCTCCTATGGGCATCATGCTGCTGCCAGATATGGCACGCGAAACGGTGTCAGGGACAAATACGGCTGGAATGGCTTTGTGGAAGTTTGGCGAAGCGCCCGAAAACTAAACGAGATCGTGTTGTCAATTGGCCAGCAAGTCAACCTACCATTGATATCCTTCCCACCATCTGCCACGATCATGGCGCAAGGTCAGCAGGTTGAAACATGGAACCTGGCGCCCATCACAAAAGCGCTCCAATCCGGAATCATTCCGGTCGTTTACGGCGATGTCGTTTTCGATCAGGACCTGGGCGGCACGATCCTCTCCACCGAAGAGCTTTTTTATCACCTGGCAGCCCACCTAAAACCCGATCGCGTTCTCCTGGCCGGCATTGAAAAAGCTGTTTTTGCCGACTTCCCTGCCAATCAAAACCCTATCAGGCATATAGGCAAGGACGCACCCTTACATAACTTTCTGCAAGGCTCCCAGAACCAGGACGTTACCGGTGGGATGCGCTCAAAAGTAAGCCAGATGCAGGCCTTATGCCGTCAATCTAATGTTTGCCAGGTGGAGATCTTCCCTGCCACAGATACAGGAGATCTTTTACTGGCACTTAATGGGCAGCATTCAGGTACAATCATCTCATAAAGAATATATAAGTACAGGAAAAATAAAGGTTTTCTATGATCTACACACGTCAACAACTTGAAGAATTTGAAGCCCAACAATTGGCGCCCTACGCAACCTTGAGCAAGAACTCCAAAGGACGTAAATATCCGGAGGAAGAAGCTGATCTGCGAACACGCTATCAACGTGACCGCGACCGTATCTTGCACACCACAGCTTTCCGACGCCTGGAATACAAAACCCAGGTTTTCATTAATACCGAAGGTGATTATTACCGAACACGCCTGACGCACTCTCTTGAAGTAGCTCAGATCGGTCGTTCGATCGCACGTTCGCTGGGTGCCAACGAAGATCTGGTAGAAACCATCTGCCTGGCGCACGACCTGGGACATTCACCCTTTGGGCATTCCGGTGAAACGATCTTAGCCCGCCTGATGAATGAGCACGGTGGCTTTAATCACAATCACCAGTCTCTGCGCATTGTGACGGTGCTGGAAAATCGCTACCCGGACTATGCCGGTCTTAACCTCAGCTGGGAAGTTCTGGAAGGCATGGTCAAACACGAAACAGAATATGACAGCTCAGATGTCCAGGAATATGACCCTGAATTACGTGGGAGCCTGGAAGCCCAGATCGCCAATGTCGCCGACGAATTAGCCTATACATCCCATGACCTTGATGACGGTTTACGTTCCGGCATGATCTCTCCTTCACAGCTGGATGGCATCGCTATTTGGGAAATCGTTAACGAGAGCATCGGGCGCAGAAAAACGGACTCGCTGGATGACCTCTCCCGTCATCAGATCATCCGTCGGCTGATCAACTTTGAAATGACGGACCTGATCCAATCGATCGACCGCTATCTTCGCAAAGCAAACATAAAATCCGCTCTCGAACTTCAAAAACTCCCGTACAACGTAGTTGGTTTCAGTGAAGATATGTATCGCCGAAATCGAGAGCTAAAGGATTTCCTGTATAACAACCTTTACCGCCATCATCGCGTAGTCCGTATGGCAGCCAAAGCAGAAATGATCATCAGCCGAATATTTGAAATGTATCAGTCCAATCCGGCCGCTTTGCCTCCTGAGGTTCAGGATCGCATCGAAGAGCACGGACTTGAACGCAGCATTTGTGACTATATTGCCGGCATGACCGATCGTTTTGCCATTGATGAATATCACCGTCTGTTTAATGTAGACGTATTACCTTAGGAAGTTAAAAATGAACAATCCAATCATCCTTACCCCTGCCGGAAAAACCAAGCTCGAAGCTGAACTCGCTGAGTTGAAGGGCCCCAAACGGGATGAAATTTCCCGTCGCCTTAAAAGCGCGATCGAGATGGGCGACCTCTCTGAAAACGCCGATTATCATGCCGCCAAAGAAGATCAGGGTTTTCTCGAAGGCAGGATCCTTGAGATTGAAACCATGCTCTCACGGGCTGAAATTACCGACGATACGGAATTGGATAACAAGACCGTTCAAATCGGTAACCTGGTAACCATTCAGGAAGAGGGGGAAGAGGAAGAACGCTGGACCATCGTTGGCGCCAACGAAGCTGATCCTCTGGAAGGGAAGATCTCTTACGAGTCCCCTATTGGCGCCGCCTTGATCAACAGAAAAGCCGGACAAAAAGTCAATGTAACCCTTCCAAACGGAGTGATAATTGTCTATAAGGTTTTGAAGATCGAGTAGTTTTCAAATTTCACCGGAACTCCAGGACGAAGCGATTGACCATAGCTATTGATTTGTCCTTGGGCTAAACGAAGAACAGGCATTTAAACAAAAAGGAGGAATATTCCTCCTTTTTTATATCTAAATCTTAATTAACCAAGCCAGACCTTATTTTTGATAGATTGCCAGCTCGATCGTGTTTCTTTGGAAATAACTATCTTCTGGTAAGGGTAAATCGCCATAAGAAACATCAACGATTCTTCCTTCCATCCGCAGTGTTGCGGTTTCGAGCATAAAATTGATACCGGGTTCGGCTAAAATAGGTTCACCCCGGATCTCAAGTCTGGAATAAATTTCAGGAGTTGTGTAAGCATGCTTGCTCATCAAAACCTTTGTAACCGTTTGAATATCGTTTTTATCAAATAGCCAGATATCGAAAGCGGAAATTTTCTTAGGATCTCCAACTCCGATCAGATCTGAAATACTGACACCACATTCTCCCAGGAACGCGCCATTCGGAGCATCAAAGGTAAAAGACTCGTCATAACGATCGTCACCGAACATATAACTTGTCATAAACTGCGCAATTGGTTTTTCACCGTTCCGATTGACATTGGTTTCAACATTGCGACTCCCGTTAGCAAAAATTGAAGTACGTTGTGCCACTGGTCTTGGTTCGGACTGAACGCGGGCAGCCATCGGACGTGGAGCTGCCACAGGAGCTGCCTGTCTTCTGGCAGCAGGGGCAACATAAGTTTCCGAAGTAATTTCCTCAGCCTGTTTCTTATTCAGAAAATTAAGGTTCCCAAAGTTGAAACCCCTTTCACGGAAGTAGAACCAGTAAGCCGCAAAGGCTCCACCGACCAAAACAACCAATAGCCCAATCCCTAACCAAAGCAAAGAATTTGGTTTTTTATCCGGAACCTCTGGGCTAACCAACACCTGGTCATCCCCACCGGTATCAACAGGCACTGCCCCTTCTCCCGTCGAAGGATCTGGCAAGGTTGTATTGATCGCGGTCGTGAAGCGCTGGATCTGCTCATTGTTCAGAAAGCCTGGATTTTCCACCAGTTCCATAAGCGTAGATTCACCTTTTTTGCCAAGTTCAGCAAAAGCCATTTGAGCTCTGACCTTATCACCTGTAAGCGTGTAAGTTGTGATGGCATTTCGAAGATATTCTATACGTAGATCCGGACGGAGATGTTCAGCTGCCGCGTCTGTCCATTGAATTGGGAAAAGAACATAAGCAAAAAAAAGACCGATCAATAATCCAAGGACCCCGGCAGCAATCGCGAGATCCCGAGGTTCACGTAATCTGTATTGCAAAAAGGCTTTAAAGTTGTCCATTGCCTGCACCTCTCAACTAATAACTTGATGTTCTTATTGGTGCACGTTTTATACCAGCGTCTGTATTACCGGCAATTATTCTTCAACGCGTTTCTGGCAATCAAGACAAACAACACTACGATTCCGTTTTTCTACAAGGATCCCATCGCAACTTGGGCAATTCTTTCCGATCGGTTTGTCCCAGGAAGAAAAATCACATTCCGGATAACGTGAACAACCATAAAACTTACGGCCACGTTTGGTTTGTTTTTCAACCACATCACCTTGACCGCATTGGGGGCAGGCTACACCGATCTTTTCCAGCCAGGGTTCGGTATAACGACATTTAGGGAAATTATTGCAGCTAATAAACTTACCGAATTTTCCCGTGCGAATCACAAGCTCACCACTATCTTCCGGGCAGGATCGACCGATCTTTTCAGGTTCGATCTTGGTGACCGGCATGTGATTACGCGCGTTTTCCAGTTCCGCTGAGAAGGGGATATAAAAGTTTCGGATTACCTCCACCCATGCTTTTTTTCCATCAGCAATCTGATCAAGCTCATCCTCCATTTCAGAAGTAAAGCCCAGATCAACGATTCGCGGGAAATATTCGACAACAAGATCGTTTACCAGGAATCCAATCTCCGTTGGATAGAGCCTTCGGTTTTCACGGCTTACATAACCTCGACTCTGGATCGTCGAAATAATTGGTGAGTAAGTCGATGGACGACCAATATTGTTTTCTTCCAAAGCCTGGATCAATGTTGCTTCGGAGTATCTCGGTGGCGGTTGAGTAAAATGTTGTGCCGGATCCAATCTCCTTAAGTTCTGTTTTTGTCCAACACTAAGAACTTCCAGTGGCAGATCAACGATTTCTTCCTCATCATTTTCATCATCGGCTTTAGCATAGCGATAGACCGCTCTAAACCCAGGGAAGACTTCACGGTTCCCACTGGCGCGCAACAAATATTTTTCCTGCTCACCTTTTCCATCGACTTCAACAGTTGTGATCTCCAGAACAGCCGGTTTCATTTGACTTGCCACAAAACGCTGCCAGATCAGACGATAAAGCGCCAGTTGGTCGCGGGTCAGATGCTTTTTTAGGCTTTCAGGGTCACGGTTTACCGAGGTCGGGCGGATGGCTTCATGCGCTTCCTGGGCAGAGGCATTCCTGCTGCGATATTTTGGTTGTTTTTCGGGCAAAAAGCTTTGCCCGTAGCGTTTGCTGATATACTCGCGGGCTTCTTTTACCGATTCAGCAGAAACGTTTACCGAATCTGTTCGCATGTAGGTGATCAGACCGGTTTCTTCGCCGTTGCCAAGGTCCAGCCCCTCATAAAGCTGCTGCGCCAGGGCCATCGTTCGCTGGGTCAAAAACCCGAGCCGCCGTGAGGCTTCCTGCTGCAAGGTACTGGTAATAAAAGGAGCGCCTGGCCGGATCGACTTGTTGCTGATATTGATATCGCTGATCTCGTAGTTTGCCTTTTCCATGCGAGCGACGAGGTCCATCGTCTTATCTTCATTTTCAAGGCACATTTCGAGATTTTTATCATCGATCTTCACAAGTTTTGCCAGGTATTCCTTATCTGAGCCATCCGGATTGAATAAGGCATGGATGGACCAGTATTCCTGAGGAACAAAAGCATCAATCTCACGTTCCCGTTCAACAACAAGCCGTAAGGCTACCGATTGCACCCGCCCCGCGGACAAATGACCTTTGACCTTTGCCCACAAGATCGGGGAAACGCTGTAACCGACCAGCCGATCAAGGATGCGGCGGGCTTGTTGGGCATCGACCAGATCGAGGTCCAACTGACGGGGTTTCGAAAATGCCTCAGCGACCGCGTCGCGCGTAATTTCGTGAAATACAACGCGTTCAACTTTTTCCGGGTCGATCTCAGCCGATTCCATCAGATGCCAGGCGATCGCCTCCCCTTCACGGTCAGGGTCAGTTGCCAGGGTAACTTTTTTGCTTTTGTCTGCCAGTTCTTTGATCTGTTTGACAATTGGTCGTTTTTCGTTAGGAACGCGGTATTTCGGTTCAAAATCATTGTCAACATCAACGCTCAGTTGCGACTTCAACAGATCACGCACATGACCGACCGATGCGATCACTTCATAGTCCTTTCCCAGAAATCGTCCAATTGTACGAGCTTTGGCTGGTGATTCAACGATGACCAAAGGCTTTCCACTCGCCTTGATCTTTTTTGTGCCTTTTTTTGTGGCGGCCTTCTTTTTAGATGTTTCTTTTTTGGCGTCTGCTTTCTCTTTTGATGTTTCTTTTTTGGAAGCAGCTTTCTTTGTTTTGCTCTTTTTAGATATCTCCACAACCGGCTTTTCCAGGCCTTCATGCGCAGGTGTGTTGCCCATGCGATAAACCTTCGTTCCGCAAACCGAGCAGGTTCCGGTGGTAACTGGACCACCGCGTGCATTAAATCCAGCCACTGGATTAGCTACTTCACGTTTTTCTTTACATTTAAGACAATATGCTTCCATAAAAATAAATACTCCAATAATTTCGGGCAATTCCACCCAACCGGGCAATATCATACCATATTCGTATTTTTGTCAAGAGATTTAAGCTTAGACCAAGGCAATTGAATCTTTATCACTTAAATTTAGCTTTAAATAAGTACTTTAGGTATGAAATATCCTATTTAACTGCAGTAAATTGGGTATAGATGTGGTGCTGACTCATGTCTGTCATCGCGAGGAGCCCTTTAGGGCGACATAGCGATCTGCCTTAAAGCTTTTGCTGCGCAAACAAGGAATGGAAAACTGATTAACTGCAGATTGCCACGCCCCTGAAGTGGCTCGCAATATCCAAAGGGCATGATGTGAATGTCAGCTAAGTAAATTTTTCATTTTTAGATTTAATTTTTCTATTCTTGTCTAAAAAGATTGATTAACGTTCGTATTTACGCTTGATTCAAACAAAAATCATCTATATCTAGATGCGTTTGCCCTGAAGCTTAGACTACACGAATAAAAAGATTATTTCTATTTAAAATCCCAGCGCTGAACGCGGCGATACTCCATCCCATTATCCCGTTCAATGATCCCCTTCAGTTCCATCATCGTAAGATCTGCGGTCAATTTTTCGATCCCCATCGATGTCCGATTGCAGATCTCATCGATATGCAGGCTTTCATTTCCCAATAATCGTAAGATCATCTCCTCATCCCTGGTTAGGCTAAGGGATTCTTTTACCTCTCTCTTTACCTGGCGTTGTAAATTCAACGCATCCGTGATCTGAGCAGGATTCGTCATTGGCTGAGCGCCGTCCGCGATCAATTGATTTGTCCCCTTGCTCATCTGAGAAAGCACGGAACCTGGTACCGCATAAATATCCCTGCCCTGATCCAAAGCAAATTTCGCCGTGATCAAAGCCCCGCTACGTTCACCGGCTTCAACGACAACAGTTCCTCGTGACAGCCCGGAAATGATGCGATTCCTGGGCGGGAAGTTGATGCCCTCAGGCTTTGTGCCAGGTGGATAATCGCTCACGATCGCGCCATTTTCGATGATATCCAAAGCCAGTTTGCGATGTTCGGGGGGATAAATAACGTCAACGCCAGAGCCAAGCACAGCGATTGTGCGCCCGCCAGCCTCGAGCGCGGCGCGATGGGCAATACCATCAACACCGCGTGCCAGCCCGCTGACAACTGTAACGCCGCTTCCTGCCAGGTAGGTGGCGGTATCGACCGTGATCTGTTTCCCATACTTTGTGACATTGCGCGTTCCGACGATCGCGATCGCCAGTTCGTCCATCGGCAAGATCGAGCCACGGTAGTAAAGCACCGGTGGCGGCTGCGCGATCTCTTTTAGCAACGGGGGATAATCCGGGGAATTCCAGGTCAGAAAACTGATGTCCTTTCTTTGTAAGTTTTCAATAAGTGAATCCAGATCAAGCGTTTTACGAGCTTCAAGGACAGAGTCTGCGACATTTTTGGTCAATCCTGCCGAGACCAGATCCTCTTTTGTGGCACTCCATGCCAGGGCGAGATCACCAAAGAAATCGAGTAGTTTACGAAAGCGTACCGCGCCGATCCCGCGTACGGTACTAAAAGCCAGCCAAAAAACCTGCTCGCGTCTCAATCACGCAGTCCTTCGAGCAAGCTCACATTCATCCGGCAATTTTCAAGGTCAACCTCAAGCACCACGTCTGGTATTGCGGGAATTAACAGCTCTTTGGCATCGTCTTTTTGGATCACATAAACATCATTGGCGCCAGTTTCCATGATCTCGATCAATTCGCCAAGATGCTCGTCACCTTCCCAAACCTGCAGTCCAAGCAACTCATGATGGTAATACTTTCCTTCAGGCAGCTTAGGCAAATTTCGGGTGCTTTTGAAAACTTCCAAATTGGTCAATTCAGAAGCGTCTTCAGGATTATCGATCCCTCTGAAACGGATAAGCATCAGATTGCCTTTCCAGCGCACAGAAGCGACGGTCTTTTCCTGCTTGTCATCGCCAAGATAGACGCTTTTACCAAGTCGTATTCTTTCCGGGAAGTCCGTATCCACCCGCATCGCCAACTCACCTTTGATGCCGTGAGATCGTTGCAGACGTCCAATTAATAGATAAGCAGGCTCATTTTTAGCCAACGAGCCTGCTTTGTTTAAATTCTGATCAGCCATTTCTGGATCAGGCAAAGTCAACCACATCCATTTCGACCTGTTTGCCATTTCGGGCAGCCACGACTCTCAGGATCGCGCGCATTGAGTTGGCGACACGACCGTGTTTGCCGATCACACGTCCGATATCTTCGGGGTGAACCTGTAGGTCTAAATGGACAACTTTGCCATTGACATATTCCTCAACATAGACGTCATCAGGATTATTGACGATCGATTTCGCCAAATATTCCAAAAGCGCGTGGAGGTCGTTCTGTGCCATCATTTCGATCCAGTTTATTTGGCGGCAATTTTCTCAGCGCGAGACTGATACAACTTTTCAGCTTCCTCTAGTAAAGCTTCTTTGTCTTCTCCTGCCTTAAATCGCTTGAATCGTTCGTCCAATTTGACTTTCTTGAAAATCTTCTTGACAGAATCAGAGGGCTGCGCGCCAACGCTCAACCAATGATAAATGCGATCCTCATTCATTTCGATCGTTCCGGGTTCGGTTCGGGGATTGTAGGAACCGACAATTTCAATAAAGCGACCATCGCGTGGGCTTTCCTGATCAGCAACCACGACACGATAATGAGGTTGATGGGTTGATCCAACCCGACGTAAGCGAATTCTTACCATCTTTCTTTTTTGCTCCTTATGTTCTTTTATAAAAATTGTTAATCCGGCCAATGTCTAAGGTTGAGAGATGCTGAAGGAGCATATCCTTATCCAAATCCGTAATTATCCAAATAACCTATTAATATTACCACGACCTCCCGATTTTTGGAAAGTCTTCATTAGACGTTGGATATCCCTGAATTGCTTCATCAATCGGTTGACATCCTGCACGTCTTTGCCGCATCCAGCAGCGATCCTGCGGCGGCGGCTGGCATTGAGCACTTTGGGATCCCGCCGTTCGGCTGGGGTCATTGAATTGATGATGGCTTCAACCGTTTTCAACTGTCCTTCCGCCTCGCGGGGATCAACATTCTTGGCAACAACTCCAAGTTGTCCCGGCAGCATGCCAAAAAGCTGCGAGATCGGTCCCATCTTTTTCATCTGGCGCAATTGCTTGGCAAAGTCTTCCAGAGTAAATTGCCCGGTCAGCATGCGTTCCGCTTCTTTCGCGTCGATTCCCTCTGAATAGGCGGCTTCGGCTTTTTCGATCAGACCTAAGATATCGCCCATTCCAAGAATACGACCAGAAATACGGGTTGGGTCAAAAACCTCCAGGGCATCCAAACCTTCCCCAGTTCCCAGATATTTGATCGGGATACCGGTCACCTCGCGGATCGAAATAGCGGCGCCGCCACGGGCGTCACCGTCGATCTTGGTAAAGACCAATCCTGTAACGGGAATTTCGCTGTGGAAACCTTTGGCGACGTTCAACGCTTCCTGACCGATCATGGAGTCGACAACCAGCAGGATCTCCTTGGCAGGTACGACCTTATGGATCGCGATCAGCTCGCTCATCATCTCATCATCCATTTGTGAGCGACCCGCGGTATCAATGATCAGAACGCTGTAGCCACCTTTTTTGGCAGCCTGCAAGGCTTCTTTAGCAATCTGAACCGGTTTCGCGCCAGGGAGGGTAAAGACCGGCACATCGATCCGCTCACCCAGGGTTTGCAGTTGCTTGATGGCAGCCGGACGGTAAATATCCGCCGCGACCAGCATGACTCGTTCACCACCCGCCCGTAATTTTTTAGCAATTTTAGCTGCCGCGGTCGTCTTACCGGAGCCCTGTAAACCCACCATCATCAGCACATGGGGCTTTTCGCCTTTCAGATTCAAAGGTACCGGTTGCCCCAGGGTGGAGATCAGCTCTTCATTGACGATCTTGATGACCTGTTGGGCAGGATTGAGCGCTTTGGAAACTTCCGCGCCGATCGCGCGTTCTTTGACACGATTGGTGAACGAACGCACCACGGCGTAGTTAACATCTGCCTCCAGCAAAGCCAGCTTGACCTCACGCATGGCAGCATCGACATCACTCTCGCTTAGCTTTCCCCGCCTTTTCAGGTTGTCAAATACAGCAGTTAATTTATCGGATAAACTCTCAAACATGTTTTCACTTTTCTTTTTGTTTTATCGTTACGATTGTACACGAATACAGGAACATCGATAATGGATGCTTTTACGTAACTTGCCTAATTCTAACGGGTTAAAAGTTTTCAGGAGATAATTGATATGAATAAAGTAGCTATTGTTACCGACAGTACCACAGCGATCCCACCCGAGGTTGCTGTACAACAAAAAATGACTATCGTACCGCTATCAGTTAATTGGGATGGTGAAAGCTATCTCGATGGCATCGATATCACACCAGAAGAATTTTATCCTCGCTTGAGCGCGTCCAAAACCATGCCAACCACTTCGCAGCCCCCTGCTGGCGCATTTAAGGAAGTTTTCGAAAAACTTCTTGATGAAGGTTACGACATTCTTACGATGGTTATTTCATCCAAGATCTCAGGAACCTGGGACTCCGCCCTTCAGGCTGCTGAGGGATTGCCTAAAGACCGACTGGTCGTCCTAAACTCCCTGCAGGCATCAATGCCTCTGACCATCATGGCGCTGATGGCGTCAGACGCCGCATTGAAAGGCGCGTCACTGCAGGAATGTAAGGATATCGCCGTTGATGTTTCGGAAAGGATTCAGACACTATTGGTTGTCGATACGCTTGAATTCCTCCATCGCGGCGGTAGAATTGGCGCGGCTGCCCGCTTCCTGGGCACAGCCCTGAATCTAAAACCGATCCTGAAGCTGCAAAACGGCGCCATTCAACCACACGAAAAAGTACGCACCTTCTCAAAAGCCGTCAAACGCATTTTTGATATCGCTGAAGCAGATATTGGCAAACAAGGGCGCATCGAATATCTCGGTGTCCTTTCCGCCAATGCCAAGCAGGAAAGTTTTGAGATCACCCAAACCGCAAGACAGCGCTTTAAGGTCAAGAATTCCATTATCAGCGAGATCAGTCCTGTCATTGGAACGCACGTTGGACCAGGCGCGGTTGGCTTTGTTTATCTTCCGGAGAAAAAGTAAGCAATCTTTCAGTCAGCTCTGATACAATAGGGAAAACTCACCTAAAGAAAAGGACTTTCCCATGACGACTGCTGAAAAAAATTGTGTTCACATTCCCGAAGTACTTTTGCCAGGTAAAGATGTAGACCTGCACAAGTGGGCGGTGATCGCCTGTGATCAATTCACTTCCGAGCCTGAATATTGGGATCGGGTCGAAGCGACCGTTGGCGAAGCGCCGTCCACTTATCATCTGATCTTGCCGGAAGCCTGGCTGAATCGTCCCGACAGAGACGATCGCATCGACTACGCGCAATCACATATGCGCCAATATCTTGAAGATGGCATCTTCGAAGCTCATCAAGGTTTTGTCCTGGTCGAGCGAACTGTCGGAGATGAAATTCAGACCGGACTGATCGTAGCGCTCGACCTTGAAGCCTATAACTACAATGTAGGTTCAAAATCACTCATTCGTGCCACCGAAGGCACCATTCTTGACCGTCTGCCGCCCCGTATGCAGGTTCGCCGCGGCGCGCCGTTGGAACTCCCGCACATCCTGGTTCTCTATGATGATCCTCATCGAACGGTCCTGACCCCCATTCTTGAGCAAAAGGAAAACCTTCCGCTGGTTTACGATTTCGACCTGATGGAAGGCAGTGGGCATATCACCGGTCATTTCATTGAAGATCCGGCTATGCTCAAGCAGATCATCGAAAACATTGGCGCTCTGATCGATCTGGATGCATACCGCGAAAAATACGGCGAAATCGAAGACGCCACGACCTCACCGCTCCTTTTTGCGGTTGGTGATGGCAACCACTCCCTGGCGACTGCCAAAGCTATCTGGGAAGAGACCAAACCCAACGCCACGCCTGATCATCCCGCCCGATACGCGCTGGTTGAACTGGTAAATCTTCACGACCCTTCTCTGAAATTTGAACCGATCCACCGTGTTATGTTCGGCGTCGGCGAAGCTTTCTATCAGGAGCTTTTGGCTGCATACGCGCCGGATTATCAACTGACGCAGGCGACCAGCTTCGAAGAAATGAAGCAAGCCGTACTGGATGAAAGCAATCCCGCGCAACGCGTTGGAATTATCACCCCCACGACATACCAGGTGCTTGAATTTACCAAACCCCACCACAACCTCAGTGTCGGCACCCTGCAGGAATTCCTTGATAAATATGTCAAGGGTCATGAAGACGTTGAGATCGACTATGTCCATGGCGATGACGTGCTCGACAAACTCAGCAAGCAGGAAGGCAATATGGGCTTTTACCTGCCCCCGATCACCAAGGACAACTTCTTCAAATCTGTTATTCTCGACGGCACCCTTCCCAGAAAAACTTTCTCAATGGGTCATGCCCATGATAAGCGCTTCTATCTGGAAGCCCGACGTATTTTATAATACAACAAACCTTGACCTATCGAACAATTGTGCTATATTTAAAAGAAAGCAGACATCAATCGGAGTAAAAATGACGACCAGGAAAAAAACAACCACTCAGAAAAAACAGGCTGATGCTAATGATGCCAATATGCAGGAAGCCAAAAAGGCAGTCCTTGACCGTGCCTTGCACGATATTGTAAAAAAATACGGCGAGGGCTCAATTATGCGCCTGGGAGAAGCCACGCATATGCAGGTTGAATCAATCCCAACCGGCTCACTTTCGCTGGATATGGCTCTCGGCGTCGGTGGAATTCCCAAAGCGCGTATTACTGAGATCTTTGGTCCCGAATCCTCCGGTAAAACCACCATCTGCCAGCACATCGTTGCTGAGTGTCAGGCTCAGGGCGGCACAGCCGCTTTTATCGATATGGAACACGCGCTTGACCCCATCTACGCGGCTAAATGCGGCGTGAAGATCGATGAACTGTTGATTTCACAACCCGATACCGGTGAACAAGCCCTCGAAATTGCCGAGACCCTGGTTCGCTCCGGAGCTGTTGACCTGGTCATCGTTGATTCGGTCGCAGCCCTGGTGCCCCGCTCTGAGATTGAAGGAGAAATGGGCGACGCGACCATGGGCGTCCAGGCCCGTTTGATGTCCCAGGCTATGCGCAAACTTTCCGGCGCAATCAGCCAGACCAAAACCGCTGTGGTCTTCACCAACCAATTGCGCCAGAAGATCGGCGTTATCTTCGGAAATCCCGAAACAACCACCGGCGGCAACGCGCTCAAGTTTTACGCTTCTGTCCGTCTGGATGTTCGCCGCGTGCAGTCGATCAAGGTTGGCGCTGAGATCGTTGGTAACCGCGTGCGGGTGCGCGTGATCAAGAACAAAGTCGCCGCTCCTTTCCGCAGCGCTGAATTTGACATCATGTACAACGAAGGCATCTCCAAATCAGGTGATATTCTCGACCTTGGGACCGCGCTCGAAGTCATCGACAAACGCGGCTCTTTCTATTCTTATAATGACCAGCGTTTGGGTCAGGGTCGCGAAGCTTCCAAGAACTACCTGAGCCAAAATCTGGAAATTCGCCAGGAGATCGAGGATACCATCCGCAGCATGGCAGAATCGGAGCAGTTGAGCCAAACCTTCGATCCCAGCGAAGACAGCATTGACGAAGATTAATTGCTAAACATGTAAAAAGCCGGCTTAGGTCGGCTTTTCTTGTTTAAAATGATTAGGTATTAAACTGATAAATACCGAATGGACTGAAAAACAAGGTACCGATAATAATCAAATCAATCAAATGGCCTTAAATGAACTATATCTTGTATTATGAATCGAGTAATGCATTGACATTTAGAATATAAAGTCTAAAATTTAAAATAGCTTGCCCATGTTTTTCTATATCTGGGACAACATTTATTTTCAGGAGTAATGATGGACGAAATCACTCGGAAAGAAAACTTGTTACAGGCCTTAACAACAGTTGAAGTCGCACCTGCAGTCTTAGACAGTGAAATTACTACCGTAACCCAAACTAGTTTGCCATTAACACGTCTTACAGCCCTCGGAACTGGTTTTGAACCGGTTGTTTCAGCTATTCAACATGTATTAAGTAATGGTAAGGCAGTAAGCGGTTATTATAAAGTCACAATTCCTAAAGGAACACATTTAGCAAAGTTTAAAGAGGAAGCAAGCTTCTTAGGAGCTGCTTTTCAAGATGGGAGCGAAGCTCTTGTCGGACAAGCCAGATTGAACCCGCTGGTATGCAATCCTACTATGCTATTTGTTGCTGCTACTCTTGCAAGCATTGATAAGAAACTTGACACGATAATGGAAACCCAACAGGAAATGTTGGATTTCATTGTTCAAAAGGAAAAATCCGAGTTAAAAGGTGATTTGGATTTTCTAACTGATGTGTTTAATAACTACAAATTCAATTGGAATAATGATAAATTCAAAGCTTCAAATCATATTAAAGTTTTGGATATCCGTCAGAGCTCTGGACGAAAAATCGATTTTTATCGCGAACAGATCAAAAAACGTCTTAGTAAAAAGTTATTATTCCATGGCGATAGAGATGTAAAACAATTGCTTGATCAGATTCAGGACGACTTCAAAGATTACCAACTATCGTTATATCTGTTTGGATTTGCATATTTTCTTGAAGTCGTTCTGCAAGAGAATTTTAATGAGGACTATTTGGAATCAATTTCTACAAAAATTGATCTCCTCGACCAACAGTATCAGGAACTCTACACTAATGCATTTGCTGAACTTGAAGCTCGTACCAAATCTTCAATACAATCACGAGTGTTAGGTGGACTTTCTATCGTTAATAAAGTAGCAGGAGAAACTATTGCAAAAATACCAGTTATTAGTAATTCTCAAATAGATGAAACCTTGATAGAAACTGGACAGAAAATAAGTGCCTTTGATGAAAAGCGTTCTGAAAGAACAATGAGCATTTTATTGGACCGCGAAAGTAGTTTTATTCGTCCCTTTGTTGAACAGATCGATAATATCAATTTTGTTTATAACAAACCAATGACTTTGATTTTCAATGATGAAACTCTTTATCTTGGCACAGCTGACGTGGAATAATAGATTCGTTTTACGATATCGGGCTAAAACTAATTAAAGTTTCCAAATAGCCAGAATTTTTTTATTAAAAAAGACCCTGTTTATTCAACAAGGTCTTTTTGCTAAATCAAATTCGTTTTTATGTCCCTTCTTCCCAGGAATTCAGGTATTTGATCTGTTCAGGGGTCAGGACGTCGATCTCCACACCCATTGAAAGCAGTTTCAGGCGGGCGATCTCACGATCGATTTCTTCCGGCACGTCATAAACCCTCTTGACCAGTTCATCACGATGCTTCAGGAAGTATTCCGCGCCCAAAGCCTGGTTGGAGAAGCTCATATCCATGACAGAAGCAGGATGCCCTTCAGCAGCTGCCAGATTGATCAGACGACCGTCGCCCAGGATACTAATCGAACGTCCGTCAGGCAGATCATAAGACTCTACAAAAGGACGAACCAATCGCTTGGAAACAGACATTTCTTCAAGAGCGGGAATATTGATCTCAACATTGAAGTGACCCGAGTTGCCAACCAACGCGCCGTCCTTCATCACTTCAAAGTGATGCTTATCAACTACGTTCAGGTCGCCGGTGACCGTGATAAAGATATCTCCGATCTTCGCGGCTTCCATCATTGGCATCACGCGGTATCCGTCCATGACCGCTTCGAGAGCAACCAAAGGGTCAACTTCTGTCACGATGACATTGGCGCCCATGCCGCGCGCGCGCATTGCCAGACCGCGACCGCACCAGCCGTAACCAGCCACAACGAAGGTTTTGCCAGCCAGCAGAACATTGGTGGCGCGAATAATGCCGTCCACGGTCGATTGACCGGTACCATAGCGATTGTCAAAAAAGTGTTTGGTCATGGCGTCATTGACAGCCATCATCGGGAATTCCAAAACCTTATCGGCAGCCATCGCCTTGAGGCGCACAACGCCAGTCGTGGTCTCTTCTGTGCCGCCGATAATGTTGGGGATCAGTTCCCGGCGGTCTTTGTGAATCGTGCCAACCAGATCCGCGCCGTCATCCATGACGATATGCGGTTTGTGATCAAGCGCGGCATGCAGATTTTTGTAATAAGTCTCGTCATCCTCACCCTTGATCGCGAAGACCGGGATCTCATATTGCGCGACCAATGCAGCCGCGACGTCATCCTGCGTTGAAAGTGGGTTGGAAGCGGTCAAAACAATGTCCGCCCCACCAGCCTGCATCGCGCGCATCAAATTTGCGGTTTCGGTAGTCACATGCATACAGCAGGACATGCGAATGCCCTCAAAGGGGCGTTCCTTGCGGAAGCGCTCTTCCAGCGTTGCCAGGACGGGCATTTCACGGGCAGCCCAATCCATCCGGCGGCGTCCGCCTTCTGCCAGGTTCAGGTCTTTGATATTGTAATTATCCATTCATTTCTCCAGTTTTTATCCTATTTTATCGAGTTCACCCTGATCATCAAAGTGTTTTCTGTATTCTCTCACAAATTCGTCCCAGGTACACCGATGAACCTGGGTTCCATCTTCCTGAATGCAGGCAGCAGCGAGGACCGTCCCCATCTCCGCGCAGGTCTTGAGGCTCAGACCAGCCAGATAGCCGCGCAGGAAGCCGCCGCGGAAAGCATCGCCAACCCCGGTTGGATCAGCGATCGTCAAGTCTGATATAGCTTCTACAATAATTTCTTTGCCCTTGGAATGGACGCATGCGCCATCAGCTCCAAGGGTGATCACACTAAAAACCGGTTTTTCCAATAATTCTTTTTTAGAAAAACCAGAATGTTTTAGAAGCAATTCAAATTCATATTCGTTCACGAAAAGCCCATGCGCTGTTTCAAGACCACGTCTTAATAAAATTTTATCAACACTAATTACTTGCTGCCCAGGGTCAAAGAGCATTTTCAAACCCAGATCCATAGCCTCTTCAATATAAAGGGACATGGCAGCGGGATCAGTCGGCGAGATCATGACGAAATCATCCGCCTCATAAGGTGCTTCTTTTAAAGAAAGCTCGGCTGCATTCGCCATCGCGCCGGTGTAAAAACTTGCGATCTGGGCATTGTTCTGATCAGTTGTTGCAAAGAAAGATGCCGTGTATTTATCTTCGATGATCCTGACACTGCTGGTATCAACGCCAACCGCCTCAAGCCTTTTGGCGTATTCAGGGAAGTCCACGCCAGCGGTGGAAAACAAACAAGCCTTGCCGCCCAACATCGCCAGGTTGTAGGCAATATTTGCGCCCACACCGCCATCCCGCCGCAAAAGTTCCGGGACAAGGAAAGACAAGCTAACCTTATCCAGATGCTCAAGCAGCAAATGGTCCTTAAATAGACCAGGGAATTTCATCAGATAGTCGATCGCGATTGATCCTGTCAGTATTACTTTCATCGAGATGCTCCTCACCCTCACAAAAAGACGCCCAACCGGCGTCAGATTTAACGAAAGTTTATCATCGATAAAAAGGACTGTCAAAGATATCAATTTGCTTGTCCATCAATTTGCTTGTCCCAAATTGACATGCTACTATTAAATTGAGTACTGCCTTGACAGTTATCGAAACAAAATTATAATATAGATGTCTATACAACCCGTCCTGGTTAAGTTCATAAGAAAGGGAACTTTTGAATCATCTCGACAATCTAACTGGTATACCCCAATATATTCGTATCCGTGAATCGATCCGTGAACGGATCAAAAACGGCTCCTTAAACAGAGGGGAAAAACTTCCCCCCGAAGAAGAACTGGCTGCATCTTTTGGTGTCAGCCGAATGACCTTACGTCAATCACTCTCTGACCTGATCGAAGAAGGTTTGCTCTACCGTAAACATGGCGTAGGCACCTTTGTTGCCCTGCAACATTTTGCCCGTGACCACAGCTACTTGAGTAATTTCTTCGAAACCTCCAAAAAAGAAGGTCTCGATGTGGACGTAAAACTATTAAAAGTTGAAACCATCCCCGCTCGTTTTCAGATCGCAAAAGCTCTGCAGCTTGCTGAAGGAGACCTGGTAGTCTGCCTGAAAACACTCCGTATTGTTGAGGGAAACCCGGTCACAATTCACGAAGCCTATTTTTCATCAGATAAATTTCCAGATTTTATAAATGGCGATGTTCTTGCATGCTCAAAGAACCTACTGGCTTTTTACGAATCTCATGGCTACAAAGTCCGTAGAGGCGTCCAAAAGCTCGAGGCTCGTCCAGCCGAAAACGATATCGCCCAAACACTCAAAATAGAGGAGGGCGCGCCAATTCTTTACAAGAAACGCGTCTTATACACCGAAGAAGGCATCCCGGTCGAATACCTTCATTGTTATAACCGCGGAGACCTCTACTCGGTTACTTTCAACCTGCAAGCCTGATTCCGAATGACAAGCAAGAAGAATCTCGCGAACAGTACATAAGTTTTTTTGAAGGGAGATTCTTGTCCAATGTCAATTGTAAATGCATTAGAAATTACCAGACAAGCTGCCAAAGAGGGCTATGCCGTCGGAGCCTTTAATATCACCAGCATCAACCAAATGGAAGGTGTTATTGAAGCCGCTGTTGAGAAAAAGGCTCCCCTTATCATCCAGGCATCCGTAACCCCATCCAAATTCCTGAAACCAGAAGTGATCGTGTCGGTTTACCGCACGCTCGCCAGCCAGGCTCCCATTCCAATTTGTTTACATCTCGATCATTGTACTGACGTTGAATTCTGCAAAAAACTTGCCGATATCGGCTACACGAACATCATGATCGATGCCTCAAAACAAGCTTTTGAGGAAAATATCAGACAGACAAAAGAGGTTGTCGATTATTGCCATGCCAACAGTGACGCTTCAGTCGAAGGTGAGCTGGGAACCGTCAGCGGCGTAGAAGATCAGGTCCGCGTATCCGAAGACGAAGCCGCGCTCTGCAACCCGCAGGAAGCGGTGATGTTCGTAGAACGCACCGGGGTGGATATTTTCGCGCCCGCCATTGGCACCGCCCATGGAGTCTACAAGACCAAAAACCCAAAGATCGATTTTGAGCGTATGGCAACCATCAACAAAATGCTCAATACCGACCGGATCAACACCCCCCTGGTTGTTCATGGCGGTACCGGATTGCCGGAAGATTATGTAAAACGACTGCTCGAAGCAGGTGGAGCCAAATTCAACGTTTCAACTGAACTAAAACACACCCTTATTAACACAACCAAAGACTATATCGCTGCAAATCCAGAGCAATACGACCCTGGAAAAGTCGATATCGCTGTCCGCGATGCCATCCGTATTGTCGTAGGGCGGTGGATCGACCTGCTCGGCAGTGCTGGAAAAGCATAGGAGGTAATAATGGCAATCAAAGCAATCTTTTTTGACCAGGACGGAGTGATCATTGATACCGAAAAAGATGGCCACAGAATCGCATTTAATGATACATTTAAAGCGATGGGGTTCAACACGGAGTGGGGCGTTGAATACTACCACGAACTTCTCCAGATCGGTGGTGGCAAAGAACGCATGAAACACCATCTTCAGACAAAAGGTTTCGGGAAAGAAATTCCCGATGAAGAAGTGGACGATCTAATCATGAAAATGCACCATTACAAAACAGATCGCTTCATCGAATTGATCGAATCCGGCAGTCTGCCTCTGCGCCCGGGCATCCATCGCTTTATGAAAGAAGGCGAGGCGGCTGGCTTGACGCTTGGCGTTTGCACCACTTCCAACGAACGCGCAGCCCACGCGATCGCCTATGACATCCTCAAGGATGTTCCATTCAAATTTGTATTAGCGGGTGATATCGTCGCAAAGAAGAAACCCGATCCTGCTATCTATCTGCTTGCTCTGGAAAAGACAGGCTTCCAACCCCATGAATGTCTCGTCGTTGAGGACTCGCGCAACGGCGTTCAGGCAGCCAAAGCGGCTGGCATGCATGTCATAGCCACCAGCAACTTTTACACCCAACGTGAAGACCTCAGCGACGCGGATGTGATCGTGACCACCCTCGGAGACCCTGAGGGCGAAAAGGGACAATTGGTGAAGGGCGACATTCCGGATTTTGACGGAGTCGTCACCGTTGCCCAACTTACCAAATTGTTCGAGAATGAATAAAGGGAGGTGTCAATAGAAACATTGATTAATAATATTAAAATAATAGAACACAAGGAAAAGAATAAATGAGTAAAGATATAGAATTTGTAGTCAAGTCCATCGCTGATACCGCTTTGAAAAACGAAGCCTATTTCAGCGAACTGGACGCAGTATGCGGTGATGGCGATTTTGGTTATTCACTTGCCCGTGGATTTGAAAAGGTTCTTGAGCACTGGGACGAGATCGATCGTACCAACCCAGGCACCTTCCTCAAAGAAATCGCCAAGATCATCATGGGCGCGGTTGGTGGCGTCTCTGGTACTATCTGGGGAACCACTTTCCTGCGAGCTGGAATGTCCTTAGGCACCAAAGAAGCTGTTGGGAGAGAAGACGTTGTTCCCATGCTTCGTGCCGTTATCGAAGGTATCAAAAAGCGTGGTAATTGCGATCTGGGTGACAAAACTTATATCGACACCCTGATTCCGACCACCGACGCTATTGAGACCGCTATCAACGAGGGCAAATCTGACCTCGAAATTCTCGATATTGCAACCCAGGTTTCCGCGGATGCCGCTGAAGCCACGCGACCAATGCTTGCCAAGCGCGGTCGCGCGTCCTACACCGGCGAACGCAGCATCGGCACACTTGATGCCGGGTCTGTTGCCGTAGCCACCATGATCAAAGCTCTCAGCGAAGCCTGGAGAGCCTAAATTCTTAGTCTGAAAAGGAGAGACATGAAAAAATTTGTAAATGACCCAAAAGATTTTGTACCCGAAATGCTCAAAGGCATTGCCTTAGCAAATCCTGATACCCTCAAATATATCCCTGAATACAACCTGATCATGCGCACGTGCATCCCGATGGACAACAAGGTTTCCATCATGCAGGGTTCCGGATCAGGTCACGAACCGGCACACGTTATGACGGTCGGTCGCGGTATGCTCGATGCCGCCTGCCCCGGCAACGTCTTTGCCGCACCTCCTGCCGATTTCGTTTATCAAACCACCAAACTGGTTGCTGGTCCGATGGGCGTCCTCCATCTGCTCAACAACTACACCGGCGATACCATGTCCTTTGACATGGGACAGGAACTGGCAGAAGCCGACGGCATCGAAGTTGGTCGCGTTGTGATCAATGACGACGTCGCTGTCAAAGACTCCCTCTACACAGTCGGTCGCCGCGGTGTGGCTGGCAACTTCTTTGTCATGAAAGCCTGTGGCGCCGCTTCCGAAGAAGGCAAAACCCTCGAAGAACTGGTCGGCATCGGCAACCATGTCGTCGAAGTGACCCGCACCATGGGTATGGCTCTGACCGGCTGCACCCCACCCGCCAAGGGCACCCCGATCTTCACGCTTGAAGAGGACGAAATGGAAATCGGTATCGGTATCCACGGCGAACCAGGTCGCAAACGCGTCAAGCTGCAGCCCGCCAACAAGATCGTTGATGAGCTCTTCGAAGCAGTTCAGTCCGATCTGCCCTACAAGGCTGGTGACGAAATTGCCCTGATGATCAACGGCATGGGCGGCACCCCGATCTCTGAGCTCTATCTGCTCTACGGTCACGCCCACGAACTCGCCGAAAAGATGGGTCTGAAGGTCAAGCGCAGCTACGTTGGCGACTACTGTACTTCTCTCGAGATGGCAGGCTTCTCGCTCACCATGGTCAAACTCGATCCCGAGTTGGAACGCCTCCTGGCAGCTCCCGCCGAAATCGCCATCCGCACTTTCTAATCCAATTGTTCGTATTTAGACAACAAGCGGTCTCCTCAGAGACCGCTTGTTGTAATGTTTGCAGGGGTTCAAACTTTGCCAGGCGGAAGAAGTAGCGACTCATCAGTTGTCTGTTTAGCTTTTAGTTGATTTTAGAAAAACCTCTTTATTCAATTTCACAAGATTCAAGAAAGAGGAAAGGATCGTTTGTGAGAACCATGCCATTACATGCTAAAATAATTAACACGATAAAACTATAGTTTTTTCTAATCTAGTCAGATTGCACTATGAAAGAATTTTTATTTTGGTTTACAGAGAGATGATTTAATGTGGAATAGTCGAATAAAACCGATCCATATTTTCATATTTTTACTTGGAACTCTTTTTTTGATTTTAATTCTTCTCAATTTGTTTTACTTTTTGTTCTCAGATCGTTTTGATACCTATTCAGCTGATCCCGAAATGACACTTTATTACTCTGAAGTGATGCCCTTGCGACTGAATGTTCCGAAAGAATGGGAAATTACTGAATCCCCGGGAGACCCAGGTGGCGTCTCGATCTGTGGGCTTTCTATCTATATCTATCAGACTCCTAATCAGGTCTGCGTCGACAATCAACCAAGACTCGAAACTGTAAGCAATGGTCTTCGTTGGTACTCTGACCGTTATCAACCACCTGATGGAAATGAGGTACTTGATTCTGTTAAAATTGGCAGCAACGAATGGTACCATTTTGAGACCAAAGATACGGTTAGGACGGGGGAAGCTCTTTACGGAGAAGAAAGAACTTGTCTACATTACATGACGACCAAGGAGGACGGGATCTATGTTTTTCGGGCTTGTTCCAGATCGAAACATATCGAAGTGTTTAGGGGCACCTATATGGACATGCTCGAAAGCCTGGTCTTCGATGAAGATCAACCCTAATTTAGGGAAGCTACTCGCTGCTTCCACTGAGATAGTCATCCTACTTTTTAATCCAATTGGTCGTATTTAGACAAAAAAGCGGTCTCTGAGGAGACTGCTTGTTGTTTTTAGGCTATTTACTCTTTACAACATAAACCCACACATAAATCTAAGCAAAAGCTTGCTTTTTTCGGCAATCTTGATTAAACTAAAACGGTTAAAGAAAAAGAGTGCAAGTTAGGAGTTAAGATGACACCATTACCGAAGAGAAAAGTTAGCCCCGGACGACGGGATCGCCGTCGTGCTCACGACCACCTGAAAGCAAGCGCGAGCGTTAATTGCCCGAACTGCGGTGAAGCCCGCTTGCCCCATCGTGTCTGCCCCAAGTGCGGATACTACCAGGGTCGTGAAATTCTTGACGTCAGCAGCAAAGAATAATCCTGACTTTTAGACAAATAAAGAAACCAGGTGAATTGCCTGGTTTTTTTATTCCCATAATTCTTCAGATTGATTAAGTTGTTTCCAGTAAAAGAAATTTAATCCAAATAATTCTCAAAAAACGCCAACAATTGAACCGGCAGCAAGCCTTGGATCCGAACGCCGTTTTCTTTATGTTCCAGGCTTCTCACATGACCCTTCTCGTGGAACATCGAGACCAGGCGCCCTTCAGCATAAGGCAACAAGACCGAAACACGCTCGTATCCTTGCGCCACACCAGCTGAAATGGCGGCGGAAAGCTCCTCAAATCCCCACTTCTCCCTGGCGCTGATATAAAGCGAGAGTGGATCGGCTCCATCCTTTAATTCCTGCAAGCTTTCCTCATCGAGAAGATCGATCTTGTTATATACATTCAGGATAGGGATCTCGCCAGCCCCGATCTCTTCCAGCGTTTCCAAAACGGTCTGGCGTTGGCTTTGGGCATTTTCATGGGAACCGTCGATCAGGTGCAAAAGCAGATCCGCTTCAGCGATCTCCTCCAGCGTCGCGCGAAAGGCAGCCACCAGGTCGGTCGGCAGTTTTTGAATGAAACCAACCGTGTCCGTCATTAAAACAGTTTCGCCTGTTGGCAGTTCCAATTGCCGGGTGGTTGGATCCAACGTAGCAAAAAGTTGGTCGGCGACATAGATCTGAGCATCGGTAAGCGCGTTAAGCAAAGTTGATTTGCCAGCGTTCGTGTAACCCACCAAAGCGACCACAGGAATGTTCGACTTGCGGCGCTGACTGCGGTGGCGGGTGCGATGCCCGCGCACTTTTTCGAGTTCTTCCTCAAGCTTGTCGATGCGCTTGCTGATATCTCGGCGGTCAACTTCCAGCTGGGTTTCCCCGGGTCCGCGCAAACCAACCCCGCCCACGCTGCCGCTGCGACCAGCCGCCCCACCC
Source organism: Anaerolineaceae bacterium (assembly GCA_050946715.1). Taxonomy (GTDB): domain Bacteria; phylum Chloroflexota; class Anaerolineae; order Anaerolineales; family Anaerolineaceae; genus Mesolinea. The sequence continues at coordinate 59,041 of JBMNVH010000003.1, read as the reverse complement.
GCCTGTCTGGCGAGGTGCGTCCATGCCCGCGTCAGCCGCGGCAGACGATACTTGTATTGCGCCAGCTCGACCTGCAGCATGCCCTCACGCGTGTCAGCGTGCTGAGCGAAAATGTCCAGAATCAACGCTGTGCGATCCAAGACCTTATAATCGCCGGGAAATTCCTTTTCAAGTTCACGTTGGTGACGCGGCGAGAGTTCATCATCAAAGAGAATCACTTTGGCATTCAATTCTTCTGCCAAAAGTTTTAGCTCTTCAAGTTTGCCCTTCCCAATATAGGTGCGTGAATTGGGTCTGTTCAGGCTTTGCGTGACGGAACCGACCACTTCGATCCCAGCCGTTTCAGCCAGCATTTCAAGTTCCTGCAAGCTGTCTTCCACGGATAAAAGTTGGTGAGTCTCCGGCCCGAGCCGGACACCCACCATAATCGCTTGTTCAGTTAATTCTTCAGTAATAAAATTCAACGTATTCTGTTTTTCTCTACTTATTGCTTCGCGATCCAGTCTTTGAGGCGGTCGATCGCTTCAGTGATGCGATCTGTGGGAATGACGATCGAGATGCGAATGTAATCCTTGCCACTCGGTCCGTAGACGACACCCGGGGTCATGCTTACGCCGGTATCATTAAGCAGGTCAGCGCAGAACTTGACCGGATCATCAAATTTTGGAGGCAGTTTCGCCCAGACATATAAAGCTGCTTTGGGCAGATCAACTTCAAAGCCAGCTTCTTTCAAACCCTGATAGACGACATTGCGTCTTTCTTCGTAAATCTTGTTGCGACCTTCCAGCCATGCCTGATCAGAGGTTAGGGCTGCCTGGCCAGCATCCATGATAGGCATGAAGATCGAGGAGTCGATCTGGCTCTTGTAATTAGCCAGCAGTCGAATGGCTTCCTTGTTGCCAACTGCCATACCAATACGCCAACCAGCCATATTATAGGTTTTCGAGAGAGAGTTAAACTCGACCGCAACGTCCTTTGCGCCCTCAACCTCAAGAATACTGGGAGCTTCATAGCCGTCAAAACAGAGATCACAATATGGAGCGTCATGAGCGATAAGGATGTCATATTTCTTCGCAAACGCTACGGCTTTCTTGAAGAAATCCAGCCCGGCTACCGCGCCAGTTGGGTTGTTAGGGTAGTTGAGCCACATGATCTTGGCTTCGCTGGCAACTTCTTCAGGAATAGCGTCAAAATCAGGTAAAAAGTTGTTTTCCTTGAGCAGGGGCATAAAATGGTAGCGCGCGTCCGCCAATTGGGCGCCGGCGAGATAGACCGGATAGTAAGGATCGGGCAGCAAGACCATGTCTCCCGGGTCCAGGAAAGTGTGGTTGAGGTTGAAAAGACCTTCTTTGGAGCCGATCAGAGCCAAAGCTTCGGTAGCAGGATCGATATCGACATCAAAACGACGTTTGTAATAGGTGCTGACCGCTTTCAGGAAGCCAGCCGATCCACCGGCAGGTGAGTAGCCATGCTTTTTGGGGTTTCTGGCAGATTCTACCAGAGTTTCGATAATGAAACTGGCTGGGGGAAGATCAGGCGAGCCCATATCGAGGCGGATGACGTCCATGCCTTTTGCCTGGAGCTCCGCGATCACCGTTTTCAGACCGGCGAAAAAGTAAGGTTTCAAATTTGCCACAGTTTTGGATGGTTGTTTCATAGCTTGTGTAAATCTCTCTCCTTCGTTTTTCTTCATTATAAGCCAGGATTTGAGAATTTGACATCACTTCACGTACGATGATTTATCAGTTCTCAACTATTGTCCGACCTTTCAAAAGAGTGTTCACTTTTCCAGCATTGTTTCGCCCAGATTGGTAAAAATTTCGTTAAGTTATGTGATCCAAATTCAACGATGTAAAAACATCAGGTATAATTCTTGCACAAGTGCAAAATTGCTCAGTTTAGAGGACCGTATGCATCAACATCAATGGCAACAAACTCTCACAACTACTTCAGCTCATCTGGCTCAAACAATGACCTTGCTCAGCCTGACAGCTGCCGAATTGCAAGAAAGAATTGAATCTGAGCTATCAAACAACCCAGCCCTGGATCTGGTGGAAGAAAGACGCTGCCCGATGTGCAAGCGCTTGCTGCCGCCAACCGGACCTTGCCCGGCTTGTAGCCAGCCCAAGTCCGAAACCTCGGATGAGCCAATTGTCTTCATTTCCCCTCGCGAAGATTTTTACACCGGTGGGATCTCGAGCAGCCACGAGCTACCCGAAGAACCCTACGCGTCAGAATCTATCGACCTGCCGAGCTACGTCCTGCGCCAGGCTGCCGCTGATCTGCATCCTGATGATCGCCTTCTGGCTGCTTATATCCTCAATCATCTCGATGAAGATGGCTTTTTGACCATAACTGTGCTGGAAATTGCCCGCTACCATCACCGACTTCCCAGCGAAATTGAAGAGGTCATTGCCATTTTAAAACGCTGTGATCCGGTGGGCGTTTGTTCTTCCACCCCCAGTGAAGCGATGCTGGCGCAAATTGAAAGCCTGTCAGAAGCGAAAAAAATACCCGATCTGACCCGCGAAATTGTGCGCGACCATCTCCATCAGGTTAGTCAGCATCATTACAATGATATTGCCAAACAGCTCAAAACGAGCGTAAAACATGTGCAAAGCGCAGCCAACTTTATCTCGGAAAACCTGAATCCTTTCCCTGCCCGTGCCTACTGGGGCGATGTGCGCAATCCAAGTGCCAGCGGTTCGGAAGTTTTTCACCAACCTGATGTTCTGATCTACTATCTGAACGACAAACCCGGCAACCCGCTGGTTGTAGAGATCATTCTGCCAGTTCGCGGCACCCTGAGGGTCAACCCACTCTTTAAAGAATCGATGAAATCGGTCGATCAGGAACAGACCAGTGAGTGGAAAGAGGATATCGAAAAAGCGTCCTTGTTGATCAAATGCATTCAACAACGTTCCAACGCGATGAAGTTGCTGCTTGAAAAACTGGTCGTCATTCAAAAGGATTACATCACCGGCGGCGATAAAGACATGGTGCCGCTCACCCGCGCAAAGATCGCGCAGGATTTGGATCTGCACGAATCCACGATCTCAAGAGCTGTTTCCGGGAAAACGATCCAACTTCCAAACAGAAAGATCGTTCCCCTGGCGATATTCTTCGACCGCAGTCTTTCAATCCGCACCATCATCAAGGAAATGATCGAAGAGGAAACGACACCCCTCAGCGATTCCGAGATCAAAGAAAAACTCGAAGAAGAAGGCATCTCTATCGCCCGCCGTACGGTGGCAAAATACCGTTCAATGGAAGGGATCCTGCCAGCCCATTTACGTCAAAAAACAGCTGGCTCATCAGGATAAGCCGTGGAAAACATCCCATCCAGCCTGCTCTACATTCAATCCCTGATTGATCTGATCTCCGAGCCTGCCATCGTCTATCTGCGCGCGGAAGACCGGCTTTTCAAGGCGAATACCCCCTTTCATGATCTAAGCGGATACAATGCCAATGATCTTCTCTCGCTGCGGCTTTCATCGATCTTGCCGGAGGACCCGGACACCAACCCTACCAGCGGCGAATCCAGACCAGCGCTTTTTCAAAGAGCTGATGGAGAAATGGTCTTTGTTCTGCTCAAGATCACCTCTCTCAGCCCGACCAACCAAATTGTCCTGCTCGTCCTCACCCCACAGATCGAAGAAAACCCGATCCGCCAGGACTTGCTGAATCAGGAATATCGCTACGACAACCTCAAGCTGCTATCCAAAATTTCGGATTGTAAATCAGTCCAGGCTGTCTACCAATGCGCCACCGAGATCATCAATCAGGTGGTAGAGCCACAGCAGTTTTTGATTTACAAAGCTGAGGGCGATCATTTTGTCTCAATAATAGATTATGCGTACCACCCTGTTTTCCCCGATCAGCTCGAATCCACAGATATTACTTCGACTTCCACCACAACGCTTTGGCGTGAAGGCAAAGCAATGCAAAACGAACTGGAGAAGCTGGCCTGGGATGAGGGCATGAGTTACCTCATCACCGCGCCAATACCATCCAATGCCGGGGCAAGGGGTCTTTTTGTGCTCGGCGGCTATGGCAAGTCGCCAGACCTCGAAGACCTGCGCTATTTAAACCTGCTCGGCGCTCAATGCGGTGCTACGATCAACAATTTATCCCTGCTGGATAATGCCCGAAAAACCCTCCGCAACGTTCGTCACATCGCCGCCATCCAGCAAAGAATCACCGACAATCTGGAAGAAGGCATCATCATTCTCACCCCTGACCTGCGCATCACGGAGATGAATCCCGCCGCCGAAAGCATGTTGGGCTATGCCAGCCTGGAAGTTTTTCAACAGGACGTTGAGATGGTCCTGATTGGCAGTGAGACCCTCCCCAACCTGTACAAAAGCGCTCAACAGGGCATCCCGCTTATGGTTGGTAACAACATTAGCCTGAATCATCGCCTCGGTGATGCTTTTCCTGCTCAGGTATTATGTCTGCCGGTCATGGTGAACGATAACGTAAAAAATATCGTTCTGATCATACGTGACATCAGTAAAACTGAGAAGATCCGTCAGCACACCCAACAGCTTGAACAGAGGGCATTTTTAGGAGAGTTTTCTGCCATTTTTGCTCATGAAGTAAAAAACCCGATCAACAGCATCGCTACCGGTCTGCAGCTGCTTGGCATACAATTGAAACCTGACACGCCCGAGGCAGAGTGGGTTGAACGACTTCAAAACGATTGTCAACGACTGAAGCATTTGGTAAATTCAACCTTATCATTCTCCAAACCCTTTGAATATCAACCGCAAGCGCTGGATCTAAGGAACATGATCCCGATGATCCTTGAGAAATGGTCACCGCGGATGGCACATCTAAAAATCAGTTACGACTTCAATGCGCCGGAGGAGCTTATCCTTGTCAAAGCCGACCCAAGGGCGATTGAACAGGTTTTTACGAACCTGATCAGCAATGCTATTCAGGCGATGGAAGATAAAGGCGGCAGCCTGAATGTCAAAATGAACCTTGCAAACCCACAGACAATACCGCCACAATGTGAGATAATCATTGCGGATTCAGGTCCCGGGATACCGGAAGATGTTATTGACCGCGTTTTCGAACCCTTCCTGACGACAAAATCAAGCGGCACAGGTTTGGGTCTGGCAATTACCAAACGAATTGTTACCGCTCATGAAGGTAGCATGTTTGTAGAAAGTTTTCCGGGAGGAAGCATGTTCCATGTTTTGCTCCCATTGTGGAAAGAGGATTAAATGGCAGCATCAGTTTTAGTTGTTGACGATGAAGAAACCGCGCGTATGGCAGTTTCTGAGTTTTTACGCATCAAAGGTTACGAAGTTTTTGAAGCCGGCACCCTCGCGGAAGCCAGGCAGATCATCAATCAGGACGGCACCGATATCATCATTCTGGACGTTCGCCTGCCAGATGGTTATGGTCCCCACCTCCTGACAGAAACAGCAATGCTGCCGCACCGTCCCCAGGTCATTATTGTCACCGCTCACGGCGAGGTCAGTATGGCGGTCGAGGCGATGAAAAATGGCGCTCAGGATTTCATGGAAAAACCGCTTGACCTGATTGAGCTTGAAAAAAGCGTGAAACGCGCCGCGGAGATCGTTGCTATGAGACGAGAACTCAACCATCTGCGTGGAAAAGCCAGTCTCGATAAGTTTATTGTCGGCAAGACCCAGGCAATGCACGACCTGATCGAGTTGGCAAGGCGCGCTGCTGAGGCTTCTGTCTCCACGCTGATCACTGGCCCTACCGGAACCGGCAAAGAAGTTTTGGCGCGTTTCATCCATGAGAGTGGTCCCCGCGCTGGCAAGCCTTTTATCGATGTGAACTGCCCTGCCATTCAACCGACCATGTTCGAATCCGAACTCTTTGGGCACGAATCCGGTGCTTTTACCGGCGCCACCCACCGTCGAAACGGTTTGATGGAAATTGCTGACGACGGGGTCTTGTTCCTCGATGAGATCTCTTCCATGCCCATGGATCTTCAGGCAAAATTTCTTCGGGCGCTTGAAGAACGCGCTTTCCGACGTGTCGGCGGTACCGCTTTGATTAAGGTTGATGTTCAGGTCGTCGCTGCCTCCAATCGAAATCTGAAAGAGATGATCGCCAATCATGAATTCAGGGAAGATCTCTACTACCGGCTCAAGGTTGTCGATCTGGATCTACCTTCACTGGCGGAACGCAAAGTTGATATTCCCGATCTGGTTGGCTACTTCCTGCAGCTCTTTAACCAAAAACTGGGCATGAATATCCTGGATGTAACTCCGAAAGCGATGGAAGCGCTGGTCAACTATAATTGGCCCGGAAACATTCGCGAGCTACGCAACGCGATGGAACGAGCAGTCTTGCTCTGTGACGAACCAGCGATCGATCTCGGTCACCTGCCGCGTGACATCACCCTTTCGAATGCGGCTTAGGTGATTCAGTTCATTCTTCTGCGTTTCATATTCTACGTTCCAGCATGCTCCACTGTCTATGCGACGGTTGATCGAACAAAGAATTACGAAGAAGGTCAAATCAACACGCTCCATGTACAATCTTTGCAGAGTGTAAAACTCTTGTAGGGGTGATCTCCCACGGTCACCCGTAGGTGGGCGAGCATGGGAGCTCGCCCCTACACAAAAACGGCATGTTTACACCGTCCCTGGCATAGTAGTTGCATCTTAATTTCTAATAGCTTTGTCCGGAGGTTTTTATGGTTAATAGCGGAAATCAATTTCTTTTAATTATTGCGATAGCTTTATTTATTATGGGTTTATGCAGCCTGATTTTAAGCATCATAATCCTTGCCAGAACTGCCATGAGCAGAAATATTCAGGCGATCGCTGATTCGACAACGAAATTAGCAGACAAAGGGATAACAGACGGCGTGTCAGGTTTGGTTGGCAATGCCTCGCTCTTGATCAGCTCGTTAAACGACCTGTCAAAATCAAACACTGGCATCGGAATTTTCCTTGTTTTTCTTAGTCTGGTCTTATTTGCGGCAACTTATTTCTTTCTGAAACCCTTTATCGCTCCCTTACCATAATCAAAGGAAAGGAACAAAATGGCATTAGATAGACTGCTGGAAGCATTGGAAGCGCGTTTTGATCAGCCTGTGATCCGCAGCCTTATTGCTGCCTGGCGCAATCATCCCCTCCTCTGGAAAGAGCTTGGCTACACCGATCTGCCAAACGATTGGCTTGATCACGCCAATGATGATTTTGAAAGATGGGAGCCCGGCTTGCTTTCACTGGTGCTAAGTTATCCTGAGATCAAGGATTGGGAAGCTCAAAGAGCCGATCAACTTCTAAGAGGAGAAGCGCTTGAACAAGCCAATAAAGTGCTCGATACAATTCGCCTGACAGGTCTGGAACCCGCCAATCTAAAAGACGCCGCCAGCCTAAGTCTCCTTTTACTCCAATATCACAATAAAAACACCTCCTGGCAAGGTCTGACACAGTATTTGGGTGAAGGTAAGACCACATTAGCCTCATGGAAAACCGCCTTTTTAGCATTGCCTTTCATCCATGAAGATTCTTTCTTTGCGATCAAAGAGCTCATCCTTAACCCTCAGCCATTTTCGGATAAGGAAGTTGCCGCTTTTATAGTAGATTTTCTTCTTACGCTGCCGATTGACGAAAAGAAACAATACGAATTTCTATCAAAAAGCCTTGACAAAGCCAGCCTTTCCTTACAGGTTGAGGTTTTAGGCGAACTAAGAGGTAAGTTTGATCCCAGTTTTATAGAGCTTCTGGCTACCAGCTTTTTGATCAACAAAAACCGACAATCAAGCTCCGAAAGAACGCAAGTTTCAGAAAGATCAATTGAAAACCATCAAAACCTCGCTTTGCTGAGCCAGTATGCTGGTAAAACAGCCATTGCCAAAGAGGAGTTGGACAAAGCTTATGCCGTCATCCGACACAATCATGCACTTCAGCTACGCCGAATCGCATTGGAGTTTGAGTCGATCAACGCTGAAGAGGCGCGCAAGCTTTGGGAACAGGTTTTGGAACTTGAGCCTGAGAACGATGCTCATCGTCGCGAATATGCCGAATTCCTGCTCAGGCTAAACGAGCCTGATTTCGCGCTCGATCTTATCAACCAAAATCCAGACGAAGCCACAACTGCCTTGCTCGCCCTGCGTTACCCGGAGCTGCGCGAACAAACCGATTCGGTCACCGAAGTCCTCGACAACGTGATCCGACGCAAAAGCCTACCTTCGCTTTCGACAAGATATGTTGACGAAAGTGATAATTACAAAGCAGCTGAATACGCTTTTTCTCAAAAAAAATACACCATCGCTTCTGACTTTATCCGTAAAGCGCTCAAAGAGAAACCAAACAACATCGAGATCATCCGCCTGGCAGCCAAAATCGACCAAAGGCTGGCAAATCTTGATGATGCCATTGATTCATCCGCTTTGCTGGCGATGTTTGAACCCGAGAATAAAGCCAATAACCGCGAACTTGCCCGGCTCTATCAACAAACCCAGCAACATGAAAAAGCCCTCGAGGTTTATGAGAACAGGATCTTTGAACAAAAGCAAGTTGAGCGTGAAGACTTCTTGAATTATTCTGAAATTGCCATCAAAGCCGGCAAGCCCGAACTGGCAATCCCGATCGCGGAAAATTATCTGGCAAAAGACCAGCTTGATGGCGAGGCGCTGGTGCTGCTTAGCCGCGCCCTGATCGCGTCAAATCGCAGATCCGAAGCGATGGCATTGCTCGAACGCGCATCTGCGGTCGCTCCCGAAAAACCGACCAGCTGGCTGGCGCTTGCCCGCGTCTGGATCGAATTAGGTGATCGGGAACAAGCCTTGCTCGCCTTAAGAAAAGCCAAAGCAGCCTTGCCAAATGAGCCCAGGATATTGACCAGTCTCGGAAAACTTTATTTTGACAACGGCGAGACCACCGACGCGATCGCCGCCTTACGGCAGGCAAATCAGCTCGATCCGCAGGACGTCACAACCGCGCGAATGCTGGCAGAAGCCTGGCTGAAACAGGGCTATGGGAATGACGCCTGGGATGTCCTGGCGCCTTTTGAAGATGACTATGCCAGTGATCCCGAGCTGGCGCTGAGCCTTGGCAAAGTCGCTTTTGCCAATCAGGACCTAAGCACAGCTCAAAAAATGCTCAAATTCGCCTGGCACTCCCTCAAACGCGAAGACGCACTCACTGCCTACGCCAACACGCTTTTGCGAGTATATGAAAAGCATCCAGAAAGCAATCAGGAAGAATTATCGTTCTTGCTTGAGGCAATTCAGACACAGGATCTGCATACAGAGGATGATTTTCAACACGCTATCTTACAAACCGATCTGTTGGCTGCCAACGGTCATAACGAAGAGGCTTACGCTGGCTATCTGAAGCTTCTCGATGACCCACGGGCAAAAATGCCAGCTTCTTATCACCATCTGCATTTCCAGATCGGCAAAACTGCGGAAAAGATCGGAATGATCGATATTGCCTTAGCCTCTCTACAGGAAGCCATGCTGGTCAACCCCGATGATCTCGAGACGCGCCATGTTTTGTCTAAGACCTATCTGGAAGCAAACCTCAACGATGAAGCTTTCAATACCGCTCGCTCCGCTTTGCAGATTGCGCCGAGCGATGTCGATAATATCCTTTGGTTCAGCGCTTTCATGAACCAGGAGGACAACCATAAGGAAACCATCCAGGTCTTGAAAGACGCGATTCACCTGCGACCCGATAACGAAAGCCTCTACCTGACACTCGCCCGCACCTACGCGGCAATTGATGACGTCGAAGAAACGAAAGCAACGCTCAACAAGATGCTCACGCTTGAATCGGTCACCACAAAAGATTACATTGACGTTGCCAATCTGTACCTGACCCTCAATGAAACCGACGAGGCATCTTCCGTTATTCTGAAAGCAATTTCAATCAATCCCGATCCGGATTTTGAAGAAACCAAGGACCTGGTCTATTCCATCCTACGCCTGGATAATTCTGACGCTGCCCATCAATTGGTACTCAAGCTCGAGGAAAGCATCGGAAGCCACCCCTGCTATCCGATCCTGTTGAGTGACGTCCAGGTCGCAAATCGGGAATTCATCCCTGCGCTTGAAAACCTGAGTGAATTCTTGCAAAAAGTTGAGTTTGCCTCAGACGAAGACTGTTTTAGCAGCCAGAGTTTCGAAAAGGGAAATCAGGACTTTGCTCCATACAACAAGTCAGGCTTCTATTATCGCTTCGCCCAAATTGAACGCGTTACGGGCGATCTGCTCGCGGCTCAGAAACATGCTGATCAGGCACAAAAAGAAGACCCGAACTGCCGCCGAACGATCCTGCTGCAAGCAGGGCTTGCCCTGAGCCTGCAGAACAATCAAAAACTGGAATCCGCACTCGATTACCTCAACCCCGAATCAGATTCCAGCGAAAGCAGCCAGGGTATTGTTCAAATCCTGGCTCTTGACGCAGCTATCAATCAGGACCTGCAAAAGCTCAGCATGCTCTGGGAACATTTCATTTCGAAACATTCCCCATCCCTTTTCCAGCAAGCCACAGCCGCCTACCTGCAATTTCAACAAGGCGACAAGGAGAGCTGTGAGCAAGCACTGAACTATCTTCGCAAAAATATTGCAGAAATAGAAGGCTCCGCCAGCACGATCAGCAGACTATTTGACAAGGTTTGGTCAAGCCTGATGATCTTCCTGGCAGCCTGGCAGGCTCAGGATTGGCAGTTGGCTAACGAATCGATCCGGCAGGCGCTCCAGACCGTCCGCATCAACCCTGCAGCCAATCGCTTGTTGGCAGCCTATCTGAGCGATAACCACCGCCAGCACAACAACGCGATGCTTTTGCATATTACAAAACACGCTCCCGAGCTGTTTACAACAGAAAATGCTCTGGAAATGCTGGAAGATCAGATCGCCCTGGCTGGCCGCTATCTGCCCCCGTCCAGCCTCCTGCCTGTGCTCAAAGTCGGTCAGGCTATCTTCGGCGGTCATTGGAATGACAACCAGTCTTTGGGAGAATATGTCTTAAACTCCCAACAAGCCGCGGGCGTTCTATCCGTATTGGTCAATCGCGACCAGATCGCTGAAATCATGTCCGCCTTTGGCAGTCAGCCTGAGGTGCTGGAACAAAAAGCCATTCTGGATCTTCATAACGAATTGAATGAGAGCGCCAAAATTGCTGACCAATTGCTGGAAAAAGATCCGAAGAATCCCGTTTTTCACGCGATCAAAGCCTTCGCTTTTAGGAATGACCCTGAAAAGGCGATCGAGGCTATCGAAGCCGCGCTTTCCATCTGGCCCGATGAGCCCGAATGGCATGCTTTCGCTTCGAACATGTATCAGGACGCGAAGAATTACCCCCAGGCAGCCTCGCATCTGGAAGAAGCTTTGCAAATCGCGCCAAAGTCCGCCTACTACTGGCAGCTGCTTGGTGATGTCAAATTACTGGAAAAAGACTACCACGCGGCTAAAGACTACTTCGGAAAAGCTTCCGATCTTTTCCCGGAAAACCCAGAAGCTTTGGATTCTTTAGCCAAAATTAACCAGAAGCTTGGGGAACACCCCATCGCGATCCAATGCTGGCAAAAAGCGCATCAACTCGACCCCGACAATCCGGTCTATCAAACCTCGATCGCGCAGTCTCATCTGGCTCGCATGGAGTTTGACCAGGCGATCCACCTGGCAGATCAGGTCTTGGTGAATCATCCCAGCAACGAGAAAGCCCTCTTACTGATCGCCAGCGCGGAAATGCAATCTGGTAAGATCAAAGAGGCTATGAATACAATTCAAAAAGCCAGAAACCTGGTCAAAGACCCGATTCCCTTTGATCTGCTGGAGATCGAGATCATAGCACAAACAAAACCAACCAAAGCGCTACAGGCAGCGCAAGAACTGGCTGACACGAACCCTGACAATCCCGAAGTGCTTAACAAACTTGCCAGTTATCAGATCGAAGCAGGCTTGCTTGATAAAGCCCAGTCTAATCTTGAAAACAGCCTTGCGATCAACGAGAGCAAACCTGAAACCCTTATCTATCTTGGAATGATCGCCAGACAAAAAGGGCAGCTGGATCAGGCGATCGCCCATCTCAGTCAGGCAATCAAAAATGATCCCAGCCAGATGGATGCCTATCTTGAAATGGGTCAAACCTATCAGGACCGTCGCGAAGTTACCAACGCGATCAAGATCTACCATAAAGCAATCGAAATGGTCGAAAAAGACCCGCGACCTTACATACAGGCGTCCGCGGCTTATAAAGAGAGCCGTGACTACAAAAATGCCGAATTTATGCTGCGCCAGGCAGCCCAACTTTCCCCATCCGACCAAAGCATACGCCGTCAGCTCGCTGCTGTCGTAGCTTTAAACCTGGTAAACAACCTCCAGGAGGCACCGAAACGTAAATGAGACCTTATTCCGCAAAGAAAAATGATGAGATATTAGTTGTCCGCAGAGGCAAATTCTTGACCCTGCTCCAAACTGCCCTCCTCAGCCGTGAATATCAATTCGCCCGCCAGGCAGCCCTGATCTGGTTAGCCAGCTATCCTGGCGACCTTTTGATCAATTTTATCTACGCGCAGGTATTGGCAGAGTTAGGCGACGCTGAGATGGCAGTGACCAATCTTGAAAAGATACTTGGTTACGATCCAGAATTTGTCGAAGCAAGCAATTTGCTGGATCACCTTCTCGGTCACAGCGACAGTGACGTTGCCGCATGCAAGGCATATCTAAGCAGAGGGAGTTCATCCTCCGCGATCCTTGCCAGTTGGCTGCCCGCACTTATCACAGCCCGAAACGCTTACGAGACTGGTGATCTCACCAATGCGGAAAAAGCTGTCATGGAATCACTGGCGCACAACCCGAAGGTTGCCCTGCCAGCCATTTTTCATATGCGCGTCATCAACGAAAACCGCAACTTTACTCTTCTGAAAACTTTGAGCGAGATCTATTCTTCTCGTTGGCCAAATTGTGTCCAGATCAAGATCTTGTCCGCCATCGCCGACCTACAGCACGGTGATGACGCTCATGGTGTCGAGAAGCTGCACTGGAGCGCGGCGCACGACTCCAGCGGTCAGGTCGTAAATCGTCTTCTGGGACCAAACCACAGCTTTAAACCGCTTTGGCCCGAAGACCTCAAGGTTTACATGGATCTGCCTGTTCCTTCCACGATTGCCGCTGAATTGGGTCTCAATGTGCTTTCACAGACAGAATTCCTCAGCACCAAAGCTCCTGAGATCGGCGCGTCAAAAGAGCAGATCGACCAGATATTGGACGATGAGCCCACGCTGGCAAACGAGATCAGCTCCTTCATGTTTGAAGAGGATTCTGAGATCAGCCAGCGGATCCCCATCGACTATTCTGAAGTCCCAACAGGTTCTTTCTTCTTACAGGACATTTCCACCCCTCCTCCTACAGAGGAAATTGGCGTGGAACATCGCGAAGAACCGCCAGCTGTTGGCAAGAGCCCTTATGAACCGCAGGACGCTCAAACCCTAGCGGCGATCAAAGCCATTGAGGAGATCCAAAGCGATTTCGCGACCATTGCCAACAAGATCAATAAGGCTGAACTGATCCACACCGATGGACGTTTCCCCTGCTACGTCATTCTGACCTCCCGCACAAATCTAACCAAAAAATATGGTGAAAACACCGCCAGCATTGTCATTGACGCCATGCGCGATCTCGCGCTCAAGATTGTCAGTCTGCCGGGCTGGAACAGCTGCGTTTTCGTCCCTGACGACGCGCAGAGCACTCAGGAATTCGGACTTACACCGATCAGCACTGCCGACGCCTGGAAACTCAAGCTCTCGCTCGTTGATCTCGATAAAGTCCTGGCTTCCAGAGGAGAAATGATTGGCGCTCTCCTCATTGTTGGTGGCGACGATATCGTTCCCTTCCACCTTCTGCCCAATCCTACCGACGACAGCGATTTGAATGTGCCTTCGGACAACCCTTACGCCACCATTGACGAGAATTACTTTATTCAACAGTGGCCCGTCGGTCGCCTGCCAGACGAAAAAGGGAATGACGCCGGCTACCTTCTGGAACAGTTGCGTTTCCTCAACAACGAATACGACGTCAAGGTCAAAACAAAGAAATCTCTGGACAGCAGCTTCTTGGCTCGGTTGATTGATAGTCTCAACCAGCAGCTCTCTCTTTTCACTTCGCGCTTCCAGAAACCGAATAATCTGGCTTGCACCGCCGAGGTTTGGAAATCCCCATCCTCCCTGGTCTTCTCGGTAATAGATGATCCAAACAGATTGAAGACCTCACCTCCCACGACTGATGCGAACCTCCTGGCAGGACAGATCAGTAACCCCAAGTATGCCTACTTCAACCTGCATGGGCTGAAAGATTCTGCCGAATGGTACGGTCAAAAAGATCTCACCAAACGCGAACCCGGACCTGAATATCCGATCGCGATGCTTCCGGAAAATTTCAATTCCGTAAGTTCCGCGCCCGCGCTGGTCTTAAGTGAAGCCTGTTATGGCGCGAATATCCTCGACAAGATGGCAAGTGAATCCATCGCTCTCAATTTCCTTGCCAGTGGCACCCGTGCTTTTGTAGGATCCACCTGTATCGCTTATGGTTCAGTGAGCAAACCCTTGATCGCCGCCGATCTGCTTGCCTGGCATTTCTGGAAACTGGTCATGAATGATCAATCTGCGGGTTATGCCCTTATGCAGGCGAAACTGGCATTGGCAAAGAAAATGACCAGCGACCAAGGCTACCTCGATGGCGAAGACCAAAAGACGATCCTTTCCTTTGTCCTTTATGGTGACCCCCTGGCGACCGCGAAGAATATCAAAGAGGTCACCAAGCCTGCCATCCGACCGACCATCAGTCCGGAACTTAAGACCATCAGCGATTCACCGGAAGAATTGGTTGTTGCTGCAGATGAAATGCCCACTGAAATTCTTGGGAAAATAAGGACAGTAATTAAGAACTACCTGCCTGGTCTGGACGACGCGACCGTCGCGATCAACCCACAGTTGAGCAATTTCACGCTTGACCCGGACAAGATCGAGGAACACCGCAAGCAATTTGACCTGCTCAAAGCCAGCCAGCGTTATGTTGTGACCCTGAAGAAACAGTATGAGTATAAATCAATGAGCCACAAACACTTCGCCCGTATGACCTTTGACCAAAACGGCGAGATGATCAAAATTAGCACATCAAGATAAAAATCAATTTCGTTGAAACTCGTAGGCCGGATTGTTGTTTTCAATCCGGCTTTTTTTCTAATATTTCAGAATACAAGGTCGAGATTGAGAACATTGAATGTAGTTTTCAATGTTTTCAATCCGACATTTCAATTTCTCTGAAACCCTCAGACCAAATAGTTCCATTTAATCCGCCAGGTCGTGTAGGTCGTGACAAAGTGCCCGAAAGGGTATTGAAAATGTCCTGGTTATCGGACATTTTCAATCCTACATCCAACACGGAAACCGTCCCTTTCAAAAAGAGAGATAGTTTGAGAATAGTATGTACAATCCTTTCTTTTCGTTACAAACACATCCATTTATGTCGGATTGAATGAATGTGCGCCTTACGCAACATTCATTCAATCACGACCTACAACTGGTAACTGGGTGTTTGTTTATATGTAGATTAATACACTATGCTCGAATGGGCACTGAAGGTTCCTTTCCTTCAATCCTGACCTACCTCTCTTCTGTCATTCCAATCCGTGGGCGAAGAATCTTCATCATCAAAACACTCATATGCTATCGTATTTTACTGTCGCATTGGATGAATCAGTCTTATTAATTTTCCCCTATTTACTGGTCATAACTTCATAGATATGTTAGATTTAATACAAACTTATCTAATATTGGAGGAAGCAATGATTATTGGTGTACCAAAAGAAATTATGCCTGGAGAGAGGCGAGTTTCTGCCACACCCGAAACGGTGAAAGCCATGCGTGATATGGGACTGACAGTTCTGGTTCAGAAAGACGCAGGCGAAGGCGCTTATTTCCACGATCCTGAATACATAGCCGCTGGCGCGGAATTAGTCGAAAATCCTGCTGAGATCTTCGAACGAGCCGACATGATCCTCAAGGTCAAGGAACCCCAGTTCAACAACGATCTCAACAAACACGAAGCAGACATGATGCATGAAGGTCAGTATCTCATCACCTTCATCCACCCTGCCGCTCCGGCCAACCATGCAATGGTCAAAAATCTTGCCGCTCGTGGTGTTACCAGCATCACCCTCGACTGCATCCCCAGAATCTCCCGCGCTCAGTCCATGGACGCCCTCACCTCCATGAGCACCTGCGCCGGTTACAAAGGCTCGCTGATGGCAGCCAATCACCTGCCCGTTTTCATGCCAATGATGGCGACTGCCGTTGGCATGATCAAACCCATCCAGGCACTGGTCGTTGGTGCCGGCGTCGGTGGGCTCCAGGCGATCGCGACCATCAAACGTCTTGGTGCCATCGTCCACGCAGCGGACATTCGCCCCGACGCAGCCGAACAAGCCATGTCCCTGGGCGCCAAGGTACTCGATCTCGGCATTGCTCCCGAAGACGCGATCGGTGATGGCGGCTACGCCTTAGCCCTTTCACCTGAAAACCTGGCAACAGAACGTGCCGTATTGGCTGAAGCAATAAAAGACAAGGACATCATCTTCCTTTCAGCGCTGGTTCCCGGCAAAGAAGCCCCGATCCTGATCACCGAAGAGATGGTCAAGTCCATGAAACCCGGTTCTGTTATCGTCGATATCTCCATCGACCAGGGCGGCAACTGCGAGATCACTCCTCCAGGAAAGATCGAAGAGAAACACGGTGTCACGATCATCGGCATCAAGAATATCCCCGGTATGCTACCAACCAGCTCGACCTGGATGTTCTCACAAAATGTGCTCAATCTGGTCAAATACCTGGTCAAAGATGGCGAAGTCAAACTGAACCTGGACGATGACATCATCAAAGAAGCCCTCACCACACATGGCGGCAAAGTCGTCCATCAGGGAACGCTTGAAGCTTTTGCGCTTCATCAGTAATTTCTTTATTCAAACTAAAATGTGGAGGCCCAAAAAGCCTCCACTTAGTTCATTTAAGGAGGTTTGGTGAATTTAACTCAACTTATTCTTGTTGTAGTCTTTGTTGTTGCAGCTCTGGTTGGCTACAAGATCATTAATCGCGTCCCAAGTATGCTGCACACCCCGCTGATGTCTGGAATGAACGCGTTTTCAGGGATCACAGTTACTGGTTGTCTGATCGTAACTGCCTTTGCAGTCGGACTTGGTAGTAAAACCCTGGGCGTGATAGCCATCATCCTCGCCATGATCAATATTACTGGTGGCTTCGTGGTTACTCACCGAATGCTGGCTATGTTCCGTACAGATAAGGATAAATAGTCATGCAACTACTTCTAAGCTCTTTACAATCATCAGGACAAGATACGTCTTTTATCATTTTTACAGTAATTTCTGTCGTTCTAACCCTAGCTTTACTGCTGGGAATTTCGATGCTTTCAAAAGTTAAAACTGCTGTCAAGGGCAATCTGATCGGGGCTGGAGCAGTATTGATCGCCATTATCCTGACACTTTGGTATCACCAGATCCTTGATGTTTACCTGCTTTGGGCAGCGATCCTGGTCGGAGGGGTGCTTGGCATAATCGTTGGGCAAAGGGTAAAGATGATCCAAATGCCCCAACTGGTTGGTTTGCTGAACGGTTTCGGCGGTGCTGCCTCGATGATAACCGGCATCCTGACCCTCCTCAATGGCAGAGATACAGACACATTCTCGCTCATCACAGCCGGTTTGGCAATTATTGTTGGCGCGCCGACCTTTTCAGGCAGCATGGTTGCGGCTGGTAAGCTCCATAAGGTCTTTACTCAAAAACCAATCGTCTTGAAAAACCATCAGTTTTGGACCGCCCTTAGTTTGGTGCTGGCTCTAATTACAGTTCCCCTGTTTGCCTTGCCTGCTTTTAGCACTGGCACAAATCAGATCCTGCTTATCGTCCTGGCTTGCCTGTTCAGCCTTGGATTTGGCGTCTTGTTCTCAATCCGTGTAGGTGGGGCGGATATGCCCATCACGATCTCGCTGCTCAATTCGCTTACCGGTGTTGCCAGTGGCATTGCCGGAATGGCAATTCAGGATCTTCTCCTTGTAGCTGTTGGTGGAATTGTCGGCGCCTCTGGCTTGCTCCTGACCCAGATCATGTGCAAAGCAATGAATCGCAAGTTGGTCGATATTTTGTTAGGCAAAACCTCGGTTGCCACAGCCGCAAAGAAAGCACCAGCAGCCAACGCTCCAAAAACTGAAGCTGCCAAAGCAGTCTCCGCGAAAGAAAGCCCGGCTGACTGGTTGAAAAAAGCCGACAAGGTCATCATCGTGCCTGGCTACGGCATGGCGCTTTCTCAGGCACAAACCCTGGTTAAACAAACCGCTGACCTGCTGGAATCGATGGGGAAAACTGTTGATTTCGCCATCCACCCGGTCGCGGGTCGCATGCCCGGTCACATGAACGTTCTGTTGGCAGAAGCTGATGTTCCATACGATAAACTGCGCGAAATGGATGATATCAATCCCGAATTTGCTCAGACTGATGTCGTCCTGGTTATTGGCGCTAACGATGTCGTCAACCCGGCTGCCAAATCTGCTGAAGGCACCCCGATCTACGGCATGCCCATCCTTGATGTCGAGGATGCCAGACACATCATCTTCCTCAACTTTGATGACAAACCTGGTTATGCTGGCGTTGACAATCCCCTCTATTCCGCTGATCCTCAGAAAGCTGTTCTTATAGCTGGCGACGCAAAATCCACCCTTAGCCAACTATTGGCTGAACTTCAAAAGACCGAAGAGGAACCAAAAACCACACAATCCGCAGAGAAAAACGCGCCTGTCGGATGGCTCAGATCGGCTGAAAAAGTGATCATCGTCCCTGGCTACGGTATGGCGCTTTCCCAGGCTCAAACCCTTGTCAAACAGACCGCAGACCTGTTAGAGTCGATGGGCAAGGTCGTTGACTTCGCCATCCATCCGGTCGCGGGTCGTATGCCCGGGCACATGAACGTCCTGTTGGCAGAAGCTGACGTGCCTTACGACAAACTGCGCGAGATGGACGATATCAATCCTGAATTTGCTCAGACTGATGTTGTCCTGGTCATCGGCGCGAACGACGTTGTCAATCCTGCTGCCAAATCAGCCGAAGGCACCCCCATCTTTGGCATGCCCATCCTTGATGTTGAAGAAGCCAAACATATTATCTTCCTCAATTTCGACGACAAACCCGGGTATGCTGGCGTGGACAATCCCCTCTACAGCGCGGATCCCAACAAAGCCGTTCTTTTGGCAGGGGATGCCAAGGAGAGTCTAAACAAGTTGTTGGCTGGCATACAACAAAGTGATGATGAAGCGACAAGCGCTCCGAGCCAAATCGAACCTGCCAAGTGGCTGAAAGAAGCCCAAAAAGTTATCATCGTGCCGGGTTACGGCATGGCACTTTCACAGGCGCAAAGCCTGGTCAAACAAACCGCCGACCGCCTGGAATCAATGGGCAAAGTCGTTGATTTTGCCATCCATCCCGTTGCCGGTCGCATGCCCGGACACATGAACGTCTTGTTGGCAGAAGCTGACGTGCCCTACGACAAATTGCGCGAGATGGACGACATCAACTCCGAATTCGCTCAGACCGATGTCGTGCTGGTCATCGGCGCGAACGACGTTGTCAATCCTGCCGCCAAATCAGCCGAAGGCACCCCAATCTACGGCATGCCCATCCTCGATGTTGAAGATGCCAAACACATCATCTTCCTCAATTTTGATGACAAACCCGGCTATGCCGGTGTGGATAACCCACTCTACACCGCTGATCCCAACAAAGCCATCCTTTTGGCAGGTGATGCAAAAGAGAGCCTGACAAAGTTATTGGCAAAGCTCTAAATCTCAAATTTTTACTAAGTAAAATGGCGGAGAGTCAATTCTCCGCCATTATTGTTTAAATTGATTGAGTTCTGGTAATATTTTTTTGGATATCTATGAGTTTTTCCATATATTTAATCGGCAATTCTGATATGTCCTTTTTCTAAATGTGCGAAACTTATGTTACCTTATCTTTAGCCTTGGACAAGGTCAGGAGACCATGTCCGAACTAGAAAAAGAGTTGGATTCCTTCGTGGTCTCCCGACCACGAATCATAGATTATTTCCATACTGAGGATTGCTGGTATTTATTTCAGGGCAAATGCATCTAAATAGCTTAAATCAAGCTTCCTTGAGGAATTTTAGGCAGGTCTCATGCCGAGTTCCCTATGTTAAATTGATATATGTAGTGCAGTTGCCTGGTTGTCATCGCGAGGGGCCCTTTAGGGCGACGTGGCGATCTGCCTTAAAGCTTTTGCTGTCCAAGAATGGATTTAATAACTGATTAACTGCAGATTGCCACGCCCCTGAAGGGGCTCGCAACGACTGTCCGCTAAGTGAAGTTTTGATTCTTTTAGTCATTTTTTCTAAGCTTGGATAAAAAGATTGATTAATGTTTGTGTTTACGCTTGATTCGAATAAAATTCATCGATATTTAGATGCTTTTGTCCTGGTATTTATTTGGGTTTTCTTGAACGATATGCTAAGAAGTTATATAATTAAAATAACTTTCAAACTTGGTGTATAGATCAAGCGGAGCATAAACAGATGAATATATTAAAAGAGATTTCACAAATTCTGATGTTCATCCCTTTTTTGAAGCTTCTTGTCGCGGACACTGACAGTGGTGAAATTGCTCGTATCGAAAAAATACTAAAAGACAATGACATCATGTATCGGATCAAGACCGCATCTTCAAGAGGCAGGATCGGTCGCTTTTACGATTCTTCATCCTTCAAATCATATAACGTAGGCTTTAACCGGGTTGGTTACCAAATAGATGTAAACTTCCTGATCTATGTTAGGAAAAAAGATCTGGAACGCGCAAGAAAATTGATCGATTAGAGCATCTCTAAGCTGAGACGACACATTCGCTAAAGTAGAATAAAATACAAGTAGTAATTACTCTTATTTTTATTTTATTTAAGTGACTAAAGGGCTAAAAGATGAAAAAATCTTATCAGAACCTTCTTGAAAACAAATTCCTTGGAAAAATATTTGTATTTCTCTTTTTCCTTGTCATCAGTTTCCAAACCTTATCAGATTCAAACCCCGGTCTCAACCCTCCCGGTAGAGATGGCGGTTTCTTTCTTTACGTAGGTAAGGCGCTACGATCAGGCGCGACCTTATATAAGGACATATGGGATTCAAAAGGACCGATCATCTTTTGGATCAATGCGCTTGGGGTTGGCTCAGACTTCTCCCGTTGGGGTCTTTACCTGATACAGATTTTATTTTCCTTCGCTGCTTTAGTTTTGATCTACTTTTCACTCAAGAAAGTTTACAGTCCTATGACAGCATTCGTGAGCATTATTCTTGGAAGCTACTTGCTTAAGTTGGTCATTGGACCAGGAAATTCGACCGAAGAATTTTCATTACTGTTCACCTGGATAGCCGTTTTTGCTTTTGTGATTTTTATCAACGATCCAAAGAAAAGTTTTTGGTCCTTTTTCCTTATCGGTGCTAGTCTGCTAATAAACTTCCTTCTTCGCGCAAATAACATTGGAACCGTCTCTATGGTTTTGCTAAGCGGGTTAATTTTTGCCTTCACAAAACGAAAAGAGATCAGCTTTTGGAAGCCGATCGTTTTCACACTGGCAGGAGTCTTTGCTGTGGCTATTCCGGTCAGCCTTTACTTTATCATCAATGGCACTTTTTCGTCCATGATTGATGCGGCTTTCATTTACAACTTTTTCTACTCAACCGCGCGTGGGCAAGCTTTTAGCAACAGCCTGCAGCCAGCGATCAAGCTCTTTTCCTGGTGGTTTTACATTCTTGGGTTTGTTTGGTTGGTCTCAATTGCCTTTTTTATTCGGAATCTTTTCAAAAAGCAGTTTTCATCATTCCTTCTCTTAACAATTCTGGCGTTTCCGGCTGAGATCTTGATGAGCTCGATATCAGGCAGAGGTTTTACACATTACTTCATTTGCTGGATTCCTGCTTTAACACTTCTAAGTGCTTTTGGCTTTTCCATCGTCCAACAGGAAGTCATCAGCGCTCATTTTTCAGAATTAGTTGAAAAGAAGCACGCTGTTCTGGCATCCCTTATCCTTCTCATCGTTGCCATCATTCCCTGTTTTCAGGCAAGCTATGATAGCATTCGCTATATTCGTTCCAGCATCCTCTACCCGGAGTGGACAAATGATTACGTCGAACCGACTGCCAGAGTTATTTCTGATCTGACAAATGAACAGGACAAAGTTCTGGTCTTTGGTGGTCAGGCAGGCATCAACATGATGGCAAAGCGAGACTCAATTAATGCGGCATTGTTTTATCCAACCATCAACAATTCAGAAATTGGCATCAGGGTTCAAGAACAATTCCTTGAAACACTGATCGCTGAGAAACCACTCCTGATCATTGACGGTCATACCCATTTAATTCAGCATTTACCGGCGATTGACCCGAAAGACCGAGCAAACCAAAGCTTTACAACTAACTTCTCCGAAAACCTTGAAGAAGTTCTCCAATGGATCAACGAAAACTATGAAAGACATGATGAAGCTGACGGTTACATCATCTATCGTTATGTTGGGCAAAAGAACAAACCTTAAAGGCCAAGATCCGTTCAACCTACGATGTCTTCTTCATCTCTGATCGAGCCAAAAGCGTAACGGGCATTGAAATCAAACGACCAGCCGGTTTGACGGGCGTATTCAGGATTCCGTTCATAACGTCCGAAGACCATCACCCGCGCCTTGGAGCGCAGCTTCCCAAAGCGGCTCAAGGACGGTGTTGCGGCAATTAAATTCCTGAAAGTGCCGCTATTAATATAATATTTCTCAACCCCGTTCCTGACCTTCAATAATTCGACTTCCGGAAGATGGGTATGACCGGTCACAATACATTTGATCGGGGATTCATCGTTTTGCATGCATTCTTCCCGTAGCATCAGATCGAGATTGTTTGGGATCTTGGTGCGCTTTGATATTGGATGCATAAGTGTTCGGATCGCCCAAAAAGGAAGACCTTTTCGCCATAGACGGGTTCGCAAAACGGATTTGAGGGTAAAAGCAGATGCGCCTTTCATGTTCCCAAAAGATCTCAAACTGCTGCGCACATGCTGGCTAAGTGCCAGATTATCAAAAAGCTTAAGCATCACCGGCTCGATCAAAGTCCAGACAGCGTTCTTACTCAATCCAGGGGTTGAAAACAGGAAGTTCATCAATGCGTTTGAGGGTCTGACGTTGTCGAAATCCATCAGGCGTTCATACATGGTCATTAACTCTGGTCGTGACATTATCGTCGCGTCACTGTAATGCTCGCGGTAGAGCAATGGCAGCTTCGAAGCAATCTCAGAAGTCACAATGTCACCCAAGACTGGCGCGTCATAATAGCTTTTATCTATCCTGGTTGGTATTTCATCCCAGGTACGCAGATCGGCACTGAAGTTAGACTTGTCATACTCATGACCGTGTCGGATCAACGCCAAAGGATCCCCATTCTCATAATAAACATGCTGATTTTGGAACAGATCCCCATTTGGCTCTAAACTTAATAGTTCTTGCACCCTTTTTCTAATATTCGGGCTTGAATTCGCCAAACGATCATGGTTGCCGGGTACAAAGTGAATGTAGACCGGTAATTGGAAGTAATCACTTAAGCTAGCAAAGACATCAAACGTGGCTTCAACGCGTTCATCCCTTGCGATACTTTCGATCACCTCCAAAACGCGCTTTTCAGCGTCACTGCCCTCAAGAATTTCATCATTATGCAGGTAAGGCTTGAGGTGATCCTGATGCCAAAGCGCGGACCGGGTGATCTCAAAGATATCTCCTGCCAAAACAAGATCAATCTCTTTGATCGTGCCACCACTGATAAACTCTCTGATCTCTTTAAAATAGGTACTGTAAACCTCAGAGGGGAGATTGTGATTGTACTTATGGCCATCAAGACTATTGCCACTAGAATCAGCGAAATGAAGATCAGACATTACGATTAACATAATTCCTCAACCGTTTCTTTATATCATGAATGGCGAAGTTTTTATGTTTATAACTTAAAATTATGTTTAAGGAATCATAAAGATATCCGCACCAATTTCCCTGGCACCTATTAACAATCGTTGCGAATCAAGAGGCAGGAAGATTAGCGCCTGATAGTGCCAGGCATCTTCTGTTTGATATTGGAGCCAGGTGTCTCCACAGTCGTTGCTGATGAAATATTCGCCCACTCCACCAGCCGCCAGGCGACATGAATCAGCAGCTTGTGTCATTCTAAGAATGTCATGTTCAGATTCACATACCTGATACCAATCCTCATCTACATTGTCCCAAAGATAGATCCCGTGCTCAGTGGAAGCATAGAAATCGTATCCATTGGAGAAGAAAGAATTGACGCGGATGTTCTTCAGCTTTCCATCCTGAACCTGCCACTGACTGCCATCATTAGCCAATAGCTGGCAAGCGCCATCAAGAGAGCAAACAGAGGCATAAAGCTTGTTGTTTTTGTGATTTTTAGCCAGATCAAGCACCTTTCCATCAGGAATACCGATTTGCGTCCAACTGTCATCTACGCGCATAAATGCGCCGCTTCCATGGCTCAGTAAATACACCTCGCCATCGATTACTCGGATTCTATGAGGTATAACCTTGTTTTCAAGAACACCATCAACCGCCAGCTGAGAAGCCTCAAAACGCGGTTGGACTATCTCTATCGATTCTCCTACCGCTTCAGCATAGATTTCCAACCAGTTCTGATCCAGATCATTTTCAGCGACAGGCAGTCCAATTCTTTTCCACTCGCTGCCATCAAGTTTATAAAGCGCTTGCTCAGTGAGCGCGTAAAGCGTATCACCGTCGATCGCCAGATCAAGCACAGCTTTCTCTTCCAGCTTCGGTTCGAACTCCTGCCAGTTCAGACCGTTCTGGTCAAACTGGTAAACGCCCATACCAAAGATAGCTGCCAATTGTTTGCCTCGAGCTGGATAATAAAGATAGGCGCTGATCGGGTTCAGGCTCAGATCGCCCATCACGCTTGCCCAGCCCGAACCATAATTCGTGCTTCTGAAAATGCCATTATTATGCGTGGCAGCATACCAGCGCTGTGGAGAGCCATCAGTCACCAAAAGATCATAAATAAAATGTCCCGCCAGACCTCGCGACACCCAACTTTGGGCGAAATCATCCGAAGCGTACAAGCCGTTCTCATAAGTACAGGCGAAAACCCGTTTTTGGTTTCTGCCAAAGGGATCCAGATAGGTTCTGTAAACTTTGGCGCCGAGCGGGATACCTGCCCGGGCATTCACCCAACTTGATCCGCCATTCCAACTGCGGTAGATCGCGTCACCGTGCCAGGTACCGGCATAGACCAGCCCAGGATAGAAAGGATCGAGAGCAAAACTGCGCGCTGAAAGATCGCTAACGCCATTATTAATAGCAAAAAAGCTTGCGCCAGCATTCGTGCTTTTGTAAAATCCATGCTCGTGAGCGGTTAGATAGAGCTCATTTGAATTCAGAGGATTGATATCAATATCATAAAAATAGTCAGGTCGATCAAAGACATCTCCCTTAAATATCTGCGTCCAAGCTGAACCGCTATTGGTAGTTTTGAACAAATATCCCACCAGACTCCCGTCTAGCCTGGTAGCGATGTAAATGACGTTTGGATTGTTTTTGTCAATTTCAATGTCATAAACGATATGGTTGCTCAGAATGCTCCCATTGATCGGAAACCAACTCTCAGCAGCATTGATCGATTTATAGATCCCTCCCCGATAAGTACCCGCGTAAATGATGTTTGAATCGGTGGGGTGACTTGCCAGGGATTGGATCTTAAGTACCCCGAGTCCATTGCTCTTTCTATACCAGGTTTGACCTTTATCATAACTTTTGTAAACACCACTTTCGAAATGCCCGGCATAAATATTGTCATTCTGATTAGGATCGACCGCTAAAGAAGTAAAAGTGCCGCCAATTGGTCCTATTGGTGGAGTCACCGTAGGTGTCGGGCTTGGCATTGGGGTTGGAGTTTTTGTTGGCGTAGGCTGCTGATAGATTATCGGTAAATAGTTGTTCTGAGTAGCGAGCATGGATAATCCACTGGCGACCGAAGTGCTGCTAAAAATAGTGAACACAGCCATGATAGCCAGAAAACAGATTATTACCACCCAATATTTCTTATTTTGGCGCATAACAAAGAATCCTATTTAAGAGGATACATTTATCGTGCCAGCTACAGAATAAGTTAACAGCAAACCCCATTTTATATTTGGAAATGGTCAGGAAACCATTTTCAAATAACAATAGACCAGGCTCGCTTGTGCTCTCACGACCATGAGCCATTGCTTATCAATTTGTGAATTGCTTCTATGCCAGGATCTCCCGCATTGCTTTCAGGAAAGCGTCAATATCTTCTTCATTGATGTCGTGATGAGTCACCAGTCTAATTTCGCCCTTGCCAGGTGCCATGGTCAGAAAACCTCGCTCCTTAAGGCTTGCGATCAAATCTGCTTGAGTCAGGCTGGCATCAGTTGTAAGCCGGAAGAAGACCATATTGGTATTCGGAGAGCCTTTCGTCAGCTCAATGCCTGGTATTGCTTTCAGACCCTCTGCCAACAGCCTGGCGCGGCGGTGATCTTCACTCAATCGTTCGACCATCGATTCAAGCGCGACGATCCCCGCGGCAGCGATCACGCCTGCCTGCCGCATGCCGCCACCCAAAATTTTGCGTATGCGCCGGCATTTATCGATAAACTCTTTGGAGCCGCATAATACCGAACCCACAGGCGCGCACAAGCCTTTGCTCAGACAAAAAGTTACACTCTGCGCGGCTTCTACTAATCGCGCGGGCTCAACGCCCAGATCAATAGCGGCGTTGAATATCCTCGCGCCATCAACATGCAAATACAAACCCAGCTCACCCGCCAGCAGGCCAAGCTCATCCATATATCGGACTGGTAATGCCTTACCGCCACAGTCATTTTGAGTATTTTCAATAATTACCATTTTTGAGATTGGCTCATGATAGTCAGAAGGGTTGCGCATGGCTTTGCGAATATCTTCGAAAGCCAGACTGCCATCTTGCTGATTTGGGATCGTGTTTATGACAACGCCACCAAGCGCTGAAACCCCACCAGCCTCATGCAAAAATGTGTGACCCTGCGTGCCCATAATAGCTTCTTCGCCGCGACCGCAAACCGCCAAAACTGCCACAAGATTACCCATCGTGCCGGAAGTCACAAAAAGCCCGGCTTCCTTGCCCATCATTCGTGCGGCAAGCTCTTCCAGTCGCTTGACCGTCGGGTCTTCGCCATAAACATCATCCCCCACCGCTGCGGCTGCCATGGCTGCCCGCATTTCAGGGGTCGGATGCGTGACAGTGTCAGATCGAAAATCAATGTATTTTTTCATTTCACTTGCTTTCTAATTGCTCTAAAATTTCCTGAAGGTCCTGCGGCAATGGCGCCTCAAAGCTGCGTTCCTCTTTTTCGCCAGGCAGTCTGATGCTTAACCCACTGGCATGCAGGAAGAATCGGTCTATTTCAAGGCTTGATTTTCGTCTACCATAAACACGGTCGCCCGCCACAGGGCAGCCGATATAAGCCATATGCACCCTGATCTGGTGCGTGCGACCACTCAGCGGGTTGACTTCCACCAGGGTATGATCCAGATAGTCCTTCTTCGTGAAGTATTCTGTAACGGCCTTGCGACCTTTCTCGCCGTAAGTGACCGCCATGCGTTGGCGGATCTTCTCATCGCGACCAATTCGCGTTTCGATCCTGCCAGTCGGCGTTGGAGGCGTGCCGTCCACCAGAGCCAGATAACTTTTCTGCACTTTGCGCCCTTTGAATTGTTTGACCAGCCATTCGTAAGCGGCTTGATTACGCGCCACGATCATCACACCCGAAGTTTCCTTGTCAAGACGATGCACGATCCCAGGGCGTTTAGGCTCGCCCACCTGCGCTATCTCAGGCCAGTGATAGATCAGAGCGTTGACGAGCGTGTTCTTATTATGCCCGGCGCCAGGATGCACAACCAGACCGGCTGGTTTATTTATGACAATGATGTTCTCATCTTCATAAACGGCATCCAGCTCAAGCGCTTGTTTCTTCAGCTCGTCTTCTTCCTCAAAAACCAAAACCGTTTCAACCTGATCGCCATGCTCCAGTTTTTGAGCGGCTTTGGTGATAACTTTTCCGTTGATCTGAACCTCACCGTTTGAGATCATTTCCTGGAGTTTCACGCGGGACAAATGACTTATCTGCTCAGCAAGGAATTTATCCAGCCTCAGAGCATCTTCTCCCTCGAACACCAGTCGGACAGTTTCACTCTTCATCGATCTCCTCAACTTCCTCGGGATCAGGTTTTTGCTTTCTTTCCTGCAAATACAGCCCCAAAAGCATCAGACCAACACCAACCGTGACGGCTGAATCAGCGACATTAAAAACAGGAAAACGCCCAACTGCGATGAAATCGGTCACAAATCCCTGCGTGACGCGATCAATGATGTTACCGATCGCGCCGCCCAGCATCATTGACAAACTAATACGGAACAAAACAGGCTCATCCAGAGATTTAAAGTAGACCCAGACCAAAAGCAGGGAAATCACAATTGAAACGACCAGAAGAACCTGGCTGGCATTTTGAAAGAGCCCGAAAGCCGCACCGGTATTCTTCCAAAAAGTGAATCGGAAAAAGGGCGCCAGAAAGCCGATCGGGTAAACTTCTTCTCCCAGAGCAATATTCTGTTCAACCAGCCACTTGGTCCACTGGTCCAGCGCGATTACAGCCCCTGCGATGCCGAAAAGCATCAGCAGGTCGCGGGCTTTATTTTTCATTAATGACTCCCTTGTTTATTAAGTTGAAGTCGCAATTCCTCGCCATCGAAACGATCCTCAAAGACCTCAGAACCGTCCAGTACCGCGGCTTCAATGCTAACAGCCAGGGTCTCATTGGAAATGTAATCCTGGAAGGCTGCGATTGCCTTAGCAAGCTCACCTGTTGCCTGATATTTGATCTCGATCCGATCCGAGATCTCCAGACCGCTGTTCTTGCGCAGATCCTGCACGCGGCGAACAAATTCGCGCGCCAGGCCTTCGTGGATCAGCTCTGGCGTTAGTGTCGTCACCAAAGCAGCCATGTACGCGCCCTCAGAGGCGACCTCATATCCCTCTCTCGAGGCAGTGTGCACTTCAACCTCATCAGGCAGAATTTCGTAATACTTGTCCTCCACCTGCACAACCAGATTGATGCCATCCAGAAGTTTGAGCGCGCTCTCCTGAGCGGGAAGCTCAAGGATCGCCTGGCGGATCTTAGGGCTGAGGTTACGGTATTTTTGCCCAAGTTGCTTCGGCAAGGGATTAAGGCTGTAAGTTACGGTTTCTTCGCTGCCGTCCAATAATCGCACCTGTTTGACGTTGAGTTCATCTTCAAGGATGTCTCGGAAGCGGGAGATCACTTCGCCCTCTTCCATCCTGCCAACCGCGAATGCCGCCTCAGAAAGAGGCTGCCTTACCTTGATATTGGACTTATTGCGCGCGGCATGCCCCAATGAAGCCAGTTTCATGACAACGTTCATGTCCGCGTTCAACTTTTCGTTGATCAGGCTTTCATCCACCTTGGGCCACTCAGCCAGATGCACCGAGATGGGCGCTTTCCCATCCACAGAACAGACCAGATTCCGATAAATCGTTTCTGCCATAAAAGGCATGGTCGGGGCGATCAGTTTGCTGACTGTCACCAGAGCCTTATACAAAGTCTCGTAAGCCGCCGCCTTGTCAGCATCCGATTCGCTCTTCCAGAAGCGGCGTCGTGAGCGGCGCAGATACCAATTGGAAAGCTGGTCAACAAAGCCTTCGATCGGTCGGGTCGCGCCGACAACATCGTAGTTTTCGTATGCCTGGGTCACATCCCGCACGAGCGTCTCCAACGAGGAAAGCAGCCAGTCATCCAGCTCAGAGAATTGCGGGATCAACGGGGAATCCGGCGTCCATTTGTCAAGATTGGCATAGGTGACGAAGAAGGAATATGTATTCCAGAGCGTAAGCATAAAGTTGCGAACAACTTCGCCTACCAGATCCTTGCTGAAGCGGCGTTCGTTGCCTGGAGGGCTGGAGGTGTACATATACCAGCGCATCGGATCGGCACCGTATTCGTCGATCACTTCCCACGGATCGATCACATTGCCGCGCGATTTCGACATTTTCTGACCCGCGCTATCCAGGATCAGGCCTAGACAGATCACATTTTTATAAGCGATGCTGTCAAAAGCGAGCGTCCCGATAGCATGCAAGGAATAGAACCATCCTCGCGTCTGGTCAACAGCCTCACAGATAAAATCAGCCGGATATTGGGTCTTAAACTCGTCCACGTTCTCAAAGGGATAATGCCATTGAGCGTAAGGCATCGCACCGGAATCAAACCAAACATCGATCAGCTCGACAGCGCGCTGCATCTTGCCTTGACCGCAGGATGGGCAGGTGAAGTGAATATCATCCACATAGGGGCGGTGCAATTCCAGCTCGCTCTGGTCCGAACCAGTTAATTGGCTCAATTCTTTACGTGAACCAACACAAATCTGATAGCGGCAGTCCGGGCACTCCCAAACTGGCAGCGGCGTACCCCAGTATCGGTTGCGACCCAAAGCCCAGTCAATATTATTCTCAAGCCAATTGCCAAAACGACCGTTCTTGATATGCTCCGGCACCCAGTTGATCTCCTGATTGAGCTCAACCATGCGCTCTTTCTTGACGCTGGTACGAATAAACCAGGTCGGGCGCGCCATATAGAGCAAGGGCGTATCGCAGCGCCAACAGAAGGGATAGGTATGCGTCATCGTGCCAGCATGATAGAGCAATCCACGGGAATCCAGGTCCTTGATGATGCTCGGATCAGCGTCTTTGACAAACACACCAGCCCAGGGTTTAACTGGGTTCAGAAATCTACCTTCATCATTGATCGTCAGAAGCATCGGCAGGTCGTATTCTTTGGCGACTTCCATGTCTTCCATACCGAAAGCCGGTGCGATATGCACCAGACCTGTACCGTCTTCGGTGGTCACGTAATCCGCGTTGACGATGTAATGAGCTGGTTTATCCACAGGAACGTAGGTAAATAGCGGCGCGTATTTCTTGCCCTTCAGCGCCTTTCCCTTGATGGTTTTCAAAACCTTGTATGGGCGGTCGCCAAAGGTCTTTTCAAGCAGCTCTTTCGCCAGGATCAGCTTTTCCTGCCCCAGTCCCTCGACAGTCACCAAAACATATTCCACATCAGGGTGCGCAGCCACCGCCACGTTGCCAGGCAGCGTCCACGGCGTTGTTGTCCAGACCAGCAGGCTGGTATCTTCCTCGTCCACCAACGGGAAACGCACGTAAATGCTTGGATCCTCGGTGTCTTCGTAGCCCAAAGCGACCTCATGGTCCGAAAGCGGCGTGCCGCAGCGCGGGCAATATGGCACAACCTTATGCCCCTGATAAAGCAGTTTTTTGTCCCACATGGATTTGAGCAGCCACCAGACCGACTCGATATACTCATCTTTATAGGTGATATACGCCCGGTCAAGGTCAACCCAATAGCCGATGCGGTCGGTCATTCGCTCCCAGTCCTGAATGCGGGAGAAGGCGGATTCACGGCAGAGCTTATTAAATTCCGCGATGCCATATTCCTCGATCTGGCTTTTTTGTGTAAAACCGAGCTGTTTTTCAACCTCGATCTCCACCGGCAAACCGTGGGTATCCCAGCCACCGCGTCGGTCAACAAAGAATCCCTGCATCGTTTTATAACGCGGGAACATGTCCTTAAAAGCCCGTGCCAGAACGTGATGAACCCCTGGCTTTCCGTTGGCGGTAGGAGGTCCTTCAAAGATGACAAAAGACGGGCGGTCTTTTCGTTCGTCGGATGACTTTTTGAAAATATCGTTGGCTTTCCAGAAGCGCAGCTGTGCTTCCTCTTCAACGGGAATATTCAATCTTGATGAAACTGGTTTAAACATTCAACCTCCAAAAAAGTTCAAATTAATAAAAAAACCCGTCCCAAATACAGGGACGAGCATAATTACTCGCGGTACCACCCCGCTTCCTGGTATAACCAGGCGCTTGGCGAAGCCCTCACGTTGGGCTGCTTTCCCGCTAACGTTGGGTAACGGCTCGCTTAATGGCAGACCTGCGTTCAGCTCGCGGCTCGGGAAGGATTTTCGCTCAATGTTACCCACCCGGCTTCCACCATCCCCGGCTCGCTGTCGGCATTGCATTGAATTACTCGTTTCCGTCAAAGCAGTTCGCCTGATTTTATCATAAAAATATACGCCCGTAAAAATTTGTGGGATATGTAACAGGGCATCTGCATCTAAATAACCTAAATATTGCTTCTTAGATGCATTTTAGGCATGTATCCTGCGGATATAAGCTGCGTATCGCACTGATGCATGGTTGTCATCGTGAGGAACCCTTTAGGGCAACGCCTGTCCCCGTCAGGGTATGTGCGATCTGCCTTAAAGCTTTTGCTTCACAAAAATGGAATGAAAAACTGATTAACTACAGATTGCCATACCCTCAAACAACAAGAGCCCGTGGAATCAAAAAAGAACCGGTAACGGTTCTTTTCTGGGTGCCTGAAGGGGGTCGAACCCTCAACATCTTCATCCACAGTGAAGTGCTCTGCCATTGAGCTACAGGCACCGCGTCAGGCGCATATTCTATCACACGCTTTTTTGATTCGCAAGAAGAATTTCAGCAAGCTCTTCACGTTTCACCGAGACCTGCTCAAAGCTCTTCAAGTCCTTGACCACAACCATCCCTGAAGCGATTTCATCCGGTCCAAGCACCAACGCCTGCATCAGGCCCAATCGATCAGCAAATCTGAACTGCTTCCCCAGCTTATCCGGTTCAGCCAAAATGACCTTGAATCCTTTCGACCTTAACTCGCCAGCCAAGCGCATCGAATCAGGCAGCATTTCCTCATTGAAAACGGTGACGAATACCGTTTCGCCGTGCGTCAACTCCTCCGGTATCAGACCAAAGGCTTCCAGCACCAGCATCACGACCACATCCCCCATGGCAAAGCCAACGCCAGGCAAAGGCTGCCCACCGACATCACCAACGAGATTGGCGTAATGCCCACCGCCGAGGATCGCCCGAAACTCTTCTTTCACGTCATGCGCTTCAAACACGATCCCGGTGTAATAATCGAGACCGCGGATGATCTTGGGCTCATATCTAACGTACTCACCCAGTCCATTCAGAGCC
Source organism: Anaerolineaceae bacterium (assembly GCA_050946715.1). Taxonomy (GTDB): domain Bacteria; phylum Chloroflexota; class Anaerolineae; order Anaerolineales; family Anaerolineaceae; genus Mesolinea. The sequence goes on along the minus strand of JBMNVH010000003.1, from coordinate 25,809 downwards.
AAAAAGTCAAACAACTGGCTCAGCTCAACCGATTCGCGCCAAAGCTCCCGGTTCGCCAGCAGTTCCCTGATCTTTCCGATCTGCTCCTGACTAAAACCGAGATCCGCGACGTTTTGTTCCCAAACATCAGCCGGCTGTTTGTCGATCCGATCGATCATGCGCAGCATTTCAGGCTTTTTGTCTCGACCGATCCCGATCTCAGTCAGTTTTCGATCCATCAGGCGTCGGTCGTTGACCAGGATCTGCACCTGATCGCTCTTCAATCCGACCAACTTCAAAAAGGTTGCCGCGACCGAAACGAGTTCCGCGTCCGCCTGGACAGAATCGCTGCCTATCAGGTCAATATTCCACTGATAAAACTCGCGCGTGCGCCCTTTTTGCGGTCGCTCATAACGCCAGAAGGGACCAAAAGACCACCATCTGGCAGGGAAGACCAGTTCGTTCTGTTTCGACGCGATCATCCTCGCCAGGGTTGGCGTCAGCTCGGGGCGCAATGTGATCGGATCGCCCCCACGGTCAGGGAAAACAAAAGCCTGCTCCTTGACCAACTCCTCACCGGATTTCGCCGCATAGAGGTCGATCGTCTCAAGGCAGGGCCCCTCATACTGCTGATAGCCAAATGCTTCGGATGCTTGTCTGAGCTTATCAACCAGCCACATCCGCCTTGCCATTTCGTCTGGATAAAAATCGCGCGTACCTTTAATGCTTCTAATTATTTTCATCGTATACCTCAGGAATTCTCGGTCTTTAGTATATCACGACGATATCGGCATGGATGCTAATACCTGAGTTTTTCATCTTAGCGTGCTGAATTAATCTATTATCCACGCAGAAAACGCGTTATATTCGCAAAAGTGAGAAACTCAGGTAATACATTAGCAATTCTCAGCATAGGTATAATATATGGCTCCTGGTCAGGAGAGTACGAACGAATACATAAATTCAAGTATTGTCTCTTGATCATGCCATTTACAAGTCAGCATACTGTACGGACGGGGACCTGTGCCCGTCAGGGTATTGACCCCGTCTGCTGCCTATGCATTTCAAGGCATTGGTCATCGTTACGATGTACAGATAGGTTTACTCACGGATGGGGACGAGCCCCATCCCTACGGCTCGGGTTTCTGACCGGGAATTAATTCAATCGGTTAATATTCAAAGAAAATGAGCTATATGTCTTTCATACTGAGAATTGCTTATAAAACGATCAATTTCGCGAGACTACATCGAAATGATGGAACTGCTAATGATATATAATTGAATGTGTGAACTGATTCAAGAGCAATTTTGATAATTTGATGAAGGGTTTTTTCAAATTATTATTGGAAGGATTGTTGATGAAAAAGAAACATTATTTCTGTTTTTTCATATTGGTTTATCTTCTAATTCTCAGCGCCTGTCAAACTAAATGGTTAAACACTGAACATAGCATTGTTCTTACTTCGTTCTGGAATGATGAAGTTTCTGCAAGGCATACAATGGATAAAGATCCATTTTACAACGCTCAGTTTTTAGACTTTGATACAGGGAGTGAAAAACAAGACTTAGGAACAGATGTTTATTTTTACATGTCCTGCGATAGTAGTGAATGTAGTGCCAGTTTTGAAAATCTAAATGAAACAAGAATCCATAGATATGGTGAAGGAAAACCTGACCGATATTCTTGTATGCTTTTATTTGATAGAACTGAAAGTATGGATTTGAAAAGTCGTACAATGTTTGAAAGAGAGGGGTTTTTCTCTTGTGTATTAACAACAGAAGGACGATATGGCTGGGTTTATTGCGAAAGCTATGAAATCTCTGATTATGAAGACGCCTCTGTAAAATTAAGGTACTACATATGGTCAAATGACTAAGCGGAATTAAGCATTGACCCTGAAGATTTAACGTGTTTTTATGCCATCAGATAGAGGTATTGTGATGAAAAAGAAGCATTTATTTTACTGGTTTATGTTGGCTTTTCTTTTGATGCTTAGCGCTTGCCAAACCAGATGGTTAAATACAGAACATAGCATCGTTTTTAATACATTCTGGAACAGTGAAGTTTTATATAGGCACATGCAAGATAAAGATCCTTTTTTTAACGCACATTTTTTAGATCTAGATACCGGAATCGAAAAACAAAACAATAAAACAGATGTGTATTTTTTCATGGATTGTGGAAGCGGAGGTTGCAGTGCTGGGTTTTGGAACTTAAATGGAGCAAGGTTCACAAAATATGGCGAAGAAAAACCCGACCGAGCTTCCTGTAAGATTCTCTTGGATAAAATTGAAGATATTGATTGGAAAAGATCTACTATCTATGAACAAGAAGGTGTTTTTTCTTGTGTATTAACAGCTGAAGGAAGATATGGATGGGTTTATTATAGAAGTCAAAATCTCTCCTTGTTTAATAGTGCGGAAGCAGAAATTACATATTACATCTGGGATAATGAATAAAAACCCATATCAATCACACGGAATTATAGCAAGCAAAAAAGATCGGACTCCTTATGACCACTAATTCCAAGTTTCAAAAGAAAACAATTAGACTTTCGATCATCCTTCTAACTATTTTAATACTTCCATTACTCTCGGCTTGTGATTATGACACCGTAGAGGTAAAACCCACTCCAGAAAAAGTGTTCATATCACCCGGTGATATTCTTTACCAAAGTGACCAGAACCGGGATGCAACAATAAACATCGCAAGGATAGGCGAATTCCAGGAAAGGAATTTGAATCTACAAAAAACATTTGTCCAGCTTGCATGGGGTCAAAACGACGGAACACTTTTCGGGTTAAGCCAGAATCTCATTTTAGGAGCCCATCTCTATGTTATTACAGGATTCCCCGCATATCTTAGCGATGATGGCGAGATCGAGGTATGCAAACTGGATGTGTTTGAAGGGATTTATCCAAAAGGCAATTATAACGGTAATGAGGTTGTCTTTGGAATTGATGCTCGCGGCGTTTATGAAATTGATCTAACAAATTGTGCCTTAGTGAGAGAAATAGCCAAGTATGATGATATTAATGAGTTGAGAGGAGTGAGCTTTAACCCTGATACTGGAGAGCTGATCATCGGAGTGTGTCATAGTGCGTCACTTCCTCCTGCGGAAGGCATGATCATGCGTGTCGATCTGGAGTCGGGGGAATTAACCGGGATCACGCATGGAATCAACCCTGCTTGGACCTCAACAATGGATGCCTTTACCTTTATTAGAAATGATGGCATTTACCTAAGAACTCGCGATGGAAAAGAAACTCAATTGGTGGAATTGGAATTTGATGATTATTATTATTTGCCGTATCCAAGACCTTTCCCAGAAGGAGTTATTTATCACTACGAAAAACTTCCAACAAATCCTGCGATTATTTTTATTTATTACTATGAGACCAATGAAGTTGAAAACACCGGTCTGGAAGGTCTATATCCGGTCGTGATTTTTGAGTGATGCCCTGAAATATTTTCTTCTTATTTGAATATATAATTGACCTTATAAATGAAAATGAGAAAAACCAGACTGATCACTTTTTTTGCAATTATTGTCTTCTTGATTATTTTATTGATCATAGTAAACAATACGCGTCCCGAAAACCAGTATACAAAAGAGATTGAAGTTCAACGGATCACTTTGTCGGAAGTAGGCAAGATCAGTGAAGAAGTGCTATCTCCCAATGGGGAGTATAAGGCATTCATTTTCTCTAATGAAAGACCTGGAATAGGCGTAGTATATGGTGATAATGAGGACATAAAAGCGTTTTACCCGAGCGAACTAACCTGGCGGTATTACACAGAATTGTCGTGGGAAAGCGACCGTGTAATTACTTTTGTACTCAAGTCTTCACCGTATCATGAAGTTTTCTACAAATTGGATGTTATCTCGCAGCAGATCCTACTTTCAAGACCTCAACAACCGAATAATTAGTGCAGGATTTTCATTAGGCACAACCCTTAACTAAAAACAAAAATCTTATATCCAATTATCAGTAAATTTTTGAACAGATTCTGTTGCAAACATATGATAAATTTTCAAAAATCTACGCATTGCGGTATCATAAAGCAGTTTTATTGACAGCCAGGGCTTTTCTTTCAGATTTTAAAAGCCTTTTTCGAAAGAATTGACTGGTCATTCAAGTTGCGGATTTGCTAAGAAAAGTATTGATAAAGGGACTAAAAAGGAAGAGACGATGATCAAACCATATCAGGAACTGGCGATTAACAATTATAAACTTAGCAACGGCAGGCTTGAAGATACCAGAAAAGCGGTGATCAAAGAGCATTCGCTCGCGCTGTTCGTCAATGGCGAGCTGTGGATGACCTTCATCTGCTCACCGATCCAGCTAAAAGAACAGGCGGTTGGTTTTCTCTTCAACGAAGGCATCATTTCGGGTTTGGAAGATATTGATTCATTACAACTGGCTGAGGACCAGAGCCGTATTGATATCCGACTAAATAAGTCGGTCGAAAAACCAGACAGCTTTCATCGCACCTCCACAGGCATTCAGCCAGTTCAGACTGAACTGAGTAACGCAATGGCAGAGCCCGTTTCCTTCCAAATGCGGGATCTGACCAAACTCTACTATGAATTCACCCAAAAACAGGAGCTACATGACCTTGCCGGCGGTTTTCACAGCGCTGGTCTGAGCGATGGGGTCTCCTTCCCCATCATCATTGAAGATCTGGGTCGTCACAATTGTGTTGATAAACTGGCGGGGGCATTGCTCTTGGGAAACTACAGTTTTTCGCCATCCATCATGGTCATCAGTGGTCGCATCAGCTCAGAAATGGTCATGAAAAGCCTCGCCATGGGCATCCGTCTGATCATCTCCCGCACTACCTCCACGACAATGGCTATCGAGTTGGCAGAAAAACATGGCATTTGCCTGATCGGCTACATGCGCGCCAATCAATATGAGGTCTACTCCCACCCGGAGTATCTGGTCTGAGCATGATCTTTTTGAAACCAAACTTTGTCCCTTATAATGTATTTGATTGACCAGGTGATCGCAGTTAGGTTAGTTCTCTAAGGTCTGTTTTGGATATGCGTAAAGAAACATTCATTCTGTGCTTGACTTGTTTGCTCCTGCTTCTATCTGGCTGTCAGGCAAAAGCCGAACCTACGCCAGGCATCAGTTCAACGACCCCAGTCCCTGAGGAAACCAACATCCCGACCGCAACTTCAACGCCTACCAGATACAATACCCCCACCCCAGGCCCAACCGTCATCACTCCCACCCAGCCAGCGCTAAGTCTGACAGACCTTGAGGATACCCTGATCGATGGTGTTGATTGGTATTTCCAGGTCGAAAGCTCGGACGGGACAATACTTCTAAGTCGAAATTTCGAAGAAAGTTTTCATCCCGCTTCGATGATCAAAGTCCCAACCGCGATGGTCGTCCTGAAGATCCTGGAAAACGAAGGCAAGACGCTGGCAGATATCCAAAGTTATGGGATATCAGGACGAAATTTTGCTGATCTGCTCGAGGCAATGATCGTCCGCAGTGAAGAAAGCGCGACCGACGCGCTCGAATTTTACGCCCGTGGTGACAACCGCCTGCGCAAGATCCTCGACCAATGGGATCTGACGGAGACAACTTACGACCCACGCCGCAGCACGGTCAAAGACCTGATGACCTCTTTACGGCTGCTTGACTCCGGCGATGCTTTATCCGCTGAGTATCAAAGCTTTTTATTGGATTTGATGGGACAATATACCGAATATGATGCCATTTTGCTCGGTAAATTGCTGGTGAACCTGCCCGGTTGCCAGTTCCTCAACAAGCGCGGCACCTTGCTTAACCCCACCATCGCCTCGGATATGGGCATCCTGCGTTGTGGGGAGCAAAGCTGGTATCTCGTCATCGCCGGCACCCCTGCAGCCGGCTCGACAAGGACTTTTGAAGATATCCAGGCTTCAATCGAAGCCTTTGCTCTGGTTTTTGGGGATTACATTCAGCAAGAGGAATAGGTTTTATTAGGAAGAATAATCTTTTCCTGACAATACGTTAGCAAATTGTAGCATTTGATCGCACAGGGACTCCTGTCCACCGCGCCATGTAGTTTAAGCCGTACATCATACCCTTTGGGTATTCTGCCTTTGAATCCCGCAGTATCAGTGTCATATCGCTGGATGCTTGTCATCGCGAGGAGCCCATTGGGGCGACGTGGCGATCTGCCTGTGATGAGTTGTAGTTGTAGGTCGTAACAAGGTGCCCGAAGGGGTATTGAATGAATGGGCGTACAGCGCCATTCATTCAATCCGTCGTCCAACGTTTGTGTTAAATCACGACCTAACTATCGAATATAATTTGTAATTGGACAGCATGGTTTCCAGACCATGCGTTAGATCGCGGAAGCTTAGAAACGTTCTCAGGAGAAGAAATTATGAGTTATCAGGATTTTGAACGTGCGATGGCATTAGCGCCAAGATGCGAATACTTCACAACAGCTGGTGGGAGAACTCTGGAGCAGATCCAAAAAGCGGAAAAAATGCTCGGTATAAGCTTTTCTCCGCAATTGCTGGAGTTTTATAAAAAGGTTGGATATTTATCCTTCTTTGGCAATGAAATATTTGGGATCGATCCTGATAGCACCTCCGGCATCCTGGAAGGCAATTCGGTCGCTTATGCCTTGCACGAGCGCAAAAATTATGGACTCCCGAAGGAATGGATCCCAGTTTACAACAATGATGACGGCTATATGACCTTTTTGGATTACGGCACATTGAACGCTGAAAAAGAACCACGCCTGGTCCTGTGTTTCTATGACGGAAAAAGTTATCAGATAGTAGAAACGGTGGCTGAAGATTTTGGAGCTTTCCTGCTGGAGCTCGTGGAAGGGTCATTATCGGATTGATTTGACCGCAACCAGAAGCCTTACTTGATCATACAATGACCCAGCTATTAATAATGAGGTAAAACATGGACTTTTACAAGCTTCAGATGGAACGAGAACGACAAAATGACATCCTCGCGCATTATGAAGACGATCTTGGGATCTATTTAACTGAAATGGTGATCGGCAAGCGATACGAAGGCTGGGACGGACGATTCACTTTCTTCTATGACCAGTCCGAGGGCAGTTTTCCATCCGATTATTTGGCAAATGACAAAGGTTGGTTCGTCGTTTCCGATAAATTGAAACAGATGATGGAAAGCTTAAATACCGAAATCCAATACCTTCCGGTCAAAGTTTGGGAAAGGAACGGTGGACAGTCCTATCAATATTACATTGCCAATATCTTAAAAGTGGTTGAAGCGCTTTGCCTGGAAAAGTCGGACTATTTCACGACCAACACGAAAAAGTTAGGTACCATACACACCGTCAGCAAGTTCGCAATTTATGAGGATAAGGTCGGCAGAGCGGACGTTTTCAAACTCGCCAACCGCCAGGAGATCCCGATCTTTGTGTCAGAGCGGTTTAAGGAGAGGATGGAGGAAGAGAACATCACTGGTATTGAGCTGATGCAGATCCGCACAGTATAGGATGTCAGAAACCAAGATTTTTGATTCCTGCTTCTCTACGGGCGGACATGGAAGTCCGCCCCTACTTTTCATAGTACGCATGGCATCCTATCCACGTACGAGCTGCTATACCATACAAAATAACATGCGACCTGAACAGGATTTTTGCAATTCTTGACAAAGACTTTCAGCAAAGTATACTTAGCCTTTAGATTTAGAATTGAGGTTATGATGAAAATTGACTTTCAGGAAACAACAGATGATCTCGCCAAGCGCATTGATATTCACAGCCGCTTTGGCAGCCGTGATATTGACGAGTGGATGCTCGAGATTTTAAAACTCCAACCCGGAATAAAAATCCTGGACGTAGGTTGCGGCTCGGGCAAACAGTGCTTTTCCTTCTACCATTACCTGAACGGACAGGCAGAAATTACCGGTACTGACGTTTCGGAATCCCTGCTTGATGAGGCACGCGAGAAAAATCAAGCCATCAACAACGCGGTCGATTTCCGCTTTCTCGATTTCAACCATCCTTTTGATCTGCCGGAAGATCATTACGACCTGATCTCAGCCTGCTTCACCATTTACTACGCGCAGGATATTCCTTTCACCCTGAAAGAAATCCATCGCCTGCTCGCACCTGGCGGTCGCCTCTTCACGACAGGACCCATGCCCACCAACAAAAAGGTCTTTTATGACATCATCAAAGAAGCCACCGGCAAGGGGATTCCCCCCATGCCCGGCAGCTCCCGTTATGCTTCCCAGATCTACGGCACCATGCAGGAGCTCTTCGCAAAGACCGAGCAGTATATCTTTGAAAATCCGCTGACCTTTGATACCGTTGATCCCTTCATGGTCTACACCCGCGCTTCCATGTCCGAAGACCGCAAACTTTGGAACTCGCTCTTTCAGACCCACGAAGAATTTGAGGTCGTTATGACCGCGATCGAGAAGGTCGCTCAAAATTTCCTCGAGCGTGATGGCAAGATTGTTATGACCAAGGTGGTTGGCGGCTTTATTGCCACCAAATAAGCTGAAATGAGCACGAATATGAAAAACATGACCTTTTACGGAAAATCCCTGCTTTTCTTAGGCGCTCATCCCGATGATATCGAATTGGGATGCGGCGCGCTGCTTGCCGACCTGATTGGTCAGGCAGACGTTTATTGCATGACCTTTTCTGATAACCAAAAAAACCCTGAGCTAACAAATCTGGTTGAGGAACACTACAACAGCATGCGTGTTTTGGGTTTGCGCGAAGATCAGATCGAACTTGGTACCTACGAAACCCGCCGTTTTCCTGAATTCCGACAGGATATCCTGCAAAAAATGCTGGAACTGCGCAAACGACACCAGCCGGAGATTGTCTTTGTGAACACGCCAAATGACATCCATCAGGATCATCAAACCCTCACTCAGGAAGCAACGCGCGCTTTTCGCGGAACGACTGTTTTGGGCTATGACGTTCTGCGCAGCAGCTATGGCTTCTTCCCCCACTTTTTGGCTGAAGTGTCAGAAAAGGCGGTGGAAACAAAAATAGCAGCCCTCGCTGAGTATAAAACTTACGCGAACCGCTACTATTTTTCTCCAGATATCATCCGCGCGACTGCAATCCGTCACGGTGCCTTAGCAGAGCGTCCCTTCGCAGAAGGCTTTGATATTATTCGAATTGTTGGTCAGTTCTCTAAAACAAGTTAAGACTGTCCAGATCGATCTCATCAAGCGGATTAGGGTTTTTCCGCTTTGGCTCATACATTCTGATATTTTCAGAGTCAAAAGGGAACCATAAAATGTGATCCGGAACCATCCACCCATCCGTAAGATACACATTTTGCTTAAATTGAACCGCGACCAATTTGTCATCGATTTGCACGACCGTTCCTCGTAACCAATCGCGAATACGGCTCTCCTCATCGTCTTCGTGGTCGCAAAAAACCTCAACTCGATCACCTATTTTGTAGACCAATTCGTCTTTAGGTGGTCTCATAAAACTATTACTTCTCATCTCCTTCTCCCTTCCAACGGCTAAAGCCGTTCCATTTTCTCAAGGATCATCTCAAGCAAAGATTCCCGTGTCGATTCAAGCTTGAAAGATTGTAGAACCTGGTTAAAAAAGCCCTGAACGATAAGCTTTTGGGCTTCTTTTTCCGGGATGCCTCTTGCTTTGAGATAATACAATTCTTCATCGTCAATTCGACCGACCGTGGCTCCATGGGAACACTTGACATCGTCTGCATGGATCTCAAGCCCCGGGATCGATTTTACATTCGCGCTGTCATCCAGAATCAAATTGTTGTTCGTCTGGTAAGCGTCAGTTTGCTGAGCGATTGGGTCAACATAGATCATGCCATGCCAGATCGAGCTGCCGTGATTGGCGGCAACAGATCTGAACAAGAGATCACTGGTCGTGGAAGTTTCCCAATGGTTTTGACGTGTGTCGATGTTTACCACCTGGTCCAACTCCGGGTACATCAGACCCTGAACAATGGCGTTTGAACCCTTTCCGTACAAGTCAGCCTTAATAAAATTCTTGCTTGATCTCGCGCCAAAAACAGCAGTATTCCAGACCAGATTCGCGTCCCTGTCAAGACTTGCCGTGGAATGGCTGATATTCCAGCTTTTTTTACCAAAATGTTGTCTCTCATCAAGGTGCAAACGCGCGTTCTCACCGAGGAAAACCTCTAAAATACCATTGTGCAATCCATCACCAGAACTGCGATTATTGACCCAGTCTAGCTCGATGCTTGCCTCAGCATTCGCAGCAAGGCAGATGATCGAGTGTGTCCAAACAATGTTATTGCCAAGCTCAAAATTCATCCCGACCTTTATCAGGTCATCAACCCTTGTGTTTTCAGGCACATAGATAAAGAGTCCCTTCCTTGCCATTGCGCTTGCTAAAGCAGCGAATTTCCCCTCAGAAGCGATTTTGGAACGCTCAAGATAGTGGTTCATCAGCTCCGGATGTTTTTTAGCCGCGCTCTTGATCGAACTAACGATCACGCCTTTTGGCAGATCATTCCAATTGGCGGGCTTCTCATCATCAGTGAGCTCTACCAACTGAAATTGGAGGGAAAAGACTTTTTTAGTAAGGGTCTCCAGGCTTTCAAAGTCCAGTTTTCTGTAATCCATCCAGCGCCAGGATTCATCTTTACGATCCGGCATTTCAAACTGATCGGCTAATTCCCAGGCTTCTCTGCGATTGGTCTGAAAAAAATCCGGAAAATTATCCAGCCGTTTCTCAAAAACCTCATCCCAGAAGTCAGGGAAACTTTGGCTTGAAAAGATCTGATTAGGGTTCTTTGTTGTGATCTTGCTCATCTTATCCCACCGATCCGATCATCTGCAACTGGATCAATTTATTCATTTCAACAGCATATTCCATTGGCAATTCCTTCACCAGGGGCTCAATGAAACCAGAGACGATCATCGTCGTCGCTTCTTCTTCGCTGAGACCGCGGCTGGTCAGATAGAACAATTGCTCCTCGCCAACCTTGCTGACCGAGGCTTCGTGCCCGATGCTGACATCGTGTGAACCGGTGTCGATCGTTGGCCAGGTGTCCGTACGTGATTCCGGGTCAAGCAAAAGGGCATCACAAACTACGTTTGATTTGATCCCTTTCAGGTTGCGGGCTGCTTTCACCAATCCGCGGTAAGAAGCCTGACCATTGCCCCGGGAGATCGACTTTGAGGTGATCTTGCTGCTGGTGTTATTGGCAAAGTGGATCATTTTTGAGCCGGCGTCCTGAATTTGCTCCGGACCCGCAAAAGCTACCGATAGCATTTCACCGTGCGCGCCTTCTCCTCTCAGGTAGCAGGATGGGTATTTCATGGTGATCTTAGAACCCAAATTCGCATCCACCCATTCCATCGTGCCATTCTCGAACACATTCGCGCGTTGGGTGACCAGGTTATAGACATTATTCGACCAGTTTTGGATGGTCGTATAACGGACACGCGCGTCCTTTTTCACCACGATCTCGATCACACCGCTGTGATAAGACTCGGTTGAATAAGTCGGCGCGGTGCAGCCTTCCACATAATGAACCTGCGAACCCTCGTCAGCAATGATCAGGGTACGCTCGAATTGCCCGATGCTCGCGTTATTCAGACGGAAATATGCCTGCAAAGGCAGATCAACTTTCACGCCCTTGGGAACATAAACGAAAGAGCCGCCCGACCAAACCGCACTGTTCAAAGCAGCGAATTTGTTATCCTGGATCGGAACGACCGTCGAAAAGTATTCGCGGAAAAGCTCAGGATATTGTTTCAGTCCGTTTTCAATGCTCACAAAGACAACGCCTTGTTTTTCAAGATGTTCGTTGATATTGTGATAGACCATTTCAGAGTCGTATTGAGCGCCAACCCCTGCCAGATACCTTTGCTCTGCTTCGGGAATGCCTAATTTATCAAAAGTATTTTTGATCGTTTCCGGGACGTCATCCCAGGATCTTTGGTCGATCTCCTCCGGACGCACATAAAAGTAAATTTCATCCAGGTTCAATCCGCACAGATCAGGACCCCAGGTGGGCATCGGGCGTTGAATAAAATGGCGATACGCCTTCAGGCGAAATTCAAGCATCCACTCCGGTTCTTCTTTAAATGCTGAAATCTGGCGGATAACTTCTTCGTCCAGACCTTTTCGGCTCTTGAAACTGTAAGTTTCCGGATCTCTGAAGTCATATTCCAGATTCGCGCCAATAGTGGAGAGAAATTCTTTCTCGATTCTTTCTTGCATCACGATCTCACTAAGCCTGGGTTCCGGCTGTTTCGAATTCGTCACGAACCCAATCGTAACCGTGCTCTTCCAGTTTGAGCGCCAGCTCGGGACCGCCGGTTTCCACGATGCGACCGTCGAAAAGAATGTGAACAAACTGAGGTTTGATGTAATTCAACATGCGCTGGTAGTGGGTGATCACCAAAACGCCCAGGTCTTCGTTTGCCAGAGAGTTGACGCCCTCAGAGACGATCCTGATCGCGTCAATATCAAGACCTGAGTCAGTCTCATCAAGGATCGCGAATTTTGGCTCAAGCATTGCCAGCTGCAGGATCTCTGCTCGTTTCTTTTCGCCGCCGGAAAAGCCATCATTCAAATAGCGACCGCCAAAAGTGTAATCCATTTTCAGCAGATCCATCTTTGATTTCATTTTTCTGCGGAATTCGATCAGTGATATTCCCTTCGATTCAGGGTCTATAGCTTTCATTTTCGCGTTAACAGCTACGCGCAAAAAGTTTGCCAGCGTCACACCCGGGATCGCCACAGGATATTGAAAAGCCAGGAAAATACCCTTATGTGAGCGCTCTTCAACAGACAACTCGGAAATATCCTGTCCGTCGATCAAAACCTGACCAGAGGTGATCTCATAATTCGGATGCCCCATGATCGCGTTGGATAATGTTGACTTCCCGGTTCCATTTGGACCCATCAAGGCGTGTACTTCACCTTGCTTAATTGTTAAATTGAATCCTTTTATGATCTCTTTTCCTGCAACACTGACGTACAAATCCTTAATTTCTAATGTCGACATAAGATCCTTTTCTTTAGCTTATTTTCAGGAAACCTCGATCGTTTCCCCGATATTTTCATAATATTTGCAGGCGAAATTATAGCAGATGCGAGAACTCAAGTCAATTTATTATATAATATTCTACTTTATTAACAATTCAAATTGCTAGTATTTTTCCAGCGGAAATTCTCAATTATTGCTGAGAGTAGTCAGGAGGACAAGCCCGATAAAAAAAGCATGGTTTGCTCGGGATCTCCCGATTGCGATCCATAGATTTTTTCATGCCTGAATTAATGCTTTCCCACCTATTATCTAGTACATCTTGTCCTACCAATAATAAACTGTTGTATAATTTCAATGAAAGAGAGATGAAATCACTCTTCAAAATAATATTCCATAGGTGCGACAATATAGCGCACCAAGACATAAGGAGAAAAAGAAATGTCAGATAAAAAAGGTTTTTTCGATAATTTGTTCGGTAAGAAAGACAAGAAAAAAGAAGCCGAAGAAGTAGTCGAAGACGTTAAGCAAGAAGCGAAGGAAGCCGCTGAAAACTTGAAAAAAGAAGCAAAAGAAGCAGCCGAAAAGGCTAAGGACGAGGCTTTGATCGCCGCGGAGAACGCAAAACGCGTCGCCGAAGCTGCTCGCATGAAAGCTGAAACCGAAGCCCGCAAGGCTGAATACGAAGCAAGGAAACTTGCCAATCAGGCTGCGGCGGAATTGGAAGAGGCAGCCAAATATATCGACACCTACACCGTCACAGCAGACGACACGCTCAGCCACATCGCCCTGCGCTTCTACGGCAAAGCAACCCCGCCCTATTACACCCTGATCTACGAAGCTAACAAAGACGTCATTGGCGAAAACATGAATATCATTGTCCCCGGTCAGGTACTGCGCATTCCAGCTCTTCCTGAAGAACTGAAGTAAACAGGTAAATTAATGACTCAAGACATTGATCTCAGCAGTATCTTCAAAGAAGTCACCAAAGTCCTGAAGGCAAATAAGCAGGAACTGAATGACGCCGATGAATACAACCACAATCACGGCAGCAACATGGTCAACACCTTTAGCTTGCTCCAAAAAGCGGTTGAAAGCGTCAAAGACAAACCTGTTGCCGAGCAGCTTGAACATGCCAGCAAGACCCTGCGTGCCAAGAGCACCAGCGGGTCCGCTCAGCTGTATGCTGATGGTCTCGAGCAGGCTTCCCGTGAATTTGTTGGCAAGGAACTCAACGCGTCAACCGCCGGCACGCTTGTCAATGCCATGATGGGCATGGGCGATTCACCGGAACGCGGCGGTGGCGACTTCCTTTCCGCTCTTCTGGGCAATTTAACGAAACCCAAAGAAGAAGCCGCTCCAGCGCCAGAACAACCCCAAGACCTACTCGGCTCCTTGATTGGCGGTTTGACCGGACAACAACAAGCCAGTCCTCAGACTCAGCAGCCAGCTGGCGATCTTTTGGGTTCTCTTCTGGGTGGTCTTACCGGTCAGCAACAACAGACTCCCCAACCCACTTCCGCTGGCGGCATTGGTGACCTGATCACCTCCTTGGTAGGCGGGCAATCCAGCTCTTCCCAGGGACAATCCAGCGGTATCGACGCCAAAGATCTGATTTCGATGGGTTTGGCATATTACGCCGCAAAACAAAAAGGCGGTTCAAACCTGGAAGCGATCATGCAAGCTCTTGCTGTCGCCAGCCCCTTTGGCAAGCGACGCGACCAGGCCCAGTCTGGTGCCCTAGTCGTCGAAACGATCATGAACATGTTGGGCTCTCGTTAAGCCAATATTGACTAAAACAAAAAATCCCTGCAAACAGCAGGGATTTTTTTATTTACTTTCGGCTTAGTAAAATACTGCCCGGGGCAGATCTTTTGCCTGAAGGATCCAGTCTTCGACCATTTTTTGGGATGGTGGGCGACGGACAAGCTTCTTCTCGGTGTTAACTTCAATGATCTTGTTGTAGAGGTTTTCCGCATTGCGGGTTGCCAGTTCAACAACAGTATCAACGCCAGCTTCTTCGAGTAGATCTGAATACTCTTCACCGACACCTTTGATGCGATAAAGATCTGCATGGTTGACCCATTCCAGGATCAGAGTTTTGCTGATTCCAGTCTTTTCAGCCAATTCTTCTCTGCCTTTGGGTTGTGCGCCAGCTTTCAACAGCTGTGCCACAGTATTAATTCCAATTTCATTGAATTTTTCAGCGTACTTTGGTCCAATGCCTTCGATATCAATAATTTTTGCCATATTCCTTCTCCTTTATTAGGTAAATTACAATAAGATTATAGCATAATGTCCATTACTTGAACCCTTTTTGGCAGTTAAACAGCAATTCTCATTTTAGCTTTGTAAATTGTCAGGAGATCACGTCCGAACATGAAAAAGAGTTGGGTTCGCTCGTGGTTGGGATACAACGAACCAAATCGTTTAGTGATCCTGAGAATTACTAAATTGTTCAATCTTTGTCCATTCTTAGCTTTCAAAATGGTATACTGGAAATCTGAATTGAGTGAAGATGAAAAATACAAGAGAAAAAGTTCTTGAGGCACTGGCAACACTGCAAATAGCGTCTGTGCAGGACCTGGCAGCTCATGTCGCTGTCAATCCGATCACGATTCGCCATCACCTGAACAACCTAGAAGCGCAAGACCTGGTCACGCGCAGCGAACAGCGTCATGGTGTCGGGCGCCCACGTATGATCTACCGGCTCACCAGTCAGGGTTCCAAACGTTTTCCAGCTAACTTTAAACGGCTGACTGAAAATTTATTGAGTTCCATCGAGACTCTTTATGGTCCAGACGCCCCAACAGACGCGCTCAACCTGGTTGGCAAGAGAATGGCTGATACTTACCGTCATCAGATCACTAACAACAACTTAGAAGAAAAAATGTCCGATCTTAGCCGTCTGATGAGCAGAGAAGGCTATCAAATTGAATGGGAATTGCAGGACAACATTGTTACGATCTACAATAGTAGCTGCCCCTATCACCACCTGAACAAAAGCAATCCTGAGATCTGCCAACTCGGTCAAAGTTTCTTCTCTGAAATTTTGGAGAAGCAAATAGCTTTCCAGGAATGCGATTCCGATAAAAACAATAAATGCACCTTTAAATTTGAGGTATAAGATGAGCGATTATTTACCTGCAGAATGGGAGATCGACCAAACTCACCCCCAATATCACGATGATCTTATCATCGCCCTTTCAGGGCTGGTGGATAAAGAGATCGGTTTTTCCTTCATCGAACTCGGTCTGATCCGTGACATCACCCTTTCAGAAGGAAAAGCCCATGTGGTCATGGTGCTGACAACTCCCTTTTGCCCCTATGGACCCGAGATGATCGAAGACGCCCGCGCCACGGTCGAAAAAGTGCTCGAGGTACCAACAACCATCGGCTTAGGCACTGATTTCTGGACCCCCAGCATGATGGACCCCGACTTGCGGGATTTAGACTGGGGCTTGTTTCCGTAGCAGGAGTTTTAAACTTTATTCATAGGTCCAGGGCAATTGCATCTAAATCACTTGATCTTGGCTATTATGAATAATAGCGTTTGTGCAAATCCCCACCTCTTATAGGCATAAGGAGGAAATACCGGGCTAAAATCCCCTCCAGCGAAGCGAACGGAACTGCTTGCGTGCTTGGCAGGGGGAATTAAAGGGGGTGGGTCTTCAGGGCAAACGCATCTAAATATAGATTTTTTTACTAACATCAAACGCATATACGAAATTTTCTTATCTTTTTAGCCAAGCTTGGGAGAAGTGGGTGCAAAAAAGACATAATCTCTGAGGGATCTGTCACATCGTGCCATTTGGGTACCTGTGCCCGTAAGGGTATTGCGAGCCCCGCAAGGGACGTGGCAATCTGCAGTTAATCATTTTTCCATTCTATTTTTGTGCACATAAGCTTTAAGGCAGATCGCCACGTCGCCCTAAAGGGCTCCTCGCGATGACAACCTGATGACAGCATCACACATACCTTATTTAAAACTGTGGAATAGACATATTTCATGATTAAAAAGCTTCAAAGAAGCTTAATTTAGGTAAATTTAGATGCAATTGCCTTGGGTGGGTCTTGTGTTCTTGTACAAACCATTCTCACATAGCCTTCCGTCCCCGAGTCCAACGCCACTATCTATACAAAATTTACACGAAACCTTCCTTTTCTAATGTATAATACCCACATAACAAAACTCTCTTTATGGAGATAAAAATAGGAGTAAAAATGGACAAATACGAATGCATCGCATGTGGTTACATCTACGATCCCGAACTCGGTGATCCCTCCGCAGGCATCGCCCCCGGAACCCCATTCGAAGATCTGCCCGATGATTGGGAATGCCCGGATTGTGGTGTTGGCAAAGACCAATTCGAAAAAATCAGTTAATTAAGCTGATTTTACCCAAAACAAGTGAAAAGAGGCCCAAAAAGCCTCTTTTCTTCACTTAATTCTCCAGAAGTAAATTATAATAGAGCCACTATACTCGTTCAAGATTGGAGGAATATTTTTAATGGCAAGCGTAACTTATAATCATGTCTGGAAACGTTTTGGCGACGTTGTCGCCGTGCAAGATCTTAATCTTGCGATCGAGGACAAAGAGTTTTTGGTGTTGGTCGGTCCTTCCGGCTGCGGCAAAACTACCGCCCTGCGCTGTTTGGCAGGCCTCGAAGAAATCTCTGAGGGCGAAGTTTGGATCGGCGATCAGATCGTCAACGATGTTGCACCAAAAGACCGCGACATCGCCATGGTTTTCCAAAGCTACGCTCTTTATCCCCATATGACCGTATATGACAATATGGCATTTGGGCTCAAACTGCGCAAGTTCGATAAAGCAGATATCGACCGCCGTGTTCAGATTGCGGCACAGACGCTCGGTATCGAAAACCTGCTCAAGCGTAAACCCAAGGAACTTTCTGGTGGTCAAAGACAGCGCGTTGCCGTTGGTCGCGCGATCGTCCGCGAGCCTAAAGTATTCCTCTTCGATGAGCCTCTGTCCAACCTGGACGCCAAGCTGCGCGTTCAGACCCGTGCTGAGCTCTCCAAGCTGCATCAGCGTCTTGAAACCACCTTCATCTACGTCACCCACGACCAGACCGAAGCCATGACCATGGCAACCCGTATTGCCGTCATGAACAAAGGCAAGCTGCAGCAGCTCGACACTCCCCAGATGCTCTATGATCATCCCGCCAACCTCTTTGTTGCCGGCTTCATCGGCTCACCAGCCATGAACTTCTTCAACGGCAAGATCCTTGTTGAAAACGGTGAGATGTTTGTTGATATGGACACCTTCCGCGTCAAGGTTCCTGCCCATGATCACGAACGCTATGAATCCGTTGTTGGCAAAGACATCATCTTCGGTATCCGACCGGAAGACATCCACAACCCGGAATACGCTCCCCCCAGCATTATCGCTGAGCCTGTCGATGTTACCGTCGATGTCACCGAGCTGATGGGTAACGAGATCTTCCTCTACCTGGTCAATGGCACCCACAACTTTGTCGCCCGCGTTGACCCGCGTACACAGGTACACTTTGGTGACAAGATGCAGGTCGTCTTCAACATGGACAACTTCCACATCTTTGACCCAAGCCTTGACCCCGAAAACCCGCCAATCGTCGGCGGACCCACCGCAACACCGGTGGTTGAAGAATAATTCGAAAATTCAGTAAGTATAAAAAAGTGCGCTTTCTCAAGCGCACTTTTTTGATTTAAATCTTGATCAGTGTATCATCTGAATCAATTCAATCGAATATATTGATAACAATGTACGGATGGGCTTAGTGCCCGCAAAGCAGGGTATGACCCCATCCGATCAAATGTCTGAAACAGAATTGAATTGCAATAACATGTAGTGATTACTGAATGTAGCGGACGGGGATAAACCACCGTCCGTACAATTTGTTTTCCAACACAAGGTCAAGTTGCTTAGCACGACCCATTTGTAGGGTCAACCCGACAATCATACTTGCGTGGCTTGGCTGGGAGACAGAACAATACGGTTCTTTTGATTATTTCTATCCGGAACCTAGTTGTAGGTCGGGTTCCTCACTTGAACCCGACATCCGTACAAACGAATTTATATGATATTCATGGCAAAGGCCGGGTTTTTGCCACCCAAAATCCATCCTACAAGCTTATGCCTTTGCTTTCGTCTTCGGCTTCCATTTCCTCGTCAGCAAGACCAAAACAACCCCAACAATCAGCGAAAAACTGATCACCAAAACAAAAGCATCCCGCCAGAATTCAAATGGGAACAGGCGGATCAGGGTTGAGCTCTGCGTGAACAACCAGGTGCCGTCCTTAAAGAAAAGCCGATGGAAATAGTCAAACAACTTCTCAAAACTGACCACCAAAAACACCAGCAAAGCCCCCAACAAGCCGATCGTAACCCAGCCTCCGGCATTCATCCCCAGGCGGATGCTGTTCCACTCCCTCATGATCACGAACCACAACAAGATCGCGATCACCAGCCCAATCGCCACATACCAAATAACCGAGCTCAGGCTGACCACATCTTTTACGTCTTCCATGTGCGAAAGTTCGTCCGGCGTGAACATCTTCGCCCCGCTGGCGTCCTGCAAATTGCCCAGATAGCTGATATCTTCGTCATTGATTAAATAGCTGACAGCATATTCAGACCATTTCGTTCGCTCCAGTAGGTTAAACCCATACGGATCCTCCGGAAAGCCAGCCCTTCGATACTCCAGAGCAGGAAAGCCTGGATTCATCACCAACCTCACCCCACCCATCAGGATCACATACGGCAATAAGATCGCCATGATCACAAGCAAAACTTTATTAATTTTCATTGCTTTGTTTCCTCAATATCAGCTCAAAAAAAGCCTTACTTCCTTGTCCATCAAGAATTTCTTTATCATTAATTAACAAAGAAGCCTTCCCATAGTTACCAAAACCAGCTCAGCTCTCACCCGCAAGCCCCAAAAAGCGCTCAAAGAAAGCCAGCAATTTATCGATCACCGTCTGCTTCTTTGTGGCTCGGGCTGGGTCAAAAAACGAAATCGGCGGCAGGATCTCGTCGATCGCGGGACCGATCGTGCGCATTTCCTTATCCCGAAACGCGTTTTCCACAAACCTGCGGGTCGGTTCCTCATGCAAGCTTTCTTCTTTGATCAAAGCCAGCAGTTCCTTTTCCTTGCGCTCAGCCACATATTCCGGCCAATCCTTTTCGATATCGGTCTGCATGTTCACCCGATCGATGAAGCCCTGGATCAGATCTTTCTTGCTCCTCAATTCCAGGCTGGCGTTGATCGACCTGTCGATCGTTGTCAGGATCTCCTTGTCCTCAAGCTTGCTTTCCTGATACCTGGCAACCAGCATCAGAATATAGTCAAGGTTGACCTCGATTTGTTTGATCAGCTCAATTTCAAAGACCAGATCATCGTTGATCACGACCTTCTCAGCTTCAGCCCCTACCCTCAGATCCTGATAGAGGTCAAGATAAATGCTCTGATAGTCCTGCAGCTCGCGCTCACTCAGCACATCCTTGCCCGCGAACTCATCAAAAGCCTGCAGAATGTTGCGGACGCGCAAAATTGAACCATACAGGCGGATGAACTCCCTTTGCGCTTCTTCGCCCCTGATCTCAACGCCCAGCGGGAAAGTGCTCGTCAGCCGCCCGACCAATTCAAGATAACTGGGCTGGTGTCTGCCCTTTTCCAGGAAACCCGTCTCGTAATATTCTTCAAATGTTTTCAACAAGACGATGCCGCCAGCATCTTTATTGCCAAAAAGCGCGATGGCGTCATCAGTTTCCTGTTTCAGGTCGCGGAAGCAAACGATGTTCCCAAAAGTCTTCACCGTGTTCAAAATTCGGTTGGTGCGCGAAAAAGCCTGGATCAGCCCATGTTGGCGCAGGTTCTTGTCCACCCAAAGCGTGTTCAGCGTCGTGGCGTCGAAGCCAGTCAGGAACATATTCACGACCAAGAGAAGGTCCACCTCGCGTTGTTTCACGCGCATGGAAAGGTCCTTGTAATAATTCTCAAAGTTCTTTGAGCTGCTGTCATAATTCGTATTAAACATTCGGTTATAGTCCGCGATCGCTTCGTCCAAAAAGTCACGCGAGCTCTGGTCAAGGCTCTCTGTGTCAAAGCTCTCATCCGGGAGCCCACCTTCCAGATCCTCATTGGGGTTAAAGCTGTAGATCAAGCCGATCTTCAGCTTTGGGCTGCGCAAAGCCATTTGCCGTTTCAGCTCGCTATAATAAGCCTTCGCCATCGGGATGGACGCCACCGCGAAAATGGCATTGAAGCCAGCCAGTTTGCGGTCATCATAGAAATAATGACTGTCGCGCTTGGTCTTCTGCTCAAAATGATCCAGCAGATATTCGCTCACCTCGCTGATGCGTTCTGGCGCCATCATGGCGCGTTCAACGTCAATTGCTGGCACCTTCGCGTCCACGATATCGTCTTTCATTTTGACCGTATTCAAATAATCGATCCTGAAAGGCAGGACGTTGCCGTCATTGATCGCGTCCACGATCGTATAACTGTGCAGGCGCTCGCCAAAGACCTGTTCAGTCGTCGCGCCCACCGCTTTGATCCCCGTTGGGGCATTGGAGGCAAAGATCGGCGTGCCCGTAAACCCGAATAAATGATAATTGCTGAAAGCCCTGGTGATCGCTTTGTGCATGGCGCCAAACTGTGAGCGGTGGCACTCGTCAAAGATGATGACAACATGCTTCTTATAGATCGGATGACTGCGGTTGAGCGCGATAAAGCGGTCCAGTTTCTGGATGGTGGTCACCAGAATCTTTTTGCCCGGGTCTTCCAGATTCTCCTGCAGGACCTTCGTGCTGGTATTGCCGTTCGCGGCTCCTTTTTGGAATTTTTCGTACTCGACGATGGTCTGATAGTCCAGATCCTTACGATCGACCACGAACAAGACCTTCTCGATCCCTTCAATTTCGGTCGCCAGTTGAGCGGTCTTGAAGCTGGTCAGCGTCTTGCCTGAGCCTGTCGTATGCCAGATATAGCCGCCAGCCTCGATCCTGCCAGTCTGTTTGGCGTTGCTGGATGTGCGGATGCGCGAGAGGATCCTTTCCGTCGCGGCGATCTGATAGGGGCGCATGATCATCAGTTCATTCTTCGCGTTAAAAACGCAAAAGTGTACCAGCACATTCAACAGCGTGTGCTTCGAGAAGAAGGTCTGCGTGAAATCGCGCAGGTCGCTCAGGTTGCTGTTGTTGCCATCCGCCCAATAATTGGTAAAAGCGTAGCTGTCATTGCCCTGTTTGCGTTTGCGCGCTTCCTTGCTGTTTTCCTTGATGTGCTTATCGCGGGTCGTGTTGGAATAGTAGCGCGTGTGCGTGCCGTTGGAGATAACGAAGATCTGCACATAATCGAACAGACCGCTGCCAGCCCAAAAAGCCTCGCGTTGATAGCGCCTGATCTGATTGAATGCTTCGCGCAGCGCCACCCCGCGCCGTTTCAGCTCGATGTGCACCATCGGCAAGCCGTTCACCAAGATCGTCACGTCATAGCGCGCGGGGCGCTTTCCGCCCGCTTCCTCATACTGGTTCAGCACCTGAAGCTTGTTGTTGTGCACATTGACCTTGTCGATCAGGCGGATGTTGAGCTTGCTGCCGTCTTCGCGCTCCAAAAGCTGGATGTGATCGACCTGGATCTTGCGCGTCTTGTCGATGATGCCTTCGTTGGCGTTGGCGATCTTATCCTGGAAAAAGCGTTTCCATTCCTTGTCGCTGAAGGTCATCTTGTTGAGCGTTTCCAGCTGCAGGCGCAGGTTGCCGATCAGAGCGGTCTCGCTTGGAATGGTGATGATCTCGTAGCCCTGAACCTCAAGCTGGCGCAAAAGCTCCTGCTCAAGCTGGGCTTCGCTCTGATAGTCTTTGGCGTCGTAAGGCAAAGGCTTGTACTCAGCAACCACGGTCGCCTGAGCAGTGAATGCGACGATGTTATAAAGCGTCATGGAAGATTCCTTTTTTTCTAATTATAGCATTCTGCCAATGAAGAATGATAAAATAAAAAAGGATGGAATACTTTGAGGAGCCTAAATAATGGATACTAATGACATCATTGTATTAATTGGATTGGTGATAAATATTGGCTTGACCATATGGAATTCGATCAAACTAAAAGAAATTGAAGTATTCAAAGCAGGTTATAAGAGAACAAATCGTAAGATATCCTATATTCACCAATCAATCAGAGACCTAAGTGAAAATAACGTGGTTTTCGTTTCGTTGATTTTCGACCAAACGAACGAATCAAAGATCGATCAAGAAAAATTCTTTACAGAACATATTCAGCGTTTATCCATTGCTAAAGGCATCATAGATGGTGTCGCCC
The DNA here is from genome assembly GCA_050946715.1 of Anaerolineaceae bacterium. Taxonomy (GTDB): domain Bacteria; phylum Chloroflexota; class Anaerolineae; order Anaerolineales; family Anaerolineaceae; genus Mesolinea. The sequence goes on along the minus strand of JBMNVH010000003.1, from coordinate 2,531 downwards.
CATTTCTTGGTCAAAACAACCGAAAGAAAATAGCAACTATCCTTGATGATTACATAAATGATCATTTGGATAATGATCTGCAGGATCTTGTAGGCGCGACCACCTCTGAAGCCGAAGAAAAAATGATCTATCAAATAACGATCAATTTTTCAGGCGCTTGTAACAATGTAGTGGAGATCCTAAAGGACGAGATCAACGATCTTTTAAGCCTTGAAAAGTAAGCAGCTTATCGCGATAATACTCGTATTGCTTTTGGCGTAGGTTAATTTCAGCAGGCAATCCGTCTTGCAAGTCGTGAATGAGGGTTTCAAACCTGTCAAGGATTTCAACTATTACCTTTTGCAGAGGAATTGGGGGTAGATCAATTTTGAACATCTTTAAATCTTTATCACTGATGGCAGGATATGCTGACCCACGTTGATATCTTTCAACATGGGTGTCAAACTTTTTTGTGCTCACTAAGTAATATAGGAATTTCGGTAATATCATGTTTTTATTAGAACGCAAAACGGAATATCCAGTACTGCAGATTTGACCATCGAATTCTTCTGGAATAATGCAGTAGCGTTGCAGAGTCGGTCTCGTTGTGCCGTAAATAACATCATCTTTTTTAACAATTTGTTGAGCGCGACTGGGGGCATCTTCAAAACTAATTTCTATTGTATTCGTGATTTTTTTGGTATCACGATCTACGGAAGTCAGATCAATGTATGAATAAACATCATCTCTATTTTCAGACCAGCGAATGTTTTCTACATCGACACACACATCGCTAATTGCAACACTTCTAAATTTATCAGGAGAAAATTCGTTAATCAGATCATTAATTAACTTTAGATTAATACCTTTTACGCCAGAGAACATGTCCAGTAGAGCGTCACGGTAGTAGTGGTATTGGACAGTCCGAGCTTCCAGCTCCGCTTCCAGCTCCGCTTCCAGCTCCGCTTTTAAGAGTGTAAACTTGTCCAAAATCCGCACAACCTCTTCTTGTATTGGAATTGGAGGTAAAGGAATTTTAAATTGAGAGTATGTTTGGATCCACTGTCTACCATGTTGACTGGGTTGATAAGTGATGCACTGCATCGCATAGTATACGAATTTAAACAAAGATACAGATGAGTTCTTATTAGTCAGTATTTTTAATGCTGAAGATTTAACTTTAAATTTAAAATCCACCCAATGAAATGAAGTAGTGAAATCATCAAAAATAATTACAGGCTTATCAACAGAAGCTAAATAGATATTCTTAATTTCATCAGTGTATCCGAGAACAAAGCTTGCTCCTGCTGTTAAAACGGGAGTGCTAAAGCTTGAATCATAATCAGTTGACTTAACAATGTATTTTGTTGGTTGGGTATAATCCAATAAGTCGTCTAACTTACGGTATTCCACACCATACGGACAAAGTTCTTCAATCAATCGCTTCAACATGGTTCAGCCTTCAATTTCCGCGATGATCTCATCGATCTCAGCCCGCAGGCGGTTGACACGCTCGGAGATCTGGCGGATCTCCTCATTCAATTTGACGATGTCAACTGGTTCGCTCAGGTCTTCTTTCTCCACATAGTTCGAAACGCTCAGTGTATAACCTTCCCGCGCCACTTCCTCATGCTGCACCAGGCGCGCCAGATGGGCGACATCCTGTCGGTTCTCATAGAGCGTCAGGATGTTCTTTATATTCTCAGGCGTGAGCTTGTTGTTGCGCGTGACCTTGATGCACTCCTGGCTGGCGTCGATAAAGAGGATGGCGTTGTCGCGTTTGGACTTTTTGAGCACCATGATGGCGGTGGCAATGCTGGTGCCAAAAAAGAGATTATCAGGCAGCTGAATAATGCAATCGACAAAGTTATTGTCGATCAAATATTGCCTGATCTTCTTCTCAGCGCCGCCGCGATACAGGATCCCAGGGAAGCAGACGATCGCCGCCGTGCCGCTGGTCGCCAGCCAGCTCAGGCAGTGCATCACAAAAGCCATGTCGGCTTTGCTTTTGGGCGCCAAAACGCCCGCCGGAGCAAAACGGGGATCGTTGATCATCACCGGGCTGTCCGCGCCCACCCACTTTGTCGAATAGGGCGGATTGGAAACGATCGCCTCAAAAGGCTCAAAGTCTTCGAGTTGTGGATCGGTCAGGGTGTCGCCGTAGGCGATGTGAAAATTGCTGTAACTGATATCGTGCAGGAACATATTGATGCGGCAAAGGCGGTTGATCGTCAGGTTGATCTCCTGACCAAAGAAACCCTGGCGCACGTTCTCGGTACCCAGGATCTTACTGAATTTAAGCAAGAGACCGCCCGAACCCTCTCATGTCAAGTCTGTGATAAAAAATATTTCCGAAATAATATGTAACGATAAATGTAGTTTAAGCATAGAAAGAGGGCAACTATTATGTCGCCCTCTTCTAGCTTACTTCCATTCAATTTTTAGTATTTCATTTCCTCTAACTATAATTGATTTGATATACTTCTCCATCAATTCTCTGGTCAAATTTTCTTCTTGAACGTTCTCTTGTTCCGCAGGTAGCTTTTTTTGAT